>VMGJ01000001.1 GCA_007376485.1 Parcubacteria group bacterium Licking1014_17 | reverse complement strand
TCCCCAGAAAATAGCTTTGGCAAAACCGAGTCCGCATTGAAGCCCCGCCACACTGCCCGAATACTTGGAGGGCAGAACCCCAAAAAGAAAAATGTCCTTTCCATTTTTAGAAAAAATTGGGCGCGCGCAAATCCAAAAAGCAAGGAACATTTTTCTTTGGGGTTGCCGAGTGGAGCGAGGCAGTGGCGGGGCTTTCATCATTCACGAATTTTTGATAAAGTAAGTTCGAGCGAAGTCGTAAAGACACTCAGCAACATTTTTTGTGATAGTTTGATGTTGTTTGGGTCGGTGGCAGAGTGGTCAATTGCACCAGACTGTAAATCTGGCGGCCTTGCGCCTACGAAGGTTCGAATCCTTCCCGGCCCACAAGATAGGTTAAATCATGCTTACCAAACAAAAAATCCCGCCTATTGCTCTGAATGAACTTCTGGCAAAGTTTAATTTAGGCACTATTAAAAAAATTAAACCACTTGCTACGAGTGGCAATATTGCTTACATTATAAGCACTACTGAAAAAAGCTATCTGCTTCGTCTTTCTCCATTGGGTGTCAGGTGGCGATCTAAACAAGAAATAGATGCCGAACTAGAGATTATCAACTATCTTTTTAAGAAAAAATTTCCTGTTGCAAAACCGATCGCTACAAAAAATGGCGGGCAAGTAATTTCTTGGGCAAATCATTTCGGATATTTAAGAGAATTTATTGATGCTAAACCAAAACTAAACCCAACTTCTAAAGACGCAAAGCAATTTGGTGAATTAGTGGGCCAGTTTCATAGCCTGATTAAAAATTATAAGACCAAAGAAAAAAGGAAACATATTTGGGATTTGAAAGAAACAGAGAATTGGTTTTATCAGGATAAAAAGAAAATTCTGAATAGCAATTTTAAAAATTCAGAGAAATTTGTTTCTAAATTTGAAAAAGAAATACGTTCATTGAAATTCCCTGATAATCTTCCCATGGGTACAATCCATGAAGATTTGGGAAAGAGACATGTTCTCTGGCAAAAAGATAAAATCGTTGCTATTATAGATTTTGATAGATGTTATTATGGAAAACTTATTTTGGATTTGGGGGAAGCTTGCCGTCAGTGGTGTTTTATGAACAATTGGAAAAAGTGGAGCAACGGAAATTTTCAAGCTTTGCTAAACGGCTATCAGAATCAGAATGGGAGGAAATTAACTAATCTTGAGAAAAAATATTTAGTAGATGCCATTAAATTCGGAATATTGGAGAGGGGTCTATCTTTTTGTATACGGTTTATTCAAGTTACCAACGATCTGGGAGACGAGAAATATGCTATTTATTCAGTTTCAGAAAATGGACTGATAGGGATGATAGAAAAAAATAGGAAGGAGATTGAGAAGTTTTTAAAAACAGTATAATATTATCATATATGCAGAAAAATTTTGAGCCAAAAATTGAGAAGGTACCAGAAAAACTAGCTACGGATACGCATTTGGAACATTTAAATCCTCAATTATGGAGAGAGCTTTCTGGTTTATCGCCAGAGCAACAAGACAAACGCTGGTTTAGCTTAACTCAAAAACACCTCATAGATTATAAAGAAGGAAAATTAGCAGAGGAAGAATTTAAATTAGAAGAATTAGAATTTATTTTTCTAAATTATCTAGGTGCAAAAAATGCCCCTGCACTGGATAATGCAATGCCAGCAAGGGGATTTTATTTTGACCCGGAAAAGTTACCCAAACAACGAAAAGAGAAAATTAGTTTCATGGGGAATCTAACAGATATTATTAAAAATGAGGCAAGTAAATACCTCTCGGCAACGAAAAAACCCTTTCAGATTTTGGTTGGAGGTATAGGTATATCCGGCAAGGCAACTATAAGAAGGGTTTTAACCAAAAAATTAACAACAGATCTTTCTGAACGTAAAATCATTTCTTGGGATAGAGACTATCAGAAGATATTCCCGATTCCTTCTGAATGGCAGGGAGATATTAATATTATAGAAGATGTACACGGATTAAATGAAGATAGGGATGGTGATGGTAAGCTAAAGAGATTTGATGGCTCCGGGGGATTGCCCGGGGGTTATAATATGGTAGTTTATATTTTACCTTCCGTAGCTACTTTTAGACAGAATCTACTTAATAGGGGTATAGGGTGGTTGCATATAGGGAAATTGGATCTCACAGCTCCCAAAGAAAAGCAATATGGGAAGACCGAAGAAGAAAAAGTCAAACAAACTTCTGACGAATTGGAAAGATTTTTTCCTATCGCGCAAAAATGGTTTAAGGAGCAATTGAGAGTCTTGGGAGAACTAAAGAATAGAGGAATAAAAATAATAGTCATTGACCCCAAAAAAATTTTCGAGAAAATTTATAAATTTAGGGAGAGGAGTAATTTAGTAGATAAAACTTTTAATGATGCACTAGGAATTCTCTGGAAAGAAGAAATAAAAAAATGAAGATAGGAAAATAAACTGTTTTTTTACGGTTAATTCACATATTTCTACAACGTGAAACTTAAAAAAATAATAGATAAATACATCGCCGACGTAGCTCAGTGGCAGAGCAACTCCATGGTAAATTTTGCCCGCCGGTAAAGTAATTTGCCGGTGAGGCCCGAATAACGGTCAAAGGCCTATGCGCGGGTTCAGACCGTAGCCCAAATCCAAAATTGGGCTCGAACGACTGACAAGGGCAGCCCAAGCGGCTGAAGATACAGTCTAATCCTCTCAAATAGCGTGATATAAAGGGGAGGTATAATGAAGGAGTAGGTCGTGAGTTCAACTCTCACCGTCGGCTCACGGAGCAAGCCGCCTGCGCGGCTTGCGTTGAGAGTTGAACGGCGGAGCGATATGTTGTCAGCAGACAACATCGCGAGGCGGTGGCTAGACTTGCCCAAGCGACGGCGAGGGTAAAGTCGAAGCCAATTCCCACCTTCGGCTCAAGGAGCAAGCCGCAGCTTGGAAAAAACAGCTGGATAGTGTATATTTATTTTTATGTCACAGGATAATTTAATCAAATTCAAGTGCACGAAATGCAAGCGAATAACGCATTTTTCAACCAAGACAAAAATGGTAACAAAAGTTCTTGAGATGAAAAAATTCTGCAAATTCTGCCGTTTGCACACAATGCATAAGGAATCAAAAAAATAGAGTCCGCGCCCAAAATGGGCGTGGGAGTGTCGGTTAAAGGCAAACCAACGGTCTCCAAAACCGTGACTGCAGGTTCGATTCCTGCCACTCCCGCAGTGAACATTATACAATTTGTTCTTTGACTGGTTGCCAGAAAGAGGAGGGTTAAATGGCCAGTGTTGAAGAATTAACCGTTTTGTTTGATAGCTGTAAAAAACACGCCCATCTCTTGGAATTATGGGAAGAAATGGCGGCTTATGCCAATAGGCTGGTGGAAGAAGAAGAAACCCAGTCCACCCACAGATATAAAGATTTATCCGAATCCGACAAAGAAGCCGGCCGCACCAAGGAGCTTAAAGGAAAAGAATTTAGCAATGCCCGCAGAGGGTTCAAAAACTTGGCCGAGACTCTAGGAATCAGTACTCCTCTCGCGATAACAGCGAGAGATTTAGTGGAATTCAGATATCCTTTACAACTACAACGTAAACAAAAAAAGGGCCTCGTAACCTAAACCCTATCACATCCCCCACCAATACAACGGTGAGGGATATTTTTTTATTCTTCCTTTTTTACGGCAATCACCCGAGGTTTATTTCCGCTTTCTTCTATCTGTTGCATTAATCTTTCCACGTCCTCGATTTTGTACATCCGGTAATTGTTTACCGGGTTGCGGTAAGCCATGAGTTTGCCCCTTTTATCCCAGTTTCTCACCGTAAGCGGGGCGACACCCAGCAATTTGGCGACCTCATTGACGTTTAGATATTTCTTAGGCATAGATTCGGCTGATGATTAAGTATAACAACAAACGGGTTTAAATTGCCAGCCCCGTTTATGGCGCCAAAAACCTTTTCGTAAAATTATATTGTGTTATACTCTTGGCATGGATGAGCAAGATTATTTTCAAAAAAACCGGCAAACGGCGCCGGACCCGCTTGATTTAAGCAATGCGAATATAGTACCGCCCGTTGATTTTGACGATTTTGCCGGTGGACATATTAACACTCGCGTAATCAGCGATTCAGAAACACAGGAGACCGCCAAACCGGGTATTCTGATGAAAATAGCCCGCTGGATAGGATATATTGTCATATTCGCGACTCCTTTGTTTTTCCTTCCGTTTTCTTTTGATGTTTTGGAATTCAACAAGCAATATCTGATTGTAATCGGCGCCTGTATCGGCGCGGTTCTTTTTCTGATTGAAACAATACGCAGGGGGACGCTGTTTTACGTCCGAAACAGACTGGCTTTGCCGGTTTTTATTTTTATAATCGGCGGAATCGTGGCTGTGATTTCTTCCGTCTACTGGTACGGCAGTTTGTTCGGGATAGGCGAGGGCAAAGCTTTTTCTTTTGTAAGTATCGTGTCAATCATTATTCTCGGTTTTGTCACGTTAGCCGCCGGCGGCGGCAAAAAAAATATTCTCGTCATCTCCCAGATTTCCGTGATGTTGATGCTATTGTTCGGCTTTCTGCAGACAATGGGAATCTTCGTGTTCCGGATGCTGGGCAATAATTTTATCGTGCCGAACACCGTCGGCTCATTTGATTCCATTGGGTTAATAGGCGCTGTTTTTCTGCCGATTTTTCTGGCTAAAGAAAGTTTTGACGGAAAAATATGGCGTTGGCTTGAAACGGCCGTAAAGGTTTTGGGGCTTGTTTTAGCGCTGTTTATACTTATTGTTGTCGGGAGTATTGGCTTATGGCTGGCGGCATTCCTGTCGCTTGCGGTATTTGTTTTGATTAATCGTTCAAATTGGGTCGCCGATAGAATACGGCTTCTTGTCGCGCCGGTTGTGATTATCGCCTTGGGCATTGCTCTGCTGATGATTAATCCGGCAATACCAAAATTGAAAAGCAGAATCAGTTTAAGCGTGGTACCTTCAATCGGAGAATCCTACCGAGTGGCTTGGAAATCGTTGATATCAAGACCGTTTGGCTACGGTCAGGAAAATTTCGGGATCGCTTTTAACAAATTCAGATTAGCCAGCGGGTCAACGCGGCCGAACGACAGCGCGACGGAATTTTCAACCATAATCGCCAACTCCGGAATTATTTCGGCGATTGCTTTTATTTTAATTGTTATTTATTTTTTCAGGGAGTTATTCAGGCGGAGAATCGGCGCCGGCGCGGAATCAGCCGGCGTTTTGTCGGCCGCGGCGGGCTTGATTCTCGGCTTTTTCTTGTTGCCGTTCAACATTACCTCCGTTTTCGCGTTGATAATAATAATATCACTGGCGACATATTCAAACGAAATTTTTGAGGCGCATTTTGAGCATAATTCTAAGAAATCCCTGCTGGTTTCGTTGGTTTTTATCGCGGGCGTGGTTTTGAGTTTATTAACCGGGTATCGCCTGACTAAAAATTATATCGCCGATGCGGCGTTTCTGGACGCCCAAATAGCCAATACCGACAAAGATTCAAATGAACTGTTCGCGAAAAGCATCCAATACAACAAGCGGGATATCCGTCCGATGATGTCGCTTTCGCTAAATTTGATTATCCAGCTGGCGCGGGAAACGAGAACGGGCGCGCCCAGCGATGAAACTCCCGAGCATTTTCAAACGAGAATCCAGAACCAGCTTAACACGGCTCTCGGAATCGCGAAAAAAGCAACCGACACGAGTCCGTATGATTACAGAACTTGGCTGAACAGAGCTTATATTCTTGAAAATCTTATAGGTGTTGTCGGAAACGCCGGCGATGAATCGCTTAAAATGTACAAGGAAGCAATCATAAGAGACCCTCAAAATCCGATTATTTACGAGCGCGTGGGGGAAGTTTATTTATCTTTGGCGGATTTTAACGGCAATACTTTTAAAAACACTCCTAAGGGTAGCGCCGCGGATGAGCTGAAAAAAACCATAAGCGATGATTTATCGAACGCGGAGACTAATTTTAAAAAAGCCCTGTCGCTTAACAGCCGCTACGGACAGCCGGCTTATAATCTGGCGGTGGTTTATAATAAACAGGGCAGGGTGAACGACGTTATCAAGCAATTCGAAATTTTGCGCGGGCAAAATCCCAAAGACCCGACGATTACGTTCCAACTGGGATTCCTTTATTATTACGCCGGCAGGAAAAACGACGCCTTCAATTCCTTCCTTTCAGCCGTTGCCTTAGCCCCCAATTATTCAAACGCCCGCTGGTATCTTTCGCTTTTATATGAGGAAAGAGGGGATAAGACAAAGGCCATAAGCGAATTACAGGAAATTTTGAAGCTTAATCCGGATAATAATTTGGTTAAAAACAGGCTTAGTTTGCTGATGTCGGGCGTCTCAACCGTAAAACCTAACGGCGCGCTGAATCAGGAACCCCTTGATTAACATATGAAACTGGTAAGTAGAACCACTCTCGCGGCTACGGGTTTGATAACGGGCGTCATTTTGATAGCGGCAATTAACGTCGCTGTGCCTTGGAAAACTCCGCTGTCTAATAATTTTATTATTAACAAAGGGGAAACTATGTCTTCTATCGCTTCAAGGCTCAAAGAGGACGGGATTATCAGCAATACCGGACTGTTCGTGTTTTTTGCCAGAATAAGCGGGCACGACCGGGATTTTAAGGCAGGTAAATATTCCATACCGCAACACATCAGCGCCTACAAGCTGGTCAGAATGTTCAGCGAGGGGAAGGGATTGCCCAATGATATTGTGGTAATGATCCCTGAAGGGTCCAACGTCGGCGATATTGATAAATTCCTTTCTGATAACGGCGTTTTGCAGCCCGGTGAATTTTTGGCGCAGGAAGTGGTCTCGCGCGAAGGCAATTTTTTTCCGGATTCCTACCGCTTTGTTCCGGATACGTCGCCTCGGGAGATAGCCGAAAGATTATATAATGCTTTTGGAGAAAAAACGAGCGAATTATTGGGCGGACTTTCGGACCAGGAAAAAGAAAGAATAATTATCGTCGCGTCGATTCTGGAAAAGGAAGTCAGGAGTACGCAGGAAATGAGATTGGTAGCAGGGGTTATAGAAAACCGTTTGAAAAAAGGCATGCCGTTGGCGTTGGATGCTACCGTCGCCTACGGTGCCTGCCGTCCTATTTTCCTTAACCACAAATATTGCGATGTAAGCGAGGTGAGTATTGTTGATAACCTTAAGAAAGATTCGGCTTATAATACTTATATGCGAAAGGGCTTGATTCCCGGTCCCATTTCAAGTCCGGGCTTAAGAGCCATAAGCGCGGCTCTTCACCCCCAGCCAAGCAGTTATTATTACTATCTGACGACGCGGGACGGAGTCACCATGTTCTCAAAGACAGCCAGTGAGCATTTAATGCTCCGCGAGAAATATTTGAAATGATTATGCATTCTATACTAAGATTTTTCATACATATTGCCGAAGCCAAAGTTACCATACCGAAAATTGACCCGGCCATCGGTTTTACCGGTTTTATTTCGAATTTGTACGACACGGCGCTGGCCGTGGTGGGCGCGTGCGTTTTTGTGATGTTTTTGTGGGGCGGCATACAATGGATGGTTTCGGGCGTTTCCGACAAGAAAGCGGCCGCCAAAGAAATAATGAAGCGCGCCGTTATCGGAGCAATAATTTTGGTTTCGGCTGTTTTGATTCTTAGAGTTATTAATCCGGATTTGGTTAAAAATCAGTTTGATTTCCAAGGCGCCGGCGGAGCGGGCGCGCCGGCGGGGCAGAACCCTTGACATTAATTTGGTACTTGCTAACATAGCAGTGTGATGCCGTAGAAAATGGGCAGTGCGCCGTCAAGGCACGTTATAAGACCCATTGAGGTAATCCCGAAGCCGGCTTTTTATGCCGGTGGGCTAAAGGTCGATTCTACGGTTGAAAAACCGTTTTTTGTTTATATGCATCCTTTACCTTTACGGGAGTGCTAAAGAATACGTGAAAACAAGAGATCAAAAAATTAAAGGACTGAAAGACATCAACGACAGGCTGTCGAAGTCAAAAATCGCGATTATTACTTCCTTCGCCAGAGCGGGGGAAAAGGGTTTAAGCGTTTCCGAAATGAACACTTTAAGAGGTGTTCTTAGGGCTGCCGGCGCAGATTATCTGGTCCAAAAGAAAACCCTTATGAACAGAGCGTTTAAAAACAATAAATTGGAGATGGACATATTGTCGCTAACGGATTCTCTGGGCTTGGTTTTCGGCTATGAAGATGAAGCAAGCGCGGCTAAAAGCGTGTATCTGTTTTCGAAAAAAATCAGCGCGCTCAAACTGCTTGGGGCGTTTGTCGACAAGAGATTTATACCCGCCGGCGAGCTGATTGAGATTGCCAAGCTTCCGAATCGCGAGGCTATGATAGGCAGAACTGTCGGTATGATAAAATATCCGCTCTCGGGGCTCGTAAACGCGCTACAGGGCGTGATAAGAAACCTGGCTGTCGTATTACATCAGATAGCGTCAAAGAAACAATAATAACAACCCTGACCTGAATTTTTCAGGCGGGAATTAATAAATATGGCTCAAATTGAAGATATAATTAAACAAATAGAAAGTATGTCGGTTATTGAACTTTCCCAGCTGGTGAAAGCGCTTGAAGAAAAGTTTGGCGTGTCGGCGGCGGCAATGGCTGTCGCTCCGGCCGCGGCTGGCGCTGCCGGCGGTGAAGAACAAGCCGCGGACGCTACCGAGGAGAAAGATTCATTCAATGTTGTCATTAAAAGTATTGGCGAACAGAAAATTCAGGTGATTAAGGTCGTCAGGGAAGCGACAGGAAAAGGACTTAAAGAATCAAAAGATTTGATTGAAGCCGCTCCGAGCGTAGTCAAAGAAGGCGTGAAGAAAGCGGAAGCCGAAGAACTAAAAAAGAAACTCGAAGAGGCAGGCGCGGCGGTGGAATTAAAATAAGAATTTCCCCAAACAAAAATCCCGGCTGACCGGGATTTTTGTTTGGGGGCAATAAATAGTGCTGGAGTAAAGTGAATAATACCTTTTATCACCATTCACAAACCCAGCGAGTTTGTTCATTCCGTGAAATCGCAAATTCCGCCCAAGGGCGGACCATGCAATTTGCGATTTCAACGGTGCCAAAAGGCATTATTCACTTTACTAACCTTACGTTCCAATTCGCCAGATTTTTCCGTCTTTGGTTAGTATGAGTATATTTTCTTTAGCGTTTACATATAAATCCGAAACCTCAGCGGCTTCATCGATTTTATAGCTTGATACCAGCATTTTGCTTGTCTTATCAAACGTGTAAACCTTTTTCTTAACCGGGTCGTAGACAAACAGAGAGGTACTGCCATTCGCCGGAGTGAATATTTTGCTGTCCGGTGACGGGTTAAACTGGAGGTCTATCTCGCCGGTTCGCTTGCCTTTATACATAGTTATAATTTTTCCGTTATCCGCCAGCAGATAAAGATTGCCGTCTATAGCCATAGATAATACATTCTCGCTGCCCAGAACGCCCCAGTCGCTTTTCTTTATATCTCCGACGACGTTGGCGTACTTGAGAATTTTCCCGGTGGTTGTCACCATATACAAATTTCCTTCGTATGCCGTCATCACTTTAGCTTGAGGACTTTCTCTAAGGGTAATCAAATTAATTTTTTGAGATTCTCCGGAGAATACACTGATATTCTTGTTTTCATCAAAAGCAACCAGATATTTACCCATTTCTATGACATGTTTGGCATCCATGGCAAAGTTGCCTACCTGGACAAGATTTCCCGGCGTAACCACATATAAAACACCCTGCTGGTTAGCCGCGTATGGGCTGTTATCGTCGCCAATAATTTTGCTGACAGTGATGCCTTGGCTTGTACCGGGCTCATAAATCAATTCCGGTTTTACATCTGTGGTTTTATCGACAAAATCCATTGTTCCCGTAATCTCGTTGGCTATTTTATCGGTTTTGGAATTGCGCACTCCCGAAACATCCGAGAGGGCGGCGCCTAATAAATCTCGGGCGCCCCTAAAATCGGATTTGCTTAAAGCCAACTGCGCGAGTCTGTATTTGTCCGCGGCATTCTTAAAGGCAACACTCGCCTTTCCCATGGAACCGCTTGAAATCATGTAAACAACGATTCCCAGTGGGATTATCACGACAACCGCCAATACCGCCAGCAGTATTGTTTTTTTCTTCCTGCCCATACGCCCAATATTTTTCAGGTCGGCAAGATATCCGCCGATATCACGCAGAACCGTCCTCTTGTGCGATATCGAAACCTCCGCGGGAATAATTCTTGGAGGCGGCTGAATCTTCGGCCTCTCTCGGCTAAAATTTTTGTCACCCAGGAATTGTTTTGTGGCACTGACCGCTACCGTTTCCTGTTCAGCCGGGGATGCCGCCGTGATTGCCTGACCCACGTCACTGAACTTGTGGTTTTTTGTTATTGGTATTTCCTTTATCTCACCTATCGCTATATGAATACCGCAGTATGAAAAGGTGTTTACGTTAGATGCTAACTGAGCAATCTTATCGTGAAAAACATCTTGGCTCTCGTTTACGAATATATCTTTTAATATTTTCTCCCTCAAAGTTACCGAGCGGTTTGGATGGTAAGCAACTAATTTATCTCCGGACACCAATTTGCCGGACATCACGTTGGAAAATTTCCTGGCGTCTTCACTCGATTTATCAAACAGAGCCACGCTGTTCAAAATGTCTATGTATTCGTCTTGGCGAGCCAGTGCTATCTTGAATTTCCCGAGATGCGATATAAAAATAGAACCGCCGGAAATAGCCAGCAATCCCAGGTCCAATTCAAAATCCCTATTTTCATAAAAATCGTCGAGAATCTCGTTTAGCTTCCGCAGCGTGTTTTCAAATGCCTGCTTTGGATTTTGTTCTATCAATGATTGTTTGGAATAGTATTCGCGCTTAGCCACCGAGGAAATAAGGCTCATAATATATCCGAGATCTTCATCACCGTGTTTAAGATAGGAAATGGTATATAAAGAACCCAGGTTCTTCTCCTGCGAGCCGTTGCCGTCGTAAACCAAAACGTCATAGTGGGCGTTGGGCGCTCCATTTTCGAAAAGTAATTCTTTCGCAACCGGCTTCAATGTTATTTTTTCCATATTATGTCAAATATTGACATGTAAGACCCTGCGTATTAGTTTTTACTAATAGCGAGGGCGGGTTAAACCATTTAATGTAATTTTACTATCCACACGGCAAATGTCAAAGCACGCATTGGATATCTTGTTTGGTTCCGGTTTGCGCTTCAAGCTTTTGAAGTTTTTTTTCAGAAATCCGGACGTATATTTTTCAGACCTTGACGCGGCAAACCACACGCAGGAAGATATCAATCTTGTCCGCAAAGAATTGAAAGTAATGAAAGAAATCAGGCTTTTAAGAATCGCTAAAAGATCTAAAGTAATTTTAAGCCAAAATGCCGAAAAAAAGAAAAAAGAAAACACGAAGGAGTAGAAAAGCCAAGAGAAATAAAATGGCAGGACGCGCGGCAAAAAAGAACAACCCGGGGGTGCGCGCCGGGAAGGATTGTTATGTTCTCAATCCGGAGTTTGAGCATTATGATGAATTGCGGGATTTGATTTTGAAATCTTCCCCGGCGGAGAAAAAGAACATGATTGAGAAAATTAACGGGCTGGGACGGATTAGACTGGCTGTAATTTCCGGCATCTTTATGAAAAAAGAAACCCACAACTCATTGAGCACTGACTTGCTTATAGTGGGGGATGACATAGACAAAAGGAAGCTGAATAATTTTCTGAAGGCGCTGGAAGCCGAAGTGGGGAAAGAACTGACTTTTGCCGTGATGGACAAGGACGAATTCCGTTACCGGCTAGGAATGTTTGACCGGTTTGTCCGCGTGCTTCTGGAAGGTCCCCACGAGAAACTCATAAATAGGCTCGGCATTTAACGTGGAGATATTATACTTCAAGCCAGCCATGCAATCCACAACTCTGAACAGCGCCGAAAAGTAATACTCACCGACCACAAAGTGATTTCAAAATTGCTTATTGGGCGTATAATAATAAGGGGCACATAGCTCAGTGGTAGAGCGCTTCGTTCACATCGAAGAGGCCGAAGGTCCGATCCCTTCTGTGCTCACCAGATACAACTCTGGCAGGGAATTGTTATTTTATGAATTTGAACCCCTAAAAAGTGGCTTAAAATGGGGGTTTTAAGTGCTTGACGAACATATTACAAGTATGTTATAATGAAAGCGTAAGAACGGAATTTAAGCGGGAAAGTTCTTTTATAAAATATTATGTTTTGCTTCTGCTCAGCGGCCTATCCCGCAGGGAAACGAGAGAATCAAGGAGAATGTCATGATTAGCAAAAGCAAGGGTTCGATCAATTCTTGGTTGGAAGCCATTTCTCGTGGTCGTACCCCTTTGGGTACACAAGTGGAAATGGTCCAAGTCAACGAAGGCGAAGTAAAGACTATCCACGTCTGTGGTGGTCAGCACTTCGGTAGTGGCGGCTACAGCGCCGGTTCATTGTATGCGGGCGAGGAGCCAGAACTGGTGGTCGGAAGCGACCGTCGCAGTTCGACGTCGTTTATCAATGATCTCCATGCAGACTTTCGGTTCAAATCTCCCTCTGTCGTTTATATATCCAGCGGGGATTGCATCGGGAATGGGCGGGATTTTGAAAGAAAAGTTTATGTCTGCGCAACAGCCGAACAAGTCACCGCGGCTCTTTCTGGAGTCCCGTCGGTGGTAGAACCGGAAGAACTGCCGACCGAAGAAGTAGATACCACGGCATGATATTTCGATGCCCTGTCACAACTCAACTTGTGGCAGGGCATTTTTGTAGATAGTCGGCCTTTTAAAGTGTTGTATGTGGATATCTTAGTGGTATATAATGTATCCATAGTGTAATGAAGTGGATAGAAGTGTTAATAACTAATAGAAATTGTGGATAACTTTTTGAGAATAAAATGCTAATCGGAGAATACAAACACACGATTGACGCTAAAAAAAGGCTTTCTGTGCCTTCAAAATTGCGCAGAGAAGTGGGGGAGAAAGCGGTTTTAACAAGAGGTCTGGATAATTGCCTCTTTTTGTTTACTTTAAATGAATGGGAAAAGCTGGCGTCAAAACTGGGAACACTGCCATTGGGACAGCAGGACACGAGAAGCTTTGTGCGCCTTCTGCTATCCGGCGCCGTGGAAGTTGAAATGGACCAGCTGGGTAGGATTCTTATACCTGATTATTTAAGAGACTACGCGGGGCTGAAAAAGAACGCCGTAATAGCGGGCTTGTTTAATCGCTTGGAAATTTGGGACGAAGAGAAGTGGCAAGCCTATAAATCCGAAATTGAAAAGAAAGGCGACAGCATTGCCGAAAAACTCGGCGAACTGGGAGTAATATGATTCACGAGCCGGTTCTTTTAAATGAAGTAATTGAAAAACTGGATCTGAAACAGGGGCAGGTCGTCGTTGACGGAACATTTGGCGGAGGAGGGCATGCCCAGGCGTTGCTGGAGAAAATTCAGCCCGACGGAGTGCTTCTGGGAATAGATTTAGACGGGGAATTATTGGAACAAGCCAGAGAAAAATATAAATCTTCCTCTTTTTCCGGCTCGCTGATTTTAGCGAACGGAAACTATGCCGATATCGTGAATATCGCCACCGAGAACGGAATTCACGAAGCCGACGCCGTCCTGCTTGACCTCGGGATGTCCAGCTGGCATTTGGATGAGTCGCAAAGAGGATTCAGTTTCACAAGAGACGAACCGCTCGATATGCGCTACCAAAGAATGAATATCGTCGGCGAATCCAAAACAGCCGCGGCAATCGTGAACCGGTATCCGGAAAACAAACTCGCCGACATTATTTACGAGTACGGCGAGGAAAGACTTTCAAGAAAAATCGCGAGAGCAATTGTTCAGGCACGGGAGAAAAAGAGGATTGAAACAACCGGCGAGCTGATTGAAATTATCGGGAGCGCCGTGCCCGGATGGTACAAGCACGGGAAAATACATTTTGCCACCCGGACATTCCAGGCGTTGAGAATAGAAGTCAACGGCGAGCTTGATAATCTGAAACACGGACTGCCGGCGGCGTTCAACATCCTGAAGCGCGGCGGCATGCTGGCGGTGATTTCTTTCCACTCGCTGGAAGACAGAATCGTGAAATTGTTCGGAAGAGAGCAGATAAAAAACGAAACCGGAGAATTTATAAACAAAAAACCGATAATCGCCGGCGCCGGGGAAAATGAATCAAACCCCCGCGCCCGCAGCGCCAAATTAAGAATAATAAAAAAAATGATATGAGAACGGCAAAATCAAAAATTAATGTCATCGCCATGCAAAGGAACTTGTTTGAATATTCCGCCGGTCGGAAGAAAAGAACATTTATTGAACTGGTTAATATTTTTCTCATAGCCATAGTTTTGGTTTCGATAGCCGGTTACGCGTTCCTTTCCAATAATGTAGTGGCGCAGGAATATGTCGCTTCCGTTAAAAAGAACAAAGTGGGACAGCTTGGGCTGATAAAAAGCAATCTGGATTCGTATAACACCAGTGAAATTGCCGATTATGCCCGGCGCGCAGGCATGGTGGAGGCAAAAGTTATCGAAACGCTTTACGACCGGAACGGTTTCGCGTACAGTGATTCTTTAAATAATTGAAATATCATAAATGGCCGTGCCATTAAGAGCAAACGGGGCATTAAATCATAACCGGGGCTTATCGGGCGCGAGACTTTATGTTTGCGCTTTTTTTGTTCTGTTTGGCTCGGCTGTTATATTTTATAGATTGATTTCGGTGATGTTTTTCCAACATTCGTACTTTGTTCAGGAAGCGAAAAGCCAATACAACAACCCTTCCGCTTTGCTGGCGGGCAGGGGCGGGATTTATTTATCCGATTTATCAACCGGAAATAATGTTTTGGCAGCCGCCAATAAAAACTCGTATTTCGTTTTCGGCAATAATTATAAAATCGAATCGCCCGACGACGCGGCCGTGAAAGTTTCGGAAATCGTGAATATTCCGGTTGAAGAACTGAAAACCAAACTGAATGAAGCAGGTAAAAGCTACCAGGTTCTGGCTCACAATATAACCAAAGAGCAGGCGGATAAAATAACAAAACTTAAGGTTGACGGGATATCGTCGGCTTCGGAAATAAGCAGACAATACCAATTCAGCCCGGAGATTTCGTCGGTATCGGGATTTGTGGGGTTTAAAGGCGAAGAAAGAATCGGTCAATACGGAGTTGAGGGCTATTATGAAGATTTTTTGAGCGGGAAACTTAAAACACAGGAAATTTTGGGCAACGAGACCTATTCGAAAATTTATAATTTCTTGAAGCTGAATGGGGATAAAACCGCGAATAACACTGACAAAAACAGCGAAAACAGCGCTGACGGCAGCGCGGGGTATAAAGGAGTTGATTTAGTTCTGGCTATTGACCCCAATATTCAATCATATGTGAGTACCAAACTGAATGAGCTAATGAAGCGCTGGACTCCGGAAAAAGGCATGGCTATCGTTCAGGACCCGAACACCGGTGAAATTTTGGCGATGGTTGCTTCACCGGGCTACGACTCCAACAATTACAATGATTTTAAAATGGATAATTATATTAATCCAAACATCCAGGAATACTTTGAACCCGGTTCTTCTTTTAAGAGCATAACCATGGCGGCGGCGCTGGATACCGGCGCAGTAACACCCGAAACCACATATAGGGACCCCGGGCAGGTAAAGTTTGACGATTTTACCATCCAAAACTACGATGAAAAGGCGCATGGTGTTCAAACAATGAGACAGGTGTTGGAATTTTCGCTGAACACGGGGGCAATATTTGCCCAGAAAAGGACGGGTGACGATAATTTTCTGAACTACGTGGTAAACTTCGGTTTCGGTCAGAAAACAGGCGTGGATCTTGCCGGCGAAATATCGGGCAGTATCGCTAATCTTTATTCCGGAAGAAAAGTGAATTTTGCCACGGCTTCTTTCGGGCAGGGCATTGCCGTTACCCCGATACAATTAATAACGGCTTATTCGGCGATAGCCAACGGCGGAAAAATAATGTGGCCGCACGTGGTCAAAGAAATAGTCCGCCCGGACGGAACGCACGACAAAATTAACCCGAAGATATTAAATATGGCGATAAAAGAAAAAACTTCGGCTTTGATGAAATCAATGCTGGTTGATGTGGTTGACAAAGGTTTTGATAAGGCTAAAGTGGACGGTTACGATGTCGCGGGGAAAACCGGTACCGCCCAGATTCCCGACCCGGAGGGGGGATATTTGGGCAATGATGAGTTCATACACGACTTCGTCGGATTCGCGCCGGCATACGCACCCAGATTTTCGATTCTTTTAAGGATTGACAAGCCGGTCGGCGCTAAATTCGCGTCAAACACCCTGCCGTCAACTTTTGGCGATATTACCCGTTATTTGTTAAATTATTTTAACATTCCGCCGACAAGGTCTTAATGAATCCCGAACGAAACAGCTAAAGCCTGATTAACAAAGCGTAAGTATTTGAACAGAAGTGCCGTGTTTTCATAAATTAGTTATGTTATACGGAAACGCTTAAAAAGAAATAGTTATAAAAAATATGTATAGCAATTTAATAAGACAGAGTAAACGTTATTCGCAGACAACACTGAAGCGTTTCTTGTTTCGTACGGGATGATTAAAAAGGTTTTAAAATGGTTTTTGCGCCACATAGCAGTCAAACTAATTCAAAGGCATACGCCGATTATTATCGGCGTTACGGGGTCCGTCGGCAAGACGACGGCTCGGGAGGCGATATACGGAGTTTTAAGCCATAAATTCACCGCCGTCAGGAACGATGAAAATTATAATAACGAATTCGGGGTCCCACTTACAGTAATGGGCGTAAAACCGCTGGACGGTCCCAAATCTATTTTAAAGAAAATAATTTTTCTGTGGTCGGCTTTTAAGGCGCTTTTAAGAGCCTACGGAATTCTTGGCGGCACTTTTCCCAAAATGCTGGTTCTGGAACTCGGGGCGGATAGGCCGGGTGATATTTCTTATCTGGTTAACGTCGTAAAACCGCAGATAGGCGTTATTACCGCTGTCGGCGAAGTGCCGGTTCATGTTGAATATTACGCTAGTCCCGAAGCCGTGATTATGGAAAAATCAGAGCTGATTAGGTGTCTGCCAGTGAATGGCTTAGCGGTGCTTAACTATGACGACCAGACGGTTCTGGATATGAAAAAATACGCGAAGTGTCCCGTGAGCACGTTCGGTTTCTATGACGGCGCAGACGTACGGGTTTCCGAAGTTTCGTTTTTCGCCAATGACGCGCGGAGCGATATCGGTGGCTTGTCTTTTAAAATTCATCAAGGCGAAAATTTCATTCCGGTTAGGATCCATAATTTCCTCGGCACTCACCAGCTTTATGGGGTATTGACAGCGGTAGTCGTAGGCGCGCATCTGGGATTGAATCTGGTTGAGATTTCGGAGGCCTTAGATTTGATTGAATTTCCAAAAGGCAGAATGAAACTGCTGAAAGGCATCAAGGAAACCACTCTCATTGACGATACTTATAACGCTTCGCCGATTGCCACGATAGCGGCGCTGGATGTTCTGAATGAATACGGCAATAGCGCCCGGCGTCTGGGGAAAAAGAAAGTCCGGAAAATCGCCGTTTTGGGCGATATGAAAGAATTGGGCAAATACGAAACCGAAGCTCATCGGCTGATTGGCGTCCGCGCCGGCGAGTGTGCCGACATAGTAATCGCAGTCGGTCAGGCGGCGCGATTCACAGCCGAAGCGGCTGAAAGCATTTTAGGTCCCGCAAAAGTGTTTTATTACCACGACACCGAAGAAGCGAAAATTAAGATTCAGAATCTCATGAAAGAAGGGGATATTATCTTGGTTAAAGGTTCGCAAAGTATGCGGATGGAAAAAATAGTGAAAGAAATTATGGGCGAGCCGGAGTTGGCCAAAGAATTGCTTACTAGGCAGACCGGCAAATGGGCGAGTACAGCGTGATAGATTTAAGGCGAGCCAATATGCTTTTCGGGACTGGATTTTCGCCTGCGAGGAAAATTCATCCACCAAAGCCTAAAAAACTGCCTTTTCGCAGATGCTTGAACTTTCCAGCGAAATTCTCGCTTATACCTCACCAGTTTTCTCCCACCGGCGCGCCGGCGTGAGACCAAGCAAAACTGGTTCGCTGTACTGCTCAAAAGCAGTTTTTTCTCCGCTTTTAATTTTGAACAAGTAAGTTTTTATGTTATAAAAAATCATTGGCGCCATCGTCTAGCGGTTTAGGACACATGGTTCTCAGCCATGGAACACCGGTTCAAATCCGGTTGGCGCTGCGGGTTATTAAACAAATTATAAAAGGCGGCTCTGGCTGAAACCGAACCGCCTTTTCCTTACTTTCTTGGTGCATTACGCGTTGCCTCCTCTGCCGTTGGGGAAATACACGAAGCCACACGCCGCAACGGGCTCATTTGTCCAATCAAGCCCATCCTCTGAAAGTATAGGCAAATCTAAACTTCCCACAAGATCATCAATCATGGGAAAACCTTCCGCTTCAATTCTGTTGTCCTCCCATATTTTAGCCGCCGCCGTAAGAAATCCCCACTGGGAAAAAATCGTCCCAACGTACTCATTGTCATAATAAAGGTTGACATGAAAACGGCACTTGCAAACCTCTATCAGCAGTGAAGGTGAGGAACTTCTCTCCTCTGGATCCATAGGGCCTCCTTTCAGGCTTAGGGGTTAATTGAATAAAAAGGACTTCTGCTATTTTTACTTTTTTAAATTTTTCTGTCAATACCACGTAAAAAAACTCTACTTGACTTTTTTTGTTTTTTAGTGATACCATTAGGGCTGTCCATTTGTAGATAATTCTTTGACAATTAAAGGAGGATTGTAAGTTATGATTAGAATTATTGAAGACGGAGATGTTAGCGCCAGTGTTTCATCAATTGGCGCGACTGTGGGAAGTTTTTCAATCCATGGCAAGAATATCATCTATTCAAAAATGACAGTTGGACAAAAATCCAGAGGGGGCATACCTATTTGTTTCCCATTCTTTGGAACGCCCCCTGAAGATTTCAATGCAATTCCTAAACACGGATGGTTGAGAAATCAAGATTTTGACCTTGTCGAACATTCAGGGGATTGTATTGTTTTTAGAGGGGCAAATGAAAAAATGCCTGGATTTCCGTGGCTGTTGGAATACAGGGTAACCATAAGGGTCAGATTCTACGGCAGTTTGATTTTAGGGCTGGTCGCAAAAAGATTGAAGGATGGGGAATTTCTTCACGCACCGATCAACCCGGGTTTTCATCCGTATTTCTGCGCCGACAGGTCGGATGAGTATATGACAAGGGGTATAGCCAGAGTTGGTTCTCGTGTGATAACTGACTTCTGCGGCAAGTCGTCAAGAATTATTGCTGATGAGCCTATTTTAGTCAGGTCCGGAGAGCACAAGCTGAAAATGATATTGGGAGGTGATTTCGGTCCCAAGTCATACCTTACATTATGGAGTGATAATCCAGATGAGTATTTCTGCGTTGAACCCACCTTAACTGACCCGGACGTATTCACCGATTCTGAATATGGTAGGTTTCTCAAAGAGGGGGAGCAATTAGAAATGGAATGCTGTCTTACGGTAGTCTGATTCTACTGGCTGACAATATTTTTTGCACGGCAGATTCGCGTTATGAATCTGCCGTTTTTTCTTTTTTATATTTATAAACAAAATAAATCCTAATTTGACAAAATAAGAAAGTGTGTCGGGTCGTTTGATTTACATTTCTACTTGGGGTAATATCCGGAAATGGTTATTGACGTTCACACACATATTGACGATGAAAAGACATATCAGTCTTATATGAGAAAAGCCAAAGGGCGCGTTGGCCTGGCTTTTGTTATGCATTACTGCAAGGATGACTTGCGGAAAACGGCAAAATATGTTGCTTCAAAGAAAAACCTGCGGCTTCTGGCGGGGGTAGACATAAATGCGCCGGAAAAAATAAAAATCCAACTCAAGACAATAGAGAGTATGTTCAAAAAAGGCGAGATTGTAGGGGTAAAATTATACCCGGGCTACCAGTATTTCAGTGCGAATGATTCCAGAGTCTGGCCAGTTGCCGAACTCTGCCTGAAATACAACAAACCGCTGGCATTCCACTCCGGCGACGTCAGCGACAGCCGAGCTCTTCTCCGATTTGCCAACCCTCTTTACGTTGATGATATTGCCGTCAGGTATCCCGACCTTAAAATAGTCATCTGCCATTTCGGTTTTCCTTTTATGTATGAATGCGCCAGCGTAGTCAGTAAGAACAAGAATGTTTATGCCGATATCTCCGGAACTATAGATGCCGGCGCGTCAAAAAAAGAAACCAAACTTCTTTATCTGGAATATAAAAAAGACTTGGCAAAAATAATGGCGTATTTCCCGGAAATTAAGAAAAAAATCATGTTTGGCACCGATTACGGGGGAGAGAACGTCCCGCTTGATGAGATTGAACTTTATATCAAACTTATTAAACAAATTTTTCCAAAGGAAAACTGGGCTAATGCTTTTGGAGGTTTGGCGAAAAAGGTGTTTTTGGAATAGGCAACTGTTTGACGGGGAACCGCATATTTGCTATATTTCTTAATTATGTCATTTGCGGTTATAAAAACAGGCGGAAAGCAGTATAAGGTGGAAGTGGGCGACAAAATTGAGGTTGAAAGGCTGGAGTTCAAGCCCGGTGATGAATTTGATTTTAATGAGGTTTTATTGATTGGCGACGACAATGCCAATATTGCCACCATCGGCAAACCGATGCTTGAGGGCGCGAAAGTGCGAGCCAAGGTTCTGGAAGAAGGAAAATCGGACAAAAAAATTGTTTTCAGATATACCCGCAAGACCCGCTACAAAAAGAAAAAGGGGCATCGTCAGCCATTTACAAAAGTGGAAATATTATCAATCGCCGCATAAGCCCCGTAACACGCTCCCGCGGGCATTGAATCTGTGTTACATCTAGCCATTTTTGCTGCTTAGCCGTTATCATATAAATGGGCTTTTTTGCGTGGTTCGGGGTAGAGGCGGTGATTGTGTTTTACGAGTCTAGAAATTTAAAAAACTGCCTTTTCGCAGATGCTCGGGCTTTCCAGCGAAGCCCTCGCTTATAGCTCACCAGTTTTCCCTCACCAGCGCGCTGGTGAGGAACCAAGCAAAACTGGCTCGCTGTACTGCTCAAAAGCAGTTTTTTAGCGTGTCTTTCCCATTTTGCTCGCTTCACCGAAGGCTTCAGCGAGGCGAGCGATTCAATTCCACCATTTGACCCGCAAAATATTTGAGTATAGAATCAGAGTCAGTTTTTTGGTTACGATTATGCTCATTGACATAGGGAGTGTGTATGAATAAAAAAGAACTTGTTCCCAAGGTAGTATCTTTACGAATCACCGCACGGTGTAGTCGTAAGTGCCTGCATTGTTTTGCCCCCAAAAACGTTCCAGAGATGGACCTCTCAACGTTAAAACGCGTTTTCAGCGTTCTTAAAATTAATGGCGCAGAGTCCATTCTCTTAACAGGAGGGGAACCAACCATTCGAAACGATTTTCCCGAGGTGATGTTCCATTTGAAAAAATCCGGATTCGATGTCTTTTTAGACACCAATGCGGACTTTTTTCTCTCATACCAAGATTTGATTTGTTGCAATGTCGACGTGATAGGGCTTCCTGTTATGAACGCTCAACGCAGAGACGCTGATAGGATATTTTCTGCCTTGGAGTACATGGCAACAATCTCAAAGAGACCGATAATTCGTGTCGGTCATGATTTGAAAGCCATCGGAAACTTGATCAGGCGTTACCCTGTTTCTATTTGGAAGTTGTATCAGTTCACGCCTCAAGAGAATGCCATTCTGAGCAGACATTTATTTGAGGTGACTGATGACTCCTTCAATGAGGCAGTGACAACAATCAGGGAGGAATTTCAGAATTCGTTCAGCGTGGTTGTGTCGAGAAGGAATGATAGAAATCACGCATATTTCTTCGTCGAATCCGATGGCCAGGTAACAATACCCGAGGATGACATGAATATTTGTCGCCTCGTTCCTCTTGGTAATATCTTTGACCCAGACATCTTTGACAAGTGGAGACAGGTAGTCTCAAAAACGTGTTATCTTGACAACATTATTCGGACCTTCAGTAAATCATGAACGACCCGAGATTCCACTTGGGTCGTTTTTTTAAATATCCAGTAAATTAGTATCCACTAAACGATTTCACAGGGGCGGTTACTATGTGTCTACTTTCTATGCCTAAACGCGTTTTTCAGTGTCGTTTCGTCCGCGTATTCAACATTTGAACCCGAAGACAATCCCCGTGCAAGGCGGGTGACTTTCACTTTCAGCGGCTTTAATTCCTGTTCAAGAAACAAGGCGGTAGTGTCGCCGTATGCGTTCGGATTCGTGGCGAGGGTGATTTCAAGTCCGCCATCCGAATGTTTAAGATTCTTGATCCTACTGACCAATTCGGCAACTTTGAGCTTTTCGGGCAGAACTCCGTCGGCCGGATTGATCGCGCCCCCAAGCACGTGATAGACGCCCTTAAATAAGCCGGTGTTTTCGATTGACTGGAGATCGGTAACCCTTTCAACGACGGCAATATGTTTTTGATTTCTTTTTGAGTTTAAGCAAATGGAGCATAATTCGGCTTCGGCAAAATTAAAGCACTGCCTGCATAAAACCGGTCCTTTCTTAAGAACTGAAATCGCAGAAGCAAAATCCTCCAGGTCCGAGTTTTTCCAGTCAAGCATAGCCAAAACCAAACGGGTGGCCTGACGGGGACCGATTCCGGGCAATTTTGACAGAAAAGAAATTATCTTTTTTATTTTTTCGGGCATTAAAAATTCTTCGCCAGGTCTTTAAATGATACCGATTCCTCGTCAAAATACAATTCTACTTCACCGGTCGGACCGTTGCGGTGCTTGGCGATTATTATTTCGGCTACATTGGTTTTCATAGCGTTCTGGTCCTGCCTCACTTTATCATCCCTGTAAATAAACATCACCAAGTCGGCATCCTGCTCAATGCTTCCGCTATCGCGAAGGTCGGATAATTTCGGCCTCTGGTTCGGCCTGCTTTCAACGGCGCGGCTCAACTGGGAAACCGCGAGCACCGGCACACTTAATTCGCGGGCGAGAGCTTTAAGATTTCTTGATATTTCCGTAACCTGTTGAACTGCACTGTCAAATTTCTGGTTCGGCGTAATCAATTGCAGATAATCAACGATAATAAGCCCAAGACCGTGTTCTGCCTGTAAGCGCCGCGACATGGCTCTCATTTGCAATACCGAAAGAGTTGAGGAGTCCTCAATGAACAGTTTGCTTTTTGAAAGCTCATCCAGAGCCACAGCGATTTTTTGGAAATCATTATTTTCGCCGTGCGAGGATAATTTGCCGGTTCTCATTTTCCAAAGGCTCACGCCGGCTGTTGAGGCAATCAGCCGGTCGGTTACCTCTTCTCGCGACATTTCCAAACTGAATATGCCGACAGGCGTGAATTTTGCCACATGGCGGGCGACATCCAACGCCAAGCTGGTTTTTCCGATTGAAGGGCGGGCGGCGAGGATTACAAGGTTGGATTTTTGCAAGCCGGCTGTTTTATTATCCAAATCCGCGAAGCCCGTCGGCATTCCGCGGATGACGCCATCGCCCTTGTGCAGGCTGTCCAGTCTTTCAAATGCTTCGTTAAGAGTACTGCCGATGGATTCAAATTTTTGCTGAATTGACTTCTGGGTGACTGAAAACAGTTTTTGTTCCGCCTCATCAAGCAGATTTTCCAAATCGGTTTCTTCCTGATATCCAAGCCTGATTATTTCATAAGCACTGTCAATCAGCCCGCGGAGAATGCTTTTGCGCTCCACTATCTTTGCGTAATGGGCGGCGTGGGCGGAAGAATGCGCTGAATTGACGAGCGAGGTCAGATATCCTGTGCCGCCGATTGTTTCGAGCTGTTTTTGCTCTTCGAGAATATTTGAAACCGTCAGTAAATCTATAGGTTCGTTCTTGGTGTATAATCTCATCATCGCTTCATAGATTATCTGATGGGCGCGGCTGTAATAATTATCCGAGTCGACAATATCAACCACTCTATGGATTGCTTCTTTATCAATCAATAACGCCCCAAGCAGGCCTTTTTCCGCTTCTATGTTTTGCGGCGGCAGTTGGTCGTTTATTTTTCCGTTCTTTTCCGGCATGGACTAAGTATACAAAAATAAAAAAAGAGCCCCTAAGCCGGAGAAGCTGGTATCTGGAGGATAGGCTGTGGATAAGTGTGCTAAGAGTGATATGCCTTTTTGCAGATGCTCCGGTTTTTCCAGCGAAAACCTCCGCTTATACCTCGCCAGTTTTCCCCCACCAGCGTGATGGTGGGGGACCAAGCAAAACTGGCTCGCTGTACTGCTCAAAGGCATATCACCCTTGCAGGGGAGAGACGTTGTGTTTTAAAGCAAGTATTGGGTTTTTACCGCCTTACTAAAGGTTCCAACGAGCTGGTGTGTTTTGAGTGCTGTTGAAGCCATTGTCAGCACGGTTTTGTCAATGACTTTATGTCTTGACAAATGACGATGACTTCACCAGATGGATTTTCGTCGGACGTTCGGCTGAGCTCAGTCGAAGCCCTGGCGAAAATCCAGTCACAAAAAACACACCAGCGAGTATAATCCCATACTGTAAAAAAGCACAATGCCCCATTGGAGAAGCTTTTAAAACGTCTTTTTCTTTATGAACGGCCCGTATTTTGTATCGTCTACTCTGTATCCGAGCGCCTGAATCTGCATCCGGATATAATCGGCTTGGCCATAGTTTTTGCTTGCCCGCGCCCGCTCACGCTCTTCGCATAATTTTTTGACATTTGCGGGGATTTCAGTCAACTCCTTTGGGATTATTCCGAAGATGCTGTTCATTAAATCAAGGGTTTCCATTATTTTTTTATAGGACTCAACGTCCAGCGAGCCGTCATTTATCAGCGGACTGGCGTATCTTATCAAGTCAAAAGCTCTCGAAAAAGCGCGCGAAGTGTTAAAGTCATCGTCCATATCTTTTTCAAAAAAACCCGTAATAGTAGAAATGGCGGAAAAATTTTTTTCGTTCGGTTCGGTTTTAAGCGAATTTTTGATACTTTTTAGTTTTAAATAAAATTCAGCCAGTCTCGTTGTTGCCGCCGCCGATTGTTTGATGGTTTCGTCGGCGTAATCCAGCGGGGCGCGGTAATGGGAACTCAAGAAATAAAATCTCAAAGTTTCCATTCCGTATTCTTCCATGGCGTCTCTCAAAGTGATAAAATTCCCGGTTGATTTTGACATCTTATCGTCTTTCATTGTCAAAAATCCGGCGTGCATCCAGTATTTTACGAACGGCTGTAACCCTGATATGGATTCCTGTTGGGCGATTTCGGCTTCGTGATGGGGAAACATTAAATCCTGACCGCCGCCGTGGATTTCATATTGCGGACCGAAATATTTTTCGGTAATTGCCGTATCTTCAATATGCCAGCCGGGCCTGCCCTTGCCCCATGGTGAGTCCCATGACGGCTCGTAAATATAATTTTGCGCTTTCCATAAAACAAAATCCTTTGGGTCACGTTTGTTGGTTTCGGTTTCAACCCGCGCTCCAGCTTCAAGTTTATCCAATTGCTGTTTTGACAGTTTTCCGAATTCAGGGAACATCGCCACCGAAAAATAAACATCATTGTTCGCCGGGTCATTGATGGCATCCTCACCTGAAACAGCAACCGACGGCACCGCGTAAGCAGCCCCTTTTTCAACTAATTTTTTGATTTGCCCGATAATTTCCGGAATATGTTCGGATGCTTTGGGATAAGAATCCACGGACGTAATCCCGAGGCTTTTTATATCCTTGTAAAATTCATTCAGGAATCTTTTCGCTACTGTTTCCGAAGTTTCATTGTTTTCTTTCGCCTGATTAATGATTTTGTCATCAATATCGGTAATGTTTTGAATATACGACAATTTGTAGCCGAGGTAGCGCAGATATTTGGCGACAACATCAAAAACCGTGAACAAACGGGCGTTGCCGATGTGGATGTAATTGTACACCGTCGGTCCGCAGACAAACATCCTGATTTTCGTATCCGAACTTAAAAAATATTCCTTTGAATTGGTGAGGGTATTGTATATGCGGAGCATAATATGATTGTAGAAGAAAAAGAGTTTTTATTCAAACCAGTTTAGAATTGCCGCACGCTGCAAGGTGAAACCTTACGCCCCCTCGCATCGTATTAATAATTAGCACTCTTGACTTGAGAGTGCCAATCGGCTAAAATGGTTTTTATAATATGACTGAGCGCCAAAAACAGGTATTAAAACAACTGGTTGAAGAATACATAAACAGCGCCGAGCCGGTGAGTTCAAAACTGCTTACGAATCAAGGAAAATTTAAGCTTTCTTCGGCAACCTTGAGGGCTGAAATGCAGTCATTGGAAGAGGCGGGATATTTGCACCAGCCGCATACTTCAAGCGGACGTGTGCCGACGGATAAGGCGTACAGATTCTATGTTGATAACTTTTTAAGAGTAGGAGATTCCAATTTAAGACCGGAAGCCAAGAAAAGAATCAGCGGCGACTTAGCCGATGCCATGTCCGACCCGGAAAAAATGATCAAATGCCTTGCCGATGCACTTTCATCGCTCTCAAGTAGTGTCGTTATAACCGCCATTAAAGAACAGCAGGACTTTTTCAAGAGGGGATTGGCACCGCTATTCCAACATCCGGAATTCCAGTTTGCCGACGCGATGTCCAGAATGGCAAAGTTCTTTGATGAATTTGAAAGCATGTTTGACCGGATGGAACGTGAATTTTTCGGAGTGCCCGATGATATTGAAATAAGAATAGCCATCGGGAGAGAAAACCATATTAGGGATATGCAGGACCAGACGCTGATGACTGCCGGCTATGATTTGCCGGGAAGATTAAGGGGGTTGCTGGTTCTGGTCGGTCCCATGAGAATGGATTATGAAAAAAACATTAATTTGCTCACTTACGCTGTAAATGAGCTGAAAAAATATTCAAAATATGGATAATCCAAAAGACGAAAAAGATTTAAAAGACAACACCGGTGGCAACGGCGAAATAAAAGACGAATGGCGGGCGAAAGCCGAAGAATATCTTAATAATTGGAAACGTGCCCGGGCCGATATGATTAATTACCGGAAAGAAGAGGCAAAAAGGATGGAGGATTTTCTGAAGTTCGCGAACGAAGGATTGATTCTGGATATGCTGGATATCGTGGACAGTTTGGATATTTCGATTCGCGAGGCGCCGGAGAACGTGAAAGACGGGTGTAAAAATTGGTTCATGGGTTTGGAAAAAACCAAAAAGCAGGTATCGGATATTTTTAAAAAATACGGAGTGGAAAGAGTTCCGGCGAAGCAGGAATTTGACCCCAATATTCACGAAATAACCGAGGGGCATATTCCGGAGAACGCGAAAAAAGTTGAGGAAATAAGGGCTGGCTACACGATGTACGGCAAGGTAATCAGGCCCGCAAGAGTAAAATTCGTTAATAATTAATGATTCGCCATATGACATTTCAACGGACCGCAGGTACGTTGAAAATATATGGTAGAATCAAAAAGCCAAAGTCGGAGGTAAGACAACCGAAGAAAATTAACGTGAATGTAAAGTAAAGTCACTTGCCAATATGTTTTTCGGGACTGAAACTAACTGGGAATATGTCTTTTCGCAGATGCTCAGGCTTTCCAGCGAAGCCCTCGCTTATAGCTCGCCAGTTTTCCACCCAAGGCGGACCAAGCAAAACTGGCTCGCTGTACTGCTCAAAGATATATTCCCAGTTCAACCCGAACAGTCCTCAATACATATTGGCTCACTTGAAAATAATTAATAAATTTAAAAAAGTGAAGTTGAGTTTTGGCAAAATTGAAGCGAGGTGCTCATTTTTGTAAAGCTCACTTTACTCGCTAACAAAAATGGCAAAAGTATTAGGAATCGATTTAGGAACGACAAACTCGGCGATGGCTATTATTGAACACGGCCAGCCGAGAATCATAGAAAACAAAGAAGGGGCAAGAACCACGCCTTCAGTGGTGGCAATCGGAAAAGGCGGAGAAAGATATGTCGGCATTACCGCCAAACGGCAGGCAATGACAAATCCGAGAGACACCATTTATTCGGTCAAAAGACTCATCGGCAGGCGTTATTCCGATGCGGAGGTCCAGAAAGACAAAAAATTGCTGCCCTATGAGATCAGGGAAGGGAGCAATAACGACGTTGAGATAAAAATGGGCGACCCTTCGACCCATTCGATAAACTCAGGGCAGGGCAAATGGTACAAGCCGGCGGAAATTTCGGCGATGGTCTTACAAAAGTTGAAAACCGACGCCGAAGACAAACTCGGCGAGAAGATTACCGAAGCGATAATTACGGTGCCGGCTTATTTTGACGATTCGCAGAGGAAGGCGACAAAAGACGCCGGTGAAGTCGCCGGTTTAAAAGTCCTGCGCGTGATAAACGAACCGACGGCAGCTGCGCTTGCCTACGGTTTCAACAAGAAAAAGGACGAGAAAATAGTAGTCTATGACTTCGGCGGCGGAACTTTCGACGTTTCGATTCTTGAAGTGTCGGCTGACACGATTGAGGTTAAAGCCACCGGAGGCGACACTCATTTAGGCGGCGACGACATTGACCAGAAAATTATCCAGTATTTTGTTGATGAATTCAGAAAGGAAAGCGGAATAGATGTCAGTAAAGACCATATGGTATTACAGCGCTTGAAGGACGCAGCTGAAAAAGCCAAACACGAGCTTTCGAGCACGACCCAAGCGGAGGTTAATATTCCGTTTCTGACCGCCGATTCAAGCGGGCCGAAACATTTTTCAATGACGTTTACTCGGGCGAAACTCGAAGATTTAACCCGTGATTTCATAGAGAAATCAATCGAACTGACCAAAAAGACGCTTGAGGAAGCTAAAATGAAAACTTCGGATATAAATGAAGTCGTGCTTGTCGGCGGACAGACGAGAATGCCGGCTATGGTTGAGGCGGTGAAGAAATTCTTCGGGAAAGAACCGCACAAGGATATCAACCCCGACGAAGTTGTTGCCGTGGGTGCCGGTATTCAGGGTGGAATCATGAAGCACGAAGTCAGTGATGTTTTATTGCTTGACGTGACGCCGCTGTCTCTGGGCATTGAAACGCTTGGCAACGTAATGACCAGAATGATAGAAAAAAATACCACCGTGCCGACTTCTAAAACGCAGACATTTTCAACGGCAGCGGATAATCAGCCGTCCGTGGAAATACACGTTTTGCAGGGAGAGCGCCCGATGTCGCCGGACAACAAAACCTTGGGTAAATTTTTCCTTGATGGCATTCCTCCGGCTCCGCGTGGCATGCCCCAGATTGAAGTTTCGTTTGATATTGACGCCAACGGAATCCTGAACGTCAACGCCAAAGATAAAGCTACCGGCAAACAGCAGTCAATCCATATTGAGGGCTCATCCGGCCTTAGCGATGATGAAAAGAAGCGGATGGCGGTGGATGCCGAAAAATTCGCGGTCGAAGACGCCAAAAAGAAAGAGCAAGTCGAATCCAAAAATATGGCGGAGTCGATAATTTACGTGACCGAAAAAGCGATGAAAGACGCGGGCGACAAAATCCCCGAAGACACCAAGAAAGATATCAACGAAAAGATTGAAAACCTGAAGAAGATTAAAGATGCCGGTTCTGTCGAAGATATCAAAAAAGCTACGGAAGAACTTTCGCGGTCATCCCAGAAAATCGGCGAGATATTATACAAAACCCAGCAGCAGACAGCCGGCCAGCAGGAGCCGAAAGTTGAGCAAGACCCGCACGGCGAGAAGAAGTAACGCTGAGTTGTTTAATGGATGGCAAAGGATTACTACCAAATATTGGGAGTTTCGAGAAACGCCACGGCGGAGGAAATTAAAAAAGCCTACCGCGCTTTGGCGCACAAATATCACCCGGACAAGCAAGGCGGCGACGAGAAAAAATTTAAAGAGATAAATGAGGCATACCAAGTGCTTTCAAACCCTTCCAAGAAAAGCCAGTTTGACCAGTTCGGGGCTTATGACGGCTCTTCGGCTTCGGGCGGAGCCGGCGGGTTTGGCGGCTTTGAGGGCTTTAATTTTGGGCAGGGTTTTGGCGGCGGTAACTTTAACTTTGATATCAATGACATTTTTGACATGTTTGGCGGCGCTTTCGGCGGGGGAACGGCTGAACGCCGGTATGCCAATGGAGGTGAAGACATACATGCCAATATGCGAATTAGTTTGTACACCGCCGCCAGAGGAGGTTCGACCGACATTGAAATCCGGCATGACATCGCCTGCGGCGAGTGCGGCGGAAGCGGCGTAAAAAAGGGTAGCGATTTCGTAAAGTGTTCCGAATGCGACGGCAAAGGCGAAATCAGGAAAACATCGCGCACTATTTTAGGCAGTTTTTCCAGGGCTTATATTTGCGATAAATGCCAGGGCGAGGGCAAAATACCAAAAGAAAAATGCCCGTCATGCGGCGGCAGCGGTATCAAAAACGCGCGCGAAAAAATTGGAATCGATATTCCGGCGGGCATTCATGACGGCGATACTATAGTCATAAAAGGGAAGGGAAACGCGGGTGGAAGAAACGGCGGTAAAGGCGATTTATATTTGCGCTTTTCGGTTGAATCCGATAGACGTTTTACCGTTAAGGGCGGCGATATTATTTATAACCTGACGATTAAGGTTACTGACGCGTTACTGAGCGCGCCGGTCACCGTGCCGACCATTGAAGGCGATAGGGAAATACAAATACCAGCCGGTACACATGACGGCGACGAAATAAGATTGAAAGGTTATGGTTTTCACGGCGCCAGAAAAGGGGACGAGGTGGTTAAAATAAAAATTCAAATTCCGAAAAAATTAAGCTCAAAAGCCAAGAAACTGGCAGAAGAGTTGTCTTACGAAATATAAAATAAATCCTGCCGGCAAAACAATTCTTCTTTATCTGACCAGTATTCCGCCCCTCGTACTTGGGTTCGGCGTTGAGTAGTAAGTATACGCTTTAGGATCTAAAATTGACGTGTCTAATGTCCATCTGTCTCCGGGCTGGAGAATGCCCGAGTCAAACTCGCCAGTGTCGGAAGTGACCGAATGGGCTATTGTGTCGTCGTTTTTGTAATAAATTCTGTCGCCTTTATTAACAGTCATCTGGTTTGGGTTGTATCTTCTTTGATAAATTGAAACATTATAGGTTTGAGGTGTCGGAGTAGGTGTAGGGGTACGTGTGGGTGTGCGAGTTGGAGTAGAGGTCGGCGTCGGTGTGCGTGGAAAAGTCGGTGTTGGAGTGGAGGATTGGGTTGGCGTTGGGGTTTTTGATGAAATGGGCGTCGGGGTGCCGGAAATCAATCCCGTTGGGGCAGGCGTAAAGCTGATTGTTGAGCCGGTTGTCTTGGTCGCATACGGCGTATTCGTCGGACCCGATTCAAAAATATTTCTGTCTTTTCTCGTGGAAATATAGTAAATACCCACGACCATAAGCAATCCAATTATGACAAATATAATTTTGTTCAGCATATGCCTATAATATACCCGCTTAATCCTCAATTTTCAATAGAGCCCGGCGATGAGCTAACGCCTTTTATCACCACTCGTCCCGCCAGCGACAGGACTCGTTCCGTGAAAGAGCGGATTCCGCCCAAGGCGGACCGTGCAATCCGCTCTTTCAACGGTGCTAAAAGACATTAGTTCATCTTCAAATGAAAACCCCGCCTAAGCAACTAGGCGGGTCGGACTTCTTCTTTTTTATGCTTTTTCCTTTTCTCTTTTTTTCCCCGGCGGGGCATTCGCTGTTAATGCCGGAATGATGGTTTCCTCCAGCCCATTTAGGACTCCGTTGGAATCAGCTATAATCTGCGGCAATGCCTCGCAGATTAACACTATGGCTTTTATTTTCAGCTTGGCTTCCGCGGCCCGGCCTCCCCGATCACCTTTTTTCTTCAATAACTCCATTATTTTCCGGCCGAGCTCGCTATCCGCCAAACTGACATCCTTAAAAATAGCATCGGCTTTTTGAAGCAATTCGCCATGGTCACCTACCAGACCAGTAGTCCCCGATTCTAAAATCTCCTTGATTTCTATATTCTGCTTGAGCGCCTCCATTAGTTTGGAGGTTAATTCCTGGAATTGGTCGACTAAGCCCGCCGGGCAGAATTCTTCGGCTTTCTGGATTAGACCCCGACAGGTCTTTATTATTTCCTGCGGTTTCCCTTTTTTCATTTCGGCCTTTTTCATTCTTTTTAGGGTTCTTATGGTCAGCCTTTGAGTCAATAATTTCCAGGATTTTGACAGGAGTGATTTGATAAAGCTACCAACACCGATTAATCCCCAAAGGGCGCCATAGGCGGCTAACCCTAGCCCTATCATCAGGAAGCCAACATAATTAGGGTATCCGGGAAATATTGTTGAATCACCGACGAGATTTGCCAAGGAAACCAAGACGATCAATATTGTTCCACACATCCCCGCTAAAAATTGAATAACCAACGTTGCAGTAGTCAGTTCATCATCTTTATTCGTCATGCCGAATAAAATGATGCGATTGGACAATTCGTCATTTCTCCTACTGACTGTATCCGCAATGAAAACGTTAGCAAGAAAAAATGGAAAAATTCCGAAAAGCAGAACCCACCCAAAGCCCGGTAGAACTGAAAGTAACCATTCCATTTTCCTATTCCTCCATACATGACGTGGAAAAAGCGTTAATGTTCTGTTAAAAAGCTAACATATTTATAGCAGTTTGTATTTGTTTTGTCAAATCACGTTAACTTACCACCTTTTTGTTGGGGAATATGTCTTTTCGCAGATACTCGGGCTTTCCAGCCCGCTTCGCCGTAGGCTCCAGCGAGGCGAGCGAAGCCCTCACTTATACCTCGCCAGCCCCCCACCAACGTGATGGTGGGGGCTGGCTCGCTGTACTGCTCAAAGACACATTCCCGCCTTTTTTTAGTTTGTATTCCGCCATACTCTTTTTCGCGCAATATACTATAATTAAAACCGATGGACAAAATTAAAACCCTGCTATCATTAATCGGAAATGCGGGCTCGGCGCTGTTGGCGAATTTCAGTTTGCGGGATTTCGTGGGGAATTATTATCCGTGGCTGATTTTGGCTTTTGTGTTTCTGGTGATATTCCTGATTGCCGTAGGCACGGCTAAATCGAAAATTATGCTGGCTGTACTGTGTCTTTATATCGCCGCGCTTATTGAGCCCGCAATTCCTTATTACGAATGGGTTAATCGGTATTTCCAGCAAGTGCCGGTATTTATCGTAAGACTGATTGCTTTCGGCGTTTTATACATAATTATCTTTTTGATACTCCATCGTTCCTTTTTGAGGAAAAAACTCACGTCATACGACATATCGCCGATGTTTTCGTTTGTGGCGGTAATTTTATATCTGGGACTTTTGACAGCTATCGTATTTACTTATCTTCCGAGAGGAATTGTCGAAATATTTCCGAGTCCGGTTTTACTGCTGTTCACGAGCGACCCGATAAGATTCGTATGGTATCTTCTGCCGGTACTAATTCTCCTTTTCGTAAAATCAAAAAGGTTTTCGGCGCCGCCAGCTTCGCCGAGTTGAGGCAAGCCGGCTCAAAGCGGGGGATTGTAAACCGGTGGGCGTTTAGTTTTGCGTTTTTGAGATTCTTTCCACGTATTCGCCGGTTTGGGTGTTGATTCTGATTTCGTCGCCGGTTTCAACGAAAAGCGGCACGTTCACAATTGCTCCGGTTTCAAGTTTTACCTGTTTTACCCCGCCTTGGGCGGTGTTGCCTTTTATTGAGGGCGGAGCTTCAACGACTTTGAAATCCATTTTTACCGGCAGTTCTATATTTATTGTTTCCCCGTTGAAAAGCATCGCCTCAACCTCGGTATTTGCTTTCAGAAACGCAACCGCGTCTCCCAAAATTTCTTTTGCCAGTTTAAATCTGGCTGACGAATTATTTTCTTCGGTAAACCAGTATTCCTCCCTGTGATTATACAAAAATTTGACCTTTTTCTTTTCAATATCAGCTTCTTCAAGCGAATCCGACTGTTGGAAATTGCGCTCAATAATTTTGCCGTTAAGCAGGTTGCGCATCCTGGTCTGCTGGACTGGACGGCGCTGCTGCATTTTAAGATGATGCGCTTCTAAAACCACGTAGGGCGCACCCTCGTAAATAAAAAAGACACCGGGTTTTAGGTCATTCATTCCAATCATTTTTAAAAAAACGCCAGAAATTGGCTATTCCACAACCAAAGGAGGCAAAATGTAGGGGTTGGGATCGGGAGCCAATTTCTGGCGGCAAAATTCAAAAGCTTATAGAGAGGGGGGAAATGCAGCGGCTGTACCTCCCCTTTTGCAAAGCAAAAAAATTTAAAAATAAAGATACAGAGCTTCCCCCGAGGAGGGTGTTTGGGATCGGTTTAAGAAAAGATATTTCTTTTATTGTTATTGGAGGAGGTTTCTGACTCCGTTTGTTTTTACTGTAGTTCCTGAATGTATTTCACGGCGTCGGGTGTCAACAATTTTTTGTGTGCCATCTCTCTCAGGTTGGTGATTACTTCCCGACGTTTCCCCGATTCGACATTGGCCAGTATGTTATCCACATTTTTCTTGGACAACTGTACATAGTGTCGCGGGGTTGTTGGGTGATTTACAACTACGCTTACCATATATTCCCCCAATTAGATCCCTTCCCTCTATAAACCTTTGAACTGCTGGTTATTAAGGTTCAACACTAAAAGGGTAGCAAATTTGGCGACTTGAGTCAATACTCAACAAAAATAAACGTAATCGCGAAAATTAAGGCGCTTACGAGCACAATCAGCGGCCCGGGCAGAAAACCGGTGGCGTCAGCGAGAATCATACCCGAAACCATACTCACGGTTCCGAATAACGCGCTTAATCCCGTATAGGAACTCATTTTCTTGCTGACGTTTTTAGCCGCGATGGCCGGAATTACAACCAGCGCGCCCATAAGCAATGTGCCGACAACCTTAATGCCGAGCGCCACCACCACCGCCACCAAAATCATAAAAACAAACTGAATTGCCCGCGTGCTTATTCCCGAAGTCGTCGCCAGTTCGCCTGAAATACTGCTGATGATGAATTTCTTTGACATCGTTTTCATAACCAGAATGACCGCCAGAGACGCCACAATCGCGAAAATGCCATTGGCGGTCGTGAGCCTTGAAATGTCTCCCATCAGCGCGTCCAAAATCTGTTCCTGTGGCGTGATTATCAGTCCGATTGCCAGAGCGAAAGTAAATATCAAACCGACGAGGGATTCGGTGGAAAGTGAAGTGTAATGTTCAATCGCCCAGATTATTATCACGCCGGCGAACAAAGCGGCAAAAGCGCCGAGAAATGGATTGAAATTATAAAGATAGGCGATAGCCACTCCGGGCAAAGCCACGTGCGACAGGGCGTCCCCGACAAGCGCCATCCGGCGCATAACCATGAACGCGCCCAAATAGCCCGCCGCCAAGCCGACAGCCAGAGCCGTCAGAAGATTTATCAAATTTAGGTCAAAAATTATTCCCATAATCAATGTTCTTTATGGACGTGCTGGTAAAATGACGTTTTCCCCCCGTAAAGCATCTGGATATGTTCATGGTCAAGCGTTTCCTTGGGCGTGCCGATGCAGATTTGCTTTCTGTTCAGGCAGACGACTTCGTTGGCGTACTGGTAAACGACATTCAAATCGTGCGAAATCAGAATCACGGTCAATTTTTTAGTTTCCTGCAGATTGTGTATCAGGTGGTAAATGGTTTGCTTTCCGCCGATATCAATGCCCGCCGTCGGTTCGTCAAAAAGCAGGACATCGGGATTGCCGATGAGCGCCCACGCGATAAGCACTCGCTGGGATTCGCCGCTGGAAATAAGCTCCATCGGGCGGTTCAGTATATGCTGTTCGACGTGGTGTTCATGGGTCTCGTCATATACTATACCCACAGCGTTTAAAACGTTTTTGATTTCTTCAAACGAATTTGTTTTGAGGGATAAAAATTCTTTTACGGTCAGAGGTATGCCGTGCTCTATGTAAAGCTTTTGGGGCACGTAGCCGATTTTGATTCCGTCCATCCATTTGATTAAACCGGAATGGGGGACAAGCCCGAGAAGCGCTTTGAATAAAGTTGTTTTGCCGGCGCCGTTGGGTCCGACAATAGCCAGAACCTCGCCGCGGTGAACATCAAAATTCACGTTCTCAAGAATTTTCTGCTCGTTCAGCGTAACTTCAAGATTTTCTACTTTTAGTATTTGCCCGTCCATAATCTATGGAATCTTTTTTATCAGTTTGCCGTAGCCCTGAATAAATTGAGAGTCAGACAGTATTTTCTCTCCGGCTCTCTGTAATGATTTTACTATTAAAAACCCTTTGCCGCAAATGAAACCAAGTTTTCCGCCGTCAATCGCCAAAGCGCCGGTGTCCGCCTTCGCGGTTATAACGGCGTCGTCGGGGGAACACTCAATAATTTTAAGGATTTTTCCTTCCCATTCCGTCCACAATCCCGGCCACGGATAAAATGCGCGGTAGGTATTATAAAGCCAGTTCGCGCCCAAACTCCAATCGGCTTTTCCGTCTTCTTTTTTAATTATTTTGGTAAGGGTGGCAGAAGAATGATTTTGTTCGGCGGGCTTGATTTTTCCGGCAAAATAGTCCGGCAGTATGTCTATAAGCATATCCGAGCCGATTTCAGACAGCCGTTCGCTTAATTCCGGATATTTTTCATTCGGTTTTATTTCCACTTTTTTCTGCGCCAAAATCGGCCCGTGATCCATCTCTTTATCCAATTTCATTATAGTTACGCCGGTTTCCGTTTCGCCATTCGATAAGACGGCTTGAATAGGGGATGCGCCTCTGTATTTTGGCAGTAATGAAGGATGAATATTAAGCAAACCGAATTTGGGCAACTCCAAAATTTCTTCCGGTATGATTTTCCCATAAGCGGCGACAACGCCCAAACCAATATCGCCGAGCGATTTCAATTCATCCCAAAACTGGCTGTTGCCCCTTAATTTCGGCGGCTGGAGTATTTTCAACCCCAGCTCTTGAGCCGTTATTTTCACGGGTGGCGGCGTTATTGTTTTTTCTCTCCCAACCGGCTTATCCGGTGCTGTTATTACCGCCAAAATCTTGTATCCTGATTCGCGGAGCTTTTTCAACGCTGGCAACGCGAACTCCGGCGTCCCGAAAAAGATAATTTTGCGATTCCGAACCATTAAGTATAATATACAGATTAGTGAGGCTAGAAGCAAAGTTAGCGGTCGATTTGACTTGTAATATCCGGAATATTTGCCATATTCCGGAGGGCTAGTTAAATAACAACATGATTAACAAAAAAGTTTGGATTTTAATGATAGGTCTTGTTTTATTGCTTATCTTTGTATGGGCGCCATGGATAACCAAGGGATACGCTGAAAGCATCGTTTCTGAAAGATTTTCTGCTAAATGGCAAGGTGTAGGAGATGGCTGTGGATTTAATTGCAAAGGATGTGGCGTTAAAGAATCTCATAGAACCCTATTTGGCATAACTGTGAAAATAGAATATGCGTGCGGCATGTTACCGTCTGATTCGCCAGAATATCACAGGATTGATTCTGTTTTTGTTTCGTTCTTGGGCACTGTTCACGGATTGTAAAAGTCCTAATGGATTGTACATTGTATACCATAACGAGTTGAAGCAATTATAATATTATCTAATAGTCTAATAATTATTAATTAATAAACTATTATGGGTAAAGAAAAATTTATAGAACGGATATTCTCAAAATCGCCGGAGAAAAAAGAGGAAAAGCCGTTGGAAAAGTTAACCGGAATGCTTATGGAGCCTCGCACTCCATACGATTGGGTCGCGTTAATTAACGCCTTGGCTGGTAAAATAGTATTTGGCGGTTTAAGTCACGGGCATTCTGAAATAAACTCCAAACTGACATATAAAGAATTTAAGAAAGCAGCCGGCAGGACAATGTGTATGGATCCGGGTAAATACGGGGAAATAATAGAAATAGTAAATCTTATGGAAAGTGAGTATTTAAATGCTAATAAGGATAAGGAAGGCGATAAGTAGGTAGGATAGTTATTTACTCTTATCTTTAATCAGTACCCCCCGCAAGTGATCATACTCGTGCTGTAAAACCCGAGCCAAAAAGCCCTTGGCTTTGAATCTTATTTTATTGCCATTTTCGTCCAGTGCTTTTATCCAGACCTTTTTTGCCCGCTTAATCATCTGCCAGTGTCCCGGCAAACTCAAGCATCCTTCTTCCATTTCGTCGTCTTCTTTGGACATCTCGGTGATGGTTGGATTGATATAAGCGTCAGGAACCTGGTTGTCATCAGCCAGTTTTTTTTCAATCACGAAAATCCGGAGATTTTTGCCAACTTGATTTGCCGCGAGTCCCACTCCTTTTTTCACCACCATAATTTTTCTCATTTCTTCTATGAGATTCTTGATTTCCGGAGTAATCTTTTTCACCGTTCCTAACGGTTCATGAAGCACTTTTGATTTTTCGCTGATTAAATCCATAAATCTAATAATGATAAGCTACGAGCTGGTGTGTTTTGAGTGCTGTTGAGATTGCCGCCAGCACGGTTTTATCAACGGCTTTATGCCGGCAATTAATGAATGTGTCTTTGAGCAGTACAGCGAGCCAGTTTTGCTTGGTCCCCCGAAGGGAGAAAACTGGCGAGGTATAAGTGAAGGCTTCGCTGGAAAGCCCGAACATCTGCGAAAAGATATATTCATTAATTAACCTCAATCATCAATGAACTAAATCGTCAACACCGGATCGGCGTCAACATGCCAAATATCCGGCATATATCTAAATAATTCGTTTCTTATATTTGTAACTTCTTTATCGTTGTAAATGTCGTAAGGGCTGATTTCCAGCATAATGTTCCACTTAAACATTCCTTTTTCTTTGAAAATAAAGCTGGGCAGAGAACTATCGATTTTTATATTGGCGAATTTTTTGTCCTGCTTGATTACCGCCGCAAGTTTATCCGCAAGAACTTTCGCCCCATAAGCAAGTTTCTTCTCGTTTCTGTGCCGCAGATAAATTTTTGTCAGCCGCGAATACGGGGGATAGGAAAACAGTTTTCTGTCTGCCAGCTCTTTTTTAAAAAACGCGTCCGCGTCGCCGCCGACTGCCGCCTTTATGGCATAATTTTCGGGATTATAAGTTTGAATGAGCAATTTATCCGTCATATCACGCAAAATCATCAATTGGCAAAACATCCTTTCTTCAGCGCGGAAATCGGGAAAATGCGCCAGCGTATCCGCGTTTATTATGCCAATAAGAGGAACTTTTATCAAATGGCGATGGTTGAAAATCATTTGGGTAGCAACGAGAATAGCGCAGTCGGCATCAATAAACTTATTTACGAGATCTGACTGAACTTCTTCGTCATAGCCGGTGGTATCGTTATCCAGCTGAATCACGGAGATATTATTTATCCCGAAATATTTTAAATAATCATTAAGTTCCGTAACGACTTTTGACGAGCCGACGCCGTATGCTTTTAAAGCAAAACTTCCGCAGGTGGGACACTTCCGGGGCACCGCTTCGTTGTAATCGCAATGATGGCAGATAAGTTTTTCTTCGGGAACTTTGTAATAAATCAGCGGCACGGAGCAGTTTTTGCATGATATTGCTTCGCCGCAATTCCGGCAGGAAATAAAATTCGCGTGGCCCTTTCTGGGTACGAATAAAATCATTTTTTTCTTTTCTGCGGCTATATCGGCGACATTCCCTTTCATTTCCCGGCTCAAAACCGAAAAATTCTTATCCTTAATTTCACGGGTCATATCAATTATTTTCGCTTCTTTATTTATGCTTTTTTCGGTTTCTTTAGTAAAGGAATTGAGAGTTTCAATCCTCGGCGCGATTCCCGTTAGTAACAAATCGCTATTTCTCATCCTCACAACATATCCCGCCAAATCAACCGCATTGTATAAAGGCGCCATTTCGGATTTGTATAAGCCGTTTGATTCGTCGTCAATAATAATTAAGCCAAGATTTGCGAATGGCAGAAAAAGCCCGATGCGAGTGCCGACAATAAGTTTGGTTTCACCCGATGCGATGTTTTTCCAGTTTTCGTAATATTTTTTATTGCTTACCGCTCCCGTAACAAAAACCGGTTCATATTTTTTAAATCTTTCGATAAAATAATCCGCCGAAAACGTTTCCGGGACGAGCAGAAACACCTGCTTATTTTTTCCGATATATTTTTTGATTTGTTCTTCAATATTTTCCAACGCGTTGCCGATAACCAGTTTTTCTTCGATTTTTGTCTTTTCAGCCGGTAATTTATTCTCACCGCCCATTTCATATCCTCTTACTCCCCAAAACGGGGGCAGGACCAATTTTACGCATAAACCCAGCGGAGCGTAATAATAAGAAGCCAAAAAACTGGCAACGCGCAGCTGCCATTCAAAAACCTGCGGCTTGGGGTTTATTACCCTGCGTATATGTTTCAGCTCGTAGCTAACATGTTTCTTAAAACCAAGTTTAGCCGATTTTAAATCGGTTGAACCGATAACCACCCCGCGAACTTTGCGTTTATTCAGTTCAACCTCAACCACCGCCCCGCGTTCCAGTTTTTCAGTGTGATAATAATTTAAAATTTGGTCCTGGTTGCGGGGGAGTATGGTCAGAGGCAAAACATCAATAATCTGCATAAGTTAAGCATAATTGAGAATTGAGATTTTCAAAAGGCTGTTTTAGAATTGACGGATTGTAAATAATAAGTTAATATTTAATGGGGCTGATTTTTGACAATTCACACAATTCGCGAAAATGGAGGAGTGGAAATGACAAAAATATTATGGGCGATTGAGCCCAAGCCATTGCGTGTTCAAGTAGGAAAATTAAGCGAACTACTTGGCGAGGAAGCAGAAGTTCAATACATAGGCGATAGCATCCCGGCTGAACAGAAAATCGTGAGTGTTCACAGAAGAATGCCCGATTATATCGTGGCGGCCGAGACGCAGTTCTCTGTCATTAGTTATGGCGCAGTAAGAGATTCTTTTGGTTCCATACAAGATTTATCGGAAAAAATATCGCCATTTTTCGGGCTCGAAGTTATTCCGCTTATTGTCTTATGGAAGTATACCCTAGATGGTGAAAAATCGGACAAGACGTGGCAAGGGCGCAAGTTGGTGTTCGTTAGTTTTCTGAGAATTTCCGCGGGTAATATTTTTAAGTGGGGTTTCCTCAAAAAACCGCAGGAACATTTTGCTCTATGCGGTTAAAGTTCTTTGACCACTCTCATAGCCCCGGCGAACGACCGCCGGGGCTATTTTAATTTTAAATTCGGCTGGTTTTTCCAAAAGCGACATCTCTGGTATAATAAAATCACAATATGAATCCCGTACGAAGTAGCCCTAACGGGTTCATAAGTTATAAGTATTTTTATATGTGTAATGATTAATCAGTAGACATAGCTAAAACTTAAATCGTGCTATAGCTACTTCGTTTGGGATGAATAGCAAAGTCAGAGTGCGAATTGCCCCTTCGCCGACGGGTTTTGTGCACATCGGGTTGGCGAGGACGGCTCTGTTTAATTATTTTTTCGCCAAGAAAAATAAGGGCGATTTTGTCTTGCGGATAGAAGACACGGACAAGGAACGCTCCAAGAAAGAGTTTGAAGAAGATATTATCAATAACCTAAAATGGCTGGGTTTAAACTGGGACGAATTTTACCGCCAGAGCGACAGGGTTGACATTTATAAAAAATATATTGAACAGCTATTGAAAAGCGGGAAAGCTTTTTGGTGTCTGCACACCGAAGAAGAACTGGAACAAGAAAGCGAACGGCAGTACACCGCCAAGGAAGCGCCGAGGCATATTTGCGAGCACAAGAGGAAAAATCTTAAACCGGAAAGCGGGCAAAGCGGCGTAATCCGTTTGGCGGTGGATTCAAACGCCGACAACGCGATTATATTCAACGACATAGTCAGGGGAAAGATTAAATTTGATTCAAAACTTTTGGGAGATTTCAGTATTGCCAAAAGCCCGGAGGAACCATTGTATCATATGTCGGTAGTCGTGGATGATTACGAAATGAAAATCAGCCATGTAATCAGGGGAGAAGAACATCTGGCTAACACGCCCAAACATATTCTCATTCAGGAGGCGCTTGGTTTTGACACCCCTGCATACGTCCACCTGCCTTTAATTTTAAATAAAGACCGCTCGAAACTTTCCAAGCGCCACGGCGCGGTTTCTGTCGGCGAATTCCGCGGGCAGGGTTATCTGCCGGAGGCAATTATAAATTATCTGGGGCTTCTTGGATTTACGCCGAAAGGGGATAGGGAGGTGCTGTCTTTCGCGGAACTGACGGGGGAATTTGAACTCGAGAGAATACATAAAGCCGGCGCGATTTTTGATTACCAAAAACTTGATTGGCTCAACGGCGAATATATAAAAAAGATGAATCCGCAAAATTTTGCCGAACGGCTCTTTGATTTTATGGAAGGGCAGGGGATAGAGTCCGGCAGAAAATCAGTAGAAAACATAGTTTCCCTCGTCCAAACCCGCTTGCGCAAACTGTCGGATATAAAAGATTTTGATTATCTGTTCAAAGAGCCGGAATTTGATAAAAATTTATTGAAATGGAAAGGCGAAGATATCGGGAAGTCATTTGACGCGCTTCGGGAAGTTTTGGTTATTGTTGAAAAAAGCGGGGTTGACGATATGTCCCGACTGCGGGATATGCTAAATGGTTTAAGTGAAAACATTGGGGGCAAGGGGCTGGTTTTCTGGCCTTTCAGGGTGGCAATTACCGGCAAAGAATCGTCGCCGGATCCGGTTGAGGTGGCAAAAGTCATCGGTAAAGAAAAAACAATCGCCCGCGTAAAAAAAGCTCTAAATTTTGAGAAATGATTTATTTGAAGCGATTTATACTATTACTTGCTATATTTTCATTGGTTATTTCCGGCAAAATAATGGCCGGCAGGGTTGTTTACGCGATTGACGACGCGAGCCAAAAAATACTTGAACTAAGGAAACAGATTGAAGAACTCACGAAACAGGGGGAAACTTATAAAAAGAATATAAACCAAAAACAGAAAGAAGCGAATACTTTACAGAGAGAAATTGGTCTTATTAAAGAAAACATCCTCCGCCTGGAGAATCAGATTAATATCACAAGCAAACAAATAGACACGACTAAACTGAACATTCAACAAATAGAGGGTAACATCACAAGCGCGCAAAAAAATATTGAATTTCAAAAATCAGCCATTGCCAAGCTGTTGGGTTTTGTTTATCAAAGGGACAGGATGGGTCTGGTGGCGATTATGATGTCGAACCCGAAACTTTCGGATTTTACGGACCAGGCGCAGCAGGTTATGAACCTTAATGAAAATCTGGTGGCGCTGGTAGCCCAGCTTCAGGATGTTAAAACCAGAATGGAATCGGATAAAAAGGAATTGGATAAGAAGAAGAGCGACCTTGAAAATTTGAGTTTAACGCAGGGGGCGCAGAAAGATTCTTTGGCATACACCAGCGAGAGTAAAGATAAGCTGCTTACGGTTACAAAGGGCCAGGAAGTGAAATATCAGGCGATGCTTAGTGAAATCGAGCAGAAAGAAGCCGCCTTTTATGAGGAATTAAAAAATGCTGAAGCAGAGGCGCAGAAAAGCGGTATATTCATCGTGCACATTACCGCCCCGTCGGTTCCAAGGGCCGGCACAAAACTTTTTGCGATGCCCTATGACGATTATTATATGACACAGGGATATGGAATGACGTCATACGCGAGACGCGGCGCTTACGGCGGCGCTCCGCATAACGGCGTTGATATTACTTCCGGCCCGGGGAGCGGAATAAAATCCATCGGCGGGGGAGTAATATTGGCTTCCGGATACAATGACGGCTTCGGAAACTGGGTGGCGGTGCGTCACGACAACGACATGGTCAGTATATACGGCCATATGAGAGTTCAGAGCGGCTTAGCTGTCGGAACGAGAGTGGATAGTAGTTCAATAATCGGATACGAAGGCAGCACGGGAAATTCAACCGGCTCGCACTTGCATTTAAGCCTGTACAAGGACTTCTTTACCTATATCAATCCCAAAAACGGGCAACTGTATTTCAACTATTTTGAGGGGTCTCTGAATCCTTTGAGTTACATAAATAAGTAAAGCTCGAGAAAATAAGCGACACCCCTGCGGGGGAGCGGGGGAGAGTATGAATTATTTAAAATACGTTTCGAATTCAAACATTAACAAAAACACCAGCGCATATTAACACCCATTTTGTCAAGTTTGATAAAGTTGTGTCTGTGGATAACTTTATTGACACAAATTATTTATATTGTGTTTTATTTTTTGAAAAACGGCAGGGAAGTGGCGGTCTATGGTCTGGTGAATAACGTCTTCTATCATCATTCACAAACCCAGCGAGTTTGCTCATTCCGTGAAATCGCAAATTCGGTTTGCGATGCTTGCCGCATATTATATCGCAAACCGACCATGCAATTTGCGATTTCAACGGTGCTATAAGACGTTATTCGCCAGACCCCGGGTTTTATTCATGGATAGGGTATTGAATGTAGGAATTAATAAGCACTTAGATCGGATACCCAACGCTTTATAGGTTGTCCCACGCCGTTATTCGTTAGTAATTCGATATCTAATACCCGTATATTAGAATAGGTATCATGTCGCACAACCTACATTGTCAGACGTAATCTATATGAGAAAAGCCCTATCGCCTATCGGCAATAGTTAATGATAAGATATTCGTATGTTCTATAAAGATCTGAATCATTTCAAAGAATTCAACGGTTATGATTTGAATGGCGTGTGGTATCCCCGAGTGACTTCCATATTGTCCATCAAGTCAAAACCCGCTCTCTACAAATTCTACGGCGACCACGACAGTTTCGAATCCGCGGAACGCCAGAAAAACAAATCCGCCGAAGAAGGCACCTTAATACACGATATCGTTGAAGCGATACTAGCCGGAAAGAAAATCGAAGTCCCCCGCTCCGTGGAACCGGCGATAGGCGAATTTATGAAATTTAAAAATAAACATGAAATTGTTCCGCGAAGGATCGAAACAAAAATCATCAGCCGCAACCATCATTACGCGGGGACACTGGACGTGCTGGCGGATTTTGACGGCAGGACCGGCATTTTGGACATAAAAACGTCCCAGGCGATATACAGGGATTACAGCATCCAGACGGCCGCCTATTCGGAGGCGTTATATGAAGAGCCGGATATGCCGCCGCTTGCCCGCTGGATTTTAAGGATTGACCAGGCAAAGCCGTGTCTGAATGGCTGTGGCGCAGTTATGAGAGAAAAAGGAGGAACGGCAAAAATAAAAAATGGCTATCGGAATTCTGGAAAATGTGAACACCAATGGGACGACCTAACCGGTTATGTTGAATTAAAAGAGTTAAAAGAGTTTGAAAAAGACATCAGGGCGTTTCTTGCCGCGAAAGCCCTCTGGGAATGGGAAAATGATTACTGGCTGAATAAAATTAAACTCATTTAGAATAGATATTAGAATAGATAATTGAATCTTAAATAAATATACCTCCCGGGGGAGGTAAAAATGCGAGGGGTTGCCGAGTCTTAACTTTGCGCTCGCGCTGAAAAAGACTCAGCAACCCCTCAAAGGCTCTTCCAATATGTATTATATTCTATCTCAATACTTATATCAAGACCTATCAAATAATATTGGGACCCCGCCGTTTGCCGTTTGCCATGGAGTGATGGTTAAAACGGCGGGGTCAGAGAAAAGGGTACTGCTGTGACAGACAAGTGCAATTCTATCACCTCGTGCAATTTCCCGCAAGTGTATAACCGGCGGCGATAGCGGCGGCCTCGGTTTCGAACACTATTTTATTGGCGGGCAGTATTCTGCCGTATCCCGAACACCATGGGAAGTGGTAAAGTTTGCTCTCGCTTTTTTTGGAAGCAATAACTTGGGAGTTTTCGCTCCTTGGCTTGGAAGATGCCGATGGCAAGGCTTGTTTTTGCGCGACCGCCGCGTCCCCTGTTTTTGTTACGACTATCTTTTTTTGCTGTTCCTGATAGGCGGCGATTTTGCCTATGTGGTAGCTGATGAAAACAACCAGAATAATAGACAAGGCAAGCAGAATATCCGATTTATAATTATTCAGCCACTCCCCTACTTTTGATTTTCCTGATTCAGTCGTTTCCATTAATAATGTTGATTTATTCCTGCTTTATGTTAACATTTATACATCCAGTTATAAATATTAATTATGGCGCATACAAAAGCTAAGGGCACAACTAAATTAGGGCGTGATTCAGAGTCCAAAAGGCTCGGGATTAAGCTATCTGAGAGCCAGCAAGCGATACCGGGCAATATTATAATCCGGCAGCGCGGTAGCCATTACATGCCGGGCCCCGGCACGAGAATAGGTAAAGATGACACCATTTACGCGGTTAAGGGCGGGAAAATTAAATTTGTTACCCGGAAAATGAAAAAATACGACGGCAACAGTAAGATATCGAAGATCGTAAGCATAATATAAATAATTCTCGCACTTAACAAAACATCCGCTTAGGCGGATGTTTTGTTTTCGGAAGTAATATTTATCTTTAGAATCGAGTCAACTTCCGGGTGAAGTTTTAGTTTTACTTCATGGGTGCCGGTTGTTTTGATATGTTCGGGTAAATCTATGACTTCCACCGGCACGTCAATTTTATTTTCATGAAGCCCTTCTTTGATTCTTTTCGCGTCTATAGAGCCGTATAACTGCCCCTCATCATTGGCGGTTTCTGTGATATTTAACTCAAAACCCTCCAGCTTCTTCGCGATTTCCTCGGCAGTTTTTTCGTCTTTTTCATACTGAAGTTGGCGCTGTTTCTTCAGTGTTTCGGATAGTTTCACGGCTGAAGCCGAGGCGGCCACGGCCATTTTGTTCGGTATGAGATAATTTCTGGCGAATCCGTCGCTGACTTCCTTCATATCCCCTATCTGCCCGGTTCCTTTTATATTTTGCAGTAATACAATTTTCATATGTTATTAATAACACACAATTTTAAATTAATCAAAACTTTGGTTTATAACGGTGATTTAACTTATAGTTACAATTTCTTGATAATTTCTATGGCTTTATCAAGCTGAGGGTCTTTATTTTTTTGTATGTCATCTTCTGTCCTGACGACTTCAACATCGGGGGTAATTCCGTTTTCGTTAATAGATATGCCTTTAGGCGTGTACCATTTGGCTATGGTAATCTTTACGGAAGATTTATTTGGTAAGTCGTTAATAACCTGGACCGAACCCTTTCCGTAACTTGTTTCGCCGATTATCGTTACGTTTCTGTTATCCCTTAACGCGCCCGCGAGAATTTCCGAAGCTGATGCGGAACCTTTGTTGATAAGAACAACAATCGGATAATTCTTCAAAATTCCATTCGCTTCGCTTTTGTAAGCATCCTGCCTGCCGTCGCCGAATTTTTCCGTAAGAACTGCTTGGCCGGTATCTAAAAAGTAGCTGGCGACGGATACCGCCGAATCAAGAAGGCCGCCGGGGTTATTTCTCAGGTCAAGGATAATTTTCGTTGCCTTAGATTCGGTAATTTCCTTTGCCGCTTTTTTGAATTCGGAATCTATATTTTTATTGAATATAAACACCTGCAGGTACGCGGTATTCCCATCCAGCATACTCCACTTTGCCGCTGGAATTTTTATCACCGTGCGGACTATCGTGAATTCCTTTTCCGTAGCCGGATTGCCGCGCTCGGTCGTCAACTTAACCGTGGTCCCGTTCGGACCACGTATCAGCTTGACGGCTTCGTCTTGATTCATAGCGGAAGAATCCTTGCCGTCAATCTTCAAAATCTTGTCACCGGCGATAACACCGGCACGCTCGGCTGGGCTGTCTTTTATAGGCGAAATAACGGTAAGAACGCTGTTTCTTATGCCAATTTCGATTCCTACGCCGCTAAAAGAGCCCGATATTTGCTGCATAAGGCTCTCGGAGTCCTGCGGCCTCAAAAATGTCGTATACGGGTCTCCCACGGCTTGCACCATGCCGTCTATGGCGCCGTAAAGAAGGTCTGGGTCTTTTAATTTGGCGTTATCCACGTATTGGGAATGAACAAGGTTCCAGACCGTCCAAAACGTGTTAAAATCGACGCCTGCGGGCTTGGTGGACGTGGGTACCGTGGTTTCGCTCACCGACGGTATCGGAGTTTCAACAATGGCAGTGGTGTTGTACTCGGCGCCCAGCCAGAAAAATACAGCCGCGAACAGTATTACGCTCAAAACAATCAGAATTTTATTTTTCATGTAATAATTTAAGAGTCGGTTTATTTATGTTCCGGTATTTAAAAAAATATTTAAAGCCGCTTTTTATGTGCCGCCTCGTAGTCCTGTTCACAAAAACATCCAGCGGCCCCCAACCGGAATATGATTCCCGCTGATGATAATGGTACATCACCGCCTCCGGATAATACACAACCTTGTAACCATTTTGCCAAAAGCGCCGGCACCAGTCAACGTCTTCAAAATACATAAAAAATCTCTCATCCATCTTTCCCACTTTATTCAGGGCTTGCCGTGAAACCATCAGGACGCTTCCCATCAGCCAGTCGGGCGTCTGGATTTTATTCGGGTTGGTATCAAGCATAAGGAAGTTGTCAATCACGCGCCGGAGATTGAATATTTTTGCCAGCCAACTCAACCTTCTTAAAATTACGGTTATTGGTTTATAAAATCTGAAATAAGAGTGCTGGATCAAACCATCAAAACCGAGAAGCTTGGGGCCTAAAATGCCGATATCCGGATGTTCCTCCATATATCGTACCATTTTCTGGACTGAATTTTCTTTGAGGATGATATCCGGGTTCAAAAATAATAAATATTCGCCTCTGGCGTTTTCGGCGCCGGTATTTACCCCCTTAGCGTAGCCGTTGTTTTCTTTAAACGGCAGATATCTGACATTTGGGAAACCCTCCTTTATCATATCGGCGGTTTTTCTGATTGCCCCCCAGTCAACCACGATTGTTTCATAATCAAAGCCCTTGAGGGTATTTTCTATTGATTTCAGGTTAAGCTTAAGAAGCTCGGGCACGCGGTAGTGCACGATTATTATTGAAACTTTTGGCATATTTAATTATTGAACCGAATCAAATATATGGGCGATGAACTGACGGATATTATCGTAATTATCGCCGTTTGGCAAGAGTATGTATTCGCCCTGCGGAGTGTGGGTTTCGTAAAGAAAATTAGACGTATCTATAACGTATTTTTTGGGCATAGACGCCGCATTCAGAGATTTCGCGAGATTCACCGCGTCATTTATTTCCCAAACTTGGTAATCGGTTTTTACGTTGCCCTTAAGCTGGCCCAGAAGCGCTATTATCTTTGAAGGGTTTGAAAGAAAATTTAATGACAGAATTTTATCTTTAATGGCAAAAACCACTTCCTGTTGGCGGCGGGCGCGGTCAAAGTCGCTTGTGGAATACCGGGAGCGCACGTAATAAAGCGCCTGCTCGCCGTTCAAGTGGTTCTTGCCCGCGGGCAGTGAAAACTCGTAGCCCCACTGGGTTGGCTCGACAAAAGGTTTGTCCAATGTTATATCAATGCCGCCAACGGTATCAACAACTTCCTGAAAAGCGGCAAAATTGAATAAAACCGCGTGGTCAACATAAGCGCCGGTCACCCTGGAAACTATTTCTTTCGCCAGAGACAATCCCTTATTTTTGTAATATCCGGTTTCATAGGCGCTGTTTATTTTTCCTTTAACCCCGCTTGTATCCACGTAAAGGTCCCTCGGGATTGAAATAATCGCGGTCTTCTGGGATTTTTTGTCCACGCTGACAAGAAGCATCGTATCGGTCAGCAGACCACCTTCTTCCGGATTGTTCTCACCCCTGATTCCGAGAATAAGAATATTTTCCCGAAGGGGGTCTTTTTCCGGCATTGGATTTGGGTCAGGCGTGGTTATGGGTGCCGTAATAGAAAAAACATTAAGAAGACGACCCCAGAAAGAAACTTGCTGTTGACTGCCGTTGTCTATATAAACAGTCCTGCTAAGCAATCCGCTTAACAGTCCGACATACAAAAGCAAAATAAAAAATATTCCTATGATAAAAGAAAAAATACGCCTCTTCTTCGGCGGCTTATTCTCGATGTTTAATGATTCCGGTTTAATAACTTCCATAAAAAAACAACCCTCAACTTCAATCTTTGATTATATGATACTATATTTTAGATTATAAAAACAGAAAAGCCCCGCATCGGACGAAGCACAGGGCTTTTTGTCTGATACAGGGCGGGGAAACCTATCTACGTTCATGGGCTGGCTACCCGATATGTGGGTGGCAGTATTCCTGTCAGAGATCACATATGCGGCGGGTTCGTCGCTGAATGTCACGTCAACAACCATAGGTATGCCATTTAAAACGAACTGGTCACTGTTTGTCTGTTGGGACCGTTAGCTAGCCTCCGCAATGTTTCCGTTTCATGGCGGTGTAGTATTCCCAACATGATTTGCAAGAAACATGATGTTTCCCGACAACACTGCTGCCGATAGTCATGTGATTGTAAAGAGCATCGTCGAGGGGCTCATCACGTCTTTCTTTAAAGTAAGACTTTATTTTTCTCCTTGCGACCTTACAGCTCATCGTCGTTGACGCCCTGAAAGTGCTGTTATATTGCGGTTTAGGCCAAACCGAGACCGTAAAGCCTATCCCCTCCTTGGCCAAAACCTCCCGAGCCCTTTCCTCCATCAACTCGGATAACTTGTCCTGCTCCTCTTCGGTAGGGTCAAAGGGGCTGCCCTTGCCATACTCGTCCTTACCGGCGGTATAGCGTACTTCAAACTGGAGCTCGGCCTCGCCCCGGGCATAACAGGCATGCTCCGCCGTGAATGCAGTATCTCGCTTGGGCACATCCCATATCTTCACAACCAACCTGCTGAGCTCAGAATCTAGCACAGCAATGATTTTCTTGGTCATTGCCGATTGCGCAATAGGTGCTATTTTTAAAAAGATCTGTGGCATACTTTTGCCCTCCTTCTAAAATGGTTTCATCAATTAGAAAGACAACGCAAAAATAGCATATAGATTTATACATGTCAAACTCGCTAAAAATCTAGTGTGTTTTAATGGCTTACGAGCTGGTGTGTTTTGAGTGCTGTTGAAGTCATTGTCAGCATGGTTTTGTCAATGACTTTATGTCTTGACAAATGACAGCGACTTCATTAGATGAATTTTCCTCGCAGGGGAAAACGAAGTCCCGAAAAACATACCAGCGAGTTAAAACCTTCGGCTATGAAAAGACATATTCCCCCGAGAGTTTCATTTAAACCAACTCCTCATATCTCCCATTGTAACTTTCCTTCGGGCTGCTATTTCCCGCCTTTGGCGGAATATTTTCGGCAGTTGTTTTAAGACATTGAAAACCTCTAAAATCACCGGAGTTTCAAAAATAAGAAAATAACCAAGGAGTGGAATTTGGCGCCATAATATCCGCGGCAAATCCTTCAAAAGATTCCAGCCAAAATCGTTTTTTAAAACAGTAACCGTGGTGTTGCGCCAATCAAGCCGCCTTTTGAATATGGGGATGGTTTTTCGCATCCGGATGAAATCTATCAACGTGGACCTGGTTCTTTTTGTTGTTTGCCTGTCATGATAAGCGATTACAGAGGGGTCATATATTTCTTTCCAACCCATCAAGCGCATGCGCCACGCGAAATCCAGATCTTCTCCATACCAGAAGTATTCAGGATCTATTAAATGGCCGTCTAAAAGCGAATCCTGAATCGCCTTTTTTCTGAACACCGGCACAGCGCCCTCAACGGCAAATATTTCTTCCTGCTTATTGAATTGCCCTCTATCCTCCGCCCCATGACCGCGGTTTAGTATTTCCCGTGATTTATATATTTCAAAACCGCAGGTATCTATTATTTTGGTATATTCCGGCCTGCCATTATCAATCTGCCAGCGGTAAATCTTACCCTGAAGCGCGCCAATAGTTTCGTCCGAACCCATTATTTTTACGGCATTTTCCAGAAAATCCGCGGAGAGCAGGACGTCAACCGACAAAAACACTATGATTTCCCCCCTGCTATGGGACAAAAGTTTTTCCTGCCCTAGCCACATCCCGTCATTTTTTTCATTCAAAATCAACTTGTGTTTAATCCCGTGCTTTTTAATGAGCGCGACTGTTGAATCTTTTGAAGCGTTATCCAGTATATTCAACTCGTAATTTTTATAAGTTTGGGCGGCAACGGCGTCCAAACAGAGTTTTACATAGCGCTCGGCGTTGAGAACAACCAAATTAATTGTTACTAACGGATTCTTATCCATAAGAAGTTAGGGTCCCGCTGTTGGTTCCGAAGATTATCGCGCATATTGAGGAAAACATCAGAAACGCCCTTTCATCAAAAAGCGCCACATCGGTCAGCGAATAAATCAAAACCCAGGAAAGGCAAATCAGGAGCGAAGCGTTCAGTATGATAATGAATTTGTCGTTTGAGCGCGAAAAATTGCCGTAGGTTTTTGAAATCAATAAATAAACGAATGCGAGAAAGATTACCAGCGCCGGAATGCCCATTTCGGCCGCTATGTGGAGATAAATATTATGCGCGGACGAACCGGCTCTTGAAAGAATCACCTTCTGGTCAAGCACGACCGGGAAATTATATATGCCTACGCCAAGGAGCGGATGTTTGGTTATTGATTTCAAAGTTGCTTTGTATATCGCGATTCTTTGGGCGTTTGATGTTTCGCCGAAATCAATAATTGACCTCAACCGGCTATTTAGGAAAGAACTGTCTTTGGATGCCATAAACTGCGGGGAAGCAAAAATTGGCTGGGCGATTAAATACGCGAGAACGAAAAATATCATAAGCAGGCCGACATATTCAAAAACCCTAACTCTTTGTTTATCAATTTTTCTTTTTACCAAAACGAATAAGAATATTATCGCCCCGATGATAACCACGGCGCCGGCGACCCAGATTCCCCTCGTGCCGCTCAAAAAAGCAGCGAGTATAACGCACGGAATAACTATGCTCAAAACGCCGATTTTGGATTTGATTACGTTTCTAAAACCGCCGGAGTTAAAATCTATTTTTTTAAGCGCCAGTGTGATGATTGATGCCATCCCCAGAATGATATAAATGGGAAATGAATGCGAATCGGGAAACAGAGAGAACATTCTTAAAGTCAGCTGGTCTCCGTAATACGCGAGCCAGGTGTTGCCTTTATAAACGGCGATATCCGACCAAAGTCTTCCGAATTGGATAAACTGTATCCTTTCGCCCCAGATATTCATGAATTTATAAATATCCACCAGATACGTGGACAGCAGTTGGGCAAAGCCGGCAACGACAGCCAAAATTGTTGCGGTCGCGATGGGCTTTATAATATTTTCAATCGGCAGGGCGTTCCTTTTTATCTGGTCATAAATTACAATCGGCACCAGTAAAAGATTAATGAAATAAATTATTCTTTTTATTGACTGAACCGGTTCGGTGGCTGCCGTTATAGAAATGGCGGAAATTATAAAAAGAATAATAATTGAAGCGGCAATTTTGTGGTCAAGGATAAGCTGGAGTGGTTTTTTAATCAGTTTACTTAATGTATCTTCTGTGGCACCGATAAGTTCCATGCGGTTTTTGATGGTCCACCTGATAAAAATTGCGATTGAGAGCAGGCGCCAGATATTTAGAGAATCGAAAGACCCGGTCAACGGGAGAGCTATGAACAGCGGCACCGAGCTTATAAAAAAAGCTAGCGCCTTCGGGATTGGCTTGAACAGCACATACGCCATTTGCAAAGCCGCGAGAATAAACACGAAATTTCTTGGCAATACGCCTAAAATCATTAGAACAAACAGAATTACCTGAACAGAATAGACAAAATAATAGCTCACAAAAAAGGATGTTATTTTTTTTATATTCATGACTTGGCTATCGAACGAATTATATCAATAAACCTGTCGGTATGCGCGCCCCAACTGTATTTTTCAAGTATTTTAGGAATCATACTCTTAATCATTTCCTTTTTTTCACTGTTTAAAAGGGCTTCCCTTATAATTTGGGCGATAACGTCACTTCGATGCGGAGTCTCGACATAAAATCCTTCCGGACCAAAAATTTCGCGGGTTATATCGGTATCGGCAACAACCGGAACGGCGCCGTATGTTAATCCCTCCAAAGGAGGCAGGCCGAAAGCTTCATGGAATGATATGTAGATGACAGCCGAGGCGCCGCTGTAAAGCAACGCCAGTTCTTCATCCGTGACGTATTCCTTGTGGATAATCGCTTCATAACCCAATCTTTGGTTAACAATATTTTTGATATCCTCGATTATCGGCGGGTCGTATTTATCAGCTCCGATAATAATAAATTTCAATCCCGGAAAATCACCGGCAATTGATTCAAATGCATCAATTGATTCTTTCAAATGGCGTCGCGGGAAAGCTTGGCTGACGGATAATATATACTTGCCACGGTATATTTTTTTGCCCTCTTCAATCTTCATGGGTTTTCTGACACCCAGTTGATTAATGACTATCCGGCCAAGTTTTATATTAAATACCCTTGAAACATTAATAGCCGAGGATATGGAAATAGTCATTATTTTTGTGGCGCCGCGCGCCGCGTGATTGGCGAATATTGAATACGCGAGGCGATAGCGCGTTTTTTGAGCCGAGGAATGGATTTCTTTATAGACGTCTTCCGTGAGTATAACCAGGGTTTTAGTGTTAATTCCAAACGGAAGCATGTAATTCGGAAGAAAAATAACGTCAACCGGCTTAAAAAGCAGGTAAAGGGGTAGAAAAATATAATAATAAAGGCTGAAAGAAGAAAACGGCTGGAGTGGCAGGCGGAGAAGCGTTTTTTTAAATAATGACGAACTTAAGTACGAATAATTGGGCACATGCGACTTAAAAAACAGCACGAATTCAAATTCTTTGGAAAGTTCTCCCGAGCGCGCCGAAAGTTCCTGCAATAGGTTGGTTAAAACTCTCCCTATCCCCCACGAATTATCTTCAATTGATTCGCATTCAATTCCAATTCTTATCATGATATTATGCCGAATTTACCGCGGTAATAATCAAAAACGCCCTGTAAAATCGCCCTGGACGCCGCGGTGTTTTTGGATAATATAATTTTTACCGCTTGCCTGATAATGATTGACAGCGACCAAAACGGCAACAGCCATCTGATGTATATCGGCGCGTGTTTGGAGTTGAACAGATGGGAATTCCGGTAATGGTATCTCAAAATCTTCGGCGAACCCAGCTTGCCCGCGGAGCGCGAAATATTATGCATAATTGAAACGCTTGAATCAACAGCCAAATCATATCCTTCTTTTCTCGCCCTCACCGAAAAATCAACATCCTCAAAGTATAGGAAAAAGCGGTCGTCAAACATTCCAATTTTATTAAAAACCTCTTTTTTAACCATTAGAGCCACCCCCGATAAATAGGTATTTTTCGATTTGAGCGGCCCTCCGTTTTTATTATAATTGTGCTCCAGCTCCGGTTTGAACCAATATATTTTGCCTCCGTAAAAAACCGCGCCCAATTCATCAACGCCCGGCGATACAATCCCTATCTTTGGATGATTTTTGGCATAATTTACCAGCTCTCTGACTGTCCCCGGCTTAATAATAGTGTCGTTGTTCAGAATGAAAATATAGTCGGCGCCGTTTTCCAGCGCATATTTTATTCCGGCGTTATTGCCGCCGGTGTAGCCCAGATTTTTGCCGGTCTCAATGAATTTAATATTCCCGTTTCTCAAAGAATAATCGGCAACGGCTTTTCTGTCCGGTTCGTTGGAGTCGTTGTCAACCACGATTATTTTCGTCCCTTCCGATAAGTCGGATTCCAGCGATTTTAAACAAGCAAGGGTGTCGCTCGCCTGATTATACTGCACAATAACGATAAAAATATTAAGATTCTGGCTCATTAATTAACGCCTTGAATTTTTCCTCAAAAACCGGCTTATTGAACCGAGCCGCCGTTTGCATAATGATTTCGGGATTGTAACTGCCAATTTTTTCGGAAATTCTCCTCACGCCGTCGGCTAAAACTTCCAAAGTCGGATCCTCGAAAAATTCGCCGTTTACGCTCTCTTCAATATACTCCAAAGCGCCGCCTCTTTTAAGGGCCAACACCGGTTTGCCGAAACGCATGGCTTCAAGCGGAGTCAAGCCGAAATCTTCTTCCTGCGCCATTACAAAAGCCGAGCAATGCTTATAAAGAGAGGAAGCTGTGCTGTCCGATACTCTGCCGAGTAAAAGAACATTTTTGCCGGCGATTTTTTTCAGGTTATTGAACTGCGGCCCATCACCGGCGATTATTAAGGGTAAATTAAGGCGATTAAACGCCGATATGGCGATTTTGACATTTTTGTGGGGAAATAATCGTGAAACGATTAAATAATATCTATCAAAACCCTTTGGTAACTCGGGCTGACCGCCGGATTCGCTGGCGAAATCGGAAACGGGAGGATAAACGACGATTGAGTCGCGGTGATAATATTTCGATATCCTTGATTTTACGTTATTAGATATCGCAACAAAACGGTCGACTCTTGACGAAGTATGCCTGTCCCAGATTCTCATGCAATGCCGTAATATTTCCGTTAGTAATTTATTTATTTTACTCTTCTCCCTGCCGTATTCGGAGTGCCAGTCCCAAAGCTGCCGGGTCGGACTGTAACAATAACAGATATGTTTGGTTTGGGGACGCAGAATCAGTCCTTTCGCGTAAATCGGCGAAGAAGAAATGACAACATCAAAATCTCTCAAATCAAATGATTCCACGGCTGACGGCAAAAAAGGCGCCAACAATCGCTTGTTATTCAGTAAAGAAAAAAGTTTTTGCGTGGACGCCGGGCGTATTTCAGCACCCGGCAAAAAGTCTTTAGTAAACCCAGGGTTGTAAAACAGAGTGTAGATGGGCGCTTCCGGAAATATACTATGCAACGCCTTCAGGACTCTTTCCGCTCCGCCGATTTCCGTAAGCCAATCATGAACAATGGCAATTTTCTTGTTCATCTACCTTTTCGCCACAATATTTTTCTTATACGCATCCAAGTTTTCCAAAACTATTCCCGTGCCTCTGGCTACGCAAAGCATAGGGTCGTTTGCTATTTGAGCCGGAACTCCGGTAATGCGGCTAATCAGTGTGTCCATGTTTTTAATCAAAGCTCCGCCTCCGGAAATGACAATGCCGTTGTCCATAATATCCGAACACAGTTCGGGCGGAGTTTCCTGAAGGACGTTTTTTACGGTTTGGACTATTTCTTTTAATTGCTCCTGGATAGCTTCATTTATCTGATTTGACGTTAATTCAATTATTTTCGGATAACCGGCGGTGAGATCGCGTCCGCGCACCCGGATTTTTTCTTCATTATTGTGTTTAACCGCGTTGCCGATTGCTATTTTGATTAATTCCGCCGTTCTCTCGCCTATCGCAAGGCCATGTTTTTGCTTTACGTATTCCACGATTGCCTGGTCTATCTTATTGCCACCAACCCTCGCCGAAGCCCATGTTACGATACCCCCAAGGCTCACTACGGCGACGTCTGTGGTGCCGCCGCCTATATTGAGTATCAGATTGCCGCTTGGGCTGTTTATGGGGATATTAGCGCCTATAGCCGCCAACACGGGCTCTTTTACGAGATAAGTGGTCTTGGCCCCCGCGTTCATCGTGGCTTCGATAACGGCGCGCCTTTCCGTGGATGTTATGCCGGCGGACACGGAAACCAGAATTTCCGGCTTGTATATATTCATATTGCCGACGGCACGGTTTATAAAATAACGGAGCATGGCTTCGGTAACACGGTAGTCGGCGACCACGCCGTCTTTCAGCGGGTGGGATACAATAATACTATCGGGCGCGCGCCCGATCATTTCTTTCGCCTCATTGCCGACGGCGATTATTTTATTGTCCAGAATCGAAATGGCTACGACTGTCGGTTCATTGATAACCAGATCTTTACCCGGCACATAGACCACTGTATTCGTCGTACCAAGATCAATCCCGATCTTTTTTACAAACATAATTTTTAATTGATTCTGACAACGTCCGCGCCAATCTCGGAAAGCCTATTCTCTATCCTTTCATAACCTCTGTCAATCAAATTAATCCCGTGAACAGTAGTTGTGCCTTTTGCCGCTAGTCCGGCTATCACATAAGCCATCCCGGCTCTGATATCGGGACTTTCAAGTTCATGGCCGCGCAGTTTTGAGGGTCCTTGTACGCTGACTCTGAACGTATCCAACACCATTATTTCCGCACCCATTCTTTTCAAATCCTCCGTCCAGAACATCCTACCTTCAAAAACCGTTTCTTGCACGATACTCAACCCTTTCGCTTGAGTCAACGCGACAATCAGTGGCGACTGCAGGTCCGTCGGAAAACCGGGATACTCGTGAGTTTTAACACTGACCGCGGACGGCACTGAACCATTCAGTATTTTAACGGCACCCGCCTGTTTTTCGTATCCGACCTGCATCCGGTCAAGAACTGTGAGGAGTGACTGTAAATGTTCGGGAACACAATTGGCAACGGTTATTTCACTGCCGGTGGCAACAGCCATTAAAATAAACGAGCCGGCTTCGATTCTATCCGGAATGTTTCTGTAAATCACCGTTTTCATCGTGTCATAGGAAGAAATCCCGTCTATGGTGACAAACGGCGTACCGGCGCCCGTGATTTTCGCTCCGCACTGGTTGAGAAAATTCGCCATTTCGACCACTTCCGGTTCGCAGGCGGCATTGATTAACGTCGTCCTGCCTTGCGCCAGTGTCGCCAGCATTATTAAGCTTTCGGTGGCGGTAACACTTACATTATTGAAAAAATATTCGCCGGCTTTTAATTTTTTTGCCCTAATGGCGTAATCGTCGCCTTCCTTATAAGCGGCTGCCCCGAATTTTTGGTATCCGTCAAGAAATATGTCAATCGGGCGTTCGCCTATAACACAGCCGCCCGGATGAGGGAAAAAAACTTCCCCGGTTCGGGCTAAAACCGGCGCCGTTAAAAGTATGGAAGCCCGCATTTTACGCGACATTGTCCTGTCTAATTTATTCTGGGTTATTTGACCGGGATAGATTTCAAATGTATTATTTGAAAAGTGACATAACACTCCGAGGGAATTAATAAGTTCAGTAATGCTTTTAACGTCGTCAATCCCCGGAACGTTGGTTATAGTCACGTGCTGGCCCGTCAGAAGCGCCGCGCTAATTAGCGGCAAACAGCAGTTTTTCGAACCATTTACGGCAATCCTTCCATTCAGTTTTTTCCCGCCGTTGATTATTAATCGCATAGCGTAATTCTACTAATTTTTGAGCTAAAATCAAATGATCCCGAACGAAACAGCTAAAGCCTGAATAACGAAGCATAGATATCTGAATAAGAATAACCGTATTTTCATAAATCAGTTATGTTATACGGAAACGCTTCAGAAATAATTATAAAAAATATGTATGACAATTTAATAAAACAAGGTAAACGCTATTCGCAGACAATGCTGAAGCGTTTCCTGTTTCGTACGGGATGACTAAACTCACGAGAAGAATCCTTCTTGCAATATGCTTCCTTGTGTTCTGCGTCGCAGGATATATTGTCGTCGTTTACGCTCTCGGATATAAATACGATTTCCAGACGGGAAAATTCCTGAAAACCGGCTCATTTCAGATCGTAACCAACACAGGTGCGGATATTTACATTAATAATAGTTTTGCCGGAGCTACTTCAATGTTTAATAGGTTCTCCAAGAGCAGATTACTGCCTCACACTTACGGCGTAAAAGTCCATAAAGATGGATACCAAGAATGGGTAAAAAATATAAAAATCGAGGGGGGAGTGTTTGAAAGTTTTCACAATATCAAACTTCTGCCGCTTGAAATACAGCCGGAAACGGCGGCTTCGGTTTCATTTACCGGCGCCAACAGCATAGTTCCCGACCCCCATGATAAAAATATTTTAATAATATCCAGCTCGAAAAAATCAGTTTCTTTAAGCATGAAAGACAACGTCATAATCAACCTTCCCGCCATTCCCACGGTAATAAAAAAGGCCAGTACGACCTCCCAACCGGAAACGCCGGGAATAATATCCCCAGATACGGAAAAAGAGATAATCATTTCAAATAATGAAATTAATGTAACCTGGCTTAGGGATTCCGGCTCCCAGCCGTATATGAAAACCGGCCAGTCGGTATTGATGGCCAAATTAAGTTCCGTACCCAAATACGTTGCCTGGTATCAGGATTCAAATTACATTCTTTATCAAATCCAGGGCACATTTAAAATGTCCGAGATAGACACCCGCGACGGCATCAATACTTACGATTTAATAAAAACCAGCTCCCCGTTGTATTACAACAACAAAAACGGTTTTCTCTACACGATTTCGGGTAAAAATATATTAAAGTACGATTTAAATTACGAAAGATAATTCGCAGAACAAAAATTTGACAATAGTTAACCCGTTGTGCTATAATTTTTGATGGTGCTGAAACTAATGCACAATAGGAGGCATTTATGACATCTTGGAGTTGGGCTTGGGCGGCAGTTCAAGTGGGGTGGCTCACGATTTGCCTCATCCTGGGGTTTTCGACGATTTGCTCAAAACTTAGTGAAATCAACGAAACAATCAAAAACAAGAAGTGAGTTGCTACTGGTCTAGTCTCTCGTCAAAGGTGAGATATCTCTCGGGATACCGCACCTTTTTTCTTTTTTGAAAAATTAAACGCGAGAAAGGATTCTATCCCTATCTCTTTGACCACTGCGGGCTCTTGCGAGCTTTTTTGAGGCCGTATTTTCGGCGTTCCTTAACGCGAGCGTCGCGGGTCAGAAAACCGGCTTTTTTGAGTTTCTTGGAAAAATTTGCGTCAAATAAAACCAGCGCCTTGCTAATGCCGTATTTTATCGCGTCGGCCTGCCCGGCCAATCCCCCGCCGTTGATTTTAACAACGGCCTTAAATCTGTTCAGCGATTTTAATTTACGCAAAGGAGATTCAATCACATTGTGGAGATAAACATCTTTGAAATATTCGTAATACGGCTTGCCGTTGACCGTTATGAGGGCTTTTTCCTCCGACGACGGGTCAGTGGATTTTTTGGTAAAAACCCTCACTCTGGCGATAGCCGATTTCCGGCGCCCAACCGATTCATAAAATCTCTGCGGGCCGGTGGCATCTGCGATTTTTTGCTCTTCCGATATCTGCTCGGAGACAGCCGGTTCTTTCTTGATTTCAGGTTCAAGCCCAAGGTCTAGCGCCGGCGCTTCGTTTTTTATTTCTTCCTTGGCTACAACATGTTTCCTGACTCTTGCTCTTGGGGTTTTCGCGGCTGGTTTCTTTTCTTTTTTTACGGCTTTTTTCGGCATAATTTTATTTAAATCTTAGGTTTCTGATTATTAGCTGGCGCTGCTTATTTACCGGCAGCATTCTCAAAACAGCCATTTTCAAAACCTTTTTCGGGTCTTTATCAAAAGCTACTTTTAGGGTTTTGGCTTTCATGCCCCCGGGATACCCGGAATAATGGTAATAAACCTTTGTATTGATTTTCGTGCCCGTAAACCTGATTTTACCCACGTTTTCAATAATAACAATATCTTTTGGCATTTCTCTCGGATTGTAATTCGGGCTTGTTTTGCCGCGCAGCAATACGGCAATTTTACTGGCTAATCTTCCCAGTATCTGATTTTCGGCGTTTATATTGTATGTTTTGCCTGCCATATTTATTTTACAAATTCTATAATGGACATCGCGGCTCCGTCGCTTACCCTTTGAGCAAGCGGTGTTATTCTCAAACAGCCGCCCTTTCTTGGCGCGTGTTTGGGACCCAAATCACTGACTATTTTTTTAACGGCTTCTTCACCGACGTGGTTGCGCAAGTATCTGACCGCCGGCGGCGTATTGGAACTGCCGCGGGTTATCAATCTTTCAACGAAAGGCTTCAAGCTTTTTGCCTTCGCGGATGTTGTTTTTATACGGCCGTGTTTAACCAAGGAATTCGCCAATTCTTTCAAAAGCGCCCCGCGCTGTTTTTTTACCCTTCCGAATTTTCTCAATTTACTTTTCTTGTTCATATCGTTTTCTTTTTTCTGCCTCTTTTGGGTTTAACTTCTTCTTTTTCTCCGCCACTGATTAATTCATCTTCAATTTTTTCGGCTTCGGAATCAACGGAAGCCATACCCGGCAAAATTCTGATTATTTCCAGATGTTTGAATAAAATATCCACGGCGCCGGTAAAAGCTTCTTCGGGAGTGACGCTGCCGTCGGTTTCAATATCAAGCAGAACTTTATTGTAGTCCGTGCGCTGCATAACGCGGATATTCTCAACCGTAAAATTAATGTTGACTACGGGCGTAAAAATGCCGTCAACGGCGATTTCCCCGACGCTCATTTTTTCCTTGTGCCGCTGTTCAACCGGAATATATCCTATGCCTTTTTCAATAGTAAGCTCAATCTCCAACTCCTTTTTCTTGTCGGTAATCGTGGCGATGTGCTGGTTTTTATTGATTACCTGTACGTCGGAGGTTGTTTTTATGTCCGCGGCGGTAACATCACCGATACCTTTTGTTTTCAAGGTCAGCGTTACCGGCTCGTCTCCGAACAACTTAAATCTCACCCTCTTCAAGTTCAAAATTATTTCCACCACATCTTCTTTCACGCCGTCCATTGAAGAAAACTCATGGTCAACGCCGCTGATTTTTACCGAGGTGATAGCCGACCCTTCGAGCGAAGAAATCAAAACTCTCCGCAGTGTGTTTCCAATCGTCGTCCCGTAGCCCGGGTAAAGCGGTCCGACTTCAAAAACTGCCCGATTTCCCTGCTTAGACACTATTTTTGTTTCCGACGGTAATGGAATCATTATTTTAATGCGCCGGTTGGCGTATCAAATCGACTAAAACGAAGTGCTACGCCGACGGGGCTGATTAATTTCATCTCGAATAAAACTCAATAATTGAATTGATATCGTTCATATCTATGCCGCTATTTTCAAGCGTCGGGATGCCGCTTATTTTTGCCGAAAGCTTATTGTTGTCAAATTCAATCCAATTCGGCGCTTTAACGTTTTTTATCCACTGGGGCACCAGCGATGAAAAATACTTTGTTTTCACGCTTCCTTCCCTTACTCCGATAACGTCACCCGCCATCACTTTATAGGAGGGTATGGACACTTTGCGTCCGTTAACTGTTATGTGGCCGTGGTTGACAAGCTGCCTTGCTTGATCCCTCGACTGGGCTAAACCAGTCCTGTAAACTACGTTATCCAGGCGTCTTTCAAGCGATTTCATAATTTCAATACCGGATTCAGCGGAGGATTTTACGGCACTTTTAACAAGATTTTTAAACTGGCGCTCCATCATGCGATACATTTTTTTGACTTTCTGTTTTGACCTTAATTGTGTTCCGTAGTCCGAAAGTTTTCTGGCAAATTTTTTGCCGTGCATTCCCGGCGGATACATCCTTCTGACCGTCGCCGATTTCGGCGAAAACGAACGCTCGCCTTTCAAAAAAAGTTTGGATCCTATTCGGCGCTCTACTTTTTCTTTTGGACCTATATGCCTTGCCATGTCATTAAATTAAACCCTTCTCGGTTTCGGGGGCTTAACGCCGTTATGCGGTATCGGCGTGCTATCAACAATTGAAGTAACGTTGATGCCGCTACCGGCAATGCCGCGGATGGCGCCTTCTCTGCCCGGTCCAATACCACTTATTACTACTTTTGCCTCCTGGATTCCAAGCCTTTTTGCTTTTTCTATCGCATCCTTGCTTACCAAAGTGGCGGCGTAGGGCGTTGATTTTCTTGTTCCTTTAAAACCGATGCTTCCGGCGGACGACCAGACGCAGACATTCCCGCTGTTATCGGTAATCGAGACTATGGTGTTATTGTATGAAGAAGTAACATAAATCACGCCCTTGATAAGCTGCTTTTTTATTTTTTTCTGCGAAGAACCCGCTGACTGTTTCTGAGTATCCTCGCCGCTTGTGCTTGTAGCTATGCGTTTTTTACCCATATTATGTCTTTTGAGCCGTCGGCTTTCTGCCCGAGCCCATTGTCTTTCTTATATTTCCCCTTAATGTTCTGGAATTTGTTTTGCTTCTGCCATGAATCGGCAATCTTCTCGCATGCCTTGTCCCCCTCCAGCTGCCGATTTCCTTCAGTCTTTTAATATTATCCGATTTTTCGCGGCGGAGATCACCCTCCACTTTGTAATTTTTATCTATTACACCCTGGATTTTATTTATTTCTTCGGCAGTAACATCCTTTGCTCTTTTATTCCCGTCAACTCCGGCTGTTTTCAAAATGATTTTCGATGAAGAATGCCCGATGCCAAAAATGTACGGCAGCGAAAACTCTATTTTTTTATTGTCCGGAATATTTATCCCTGATACTCTTGGCATATTATTAACCTTGCCTTTGCTTATGCTTCGGATTGCCGCAAATGCAAAAAACTACGCCCTTCCGGCGGACGATTTTACACTTATTACAAATTTTTTTAACCGATGCTCTGACTTTCATCCCGAACGAAGTAGCTATAGCATGACTTAAGTCTGAGCTATGTCTACTGATTAATACTTTCTAAATTAATAATGTCCATCATTTACAGTCCCGTAAGGGCTACTTCGTACGGGATTCATTATTTTCTGTAAATAATTCTACCGTTGCTTCCGTCGGGACCTAGCTCAACCGTGACCGAATCTCCGACGATAACTTTAATATAGTTCAGCCTCATTTTGCCGGAAAGATAAGCCAAAACCTCGCATTGGTCGTTTAGTTTGACCTTAAATCTGGTATCCGGCAGAGCCTCAATAACCATACCCTCTTTTTTTATTTTTTCACTGCTCAAATTTCGTTAATCAAAAACCGCTTCTGCCCAATGACAGCTAAATTATACTAATTTCGGCAACTTACCGATCCTAACAAATTAAAACCTTGGTGTCAATTTAGCCGTATTACCGTTTAAAAACAACGGTAATACGGGAGATTCTAACAAGACCATCCTTATTATTCGGTATCAATAATCACCTTGATTCGCGAGATATCCTTAGGCAATTTTCTTATCCAAAATGGAGAAAGGACTATTTTGGCTGATTCGATTTCTTCCACTTTTTTGATATAAACCTTCAAATCGCTCTCGTTTAAACCGGCAATATCTTTGGCAATTTTATCTTTATCAATCTTGGACACGGCTTGCCCCTTGACGTAGACAATAAAACTTAACTCTTTATCATCGCTGCTGAAAGATGCACTGCTATATTGGATATCCAGCCCTTTCTGCAGTAATTCATAATCGCTGTTATTATCCATATAGTGGTTTATCAGTGCATTGATGTCCGTTTCACGGAAGGCAATTGTTTTGGCATTGGCGCTGATGGTCATCTGCAACTCGCTCGCGGCTTCGCCGGCTTTCGCGTTGGCATTGGGCTCGCCCAAAGCTATTTTGAATGAATCCAGCACCTTGAGATCTCCGGTTTGGTCTTTTAGGGCGGCCAAAGAAGAATCGCGCACTTTTTTTGTAAGTTCATTCTGGGCGTTAATATAATCCATTTCCAAAACGATGCTTGAGGGTCCGATTATGCCGCCGGACATCGGTTTGTCCGAAATCCCGTAAAACTTATCATATTTCGGCGTGCCTTTAAATCCCGGTACCGTAAATCTGCCCGCCGCGATATTGTAATCAGCACCGGCTCTGTCCGCGTAGACGATAGATTCAATTTTTCCGGGCACCACGCCGGAGCTGACTCTGGTGGCTGCCGGCACGTTTATCGACTGGGGTATTCTGAAAATCAGCCCTTTATCCGATTCGAATCTCGTGGTCGCCACTAAACGCTGTGGTTCGGTCAACTCATTATAAATTACAATTTTACCGTAGGCTTTCTGGGCTACATCCTTGCTGCCCGACGCTTTATATTTTCCCGATTCCTGGACTTTAGCATCAAACAATTGTCCCGGTATTTTGCCGCTTTCGGCGTCCACAGCTGTCACATTTGTTGAAGCCGCAACACGTAAATTGAAATTAACGTCATGTTTCTGGGGCTTAATTGTGACCTCGGCATTGCCCTTAACGACAAAAAATAGGATTGCCATAATAACAATTACCCCGCCAAACGAGTACCCGAATATTTTTTTCCAACTGTGCCCGGAGCCGCTTCTATTTTTCAGATGACTTACCGCGTGGTGTCTGTTATTATCGTTTGCCGCCCACATTCGCATAATATTGGCTTTTGTTTTCTCCGTGGCGGATATTCTTTTTTTGATTCCTGATGTTATAACGTCGGCAAATTTGGGCTCGTGCCCCGGCTTGCCTTTTCCTTGTGCCGCCAGCACGGCTTCGGGCACGAGTTCATTTTCTTCGTAATCCGTGGCTTCGCCAAGCGGATTGTCGTCAGTATCCGTTTCTTTGCCTATAGCTTGCTCATCATCTTTAATTTCTTTTTCTTCCTCGTCATTCCCAATATTTTCTTCAATACTTTTATCTGCAGTTTTATCATCATCTATATTCTCTTCTGTCTCGTCCTTTTTAATAGTTTCCCCTTCGGCGTCTTCTTCTTTTTCGTTATCAATAGCGACATCATCAGTTACCGCCGCGGATGCCAAGGTCGCTTCCCCTTGCGCTTTTCTGAATAACGGGGTTTCCAGTATTTCCAGCCCCTGTGCCGACGCAAGCAGCGTAATAATGGGGTCGCTGGTCATTACACTGACTTTGATATTCCTTTCATCCGCCTCGCCTTTTATCTTGTTAAAATAATCCTGCTTTTTCGACAATTTGGATCCTTTTGGAAATATAAAAATAACTTCCTGCGCCTCAATATTCTTAAAGACGCCGAAAACGTCCTCGAATGAATCACTGCGCTGGACATTAATAATTCTTGTTACAGCCATGTAAAGATTATATCATACGAACCGGCAAATATATCCACAAACCGCTGTTATATGCCCGCTACTAATTATGCCCGCTTATTTTTTGGTTCTATTTAACTATAGCCCTAATACGCCTTATACCAGCGGATACGGCTTCCTCCTTGGTTATTATAAACGTGCCGATTTCGCTTGTCTTTGAAACGTGTGGACCGCCGCAAAGTTCTTTAGATAATGCCCCGATAAAATAAACTTTTACTTTCTCTGGATATTTTTCGCCGGGTAAAAACCTGGCGCCGGATTTTTTCGCGTCTTCCAAATCCATTTCCTCAAAAGAAACCGTCATATCTGCCGCGATAGCGCTATCGACTATATCTTCCGCCCTTTTCAATTCTTCGAACGATAATTTTCTCGGAAAATTAAAATCAAACCTTAATCTTTCCGGGGTTATATCCGACCCCCTTTGTTCAATTTCCTGCCCAAAAACTTCTCTTAGGGCGGCTAAAAGCAAATGCGTGGCTGTGTGCAGGCGGGTAACTTTTGCCAATTCTTCTTCGTTGCCGGCTTTCAGTTCGTCGGTGTCCAAAATCAACCCATGCCCGCCAAACTTTTTTTCAGCTCCGGCACGGGATATTTCCTGGTGTTCAGCTCGCCTTGCCGCTATAGTATTTTTAAAATCTTCAACGATAAAATTATCAAACCCCCGATTTCTTAAAATTTCCGTGGTTGCATCGGGCGGCAATCCAAAAGATTCATGAATATGAAAAACTATATTTCCTAACTTTATAGGATCTTCTAAGTCTTCTTTTGTTATCTTTTCCGCTTCTTTAATCCCCTGAATTGACGTTTTATTAAACTTATCTCTTTCACCTTTAAATTCAGAAATTATCTCCGTATTATTGAGTTCCGGATATATTCCTGAATAAATTTCCATAACCTTACTTATTGCTGATTCGGTTTTAGAAAATAAATTTACATTTAAATGCTCGAAAACTACGACTTTGCGTATAAGCCGGCGCAATACATATTCCGACCCCTTATTTGAAGGCTTTACCCCTTCTGCCAACAGAAATGTCGCCGCTTTTAAATGGTCGGCAATTATCCTTTTGTTTTTCTCGGATAAATCCCCGGGTAATAATTCAATAATCGGCAAAAATAAATCCGTTTCAAAAATATTTTTTACGCCCCGGACGGTCGCCAGAAGCCGCTCAAAACCCATGCCGGTATCAATGCCCAGTTTTATTGGCCGCAGGGTTTTGTCTTTTTCCTGAAAATACTGGTTGAAAACGATATTCCATATCTCAACGCCATTAATAAAAATCTCGGTTGTCGGGCCACAGGGTCCTTCGTCACCCGTAGGTCCCCAGAAATTATCGTCCCGGCCGGTTTTTTTGATTTCCAGCAAAGGATTAACTGCCTGCCAGATTTTTTCCGATTCCTCATCAGCCGGAATCCCTTCCCCTCCGCCGAATACCGAAACATAATCAATTTTTAGCCCCAGTTCTTTAATAAATTCATAAGCATATTCAATCGCTTCTTTTTTACCGTAACCGCCGAAGGAAAAATTGCCGAGCATTTCAAAAAAAGTCAGGTGGCTCTCGTCGCCAACTTCATCAATATCGGAGGTGCGCAGGCATCTTTGGATTGACGCGACATTAAGCGAGCCAAAATCCTTCATCGCGTCTGCATCGCCGGTGTAATACGGTTTAAACTGCTGCATGCCGGCAGTAGTAAACAAAACCGACGGGTCGGTTGGAATGAGCGAAGATGAGGGTACGACTTTATGCCCCCTCTTTTCGAAAAAATCAAGAAATTTCTTCCTTAGCGTTTTATGGTCCATGATTATCATTTATATCCGCATTTAATTTTAACCGCGTTCAAATCATCAGCCGTGATCGCCAAATTACTTCTGTCCTGCCCTTCCATAAGCGCGTTCATCACGGACGCGGAACTCGTAATATGTTCAAGCCCAAAAGCGTGTCCCATCTCGTGCGCCATAACCAAAGTCAAATCATTAATATCACTAAATTGATAAATGTTAATCGTGTTTTGGGAAAAATCTCCCTGATCAAATCTTTTCGGCGCGCTGAATTGAACGTTATAATGGTCAACGTTCGAATTGTGGGTGCTTGTAATATTAGCAAGCTGTTTGCCAAGGTCATTGACGCGGGCAGCCAAACTGTTTAAATCGTTTCTTTTTATTTCAAGATTATCAAATTGTCCGCTTAGGCTCGCCTTCTTCTGTTCCAGGTCATTGTAAATATCGTCCGGAGCGCCGCCGTTGTTGTTCCAGTAATTTACCAGGCTATTGTAGGAATTCAATGATTCGTTATAAGCCGATAAAAGCTCGTCGTACAATTTTGCCTGTTCCTTGTACTGGTCAGTAAGAGATTCGTGTTTTTTAAATGATCCTTCATATGATTGTTCAAGGGCGGCGATTTTTTCTCTGGATTTTGTCTCATTGATCGCCGACTGCTGACGGTCGTCAAAAATCAAATTTACAGCCAGCTTGGCTTTCGGGTCATAATGAAACATATCGCGTCCGACCGCTTTTTCCCACATACTCTCGGACTTTGACGCAACCTCAATCAACTGTTCTTCGCTGACATTGAATTTTTGGTCAACATTCCCGATGGAATAGGCCACCCCCGCCCGGCAGGTATTTTTTTCATATTTGTCAAAAAAATAGCCGGCGGAAAAAACCGCAACGCCCATCAATATAAGAGTTAGTATTTTGCGCATGATGTTAATAGCGCTCCATTAACATAATTGTAGCCAGATACAAAACACCTAAAAGGTATACGCCCAAGCCGGCAGGGCTGAAACCCCTCATCACAATGCTCAAAAACAGATAAGGGACAATAAATACCAGTAAGGCAAGTACTTTTTTCATCTATAATTCATTCTAACACCCTAATTCTCAAACTTCAAAAATTTTACAGACTGACCGTTGGAGCTATCCAGCCGTCGCCTGTTTTAACCGTCAGTTCTGCTTGGCGGAACGGCTGGACGCCTCCGGGAGTTTTCGCGTGCAATATGTATTTACCGGGCTTAGTCAGCATAAAAAACCTTCCCTGCGAATCGGAAGTGGCAATTCCCGCCTGCATGCCGGACTCGCTTTTTAAAATAAGCAGAGTATGGGGTAGGGGGCTCCTATTTTTATCAAGCGTAAAGCCGTAAAACAGGTGGTTGTCTTTCTTGTCCCCTGAAGCATAAAGACCCACACAAAATAAAATTATGGCGAATATGATATTTTTTATGCTCGTATCGTAGGGAAAATATACGATATAAAGCAGTGAGCCCAGTAGAAGCAATATTTGTATGGTTTTTAATGACACCCCCCTTAATAATGTTTTTTCCGGTTTAATCTCAACACCCGACGGGTCCAGAGGAATATTGAAATTTACCAATAATTTCGGATTATGAGTTAGGAATTCTCCCAAATAAACATCTTTAATATTATAGGTGTCTTTGTGTGACGTCACTCTTGAAGACGGAAATTTGTAGCCGTCTTTGATAACATTGATTTTAAATATAAGTTCTTCATTAACCAGCGTCTCCTGCCCCACTAAAAATGCGTAGCGCCCCAGCTCATCCGTATTTCTCGTTTCAAGAATATGAAAGTCCTTATTTAAAATTTCCACTTGTGCTCCGACTACAGGTTTTTTTGTCACGGAATCGTAAACTATCCCCCACGGTTTTCTCCACGGGGCGATGTGCAAAAATCTCGCTATTTTGCCGATAATATATCCGGGATATTTATACAAAGGCAGTTTCAGCGATACCATATAAATAACATGACTGAAAAGTGTCAAGGCAAAAAGAAAAATAATAACCGGCGGCAGTTTCTCAATTGCGACAGACCAGAATTTCACGAATGTGCGGACATTCTGCTCGCCAAAAGCCAGATAAACGGTGTCTACCGCGAATTTAGTGGCATAATTGATTGTGTCCATAGTGTGCTCCTATGCGCTTTTAACAACCAGTTCCTCCATCTGAACCTTATTTTGCAGGTTAACGACTATTCTGTTTGCCACATATTCCGGAGATAAATAGCTGTCATAATCCGCGGGTTTATTTTCATTAAATAAACCCGTCTTCATTTTATCGGGATATATTCCAATTACCTTAATGCCGGATTGTCTCAATTCTTCTCTTATGGATTTAGTAAATCCAGAGACGGCGAACTTGCTCGCGCAATAACCCGACGACAGAGGCCTGCCCTCAAGGGCGCTAGCAGATATAATATTCACAATCACGCCCGAGCCTTGGTGTTTCATTTGTTTTATAGCCGAGATTGAACCGTATATTGTGCCAAAAATGTTGACGTCGAACATTTTCCGTACTTTATTCAGGTCCATTTCCTCCGCGGGTGTATGGGGCATCCAGATACCGGCGTTATTTATCCAAACGTCAATTCTATCGAACTTGCCGACTGCGGCGCTGGCAAGGTTAATAATATCCTGCTCTTTCGACACGTCGGCCGCTACCGGAGTTGCGCCGATTTTAGCGGCTGTTTCGTTTAATTGGTCAACAGAAAAATCGCTAAGGATAACTTGCGCGCCGGCTTTTATGGCGAGTTCGGCCGTAATCTTACCCAACCCTCCGGCACCACCGGTTATAACAACAACTTTTCCTTGTAATTCCATGTCTAAATCTGATTGACCGCGCGAGACGTTTGACCCGACTTTCCCATCTTGCTGAAAATAAAAATGTAGAGAATTTCCAGAATGCCGACTGTGTTAACAATCAAAAGAATCACAAACCACCATTTGCTTCCGGCGCGACCGGCTTTCCAGAGAGCCACTCCCTTCCAGCAAATCGACCAAACGGTCAACAGCAAAAGGAGCCACAGAAAATTACCAGCTATTTGCGTCATATCCCCCAGCAATATGTTTCTTATTGTATCCATATTAATTAAGTTAAATGTTTATTAATTAAATTATAAGAAGATGCGGCCAATATAGCAAGCAAAAGATTACGTGTATAATTTATATCTCTTGAAACTCCTTTTGATAGACAGCCTTACGCTGATCGCCATGAAAATCATCACAAGCCCCGTTATAATCAAAGAAATAAATAATAAGTATAAAGCTCCGAGTGCTAAATTCGAACCTGTTTCTGGAAGCGTTATGCTGGCTCCCAATATCTCGTCTTCACTTACTGGAGCCTCGGGTGATGATAGTTCTCCGGCATTGGGAACAGAATACGAAATCTGATCCGGATTGTTTACTTGATTCTGTTCGGGCAATTCAATGCTTGCTCCGGCGACACCACCACCGCCTCCACCCCCACCGCTTGGGTTAAAAGCCCCGTTAATATCGCCGTTAGTCAAAGTGCATGATTTATTGTCGTTATAGTTAAGGGTGATATATCCGTCCGGCGCACAGTCGCCCCCGAAACCCTTAAATTCATAGCCGCTCGGCGGACCGTCTTCACCGACTATATAATTTCCCGGAGTCAATGAATATGAAATTCCAGCGTCTGAACCGTCGGCGGGGCTACCGGAAACATCACTGCCCGAATTGTTTATATCGGCAACCGCGGTCTTGATTAAAAATTCTATAAACCAATTCTGCCGTAAATAAACATATCCTGCCGGTGTTCTTACATGGGTTTTAATGTTGGATGAATTAAGAGTGCCCCCGTGGGTGTTATTAACCCTGGTTATAATTGTTAGGGTTGCATTTTCTTGAGGGGTAGGGGTAGGGGTTTCAGTCGGCGTGGGAGTAGGAGTAGAAGTGGACGTAGGAGTTGGAGTCGGAGAAGGGGTTGGGGTTAGTGTAGGGGTTGGCGTGGGCGTGGGGGTCGGTGTGGGAGTGCTTGTTGGTGTCGGAGACGGGGGCGGAGTTGGTGTGGGAGTGTCGGTTGGGGTTGGTGTGGGTGTCGGAGTAGGTGTTGGTATATGGTAAGTTACCGTAATATTAATCCAATCGATAGATGGTTTTTTATTGTTGCTCCCGCCAACTTTTTTTACCGAAATAGCAAAACCGAAGTTCGCGCTATTAATATCTGTATCTGTCCAGGTCTCTCCCCATAAATCAGAGGTACCGCCATAAGTGATAGTACCGTCGCTGATAGGCCATGCGTTGCTACTTGACTTATCAGTCGTCCCTATCGTTCTATTTTTTACAATCCGTATCGCGTTATCAAAAAAGCTCGTATCGTTGGCTTTCCTTTCAACATTTACTGAAATACCTTCAATTATTGCACCGGCTGGAATCGAAAAGCCAAAATTAGTTGCTTCCAGATAAACAGTGGCATCACCACTATTCATATTTCCCGTACTGGTCGTATACCTATTGTCGGATACTTTATCGTCGTCCATATTAGTCCAATGAACTGTTCCTACCAAAGAATTCTCTATATTCATACCGGGGCTATTTGGTCCGGCAGTATCACCAAAGGCGAAATTTGACGGCACCAGTACCACCAGAATATACGTGAGCAAAAAAGACAAAATCAAAAAAGAACGCTTTGAGATTCTAAAACTCTTAGACTTAGATAATTTATTTATACTTATGGATACCACCAATTTATAGGCTTAGTTTATTACTCCTTTTAATAGACTGAATACGAATTGATTTAACACGATGACAATTAACGTCAGTGTCATTATCGCCGACACCCGCCAAATATTTATCTTTCTTTTCTTCCTGCCGTTTTTGTCCGGATGCGCCAGCGAAATAACCATGACCGTTCCACAAGCCAGCAGTACGGCTTCAAGCAAACCGTCGAATATGGATTTCGGCGAAGTCAGCAAATGGCCCAAATAATCCGATTGATTTTTAGCCGAAGGGTTTATCGCGCCAAGCAATATCTCTGTAATTACCGCCATTTGTCCCGATGTCTCCGGAGCCATGGTTGTTTTCTTGCCCGATAAATTAATCGGCATTGCTTCGCGGACATATTTTGCCGGGCGTCCGAAAAATTGGACGACATACCACGCCTCCTGATTTTTATAAATTCCTTTGGCGGTAGCAATGCCGATTTCCATGTATTTGCCGTTCACTATATTCGCTCTGTGTGTCGCCGAGTTCATCCACGCGTCATGGACCTCCTTCGATTCAATAAAATTAACGGCAAGATTTTCACCGGCTGCGGTATATTGATAGCCGGCTTGTTTCAGCCAATACCATGGGTCAGTGCCCTCGGGGCTCACATGGGCGAAATAACCTTTCTTTACCATATCTTCAGCTTTGAGCTGGGCGGCTTTCTCCAATAAGGGATTCACCGCGAGTGTTGAGGCATTTACGGTCTTTCTTGATTGATTAACCAAATCCACAAGCACGTTCGGCAAAATCAGCGAAAGGAAGTTGGTGTTCGGGTAAATAATGAAAGCCGAAGCAAGAAACAGCGCTTCAATCAGGACAATAATTACAATAACCGAAATAATACCCCGTTTTTTCAGAAGATGGGGTGTGTATTTATTATCTTTGTACGGGACAAAAGTCCTTTTTAGCCAGGAGACCATTACGCATATTATAACACGCGCTTTTAAACCTTGCTTCGTGATTTACTCTGGGCTGTGGATATTTATATTCCATGATCAGTAAACATAAAAAACAGAAAGCCCCGCGACAGAGGAAGCTCGGGGCTTTCTGCGCGGGGCGATTAAGCCGCCGTCGCCAAATGTTTCAGAAGGACTTTTTCGATGGAAGGAGAGAGCTCCTCCCACGAGAAAACTGGGGTTATTCTCACTGTCACCTCATAGGGTGAGAGCCATACTCTCTTAACGCCCTTAATATCGAAAAGGGCATCAACCAGGGGTGTTCTCTTGTCCGGCTGTGACTGGGGACCGTCAAAGGACAATATACTACAGAGAGTAACTCTCTCCGATACATGAAAATAACACTGATAGGGACACCCGGGGATCATCTCTCTCTTTAGGCGAAATTCGCCATTCCAGTTCGCATAGCGAACCTGGAGAATTCGCCCGATTTCGGCAAGCCGGATACCGAATTTTCCCACCAACATCCGAAAGGGCATGTTGGTGGTAATTTGCTTCCAGTGGCAATTGATTACCGCAAGGAAGCGGGAAAAGAGATTTTTGATGTGCATGATTTTTCTCCTGTGCTTGTTGAAAGTATTGCCTGGCACAAGAACCTTCGGGATGGCAAATTCCCGAAAGTATAGCTGACTCCAGCTATAAAATAACGCTACCACATTCCTGTGGTATAGTCAAACTGGAGTGGTTTATCAGAGGGTATTAGAACTTATTTCTTCCAAGCTATTTTTTGGGGATAACTAATCCACCTATCACATCCTGGAAGAATACTTCTGCACCTTTGAAGAAAATGCGTTCTTTGCCTGAAAAACATTTTAAGTCACCCACATATTTAAATTCATATCTCCAGTCTCCGTCTTCAAATAAAGTGGGCCCACGAACTGGCAAGTCGTCTGCTTCTCCACGGTTTTCTTGCCTGAGCGCTAATTTGAGAAATTTAAAGGTGGGCTTTGTTTTTTCATAATGCTCCTCGTGCATTTTACCACCATAAGAAATTGTCCACGCTAGCTCGCCCTTGTAATACAAAGTACTCATACCAGGTGCCTGAAAATAGCCCGTATAACTATCTCTTAAGCACCAATCTCCATCTATGTGTTTAAGTTCTTTGTAGCCAGGCCTTTGTGGAGTGATTTCCGGAGCCTCTATAGCCCACATTTGTTTAGCTGGCCCTTTCAGAAAATTTTTAAGTTCTTCCACATCAAATTCCCGCTCTTTGAAGCTTGGCATTTTCTCTATCTCTGGTATATCTTTATTTTTCATATCTTTATTCCTACAAAAGCTTGGGTGGCTAAAGGGAGTTGAACCCTTTTCCGCAGTTCCACAAACTGCTGTGTTAACCGTTACACCATAGCCACCATTTACTACGTAAATATCATAACACAAACACCGCTATTTTCAAAGATAAAAACCGGCGGGAAAATCCGCCGGTTTTTATCTTCCGCAATATTTGTTAGTTTAGATCTCCTTTACGTATGCTCCCGAGATCCAGCCCTTGTCTATTTTATACCAGCCGCTACTAAACCCGGTGAATGTATGCATGGCTCCGCCATAGGTTCTGCCCAATATCGCGCCGGACAATGATGGGAGGCTTCTTATTCTAAGTGTAATTCCGCTGTTCACCTTTACTTGGCCTGCGAATACCATCGGCGCCAAAGTTGCGGCGGGAACGTTTTTCACATCTTCCCATTTATATCCCGCTGCAATAAACTGTTCCGCCGTCTTTACCCAACTAAGAACGCTGCCTCCTGTATCAACGTAAACCTTGGTATCACCTATTCTTCTGTACAGATTGACGGTTGCCAAAGTTTGCGTTTCCGGTTCCGGAGTTCTGACCGGCGTTGGTGTTACTGACGTTGAGGGTGACACCGCTGGGGTTGGAGTAACACTTTCCTCCGGAGTTGGCGTTGGTGTCGGATATACATACGAGCTGCTGCCGGATGAATGCGCTTCAGTAAAAGCAATACTACAGGTGCTTTGGCCGCTCCTGCCGTTTGTTCTGTCGTCATACGCGCAGGTACTTATTGTCGAGCCAAATCCATAACCTATATTATATGCTTCCGCTGTAACACCGGTTTCAACTTCGGTAACCGCGCAATAATAATATCCATCGCTGTTATCCGTACAGCTGACTCCATAAGCATCGCCGGCCTTCACTGTCGCCCCCGAGACATCTGGAATATTTCCTGAATTTGTTGAAGCGGCAACGTGAACCTTCACCGCGAACGGTAATTTATCGCCCACCCAATCCGTTGCTCCCAAATCCGTCCCGTTATCAAAGTGAGCCGTTTGCTGGGAACCGGAAGCCACGGTTATCGTGGTTAAGGTTTTATTAACATAACCATCGGCTTCACCGCGCAAAGTGAATGAACCGCTGGAAACTTTTACCGGAATATACGCGACATTAGCGCTGTAGGTTGCCTCTGTTCCATTGTCAACGGAAGCTGAAGCGACGGAACCGTCAACCGCCAAGGTACCGGCAAGTTCACTCTTAATACCGGTTACTTTCAAAGAATATGACAAACTGGCAAAACCGTTGGTCGCCGCCGCGGTGCTGTAAGTGGCAATCATCAGTGACGCACTATGGACATATCCCGGCAATGGTAAACGCCTCGCTGTTCGTCCCGCAGCCGGCACCTCCCGTAGGGGAACTAAAACCAGACGACGTGGATGCTATATCAATGATGCCCGCCCCGGCATTTCCATCACCTGCCGCGCCGTCATAAATGGTAAAAATAGTGTTACCATCGCAAAGGAAGTGAAAATAAGCGCCTGTTAAGCGTGAATTCAATTGAGTATCTATTGTTATTCTAAGATCTCCCTTACCGGCTGTGGCTTGCGCCTTATTAATATTAAAAACGAAAAAGACGCCTAATGCCACAACAACGACTATGAGTGACATAAAAGGCACCTTTATAAATTTATTATTCATCCCGAATGAAGTAGCAACAGCCACACACAAGTTATGACTGTGTCTACTGATTAATACTCTATATTAAAATACTCGCCGCGTATGAACCCGTAAGGGATACTTCGTACGGGATTCATATGGTTATATTTTACACCATAAAATCATTTTTTACTTTGAAAACTGTAGATAATTCTGGCTCGGAGGCATCTGCGTCTTATTATTGTATTGCTGACACGATGTAAATATGGCACAATATATTTACTACCCTCCCGTAGTTCAATGGATAGAACGAGGGACTTCTAATCCCTAAATCGAGGTCCGATTCCTCGCGGGAGGGCTGAAAGTTAATGGTTTTCGGGCCGGCGTATGACGGTGGTACACCTGCTTTGGGAGCAGGTAGACCGAGTTCAACTCTCGGCGGCCCGACTAGGGACGAGTCTCGCAACTGCTTGCGAGACGCCCGAGATTGAACGGCGAAACGATGTCCCAAGTGCAGTCGGCGCGAGGGACAGTGAGCCGGTGGCTAGGCCGAGCAAGCGGAAGCGAGCGAGAGCCGAAGCCAACTCTCGCGTGCCCGCCGGAGCTTTAGCGAAGGCGGGGCGGCCCGACTGAAAAATAATATTTATTTTATGAATCCAAAAAAATTTTTATTGACTGGTGGGACTATATTTATATTACTGGCTATTTTAGGTTTTGTCGGGGTTGTAGGTCCGACAGCCAAAAGCAGTATTCTTGGAAACGCGTGGTGGTTTAGTAGCGGGGCAAATTGGATTCATCTAATTGCCGGCTTGATAATGCTTGCGGCCGCTATAGCTTTCACCAGTAGAACCTTGGTGATTGTGATAGGCGTATCGGCTTTGGCTTTGGCAATAGTCAGTTTATTCAAAGACAATTTCTTGGGAATTTCCCTTGAAGGAATGGATACCTTATTTTATTTCTTAATCGCAATCTGGGCTTATTTGTCAAAAAAAGAAGATTCCAACGCTATCATTTAGAAATGCGTTTCCCGGTAAAGCCAGTCCTAAATTCATCGAGAGGATTGGTTTTATATTCTTGTTGTAAGACGAAATAAATGCTAAAAATATTCTAAATGCGGGATTAGTACAGTGGTAGTACGTCTGCCTTCCAAGCAGAAGACGCCAGTCCGATTCTGGTATCCCGCTCCACCTGCTACCGTGGAGGACAAGCAAGCAGAAGATGGGGTTTTGACTGTTGATAACTGCCATTGACCCGACTTTTGAGAATAAATATACTTGGGGTGTATGTAGGCTCGATTTCGCAAGATGTCGGGCGGCAGTTATCTTCGGGTAGTTGTCGTGTGCTTATATACACCAACAAGCCCTTCGGGGCTTGTTGTGTTTTTATTTCTAACGGTAATAAATTATAAAACCGCTTCTTTTAATGCTTTCGCAGGAACAAACTTTGCTTTCTTCGATGCCGGGATGTGAATTGATTCGCCGGTTCTTGGGTTCCTGCCCTCACGCGCCTTGCGATCAGCCACTTTAAATATTCCAAAGCCGCTTAAATTGAGCTTATCTCCCTTCTTCATAATCCTGACAACTTCATCCATGAAGGTGTCCATAAACTCAAGAGCCTGCTTTTTGGGGATATTCAGCTTTTCGGCTAATATCTGCGCAAATTGCGTCTTTTTGACCGATGTCATACTTTTTAATTTCCTCCGCGTTTTAGGCGGTTTTTTAAAACTTGCCCGAACGTGGAAGGTTTAATCTGTTTTTAATCGACCAAGAGGGCATTCCCCCGAAATTTGAGAGATTTGCCTCTTCCTTAAATGCCATAAGGCATTATATCATATTGTAAAATAAGCACAATCCACACCCCCGCCGGTTATTTCGCGTATTCGATTGCTCTCGTTTCCCTGATAACGACAACTTTTATCTCGCCCGGGTATTTTAATTCCGATTCAATCTTCTTGGCTATGTCTTTCGCGAGCTTTAATGCCGATAAATCCGAGATATTTGAAGGTGTAACGAAAATCCTCAATTCGCGTCCCGCCTGAATCGCGTAAGAACGTTCAACTCCTTCAAAATTATTGGCGATATTCTCAAGGTCGGCCAATCTTTTTAAATATATTTCCACCGAATCCCTGCGGGCTCCCGGTCTAGCGCTGGAAATCGCGTCGGCGGCTTGAATAATGCGGGATTCCAGCGAAGTATAAGGATATTCTTCATGATGAGATTCCATCGCCTTAATAATTTTGCCGTCAAGATTAAACTTTTCCAGAATTTTTCTGCCGATTTCCGTGTGAGTTCCCTGAACTTCGTGGTCTACCGCTTTTCCGATATCGTGGAAAAGCGCGGCTTTTTTGGTCGTCATAACGTCAACACCGAGTTCCGCCGCCAGCATTCCGGCAATATGAGCCATTTCTATAGAATGCAGAAGCACATTTTGCCCGAAACTTGTCCTGAAAGCCAGTCTGCCCAGCAAATGTGTCAGTTTCGGGTCAACGGCGCCAATCCCAACTTCAAACAATGCCGCTTCGCCCGCCTGTTTTATTTTTTCGTTTATTTCACTTTTCGCTTTTTCCACCATTTCCTCGATTTTTGCCGGGTGGATTCTTCCGTCCACGATAAGCTTCTCGATAGCCAGTCTTGCTATCTGCCGCCTGATGGGGTCAAAGCCTGAAACCACCAAAGTTTCCGGAGTATCGTCAATAATAATATCTACGCCGGTCAAACGCTCTATGGTTTTGATATTTCTGCCCTCTTTTCCGATAATTTTGCCCTTGATTTCGTCTGAAGGAAGCGACACAACGGTAGTTGTCGCGTCGGAAATCTGCGAACTGGCGTATCGCTGGATGGTCATGGTCATTATTTCTTTGGCTTTCCGCTCCAATTCCTCAAAATTCGACCCTTCCATCTTCATCATTTTTTCCTGAAGCTCCTGCTTGTACTCTTCTTCCAAATTCGCGAAAAGCCTTTTTTGCGCTTCTTCTTTTGTTATGCTGGCTATTTTTTCAAGGATTTCTATCTGCTTGTGCCTGTTCGCGTCAAGCTCTTTCTTGATTTTTTCCAACTCTTCCATTTTAACGACAACAGCTCTCTTGTCGCGCTTTATTTCTTCAACTTTTGCCTCTACTTCGGCTTCTCTTTTCGTGAGAATTTGCTCAATACGGGACAGTTGCTGCTGGCGCTCCTGGGCTTCTTTCTTGGAATCTTCATGGATTTTAATGGCGCTCTGTTTTGACTCCAATAAAATATCTTGGGCTCTGCTCTTGGCATCATTCAGCACTTCATCCGCTTTTGCCTTGGCGGAGCTTATTTTTTTGTTTGTGAAGAAGAGGTTGAGCAAATAACCCACGACTCCTCCTCCGACCAAAGCCAAAACACCTACTATCAGGATATTAGTTTCCATAACTCATGCGCAAAGCGCAGAGAAAATCTCCTTTTTTTGAGCGGACTCACAAGCCGTCCGCCTTATATATGAGTCAAGAAATTAAACCAAATTTACTGAACATCTCAGGACTTAACGTATAATCGGAAGATAATTCGCTGCGTCGGTTAACGTACGCGACAAATGCGTACTGATAACATTATACACGCCGGGCGGGTGCAGTCAAACAGGGGTTGATATAAAACCGATAATATAATATAAATCTTATAGATCGTTGAAAAACAATTAACCGCTGGCGGTTGCCAGTTAATGAGGCTATGAGAATGGTAAGGACAAAATCAGGCACCAGTGTTGCAAAAGAATTTATCCCCTTCACCGAAGGAAGAGAATTAACAGCCGCGGGCAGGGGCATCATCAGGCTCCTGACAAAACAGATGGGTTTTGACGATTGGACCTTTTCTTGTCAGATGACATGCTTTTCTCATGTCCCACAAGAAGATATTGTTTGTTTGGTGCGTAAAGTGGGTCGAAAAAATCCCACAAAACTTCGATCTGTTTTACTTCAAGATAAAACTCGTATCACTGATGCCGGTAAGGAGTTGATCCAATTATTAGACGGATCACATGGATACAGTCTAAGAACAATTTCTCAAATTTTTTCAGGGGATATTCCGAGAGGTAAAATCCAAAGAATCATTTACACCCACAGAAATACGATTAGAGAGGTGATGAAAGGTGACAAATAAAAAGAGTTCTAAATTTGAAAAAGACGGACTCCTGAAAAAGACCAGAAAAGAATGGAAGTTTACATCTTTCGGGATTGCTGTCGTTCAATTGTTACATGGGATTGGAGATACTCCTGAAAAAATCGCGCAGCTTTTTCCCGAGGTAGGTCCCGAAGTCATTGTCTCACACTGCGCGGAGCCAATGTCGCCGAAAATCAAAAAACTAGTCCGTATATTCAAAGGCCTGTGTTCAAAAAAAGTTTAATATTGGTTCTTTGCGCATTCAATGCCCGTCGTTCGCGACGGGCATTTATTTTATTATTCCTCCTCCGAGAACTTTATCGCCTTTATAAAACACCGCAGACTGGCCGGGGGCGGGGGTCTTGGCGGGTTTTTTGAAAATCAATTCATAACGCCCTGTTTTGCTTTTTATAATTTTCGCCCCGATTGACGAGCTGCGATATCGCAATTTGGCGCTGACAACGTAGGGCATTTTAGGTTCTTTTTCCACCCAAGTTACTTTTTCAAGCCCGATTTTTTCACTTTTCAAATATTTACTGCCGGCGTTTTTTGTGACGTATAAAATATTTTTCCCGACATCTTTGCGGGCGACAAAATAAGGGCCACCGCCGATTTTAATATCCGGTCCGTGCCGCTGACCGATAGTGTAATAATAAACTCCGTCGTGTTTGCCGATAATTTTTCCCGTTTCCATCAGAATTATGTTCCCCTCTTTCGGCTTTATGTTTTTTTTCAAAAAATTTTTCACGTCCATATTGCCGACAAAACATATTCCCTGGCTGTCTTTTTTATTATAAACGGGCAAACCGAATTTTTTCGCCATTTTTCTGACTTCCGGTTTTTCATAATCGCCTATCGGAAAAATTGAACGGCTTAATTCTTTTTGGGCGAGAGTATAAAGAAAATACGACTGGTCTTTGTTTTTATCAATACCTTTAAGCAAGCGGTAAATTCCGTCTTTTGTTTTTTTAATTCTCGCATAGTGTCCAGTGGCGATAAAATCCGCACCTTCGGCAAGAGCTTTTTTCAAAAACAGCCCGAACTTTATTTTTTTATTGCACATCACGTCGGGATTTGGCGTAATTCCTTTTCTGTAAGACGTAACCATATATTTAACCACATCCTGCCCGTATTCTTTCGAAAAATCCCAAGTTTTGAATTTAATTCCCAAAATGCCGGCGACTTTCATCGCGTCTTCGCGGTCTTTTTTCCAAAGGCAGAAAGAAATATTTTTTGACGGCTGCCACGGTTTGAAGAAAACCCCGGTTACGTTAAAACCTTGCTTCTTTCCGCCCAAGGCGGATCCGCCTCGAGTGGACAGCAACGCCGCCGCCACCGAGGAATCAACCCCGCCACTCATAGCCACATAGACAAGGGGACTATTTTCTTTTGATATTTTCCGCATTCTATCTTTATACAAAAAAACAGATAAATAAAAAAGTCCTGCGGCTGGTGAACGCGCAGGACTTTAAATTTTTCACAAAATCAAAAATCATCTGTATCGTCTTAATATGGCTTCACGGAGCATAATCTCTTCGCGGGTATTCTTGTCAAGCGCATATATATTCCCCCCGCTATAACGAAAAGACAACTTCTTGAAATTGGCCAAATGTGGGGTACTAATCATCCCCTTGTAGGGACGCCACGACGATTTTCCGAAGGGGATAAAAACACAGGAAATATAAGATGACTCATCGGGCCAGTTCACGGGATGAATGAAAACCATGATATCCTGTGATTCATCAATCCTATCAACAATTTCCAAATTCAATCCCCCCTCAACACACCATCCCTCAACTACCCCTCTCGTAAGTTCCGTCAGTTTCACCATGAGCTCCACTACGGCATACTCAAGCGCATGAATTTCACGTTTACTTCTTTTCTCTGTATCCATGATTTCCTCCAGAGGTATCACGCCTCAAAGCAGATTGCTACTTGCCACCATCACGGCGACGTTAGATAAGATTAAAAAAGAACGTACCATGGGTATGATATTACGAATGAATACTTATGTCAATAGCTTGTTATGGTTCAATAGCTTCTGCATAGCTATTATCCCCCGAAATAAACATAGTTTTGAGCAGTACAGCGAGCCAGTTTTGCTTGGTCCGCTCATTAGCGGAAAACTGGTGAGCTATAAGCGAGGACTTCGCTGGAAAGTCCGAGCATCTGCGAAAAACTGTGTTTATTTCAGTTAAAGCAAGTGGTGCAAAAAAGTAATGGCGAACAGCTAGTATATAGCTAAAACACCGATAAACTTCTCACCGCTCGGAATTTTTTGACGTAGGTCAGGGTTTCGTCTTTCATTATGGATTTTGACGGCGACAGTTCGCTTTGCTTTGAAATCCACGAAAAGCCAAATTGCCTGACCGATTCAAGGACATTGCCGGGACCGCCGTTGTAAGTGGCGGCAAGCATTTCTTCTTCAATCCCCTTTTTATCCGTAAGTCCTTTCTCGGCTATCTGAACGTCAATTTCTTTTTTATGAATGTCAAAATAAAGATACATCGCTTTAATGGCGTTCACGTGGTCAGCCATGCCCTGCCTGAAATCTTTTATCAAACCGGCTTCGGGATAAGCGTTGGCTATGGCATCATAAGTTGGTTCAATAAACTGCGCCATGCCGTAAGCCCCAGCCGGCGAACCGGAGTATTTATACGCCAGATTTTTGTTGGCGCCGATTATCGTCAAAACGCGCTCAACAAGCTCCTTGCCGCCGTCATCCGCAAGATAAAATTCACTTGGGTCGATATGCTCAACCAGCGCGATGCTTTTTATAAAATTCTTGTCAAACACCTTCGTCACTAATTTATCCGGTTCAGCTTTTGAAACCACCTTTCTTTGCTCCAAATCGTCCATTGCCCGCTCAACCGTGTTTGTCAGGTATCTTTTACCGGCCTTAATCATTTCTTTGGTTTGCAAAGATTCCGAATAAGGCACGTAAACAATATCCTGCCGGTCATTAGTTTTATCGTCTATCAACGAACCGAGGCTGGTTTTGGAAAGCGTGTATTTATTGGCGACGACAATCATGCCGTCTTTATTAGACACATCCAGAAAAGAGTTATAGCCGTTCCAGTATTTGACCTCGATAATTAAATCATTTTTCGGGTCAATCGGCTCCAGTTTTACCATCCCCGAGTCGCCGTACATTTCAAGCTCGTTCTTGTTGAGCCAATAGCGCTTTTCAAACACCGCTCCCGTGTTCGTATCGAGAATCGCCAGCGCAATCTGCCGCCTGTCAACGGACTTGCCCTTTTTTAAACCCTTCTCGACTTCAATCGGCGCCGATTTTTTCAACAGTTCAACGCCCTCCGCGATTTTCGCGGGAAGATTTATTTTCGGTTTTCCGAAAACACTCGTATTTTGCGCGGAGGCGTTGCTGTTTTTGACATTTATTTCGTTAATCGCCCACGATCTGCTTTTTGCCGCGTTTCTGATCAGAACTCCCAACGCAATTGAAATAACGACAACCGCTATTATTATGTTTTTTCTGGTAAACATTAGAGATTGCTCTCGATGATGGCCGCCTTATTCAAAATTATATTCGAATAATAATTGCAGATTTTCGAACTGCATGTCGAACTGCCGCTTATGTACGCTTTCGCGGCTCTTATCTCGCCCGTTCTGGTTTTGTCGGCGGCGCCACCTTTAGCCAGTTTTATCGCCGCCGCTGTAAATGCGTCTTCTATATTCCATGGGTTCGGCAAAGTATGCCCGGTAAGATTGGCAACTTGAGCTTCATACGCCAGCCATGTCGTCGGAATAAACTGCGCCGGTCCCATAGCGCCGCCGCAACCGTAATTCGGTTCCCGGGAAACTTTTACGCTATTCGGATCGATACCCAGCTTGTTTACAATCGCAAAAAAGGCATCCTTTTCCTGGGCAGCTCTGGATTCTTTTCCTAATTTCAAATAGCAATTATACATATCGTCCATCCAGTTACCCGTGCCGACATTTTTACCCAAGCCCGATTCTACATCCAACAAGGCAATTAAGAACGCCGGTCTGATTCCCAAGCGCATTGCCGCCAGTTCCCCGTATTTGATGGCATCCTCAACGGTAATGCCCTGCTGGAGCAAATACCCGATTTGCCCTTTAATCGCCTCAATATCTTTCTGGGCTTTTGTAACAAGCTCCTGAAATTTCACTTCCTTCCCCTTCGTGTCAACTAAAATTTTATTTTTAACTGTTTTGTTTTGTTCCAAACTGGATTTAGCGGATACCTGGAACCGTTTTAAATCCTGAAGTTCGTTCTCTTTATTTTCTAAAGTCAGCTTTTTATCCTCTAAATCGCTCCTGATCCCTTTTATTTCGACGATAGCCAACTGTAAATTGTTTTGGGTGTCCTCCAGCTCTTTTATCTGATTGAAATATTCCGAGAGCCGCTGATGTTTGAACAGAATTTCGGTCAGGCTGCGGCTATCCAGTTCATTTAAAGAAGCCAGGTAGCACCCCATTGCCGCCTTATGCAAATTCAATTGCGATTCCAGTTCCTGAATTTGCCCGGATGTATTCTGAATTTCCATCCCGGTCTGCTCTATGGCAATGCCAAGGCTTTTTATTTCAAGCTGAATTTTACCGATTTGCGCGTTTAGTTTGCCAATCTCGCTCGACAGAGTGCGCGCCATACTGCTGTTGGCATCAATTTCTTTTTGATACTGGTCAATTTGTTTCTGGATCTCTTCGATTTGTTTGTTTCTGATGTCGATCTCCTGCTGAACATTGGTGACGCCAAAAGCCGATGGCGCCCAAAACACCGCGAACACGAACAAAACTAAGCAAATAATGCCGGCTTTCATCATCTTTTTATTATAGCATATGCTAATAATAGTAAACCAACATAATAATCCGACTATGAGTCGATGCATGATGGCTGGCTGGAAATATATCTCTGAGCAGTACAGCGAGCCAGTTTTGCTTGGCCCCGCACTGATATAGTGCGGGAAAACTGGCGAGGTATAAGCGAGGGCTTCGCTGGAAAGCCCGAGCATCTGCGAAAAGATATATTCCCAACCAGTTTATGGTATTTGATCGCAGATTTTTATTTCACAATAATTTCTCCCCTGAAACCGGCCGTTGCAGAGCCGGAACGGTCAAAAAAACGGCAAATACCTTTATCGTGAAAAGTATTTGAATAATATCTGCCGCTTTGAATAATAACGTTCGCCAGACCGGCGCAAATACTGGCATCGCCATTTTTTTCAAGCCCGATTGAATGTGGCTGCGTGTCGGAATTTTGGAAAACGGCACGTCCGCCGGATTTTATCGTTACGACGTCAGGAAAAATCCCGTCGTTGGTCAAAATAATTTTCATGCCTGTGTTATCCGAGGCATTGGCGCTGTCTCCGCCGAAATGTAGATTCTCAATAAAATTACTCGCCCCAAAAACCGAAAAAGTAATTACGATAAAAACAATAATAAATAAAATCACTACTTGTTTATCCATGACGTCCATAATGTTTTAACAATAAATATAACTTACGTTTCCGTGCGCTTCAATTGTGGACAACTTTTTTTGAATCAAAAGCCGTGCTAATATCTGATGGTGAGTAATTTATTTTCTTCAATATTTTCCAGAAAGAACTTTTTCAGAGGTTCGGCGGTTTTGGCCATTACCACTCTCGTGAGCTATCTTTTCGGTATTTTGCGGGACAGGATTCTTGCCCAGCAATTCGGAGCCGCCCGCGCGTTGGATGCGTATAACGCCGCCTTTACGGCGCCTGATTTGATATTGAACATTTTTGTCGCCGGCGCCCTGACGGCGGCTTTCATCCCTATTTTCGCGGAATTAAAGAACCGCGGCGAGGACCACAAACAATTTACCAATGCAGTTCTTAATAGTTCGCTTGTTGTCGTTATAATAGTCGGCTTGATAGTTTTCCTTCTTGCTCCGTTTTTAAGCCACTTGATTGTTCCCGGATTTGACGCGGCGTCAAGAAGCACTTTTGTCAATTTATTGCGGATTCTTCTTTTGTCACCCATAATTTTTGCCATCAGCAATACTCTTGGGAGCATGCTTGTCAGCGAAGAAAGATTTTTCTGGTACGGGACATCGGCGGTTCTTTACAATGTTGGCATAATTGCAGGGACGCTGCTTCTTTCGCATAAAATCGGCATTTACGCCACCGCGGTCGGCGCGATTGGCGGCGCGGTTCTCCATCTAGTCGCCCGGATGATAGGACTCTGGAAATCGGATTATAAATTCAAATTCCAGTTTAAATTAAACGACCAGTATAAAAGATTTCTTAGGTTAATGGCGCCGAAAATGATCGGACACCCGGTTGAGCAAATGATATTTCTCGGATTTACCATTATTGCGTCAACTTTGAGCGCGGGCTCAATCGCAATTTTAAATTTTGCCAATAAATTCCAGAGCATGCCCATAAATATCATCGGCATTACCTTCGCCCTCACCGCGTTTCCGGTTCTGGCGAAAATGACCGCCGAAAAAGACAGGCAGGCTTTTTCCAAAGAAATAAAATTCACTCTGAAAATAATACTCCTAACTTCCGTCGCGGCGGCAATTTTATTGTATTTAATCCGCCAGCCGCTTATTGCCTACATTTTAGGCGGCGGCGCTTTTACTGAATCGGCGGTAAAAACAACGGCATACACCCTCGGGTTCTTTTCATTATCGATTCCGACCGAAAGTTTGAATCATCTGATTGCCCGCGGGTTTTACTCGCTTAAAAACAGCATCACGCCGGTTATAGTCGGGTTGTGCGGACTGGCTTTGGCGGTCGGCGCCGGATATTTCTTCGCCGTCAAACTCAATATGGGCGTTGCCGGTCTGGCATTGGGTTACTTCTTCGGCAGTTTACTCAAAGTTTCTGTTCTTACATTTCTTCTTCGGCGCCTGTCGCGAAAATATTTCAGCGTCGGCAAGGAAATAATAGCCGCCGAAATAGCCGAAACCCACGAAACATTGGTTTCAAAGTAAAAAATGGCGACTGCTTAAAGCGGCCGCATCTTGCCTTTTTCGGTAAAGGTCCATTCCCGCCTGCTTCCCTCTTGCTTGCATGGTGCCGGCATTACCAGTTCAATGCCTCTAGGAAAATGTCCCTGCAACGGAGGAAGTTCAAATGCCGCTCTGACCGTTGGCCAATTTGGGTCATAATTGAAGGATGGGAATACGAAAAATTTTCCATCCAGTTTAACCACATAAAATTCTCCATTCCCGTCCGCAATGAATTTTCCTCCCGTTGCCGTTCCAAAACCTTCTCTAGCTTCTTTGGCGTCAACTTTTGTCTTAATCGCATTTAATTTTTCCCAAAAGTTTTCACGTTCGGCATACAACACATCTGGATCATTCTTTAGTCTGTTAAACATATCTGTTGTCCGTTTTACTAAGGGAGATAACTCCTCAACACTTTCCGAAATGCTTTCCGATGGCTGAGGGGCCTGAGGCGGTGGATTTTCAAGTACACGCTGACCGCCAGATTCAAGTTTTTTACGAAAATCTCTAAACGCCGCCAGTGAATGAGTCGGAAGCTTGGCCTCAAGCATATCTAAAAGATCTTCCACTCTTATAAGGCTAATATCTTCTTTCTTTCCTATCTGTTCACTATTCTCAGTACTCATTTTTTCCATATCCATATTTTATAAAGGAAAAGGTAAAATTACAACCCGAGCTGGCGGCAAACCGCTTTTGAGCGGTGCAGTGAGCCAATATGCTTTGAGGGCTATTGAGATTGCCGCTGTTTTGACTGGGGAATATGTCTTTGAGCAGTACACTGAGCCAGTTTTGCTTGGTCCCTCACCAGCGTGCTGGTGGGGGAAAACTGGCGAGGTATAAGCGAGGGCTTCGCTGGAAAGCCCGAGCATCTGCGAAAAAGCAGTTTGCCGCCAGTAACTACTTATCCACAACTTCATTTGCCAAGTGAACGTTCGTTTACTATTATTATCATATGGGCATAGAAGAATATTCGGCCAAAATTTTAAATTTTTTAAGGAAGTTCCGGAGAATGCCGAGTTACAGCGAAATTATGAAGCTGACCGGTTTTAAATCCAAAAATGCCATCTACCGGCTGGTCAATAAAATGATAGAAGCCGACCTAGTTGAGAAGGACAGCGCCGGCAGGCTGATACCCAATAAACTTTCAGGAATGGTAAGAATTCTCGGCACGGTAGAAGCCGGCATTCCCCTTTCGGCGGAGCAGGAAAAAGCGGAAACAATCAACATAGACGAATACTTAATCAGAAATTACGAGTCCAGTTTTATTTTAAAAGTTAAAGGCGACTCGATGGTTGAAGCCGGGATATTGCCGGGAGATATGGTTTTGGTGGAGCGCGGGAAACTGCCTCACAACGGCGATATTGTTGTTGCCGAAGTAGACCACGAATGGACAATGAAATTTTTCAAGAAAAAAGACGGCAAGGTTCTGCTTGTCCCCGGGAACAAAAAATACAAGCCCATAGTTCCAAGACATGAACTCAACATCGCCGCTGTCGTCAGAGCGGTTATAAGAAAATATTAAATTTTCGCGCGAAGTTTGCCGATAAAATCAAGGCTTGAATCCAGAGTGATAAAACTGCCAAGAACATGCCCGGCGGTGATGTTCGGCACTAGGACGTAATCCGCGCCGTGGCGGTATAAAATACCGGCGTCCTTTTCGTTTTCGGCTCTCGCGATAATTTTGCAGCCGCCGCCCTCTTTTTTGACGTGTGAAATTAAAGATAAATTGTGGTTTAAATCGGGGACGGTGCTTACAACTAGTTTAGTCTTTTTAAAATCAACCTCTCTGCATATTTCCGAATCGGAAATATCGCCGAAAATGTATTTATAGCCGTTTTCGTCCAGATATTTTTTGGCGTCCGGGTCAAAATCAACAATAAGCAGGTCTTTTTTATCAAGCCCTCCGGCGATGCTTTTCCCGGTTCTCTGAAACCCCACGATAACAATGGGCGCTGACGCGGGACCCGTCTTATAATTTTCCCTGCTGGCATCGATTTTTTCAAAAATTGAAAGAATCCAGGAAAGCTTCTTGTATATTTTTTCGCCGAACACAATATAATATGAAGAAAATATGATTGACAAGATGCCAACCGCGGTGATTAGCGCGGCGGTCTGCTGGTCTATGTGCCCCAATCGCAAGCCCAGAGCCGCCAGTATAAGGCTGAATTCCGATATCTGCGCCAACGACACGCCGACCATGAAGCTGGTCCTTTTCCGATAGCCGAGGATACCCATAATCGCCATAATAATTACCGGCTTAATTATCAGCACAAACAACAGCAGAATAATGATTTTGGGCCACAGCGCGCCAAGCATGGGCAGGGACATGGACGCGCCGAGCATAACGAAGAAAATCATCACAAAAAAATCCCTAAGCGGCCTGATTTTGCCGGCGATTTGCAGGCTTTCAATGGAATTGGCAATTGCCACGCCTGCGATAAGTCCGCCAATTTCCATGGAAAGGCCTATCCCTTTGGTTATTAACGCGGCAACAAACATCCACGCGATACTCGATATAAACAGCAGTTCATTGGAACGAGAAATCTTTGAAAATACTTTTGAAACAAGTTTTCTGCCGATAATCAGCAGAGCAATTAAAACTAAAATTCCCCCCGCTATCATCAGAACCGCATTTTTCCCCGCTTGATTGACATAGGCGTTTTCGACGAGCATTAAGACCAAAATCGCAATCAAGTCTTGAACCAATAAAACTCCGACACTGATTTTTCCGTGAAGACTGCCAATGTCCTTTTTTTCGGATAGCAATTTAACGACAATAATCGTGCTGGAAAAAGTAATCGCCGCCGCGAGATAAAGCGCGGAGGAATGGCTTATATGCAAAACTCCGGCTAAAAGCAAAGCAAGGGCAAAAGTAAAAGCCATCTGCAGAAGCCCGATTATGATTGACGGCTTGCTTACCAGATTCAGGGCGCTGAAATTGATTTCCAGCCCGACTAAAAACAAAAGCAACACGACACCGAGCTCGGAAAATACTTTCAACGGCTCGGCGTTTCCAACCAAATTAAAATAGCCGATGGCTACTCCGGCTAAGATATAAGCGAGTATTGTCGGCTGTTTTAAAGCTTTGAGCGTGAAACCAAAAACCGCCGCTAAAATAACTATCAAAGCTATATCCAAAAAACCAGAAGCCATTAGGAAAATTATAACACAGGTTGGGGTTGGCTCAATTTGCTGACATAGGGAATGGTTTCATAACTAACACTACCCCCGCTGAATTTTACCCTTATCGCCCGTCCGGTTTGGACTTCTTTTGAAAAATACTGGTCAAAAATAAAATTGCCGAGGGAATAAAATACGCGCTTGTCTTTATAGGTTTCTTCGTCCTGAACGACGTGAGGATGGCTGCCGACAATTAAGTCCGCGCCGGCATCAATCATCTCATGAGATAGGGCTTTCTGGGCCGCATTAGATTTAACCTGATATTCTTCGCCCCAATGGAGATAAACAATAACAAATTTGTCCGGACTCGCGGTTTTAACAGATTTAATAAGATTGAACGCCTTAACTTTATCGAAACTCGGCCAGGTGGCATTGAATCCGATTAAAGCGAGGTTCGCATTCCCCAGTTTTGTATAAAAAATATTATCTGCATCAATAGTCGTCGGATCGCCGGTATACGCGACGCTGGCTAAAGCGAGTAAATCTTTCGCATCCTGAAGCCCTATTTTCCCCTGGTCAAGCAAATGGTTATTGGCGAGCGAGACAACGCCGATATTGTATTTCTTCAGCAAAGTAGCAATTGAGCTCTTGAAAGAAAAGAAGGTGGAAAGTTCCGGCGTCCGCTGATGGTCGTTTACAATCGGCCCTTCAAGATTGGCAAAAACCAAATCGGCGCCTTTGAGCAAGCCGGAAATTTTTTCAAAAGGGTAATCTTCGCCGTTTTTGTCCATGAGCACTTCAACGTGCCGCCCAAGCATAATATCGCCCAAAATCAGGAGAGTTTTCTCCGGTTCCGGAGTTTTTATTGCTATCGGGAAATTACCGCCAGCGGAATTTTTTACGAAAACGACATTCCGCCCCAGAAAACCCAGCGTTATACCCGCGGCAAAAAGAAGTACAAATAAAAACAAGACAGTGTATTTCACCGCCTCATTCTACACTCCTCGCGAAATAAATGAAAGCTACATTTTGTGCAGAAACCTTATCACCAAATAGCCGATGATTCCGTAAATGATAATTGCCACAAGAGACGATAACTCCAAAACCAATCTTTGGGTTAAGTGGATATCGGGCAAAATGCCTGCGAACGGCTCCCTGAAGACCTGGCTTACCCTGTAAATCCACGCCACAAATGCCGCCACCCCGCTCGCCCCAAAAAGCCGGAGTAAAAACCGCAAAGCCAGCAGAACCTCAATTATACCCACAACTAAATCTATTAAAAAAACAATTATTCCCGTAACCATATAAAAATATTCTACCACTTAAAAATAAAAACATATCAACAATACATCTATTCGCTAATGATGGGTGAATGATGTGAAACGAGCTAATCGCTTTGTCGGCTCTTGATGTTGCTGTTGGCATGGTTTTGTCAACGGCTTTATGTCTTGACAAACAACAGCAACATCACGAGAGTAAATTTTCTCGCCGGGAAAATTTACGTCCGTCAAAGCGATTAGCGAGAGTTTATTCGTACCTCAACGCCTCCATCGGGCTTTTCTTGGCGGCCGAGCGCGCCGGATAAATGCCGAAAATAATTCCAATAATCACCGACACGCCGCAGCCAAGTAAAATCGCGGAAAACGGGAGGGAAAAATTCCAGCTCGAAGATACAAGACTTTTAAAAGCGATAGACGCCAATAAAGACCCACCCGCGCCGATAATTATTCCAATAACGCCTCCGGCTAAAGTCAGAATCACGGCTTCAAGCAGAAATTGAAGCAGAACATCCCTGTTTGTCGCACCTAGCGCTTTTCTCAAGCCGATTTCTCGCGTGCGCTCGGTAACGGAAACCAGCATTATGTTCATAATGCCGATGCCACCAACAAGCAGTGAAATCGCCGCCACGGCTGACAACAGCGTTGTGAGCACGGTTGTTATGCTCCCCACTGTTTTTACCAAATCCGCCTGTGTTTTTACGTTAAAATCATCCTTGGAAGGATCCTTGATATTATGGGTTGTCCGAAGCGTATCCTGTATATCCGCTATGCTGTCATTTATGTAATTAGCCGAATCTATTTCGATAATTATCCTGTGAAAATACCTGATGCCCAAAAGATACTGCTGGGCGGTTGAATAGGGCATCAGAACCGATTGGTCAAAATCGGCAAACGAACCTTGCCCCTTTGAATCCATCACGCCAATCACCCTGAAAGACCTGTCTTTTATGTGCACCCGATGGCCGATTATATCCTGCGTTCCGAATAAATCAGTGGCGATTTTGGAACCAAGCACCACTACCTGGTTTTTTTGAAGAACGTCGTCATCGGTGTAAAAATCGCCCGTGCCGACCGTTAAATTAAAGGTGCTCGCCAATTCCGAGGTCCCGCCGATAACCGTTTCGCTTCTTACCTCTGACTCGTAAGACATCACCGCCGGACCGAAAACAAATGGCACAATACGAACCATATGAGGCACATTCTCTTTTTTCTTTAATTCGGCGACGTCGCGCTCCCGCAGTGAATCGCTAAGCAACGAACCGGCAAAATCCTGAACACTGGTCGGCTCTCTGCCGGGCAATATAAAAATATTAGCGGGACCCAGGCTTTCAACCTGGCTGACAATCAGACTTTGAGCGCTACTGCCGAGGGACATTATTAAAATTACCGACGCGATACCGATTACGATGCCTAAAATTGTCAGCGCTGAACGCGATTTCTGGATAGACACCCCTTTGACCGACATTGTGAATATATCCCTGATGAACATAATTATTTTATTAAACCGTCCTTAAACGCCGAATGCCTTTCACTTACCGGTTCGTCGCTTTCAATTTTACCGTCTCTCAACATAATAATGCGCTTAGCCGTTTTGGCTACGTAACTTTCGTGCGTCACCATTACAATTGTATTGCCCTCCCCATTTAATTCCTCCAGATATTTTAATACAACCTCGCCGGATTTTGAGTCCAAACTTCCGGTTGGCTCATCGGCAAAAATAACTTTCGGCGAATTGACGAGCGCCCGGGCAATTGCCACGCGCTGTTTCTGGCCGCCCGAAAGCTTAACTGATTTGTAGTTCTCTCTGTCCTGAAGACCTACAAGTTCTATCATCTTGCGGGCTATCACGGTTCTTTCCGGTTCATCAACTCCCCGGTAAATTAAAGGTAATTTTACGTTTTCAATGACGGTCAGGCGGGGCAATAAATTAAACGCCTGAAAAACGAAACCCATCTGGCGGTTTCTAATGTGGGCTACTTCATTGTCTGGAAGCCGGCTTATGTCCTTATCATCAAATAAATATTCTCCGCTTGTCGGTCTGTCCAACCCTCCTAATATCTGAAGTAGGGTTGATTTGCCGGAGCCCGACGGGCCTATAATTGCGACAAACTCGCCTTTCTCAATTTTAAGGTTTATTTCGTCAACCGCGCGGGTTTCAACATCGCCCTCGCGGTATATTTTTGTCAGATTTTTTACTTCTATTAAGGACATAAAAAAAACAAATAACTAGCGGTTTTTAGCACCGTTCAGAGCTGTGGATTGCACGGTTGGCTTGAAGTATAATATCTTCCTAAACTTCAAGCCAAATCCACAGCTCTGACGGAATGAATCCTGACGCTGGCAGGGTAAATGATGATAAAAACCGCTAATTATTCGCATTTTTATAAACCCCGAAAAAACAGACAATTTACCTTGGCGCGATAATTTGCCCCTCGTTTAACCCCGAAACAATTTCAGTCCTGCCATCCGTGCCCTTCAATCCTACAGTTACTTCCGTCTCTTGGGTCTTGCCGTCTTCGCCTCTGATTAATTTAATATATCTCTTGGAGCCGCGAATCGTGATTGAACGCGTCGGCGCATACAGCACATTGTCTTTTTTGTCGGCGATAATATCTATTTCAGCCGTTAACCCCGGCAATATTTCCTGATTTTTATCAACAAATTGAAGCCGCGTTTTGAAAGTGGTTACTCCTTCAATTACGGTTTCTGCCGGATTGATTGATGTGACTTTGGCGAAGAGTAATGTGTCCGGTCCGAAGGCATCCAATATTACGTTGGCACTATCGCCCACCCCAATACGAACGATATCGGTTTCGGGCACGAACGCTTCAATATAGAAAGGCGTATTTCCAAGAATTGAAATTGCCGTTTTATTGGGCGCGGCGATTTCTCCGACATTGCCCTCAACATCGGTTATAATGCCCGAGATCGGCGCTCTGATATAATACTTGGCGATTTGCGCCTGGATTAAAGCAAGATTGGCTTTTGCCTGGTCAAGTTGGGATTGGGCCAGTTGAATATCATATAGAGAACCGGGAACTTCTTTTATAGATAACTGCGCCCGCGCCTGGCTCACGGCATTATTCGCGGATATTATACTCTGCTGCTGGGCGTTCAGCGCTGAAGTTTGGGCAAGAAGCCCTGTTTTTGCCGAATTAACGGCTGTTTTATCCGCATCGGTTACGCTGTTGAGATTAGACATATACGTTAGCGCGGACTCAAGCAGGTCCTGAACCAACAGTAAGGCCGATTTAGATTCCGACACATACTGGCTAATCGTGCTGTCGCCGGCATCCGCTCCCAAACCGTTCAAACGCCCCTCCAAACCGCCCTTTAAAGCCAGGAAGTACCAGGCATCCGTCCTGCCTAAATTGTGTTCGCCGTAAATAGCATAAATGACTTTTTCCTTCATATCCATAAGAACCACACTGTCCGAAAATGAATTTGCAAAATACTCTTTTTGAATGTCGGTAAAAGCAACCAGAGAATTAATAGCGGTATCGAGCGCGGAACGCATCGCGTCTATGACGTTCTTTTTGGCTTCCACCTGTAATTGCAGGGAATTGTTAAGATTCGCTTGGGCTAAATTAACTTCTTCACCTCGTGCGCTTTTTGAGACCTGGTCCAGCCTTGCCTGTGCCGCCTGAATGCCGGCACTCGCGTTCATTGCCTGCGCGTCGAGTTCGCTGGTATCTAGTTTCATTATTATCCTGCCGGCGCCAACCCTGTCTCCGACTTTAGCGCCTATGAAAGTAACTTTGCCCGATCTGTCGAATGCCAGATTAATCTTGTCAGCTGATTTAATTTTACCCGTAACATTGACAATCTGCTCCACCGTGCCCCTGGCGACGGCAATCCCGCCAATAGTGTTCCCCGAGCTCTTAGAAAGCGATGAGAATATCAAAATAAGCCCAATAATTAAAATGGCTGTAAAAAATATATTTCTCGGCTTTTTGATGAATTTTCCAATAAAAGCAAGCATTTAAATGGTGTTATTAAAACAAAAAAATTACTCAAAAGTAGAAAGTCTATACTAAAGCAAAAACCGCCGGAAGTCAATCCTTCGGCTTCGCTCAGGATTGACCCTGAACCTTGCCGAATGGGTCAATCTGTATTGCTTGCATTAGCCGATATGCCTTTTCGGGCTGTTGAAGCCACTGTTAGCACGGCTTTGTCAACGATCAAACCCCACCAGTGGCGGGGTTTGTGTCTTGACAAATAACAGTGGCTTCACCAGATGAATTTTCCTCGCGGGGGGAAATTCAGTCCCGAAAAGGCATATCGGCGTACCCTTAACATGATTTTCTTAAAAGCACTCGTATCCTACTAAATCGATCCGCTCGCCGGCGCACTAGTTGTATGAAACGTAAATATTAAGTTTTTGCCGGCATCATCGGTTATGACTTTGTCCTGTTGCCAATCAAAAGCTCTGTCGCCATTATCCACATGGAACATCGCGTAATAAGTGGCACTGGGCACGGTCGGTTTTATCAATTTGACATCAATACCGTGCTGTTCCCCCGCCGCGAACAATCTGGCACCATAGATATATCTCGGCTTTCCGTTATAATCCTCGTAAATTGCCACCCATGTATTGTCTTGGACTTTCAAATCGGTAACGGTAACTTTGGAACCGGCGGCTTGATCTTTTATCAGCATGTAATTATCCCCGTTAGCCAGCGAGATGGCTGTTGGAGCCGCCGATTGCTTGAGCGGCTCTCCGCTCGTTCCGACACCGCGCCCGCTCCGCCCGACGCCAAAACCTATTGACAATCCGATAATAAACACTGCCACGCCTATTATATAGATTCTTAAGTTACTCCCACCAGGCATTTTATTGCCCTCGTTACTATCCATATCATTGTTTTTTGAGTTGTTCATCCCGTATGAAGTAGCAACAGCAACGCACAGGTTTAAGCTGTGTCTACTGATTAATAATTTTTAGCTAATAATGTCCATCATTTACAGTCCCGTAAGGGCCGCTTCGTACGGGATTCATATGGCTGCATTCTATACCGGAGTTATCAACATGTAAAGAATTGACGACAACACCTTATCATTGCGGGTTATCTCTTGACAATACTCACCGAAGAAGCGCCGGTATCAAAATCGAGCAATATTTTTTTGTATGTCGTTTTAAAATTCTCGGTTTCAAATGTTTTATCGTCAACCTGTATCAGATTACCGGCTTCGGGCGACAAAACAGTGTCCCCGAAGTGAATTCTCACACCCGCGATTTTTGGAATTATCAATATTATCGAACTGTCGCCGGATTTTACTTTCATGTTCGTCACGGCGGCTTTTTCTCCGAACATCACCGTCACCGCCGAAACTCCGGTAGTCAGATTAATTTCTTCGGCGTTAAGATTGCTGAAGTCCAAGTTAATCTGGGCGCCGCCGGTTTTTAAATCAATTTTCGCGGGTATTTTTGAATTCAACTGGACGCTCAAAAATGCCGCACCCTGCCCGTAAGTATTATTTCTCCTGCCGTCAATCAAAAGTTTCTGGACGCCGTTCTCAAGCCGCGAGTTTGAATTAATTTCGATCTGGCCGGAGTCAAAATCCATTCTTGCGGCATCGATAGTCCCGCCAGCCAAATACAATTTCCCGGCTGAAGTGTGAATATCCGCGATTGCCGAACTGGCGCTTATTTCCCTTTGAATCGTCTTCGTCTCGGCGCCGCTTATATTTGCATCCGGCGTAATAACCATACTCCCGAGAGCTATAAAAACAGTCGCCAAAGCGGCCGCGAACAACGCCGTTCCGCTGAAAAACACAGTCGGCAAGTTCCTGCCTCTTATTAGAGAAATGCCCACCGCCGATAAAATCAAAGGCCATATTTGATACCATGATATTTCCAAACGCATCGGTAAAAGATTATGGCTGCGGACATACCAAAAAATTCCAAGACCAATTATGACAAGCCCGAGTGCCAGTCTTTCCTTGTAAGAAACAATGTTATTTTTATTAAACAATATATAAAAACCCAAAACACAAATCAGGGCTCCGATAATTAAATTACGGTCAGCCCAATTAAAATGAAGGATATCGCTCCAAAGGATAAACGCCCCCGCTAACGCGAGCGCCATCCCGAAAATATTTCTTTCAACCAGAAAACCCTTGCCGGCTTCCGCTAAACTAAAATTAAAATTGCCGCGCTTAAGAGGCACAAAAGCGGTAAAAGCCAGATAAATAACCAGAGGGATAACCGGGTTAACCGTAAAAGCTAAAAGTATAAAAAATAATCTGAAGATGAAAGAATTTACCCCGAAATATTCTCCAAAACCTCCGGCAACGCCCATGAATACTTTATCGGCGGCTGACCGCCTCAAATTGCTGCGGAATCCGTCAAAAACGCCGGAACCGGCCGTTTTCGGGCTTTCTTGTATGGGCGACAACACCAGTTTCGGATTGCAAAGATTAATCATATACTAACCCATAAATACTACAAAAACGTTGTCGTGTCAATAGATAATGAACGTCAAAAAGTTTGACTTATTAAGATATATATGATAGACTCACTCAGTTCAAAAGTTCCTTGTTTAAGGAGGTGATCAGAATGCCCATAAATCTCGAGTCCCACAGAGGAGAAAGAGGTAGCAAAACCGACACGCTCGTGTCGGAAGTAATTGGTCTCTGCCTCAAAATCGATAGAGACTCCAGGACAGGGGGCGATGAGTTAAATCTTCATCTTGCCCTGTTGGGGGAAAAAATTAAAGGTCTCCCCAAGGATATCAGACCAGAAGACAACAATTCTCTCCTTCTTCTGATATGGGCCTTTTCTGTAGTAACCGAATTGGGGAAGAGGCAACTTGCGAATTAGGGATAGGCGACCCGTGTGGCTGTCTATCCCTTTCTTTTATTTAATTCTTTTTCAATCTCTTCGAGTTTTTGTTCCAGAATATGGCCCCTTACTAAATAGAATGCCCAACTGCCTATATAATCCCTATTTTCTAATTCGCTTCTGGTAAAAAATTTATTGTCAGAAAAATGGATATTTAGCTCCTTTGGCAAAACAATCCTACAGAATCTTGTAAGCCCAGCAAGACTGGATAATAAAGAATTGTGGGTGTTCTTTCTTGTCTTTTCCTTGTTTCCCAGCCATTCCGCCTTTCCCCAATCATCCAAATGAAAATAAGTAGCGGTATTTTTGAATTCTTCTATGGAAATAAGTATATCCGCGTATGATTCGGCGTTTTTGATTATATCGTTTATCAAACTTCCAAGCGTGCTTCTAAAGCGAATAATCTTTTCTTTATCTAAATTGGAATTATCACTAATCAGATCTTCATAATCTTTGGATAGGCTCTTAAGTGTAGGAATATCAATTTTCCCCTTCTTGTATTTTTGATAATTGGGATCATTTAATATCGCCTCTTTTGTTTTTTCCAGTTGTTCAACGGTTTCCTTTTCGAAAAGACTATTAACGTCTTCACTGGCATCGCTCTTTTTTTGCTCAAATTGTTCCTCCATATATTTATAATTACATCATGAGATTTTCCTATGAAGTTCACACCACTCGCACTTTGGGTCGCTGCAGGTTTTGTCCCAGAATTCTCCGTTAATTATTTCTCCGGCTTTTTCTTTGACTAATCTTTCCAGTTCTTCGGTTTCGCCGCCGGTAATTTCAAACGCCTCTTTTTTGTATTTTCCACTATCGTTCGGCTCCACAAAATCAATCTCTCCCGTCTTCATTTTATATTTGCCATTCTGATATTTATCCAGCAGTAATTTGTAAAAAACCAGCTGGCGTTTGTAGCCGCCGTCGGATTTATAAGTTCTGCCTTCTATTTCGCCGCGCGATTTCGGCCTTCCGGTTTTATAGTCAACGACATTAACCCATCCTCCGCCAAGCAATTCAACCTTATCCAATTTACCCGTCAGCCGGATTTCTGGAGACAGCCACACCTCGCTTATGTAAAGTTCGGATAAAATGTCAGTTCGCCATTTACCGCTGTTGGCTTTATACCAGCCGGAAATAGCTTCCTGCCCCCGCTTGAGCCAACCCTTCGCTTCTTTTTCGTTGAAAGGCATATTAATAAAACTGCCTTCAAGAGCTTTAAGAAGTAAGGTTAGGGGAGGCACTTTTTTGAGCGCGGCCGCCTTATTGAAAAATATCTGAAGCGCCCTGTGGATCACACTGCCGAAAATCAGGGCATCATCGCGTTTTTGGGGAATGCGCAGAAGATTGACGTAAAAATATCTCCATGGGCATTTTAAATAATTATTCAAATGAGTCACCGAAAAACCGCGTTCGGCAAAAAGTCCCGCCAGGAATTTTTTATCTTCCAAATCCGGTTTTTTATCAGGAGCTGGGGCCAGCAATTCGCCGGATTTCCCGATAAATTCTTTTTCTATGGTTTCGGTGTCCCCTCTTTTCACAAGCTCTTTTTTCAGTTCAGCGACGAATTTTGATTCCATCGCTTCTCTCCCGTCTTGAGTGCCAAGATAATAGACAATAACCGCTTCTTTGCGCGCCCGCGTCAGAGCCACGAAAAACAGATTTCTTTCGTCGTCGTCTTCGTCTTTCTGCTCCGCCGGCTTGTTGGACAGCGTCAGAAGACGCGGTGGAAGCTTGAATGATTCTGCCCGCCATCTGTTGCCCCAGCGCTTATCATTGGCGCCGGTTATGTAAACATAATCAAACTCCAGCCCCTTCGCTCCATGGGCGGTCATCAGCCGGACTCTGCCTTCCGGCACGAATTCGCTGTCGCGACACTTGAAGGTCAGTTCGTGTTTGTCTAAAGTATCCAGATAAGAGACAAAATCACCGAAAACGCAGTTTTTCCGGCTTATTATCAGCGATTCAGCTTCGTCGCAAATGCGCCCCAGACGGCCGACAGCATCAACGGCGTTGGGCTTTTTCAGCGCCCGCCTCAAAAGTCCGGACTCGCTCAAAATCAATTCGCAGACGTTTATTAAATTTTCGTTGTTCGCCTTTATGTTCCAATTTTCCAATTTCTTATAAAGTTCCATCGGCACTTCCTCATCCTCAACGCCGGCTGATTTTAATTTTTCCTCGGACTTTATAATCTCATACAAATTTTTTCCGCCGGCATAGGCGATTATTTTATAGGCATCAAGCGGTTTAATGCCAAAAATGTCCAGATGGAGCAATGAAATCAAATATTCGCTTTCGCCGAAATTATTAACCGCCCGCAGGATGGAAATAAACGCTTTGCCGTCAACATCATCAAGAACGCTGTATTCCGATTCGTTAATGAATGGCACGCCTAATTTTTCAAAAGTCCTGCTTATAGGTGAGGTTTCGCGGTTGGTCCGGCAAAAAACCGCGATTTCTCCCGGATCGGCGCCTTCCTTGATTTTCTGCTTGATGTCGCGCGCAATAAAATAATACTCAACCGCCGGCAGACTGAAACCGTAAATCATCACCGGCTTTTCCTTATTGCCGGTTTCGGCTTTTAGTCCTGAAATATTATCTCTTCCCGCCATTAAACCGATGGCGGCGTCTAAAATTGTCTGGGTCGAGCGGTAATTGCTGTTCAGATTTATTAACTTAACGTCTTTATATAAATTCCTGAAATACAAAAAATTTTCGATGGAAGCGCCCTGAAATCTGTAAATCGCCTGCTTTTCGTCGCCAACCACGAAAAGATTCGGCCTGTCAAAATAACCCGCCAGAAGTTCAAGAATTTTGTTTTGGGCGTTGTTTGTGTCCTGATGTTCGTCAACTAGAAAATACTGATATTGCTCCTGCAGGAGCAGAAGGAATTCCTTGTCCTCTCTTAAAACATCAAGCACGCTGACTATCATATCCTCATAATCATAGCGCTTGCCCTCCCGTAAAGCCTTTTCGTGTTCCTTGTAAATAGGAATTAATAATTTATTGCGCTTGATTCTGCTTTCGGTTTTCTGGTGCTCGCCCTTCATCATCCCCTTGTATTTTCCTTTCTCATGATACAAATCCTCGCGGGCGCGGAACTCTTTTTCTTCCTCTTTGACGGCTTTTTCAAATTCTTCGGGCGAGACGCCCTCCCGTTTCAGGTCGCGGATGACTCCTTTGATTGATTTGATGTGGTGCAAGGGGTCGCCGAACGGTTTCAATTCCGACTGGGGAGCGCCATTTAAAATTTTTTCCAGCAATTCAATCTGTTCCACTTCGGTTATGTTCGTCGAGCCGATTATGGCAGGAAATTTATCGGGATAACGCTGAATTATGCCGTTGCAAAAACCGTGATAGGTGGAAAAGTTAACCTCATAAGCCGCTCCGCCGATGATTTCCGCCAGCCGCCGGCGCATTGTCACCGCCCCGTTTTCGGTAAAAGTAAGCGCTAGAATTACCCTCGGCTCCGCCTGGGTCTTTTTCAGAATATTGGCAATCCGTAAAGTTAAAACCTTTGTTTTCCCCGTCCCTGGCCCGGCAATAACCATTACCGGCCCTTCAACCTCGTCTACGGCTTTTTTCTGCTCCGGATTGAGCTTTTTATATTCGCGCTCAAAATTATCCATATATTCATAATAACACTAGCACACTTCCCAAAAAATATGACATTCTCACATTCTCAAGAATGTGAGAATGTCAATATAAATTCAGTAAAAATTTTACCGTAGGGAGACAGGGTGTGAGTGACTAAACGGCCCTTGTATTTTTTCTCAACAAGCCCCGCTTGCGCGAGCCGGCGCACATGTTCAGAAATTGTTTTGAAATTGCAGGCAACGCTTTCCGCTATTTCTTCCACGCTTATTCCCCCATGCTTATCAATGAGAAGTAGAACTTCAATTCGTCGGTGATTGGCTATCCCCTTGAAATGTCGTTCCATCTGCTTGGCGGTTTTGGCAGACTTATTTTTATTTCTATTTCTTTTATGAAAAAGTCCCACACCCATAAATACATCATAACACACCTATAAAATATGTCATTCTCACATTCTCAAGAATGTGAGAATGTCGCTGTGTGAGGAAAAAGATTTTCCCGAACCGGGATACAGGAAGTCGGGCGACTAAATATAAAAGGGATAGCAGTTAACCATCCCGTCCGGCAGCTGCTCTTCTATTGCTTTCTCCCCCGGAATGTCTTATTATTAATATTAGATGCAAGCGCTTCTATTTTTTTACTTCCTTACACAAATAAACATGTGCGAGTCCGAAAGGGAAAAAGTAGCGAGGGTCGGACTTGCAAATTAGTTTAGTTGTGTGTACAGAAAAAATGGCAAAGAAATTATACGTCGGAGGATTGTCTTACGATACAACCGAGGAAAAGCTGAAAGAGGCATTCGCCCAGTTTGGCACGGTTGAGTCGGCGGCAGTCATTATCGACAGAATGTCCGGCCGTTCAAAGGGATTCGGCTTTGTGGAAATGTCCACGGAGGAAGAAGCCCAAAAAGCCATAGAAGGCATGAACGGCAAGGAATTTGACGGCCGCACCATTACGGTCAACGAAGCCCGCCCGCCGGAAGCCCGCCCGCCCAGACAAGGCGGCGGAGGAGGATTCCGCGGAAGCCACGGTTTCGGCGGCGGGGGTTACGGCGGAAATTAGCAGCGCCGGAATCCGCAAAGCAAAACCCGCCTTAGGCGGGTTTTGCTTTGAACGTCATTTAGAACTTAATAAAACCAATATCTAACTAAATTTCTACTCGGCCTTTTTATACAATGAATTTTCTCTTGCCTGAAAGTTAGCTAAAATCTCATAAATAGATTCAAAAATACTGGCTTTATTGAGCCCTAAAAGAAACTTATATTCAAAGTGCGCTTATGCCATATATGATAGCAAGGTGAGAGTAAAAAGTCAATCCCCTGTTAAGCTACAAATGATTTTCTCGGACCGGAATACGGGAAGTCGGGCGATTGAATATAAAAGGCGGACTTAGTGGAACAGCCCGCCTAATGCTCGAAACAGAGGTAAACTATGTGCGACAGATATCTAAACTACCTTGAATCAGCGGGGGAGAAATTCCCAATCCCGGTAATGGGGTTTGATCATGGCGAGGCACCCCAAATTTTGACTCAATCACTTTTAGTAATCCCACGGCTTCACTTATTTTTTCGGGATTTTCCTCGAGAACTTCGATTGCCTCTTCCCCCAAAAAACCGCATAATGCCTTCACGTATTTGTCCCTCAATTTACACCTCCGAATAAAAGAACACCGTTACTCTAAAACCTCACGTAATCGTCCCAAATTTCATATAGCTCGCGGGTGGCGAATAGGTCGCCCGCGTTGTATTTAGCAATCTCCAGATATTTGCCTTCTTTGAAAAGCCGCCCGACGTCTTCGCCTTTAACCCCCTGTTCTTTCGGGCTTGTTATGCCGAAAACTCTTGACCATAAATGCAGATTACCTTTTTTCCTGACGGAGCCGTAATAAGTGAGCTGGTCAAGCAAATCTATATGGCGCGAGTCGGAGGCAAAACGCGGCGGCATAAGATTCACACTTGGGCGGATTTTATGGACGGCGGAGCGGATAATCAAAAACGGGACGTCAAAAGACCGCCCATTGAAAGTAATCACTTCCCTGCACTTGCCCGCCAACTCCCAGAATTTTGAAAGCATTTCCGGTTCGGACATTGCTTTGTATTTTATTCCGCCTTCTTCGGATTCCTGATTTTTATCCGCCGGATTCTGATAATAAACGGCGCCTTTGTCGCCGTCAACGTCCAGAAGCCCGACCGCCACCGCCTGTGCCGTAAGAGGCGAAAATCCCAGCCGGTTTTTCAGTTCTTCAAGCGCCACTCTGTATTCTTCCTCGGTCCCCGATTCTTTTCTTATCCAGTCCGTCAGAACATCTTGCGTGGTTTTATCCAGAGAATCAAAATCCTCGCCAACGGTTTCAATATCGCAGACCATTTTTATTGAAGGGAATAAAGATGGATTCGGCATAAATATAAGTAAATGATGCCAGAGATAAAATATTTAATCAAACGGATGCCCGTATTTTTTCCATAAGCCGATTATAAAACATCAAATTATGCTCTGTCATTAAACGCAAGCCGAGGATTTCTTTGATTTGATACAAATGGTGGATATAGGCGCGGGTGTGGCGGGCGCAGGCGAAACAGTCGCAGTTCGGGTCGAGAGATTTAAAATCACCGGCAAACATTTTTTTCTTGATGTCCATGGTTTTATATTTTAATCCTTCGCCGGTAAAAATGTACGCCTTCCCGTGCCTTGCTTCGCGGGTGGGAATCACACAGTCAAAAGTGTCACAGCCGCGTTTGACGGCTTCAATGATATTTTCGGGCGTGCCGACGCCGAGAAGATGGCGGGGTTTGTTTTCTTCCAAAAAAGGCACCGAAAATTCAACGGCTTGATACATATATTTCTCCGGTTCGCCCACTGCCACCCCGCCGATGGCATAGCCGTCAAAATCCAAGGCCGAAATTTCTTTGGCTGATTTTTCGCGCAATTTTTTATAACCCGCTCCCTGAATAATCCCAAACTGCAGCTGCCCCTTGTTGACCGCCGATTTTTTAATTCTTAAAAATTCTTTTCCGGCTCTTTCCGCCCACTTAGTCGTCAGCTCAACTGATTTCTCGGCTGATTCACGCTTAAACGGATAACCGCAAAAATAATCCAGAACCAGTGAAATATCGCTCCCGAGATTGGCTTGAATCCGGACGGATTTTTCGGGTGTGAGTTTGTGGACGCTTCCGTCTTTTCCTGATTGAAATGAAACCCCATCGTCGCTTATTTTTACGTTGAACGGCGAATTATTGCCGCTATTTTTCAAGAATCCCCCACCTGCGTGCTGGTGGGGGGCCGCAGACCATTTGCGCTCGCCGAGCGAAAATATCTGGAATCCCCCGCTGTCGGTAAAAATCGGTCCATCCCAGTCCATAAATTTGTGCAAACCGCCGGCTTTTTTTATTAAATTATCACCGGGCTGAAGCCAGAGGTGGTAGGTATTAGCCAGAATCGCCTGCGCGCCGGAAGATTTTATTTCATCGGAAGCCAGCGACCTCACAGCTGCGCGCGTTCCCACCGGTATAAAAGCCGGGGTCATAATATTACCGTGGGCGGTGCGCAAAATCCCCAGCCGGGCTTTCGTTTTTTTATCTTTTTTCAGAATAGAAAAAACCATAGAAACCTATCATACATCAACTATCAAATTAATACATCATTTCAATTCCCTCTTGTTTTTATCGTATTCTTCCGGATGAAGAGATTTGTGTAGCGCCCTAAGGACAAGCATGAAAATAATCAACAGCGCCAGAATCAACAGCTACCAAAGTTGCGTTCTCATCTTTTGCGCCCGGAGATAAGCATCTATGCCTTTATAGGTGTTATGAAGGATAATCAGGAATTTTTTTTCCGTGGCGCCGTTAATTGGGTTGCGGGAGATCGCGTATAGCAGATTTTCGGCGGGACCCAGAACATTGGATATGGTTACTTTCCATTCACCTTTGTTGTCGGCGATTGTTTGGACCACAATCGGTCCCGGTTCCATTTGGAGGCCAACCAAACCCTGCGGTTTCGCGGTTCCTTCCAATGTAATCATCGGTCCGGATATTTGATAAATGGTGATGCCTTGAACATCGGTCCCGTTGACTTTTTGCAACGCGACAGATTGCATATCTTCAATTGTCGGGGCAAACGGTATTTGATAAGGAACTTCGGGTGCTATTGAAGGACAAATGGCCGGATTGGGTGTTTTCCCGGGTTTTGGAGTTGAGTAAGGATTTTCTGTCGGCAAAGGCCCATTGGAAAATTCCGGCGATGGTTGCGCCGGGCATACTTGGCAGGTCGGGCATTGATTTCCTCCTCCCCCTCCCCCTCCTCCTCCGCCGCCTCCGCCGCCTCCCCCTTGTATTCTTGTAGCCAACCCGTAGCTAGTCTCCGTTATTGAGTTGCTTTTCATATCTCTGCCGTTGATTATCACCTCAAAAGCGTAATCATAAGCAAATCCGCCCGGCGGAGTTATGACTATATTGTATTTTGATGAGTCGCCAGTATACGAAAAACCGCTCTTTGATTTTGTATAGGTGGATTTATTAACGATCACGCTTATGGTATCTATATTAATTCCTGCCCCGGAATCGGAACAATCAAAAGAGATAGTGTCGGTTGGCTCGATATCCGCTTTATTCTCCGCCGGTATAAAATTGGAACATGTCGGCAGAGAGGTATCCGCCGTGGTAAACGAATAAGAGGTGGATACTGAATTAGGTGAACTGTGCAGGTCGTCAGCGGCAATACTTACGGTAACGGTGGTATTTTGGGGAAAATCCGGCGAAGGGTTGATCGTGATGGTATAATCGTATTGATTGCCGGAATGGCTGAATTGTTTTTCGCCGCCGTGAGTGTAGGTTACAGTTCCCCAGTTATCGGCGGATATAATCACTTGAATACTATCAATATCAACGCCAAGACCATTATAGTCTCCCGGAACAGCAATGTCTTTTATGCCAAAACTGACATTAGTTGACACTGAAATACTTGTGGCGCCGGAGTCGGGGCTTTTATTATAAATAGTCGGCGCGTCATCGTCATCCTCGGTGGTAAACGCGTATTCCGCCAGTGTGCCGGTATTTCGCGCCAGTACCGGACCGTCATCATAGGCGCTATCCTGCGCGGATCCGCTGACCGTTATGGACGTGTTGTAGGGCAGATTATCTTCGGGATTCACGGTCAACTGGTAACCGTTGGCAATCTCGGCGCTTGTGTACTGGTTAGCTCCGCTATTGGAATAAGTGATGCCGTTGACAGTCAGAGTCGTACCTCCCAGATAAACTCCAGTCTCCGTGTCGGTTACGTCGCAAACTATGTTGGCGGTAACCTGCTGGTTCACGACGTTAGCCACGGGCGTACAATTGCTGAAAGCCGGTCCCGTGTCGTCCAAACCAAGCGAAACATCAAGCGGCAGCACCGACGCCAAATAATTTGTTCCTGCCAAAAAAACTCCGGATTTTCCCGGGCTACCGTCATAATCTATTGTTAAGGTTGTCGTTCCGGTACCAACGTTCTTCACCTTAAAGGTTAAAATTGCAAATGTAGCTGCCGATGAATTGGTGTAATCATCGGTTAGCGGCAATTTGCCGATATCGAGCCTTTTTGTCCCCGCGGTGTTGTCGGTAACATTTCTTAATGTTGCTTGGGATGAAAACAAGCTCTGGATGGACGTTCCGGTTATTTCCAAAATATCGTGGTCAAAGTTCAGATTTCTCAACGAAACGGTATCAATATTCTGACTATCCAACTTTACCCTCACACTGACATTAAACGTGGTACCGACATATTTGACGCCGGCGGAGGCGGTCATGTCCATTGTGACAGCCGCCCTGGCATCACACGATAAAAAATAAAAAATGCCGGCGAGCGCAAAGAACCCGAAAAACAACCGGCTTGCGTAGTAAAAAATATTTTTGCCTTTAAAATTCATTTACCAGATCAAATCATTGCCCAACTCCCAGATGTTGCCGTCCCATATTAATTTTACATCAATTGCGTGAATATATTTAGTTTCCTCGCCCTTAAGCCAGGAATATTTAGTAGTAACCGTTATAATAGATGAAGAATTGCCGCCTTTGACGGTATGGCGCAGAAATTCCATTTTGAACCCGTCATAATTTTTTCCCTCCGTAATGTTATCGCGCCAGCTATTCTTTTTTTTCAAGTAAGCATCCAGCGTGTAATGTTTTTTTAAATCAGGCGTAAATAGGTCATAGATTTTTGAATATTGCCTGTTGTTTTCATATCGCTCAATATCCCGAAAAATTCCAAGCAAATCTCCATCCAGATAAACGGTAATGTTCGATCGCCCATTAATAGGAATAATAACTTCTTCATATAAGTTTCCGCTTTCAATCCTTATTTCACCGTCTCGGGGGACATTCAGTAAGACAAATTTGCCCTGATAATCAGTTACGCTTCTGGACTCGCCCGATTGGACAGTAACACTGCCAAGGGGAAGATTATCCCGGGCATTTAACACATTTCCATAGACGGTTATCAAATTATTACCGTTATTTCGGCTCTCCTTGTTGTTGAATGCCAATAAAATAATAACTAATGCCAGAACGGCGGTAAAAAAAATAATTTTGACTGAAAAGCGCGTATTCATTTTTTATAAAACATCACTGGTCGCCTTCTTGGCTATAATTCGATACAAGAATTGAATAATCCGGGCCGGCGATTAACTGGTCCGTATATTTATCCAAATCATACCTGTCCTGCACCGTATTGTAATTTCCGATCAAAGTTGAATAATCGGCGGCGCTGATTTCGTTATCACCGCTTTCGGCGCTTCCGACCCGGGTCGTTGAATCCAAATCTCCGGAGAGGGCTTTATCGGCGCCCGTGTCGGTAAAATCAATGGTGTTATTGCCCTCCGCCAATATTACGGTTACCTCCTTTTTTCTTAGAGTTGCCCAACCCTTGGCGCTCACGTCATATGTTCCCGGACTTACATTATCCAGAAGCAAGGATGAATATTGGCCGCTGTTGTCGGTAGTCACTTCCTCGCTAAAAATTATACTGTCCTTATTGCCGTCTACGGGTCTTACCTCAACGACAACATTTGACGCGTCATTATTTCCTCCGCCGGTCCATCTGCCTTGGGGGCTAAAAGTAAAATTCAAATATACAATACCGGTTTGCCCTACGGTTATAGTAACGTTTTGGTCTACTGGATCTGCCGCGTATACTTTTGTTATACAAATAAAAACCAGGGCTGCAAACAGGAACACAAAAAATATCTTGTGTGAAAACTTATCAACCATTAGTTAGAGAAATAAATTACGCGCTACTTTTTCTGGCCAGAAGTTTTTTTCTCCCAAACCAGGCAATAAATCCTAAGGCAATGAGCAGCGCCAAATATTTGATGGAAACGCCTACAAAATGTTTCTCTGCCGTATGTACGACGCCCTGGCCGTCGGTAACGGACAGCTGCGCGGTGTAGATGCCAAAAAGGGAAGCCGTGTTCCATTTGATCGGAATCTCGCGTATGACGTCCGGATATAAAAATTTTTGGTCGCTTGAAATATTGGCGACATTCCAGAATAAATTGGATATTTTCAGGGTCGCTTTGGTGTTGTAATGCGTCTTGCCGGTGTTCGCGAATTTTACGATGAAATCAAGCGGCCCGCCGATGACGAATAAAGGCGAATTAAAACCGACAATATTCCCGGCTTTACTGATGGCGCCGGGTACATTGATGATAACCATAGTGCCGGCTCTTACGTCCGCGTTTTTATTTTGAGCATCAACGGGCTTGCTGTTGAAAAAAACGGTCGCATATCTACCGCCCGGTTGGGTATCGGCGGGTATTGCCACGCTGACTCCGACTCTTTTTGCTTCGCCGGATTTAAGGACAAAGGATTTTTCGTCTACCTCCAGCCAGGCCGAACTCCGCAATGGGTCTGAAATCGCGCCGATATACCAGTGAATTTCGCTGTTCTCACTAACTTTAAAATTCATCACTTCCGGACTGATCGTCACCGCAAACGGATTTTGATTCGTAATTGTTATCTCTCTAGATGCCGCCTGTCCCGCAAAAACGTCAAGTTCGATTTTTACGGGATCCAAAAGAATTCCTCCCTGGTAAGCATGGACAAAAAAGGGAAAAAACAACGTAACCAAAGCTACGCCAACAATAACTAGAAAGTTTCTAAGCATTATTAAATAATAATTAATATCAGGCTGCCGATCTGCTTTTTCTGGTAATAATCTTGGAAATTTTGAACGTATGCTTAAAGAACCTGATTCCAAACCATAACACCAAAACAACGGCCAGTATTATTATGGCATATGTAGCCGGAATTGCGACAAACCATTTTGTTTTCTCAAAAACAGTCCCCTCCCCATCGGTTACGGAAACTTTGGCGCTGTACAATCCGAACGGATTGCTTTTCTCCCATTTAATCGGAATATCTCTCTTGACATTGGGATAAATAAATTTTGACTCCGGCAATATCTTTGCGCTTTGCCAGAAAAAATTATTTATCGTGACCACCGGCTTTACCTCAAAATGCGTGGTGCCCACGTTCATCATACTAAGAACAAAATTGACCGGTCCGCTCCACGCTATGGTGGGCCCGGTGAAATCAACCAGCTGCCCGGTTTGCTTGACGTCACCATTAACATTCATAATAATCAGTGACCCGACACGTGCGATCGCGCCTAATAAATTTCCGCCACCTTTATCCGCCTCGCTGAAAAATATTGCCGCGTATTTTCCTCCCGGAGTGGCGTTTTTCGGGACATTTATTTTAAAGGGCACGGCTACCTGTTTCCCCGGGGCCACCGTAAACGGCTCCGTATCAATATCAATCCAGTCAACCATTTTATGGGGGTTCTCGATGTCGTTTGGAATCCATTTGATATTATTACCCTCGGTAACCATAAAATCCTGAAACTCAACCTTCACTCTAAGATCACCTGCATTCGGATTGCCGACATTAATCACATCATCTATAACCGTGCCTGGGTCGACACTATATTTATATTTCAATGGAGAAATGGATATCCCCACGCCTATCGCCCAAACAAAACCAAGAGATAACATAAAAACACCCAAAATAATCACCAGTGTTATTATTATTTTCTTGTTAAATCTTTTCATCATAATTAATCATTTAAATTAGTTGCCGTTGCGGCGCAAAATCGATCAGGGTTGGGTAGTCGCCGTATAATTAACCGTGCCTGAATAGTTGGTGGCTCTTTGGCTAGCCGTTACGTCTAGTCGGTACACGACGGAAAAATACGAAACCCCCAAGGGATGATTAGTAGTTGACAAAAACGTACTGGCGCTGGCTGACGCTTGAAGCGCGGCATATCTATTTGTGGAGGGGGTAGATTCATTATCTACAGTCCCCGTTCCCCAGCAAGAGCTTTTATCGCCGGCAATCTGGGTTTTCCAGTTGCTGAAGCCAATACCGACTGATACAGCTCCCGTGACAGGCCAGTAGGCTGTCGTGCTTGTAGCAGTAGTGCAATTTGCCAGCCCGTTAAAAACATCAATACCTGTACTCGCATCTTCTATATGAATAGTCACATCGCTGGCCGAAGCGAGTGTCGTATTGGGGCTTTGCCTTTTTCGACCGACCGATATTGTGTAATTGTCGTTAGTCGTAACCTGCAAGGCTTGCGTAGAATGCAGAGGAGTGCCGGAAGTTATAGTACTCGTGGGAGTCTCCGAATCATTGCGCCATGCAACACTGCTGTATTTCACGAAAGTAAGCCCCACACCCACATCAATACTCATATTTTGGCTGGCCGTTCCGCTTGTGGCCGCGTTGGCGTCCAACGATTTAAAAAAATTAAAATAGATTCTGTTATCAATAAAAATCCAAGAAAAGAAGACAAACACGGCAACGAATACCACAACCTTCAATTCGGCACTCGCCGAGAAAAACGACGGCTTTTTACTCATGGTATGTGTAGGTAATTAATAAACTCATTTAATTATAAACCCCCTGCAAACAAGCGCAAATAGCATTATCCACAGGTAGATTATTGAATCTTTATGTATGCTTCTCCTTGTTTTTTTCTATCACCCAATGCCCCATAAATGTCGGCTAATGTTTCATAGTCCTTACTGCTCATTAGGCTATTGTCAAGAGCGAGCGCTTCGTCGGCGTATTTCATGGCTGATTTTAAGTCACGCATCATATAACTCGCGTAGCTCGCATAAACATAACTTGAAGGCTTATATTTTGCTATCATTAAATGCAAATCTCTCATCTCCAGATAATAACCCGTCTTCCTTAATTTATAACTCAACTCGTCAAGCAACGGTTTTATACTGCCGTAATTATCGCCTGCGTTAAACAACGAACTGTCAAAGCTGTCGCCCAAGGTATTTAAAGAACTCCGCAGTTTTGTCCTATTTTTATCGTTTAAATCCTTCCGAGTTATGACATACGCGAGCCAAAACTTTCCAAAGGGCAAGTCCTGTCTGATTTCCAATATTTTGTTCGCTACATTCGTGGCTCCTTCAAAATCATTTCGTATCAAGGCGCTGTAATAAAGTTCATAATAAAGCGGAATCAATTTGGGAAATATGGCGGTTGCTGTCCAGATGGTATCTTCAACGGGTTTAATCTGCTTTCCAAAATTTGCCGCGAGTATTTGTTCCATTTTAAATAAAAAAGTGTACGAAGCGGCGTCCTCCGGACGTTTTTCCATCTCGTCGCGAAGATCCTGCGCGATAACCCCGAAAGATTTTCTGTTATCTTCGTTTTTAAAATAATCCGCTTGCGTGTTCAGGGCGGTTATCAGTTCTGAAGTTAAATTCCTCACGGCGTCGGTTTCCGTCCATGTGGCGGTGTTTCTCGCGAGTTCAAGATACTTAAACGCTTCCCCGAAATCCCCCCTGCTGTTTGCCCTCTTATTCATATTTGTATAATAGTTTGACAGAAACGGCAGGATATTCGCCCAGATAATTAAAATAGAACAGGAAACCAGAGCCAATACGCCGACTACGGTGTTGACCGGGGTATTACCTTCCGGCACTTTTGTCGCCACTCCGTCTGCCACATAATCGTCCCAAAGAAAAGCCAAGCCCATAAAAAAAATAACCATCAGATAAGTGTTAGTCGTGTCAAAAAAAGTGCAATTAAAAACAAAATACGCGACGGCGGCGGCATAAAGCGCTCCTCGAGAAAAATACGGCATATCATTGTAATCCCGGGCGCCAATTTTCCTTATCGCGCAGTACCAAATCAGCAGATAAGACAGCAAGCCCACAACACCGACGGCAGCCAGCCAATCCAAAATAATATTATGAGCCCTGTCAGAAGAATAATCTTGAGCCGGCGACTCATACATTTTAGGGTCGTATTTCTTGTAATAAACGGCTATAAAATTTTCGGGACCCCAGCCCAAAACCGGTTTTTCGGCTATCCCTTTTAGCGCCATGCCCCAGACAAGCAACCGCGAATTTATGGAGCCGCTCTTCACACTGAAATCGGTCAGTCTGGAAAAATATCCGAGCCCGGACCCGGAACGAGTTAATACAATCCCGGAAAAAATTGTGGCAATAATGACTACCGCGAGCGCCGCGATAATCAAGCTCTTCTTTTTTCCGTATGGACTGGCGCTTTTTTTATACAGAATATAAAAAATCAAAAAAACAAAACTTACAATTAGAGCCGCCGCCGCTCCCCGGGAGGCTGACAAAATTATCGCGGATGCGAATATGAATGCGGCGAAATACAGAAGGAATCTGCGTATTTTCGATTCCTGACGCGAAGACAGGTATAAAACAAAATAGAAATTAAAAAGCAGATAGCCGGCGAATATAGCCGGGTTGCCGACGGTCCCGAAAATTCTGAACCTCTGGTCCGCGCCGACAACCGCGCTTACGGAATATTTTTGCAGAATGCCGTAAACTGATGAAATCAGCGCCGCCGCCACCGAAGCCCAGATAAGATTTTCCCACTCTTTCCTCGTGCGCAGTATTGAAGCGGCAACTCCAAAAAAAGCGATATAGTGAAGCAACGCGAAAATGCCGCCCATCCTCTCTATATAGCCCCAAAAACTAAGAGTCCAGCTTGAACTGAATAATCCGGAAATAAAATGCCATACTACGAGAACCACTAAGGCGACCAAACCGGCCAGCACATATTTATCCGGCCTTTTTTTAAAAAAAGACGGGCGGAGATTCGGATATTTAAACGCCAGATAAACATAAATGAAAAAAATTATTTCGGTGATTACCCGGAAAACAATCCCTTTACTGAATTCAAACGGCGAATAAATATTCCTAATTACAACCAGAGAAATAAACGGCACGAACAGAATGCCGAACCTGATTATCCTGTAGAGAATATAATCAAAACTATTTATAAAATCATCCCTGATAAACATAAGTTAAGGATTAGCGGTAATTGAATAAATCACCATACCGCCGTAAGAAGTGGGAATTTGATTTGTGGGGATATCCAAACTCCAGCCGACCGAAGAATAGGAAGGATTCGGAGAATTTACGGGCACATTCAAAAATACATCCGCCGGTCCATTTGAAGCCGGCAAGGCAGCATATCGGTTCGCGGAATCGGTTTCGTTTGTCCCCGTGCCCCAGCATGTTGTGCTTTTACCGACATCGGCTCTATAAAGAACATAGCCGAGGCCTGTTGACGCACCTTCAACCCACGGCGAAGTTATATTGGGGCTGGCGGTGCAACTGGATAATCCGTCAAAAACATCAATGCCGTTCAGCGTATCGGAAATATTAATGCTTGTATCCCCCTCGGAGGCAAGCGTGGTTGCCGGACTTGCCCGGTCCCTTCCGGCGCTGATCGAATAACCGCTGGGATTGTTGGTGTTAATCGAAATACACGAGGTTCTGGTAACCCTGCCGCTGCCCGGCGCCAAAGTTCCAAAATCAATGTCGGGATCCGAACAGAGCGCAACCGTTATATTATAATCGAACACCCAGCATAGCCCGTTGTTGCCGCCGTCGGTACCCGTAGTAACTGTTATGTCCGTTGAGGAAGCGTCGCAACCCGAATCATGGACGTACGTATAGTTCACGCTTTCGGTCCCTTGGTGATTTATAAACCATTGCGAATCAGAGGCGGTAGAAACGATTTGAACCTGATTGTCGGCATCGGAACCGCCAAGCGTCATCAATCCGTCAGTTTCAAACGTCTGCCCGGCAGTGAACCTCATTTTTTTGTTGTCAGTCGCCATCGATAAACCATAAAAGATTGTATTAGAGCCGCTGACGGTGCTGTTGTTAAGTGAGTCAAAAGTTACCGTGCCATTGCTATGGGTAAATGCGCCGGAATTCGAAAAGTTTTTGGCTATTGAAAATGTTCCGGCGTCAGAAGCAACAAACTCGGAACTCGCCGCGATTGAAAAGCTTCCGTCCACGTTGATATTGGGGTCGTTTGTCGTAGCGTTTACCGAGCCGGTATGCGTCCCGTCGCCAATTACAAAATTATTATTCGTTTTCAAAGCGCCGCTTGCTATGGTGTGAGTGCCTGTTCCGCCCGGTTTTATTTCCAAATTATAATAAGTTCCCGCAGCAACGGTGGTCGCCGAAGTGCCGGCGAATCTGAAAGTGGAAGTATTTTGCGTAAAAGTGCCGTTGGCGCCGACGGTGAACGGAACATCTCCATCGGCTTCGTCGCTGCCGTTCAATATAAATGTCTTATTGTCCGCGTCAAGAATGGTCTTCGCGGAAGCGCTGTAAACACCGATGGACATGGAGGAAGCCACGGCAAATGCCCCGCTACCTCCGCTGTTCACGGTAATGGTTCTGTCCGAACCTCCGGAAGTGGACAGATGAAGAAAACCAAACGACCAGTCGTTCGTGCCGGTAACGGGCCCAATGACTTTGTTTGCGCTGACAGTCTGGAAAAGATTTAATCCAGAAATAGTGCCACAAGTAGTGACGCAGGTAACATTTCCATTGACGGTCATGACATTTGAACCAAAGCCGTTTAAGGTGCTTCCGTTCACGTCCAAATCGTTTTGGACAGTAATGTCGCTACTGATCATATAGGGGTCGGGTCCGATTATTACCAAATCATAAAAAGGACTACTGCCAGTTGTGATACCCCATGTCGCCACATTAAAATTGCCGTCAAAAGTGACCGCACCCTGCTGGGCGGTGAACGTTCCGGCATTATTCCAGCTTTTGCCGACGCTGATATCATAATTTGAACCGGACGCATCCACTGTTCCGTTTGTAATAGCAAAAGTGGCATTTACGACTAAGTCATGATTTAACGTCCAAGAACCTCCGGAACCGCTAAATTTCAGATTAAAATATTCATTTCCTGCCTTAAGCCCGGTGTATCCGGTAGTGCCATCATATTCAACTGTCCCCGAATTTGTGTCCATAGTTAATCCAGTTATCGTTTCACCGCCTTGAAGACGCAGAGTGTCATCATTGACCAAAGTCAGACTAGCAGATAACCCCTGCCCGTTTAAATCAAGAGTTCCCGCTGTTATTGTAAGTGAGTATTGAACTACAATATCATTGCTCGTAACATCCCAAACTCCACCCGCCTTATTAATTATTAGACCGTAAAAAGAATTAATGGTTTTATCCCCGTTATTAATTGTGTGGGAACCAGTTCCGTCAAAAGTTACCGTGCCGTTGCTATGGGTGAATGTGCCGGCGTTTGTCCAGGAACCTTCGCAGGTAAAAGCATTGCTGGCATGGGCAATAAGGGTGTTGTTGGCGGCTATGGAAACTCCCCCAAAACCTATATCAAGGATTGTGCTGTTGGTGTTGGCCGTTATGACTCCGCTATTGACTCCATCTCCAGCGGTTAGCCCGTAAGCCGCTGTTGTTCCCGCTTTGAAAGTATGAGTCACGGCGCCGCCGGGTTTTACTTCAAGGTTGTAATAAGTCGCTTGTTCGATTGTGGTGGCGGAACTACCGGTAAATCTGAATGTAGATGTATTGGCAGTCAAAACCCCTTTGGAGGCGTCAATAGTTAAGGGGGGATCACTGTTTGAGTCGCTCCCGCTTAAAATCCAAGTTCTATTGCCGGCATCAAGCGTAGCTTTATTGGTGGCGCTAAAAACGCCAATGGACATGGAGGCAGTGACGGTGATGGTTCCGGAGCCACCCGAACTGGTAGTGATTAATCTGTCGGTTCCATTGCTGTTGGCAAAATGAAGGGCTTTGAAAGTCCAGGCGGCGGTGCCGGCAGTAGTGCCGAAGACTTTATTGGCGGCAACGTTTTGGATAACATTGGCAGAGGTGTTGATAATACCGCAGGTCACCGAACAGGTTACGTTTCCGTTAAAAACCATGGCAGTAGCGCTATCGTCGTTCAGTGTCCCGCCGTTAATATATAAATCGTTAGCTACAATAAGAGTCTGACCGCTTTGTAATGTCCATATTGCGCCTCCCGTATTATTTACGGTCAGATTGTAGAATGGACTGCTTGCCGGAGTAAGGGTAAAGCTAATTAAGTCATCATCCCCGTCAAAGGTAACCGTGCCGTTGCTGTGGGTAAACGTGCCGGCGTTTGTCCATGAGCCGTAAACCGTGAAACCGTTGCTGGCGTTGGCCGTCAGCGTGGCGCTGGCGGCGATTGAAACGCCGCTGCCGCTTGTGCCGTCGCCTACATCCAAAATAGTACTGTTGGTATTTGCTGTTACGACTCCGCTATTAGCTCCGTCGCCAATAGTAAGTAAATGATTTGCTCCTGTTGTCCCCGCCTTGAAAGTATGGGTCACGGCGCCGCCGGGTTTTACTTCAAGATTGTAATAAGTAGCCGCCTCAATCGTAGTGGCTGAACTGCCGGTATAACGGAAAGTTGACGTGTTAGCGGTTAAGGCGCCCTTAGTGGCGTCTATAGATAGGGGAGAATCACCGTTTGAGTCGCTTCCGCTTAAAATCCATGTTCTGTTGCCGGCATCAAGCGTAGCTTTGTTAGTGGCGCTGAATACGCCGATGGACATGGAGGCAGTGACGGTGATGGTTCCGGTGCCACCCGAACTGGCGGTAATCACCCTGTCAGTACCGTCACTGGCGGCAAAGTGAAGAACATTAAATGTCCACGTAGCAGTACCGGCGGTAGTGCCGAAGGCTTTGTTTCCGGCAACGTTTTGTATAAAAATACCGCTGGCATAGTTTATCGTGCCGCAGGTGGTAACACAAGTTACGTCGCCGTTAACAGTCGTGACAACGCCACCAGAAAAGGTGCCGCTGTTTACTTTCAAATCGCCGGCGATTGTCGTTGAATCCTGCAATGCGAAGTTACCCGCTCCCGCTATCATTAAATTATTGAAAGAACTGCCGCCGGTTGTTACTGGAATTGAAGCTACCGTCGTTCCGTCAAAAGTTACCGTGCCGCTACTATGAGTAAAAGTGCCGGCGTTTGTCCATGAACCTTCAACAGTAAAAGCATTGCTGGCATGGGCGACGAGAGTGCCATAGGCAGCTATAGAAACTCCTCCAAAACCAATATCAAGGGTCGTGCTATTGGTATTGGTGGTTATTGTTCCGCTATTGGATCCGTCTCCCGCGGTTAAAGTGTAAGCCGTCGTCGTCCCCGCTTTGAAAGTATGGGTCACGGCACCACCGGGTTTTACTTCAAGATTGTAGTAGGTTGCCGCCTCGATTGTGGTAGTGGAACTGCCGGTGTAGCGGAAAATCGATGCGTGAGCGGTTAGAGCTCCTTTGGTGGCGTCAATGGAAAGAGGAATGTGTGCATCGGCTTCATTACTTCCGCTTAAAATCCAGGTTCTGTGGTCGGCGTCAAGCGTGGCTTTGTTGGTGGCGCTGAAAACGCCGATGGACATGGAAGCTGTTACGGTGATGGTTCCGGTGCCGGTGGTACTGGTTGTGATTATCCTGTCGGTGCCGCTGCTGTTGGTGAAATGCAAGGCATTGAAAGTCCAGGCAGTGGCAACAGCCACTGACGTTCCGAAATTTTTGTCGGCGGCAACTTTCTGGGTAAACTTTCCGGCTGTCAAACTGACTGTGCCGCAGGTGCCGTTACAGGAAACGTTTCCGTTGACTTCAATGTCCGCACTGCCGGAAGCATTGTTTAAAGTTCCGGCGGTCAAGATTAAATCATTGGCTACTGTCAGCATATTTGTGAGCGACGACCATTCGCCGCCGGAACCGTTAATCGTCAAGTTATATAGTGAACTGCCGTTCATATTTATCCCCCTGCCGCTCGCGGTGCTGTCAAAAGTGACGGTGCCGCTATTGTGGGTAAACGTGCCGGCGTTAAACAAACTGCCGTTGATGGTGAAAGTTCCGGAATTTGAAGCCTGAAAAGTCGTGCTCGCGCCTATGGACAAATAACTGTTTATATCAAGAGTCGGGTCGTTCGTGTCGGCATTAACAAAAACTGAAGTGGCAGCGGAACCCAAAGCGACAATAAAAGCACTGGCGGTGGAAATGGTTCCCGAAGCAAGATAAAAATCAGCGCTGTGGCTGGAGGGGTCGGCAACAGGACTGACTATCAGATAACCATAGCTCTGCGCCGAAATATCCGAATCCACACTCTGTCCGTATTTTGTGGTGCTCGTGCTCTGAAAAGTAAACGTGGAAAAGCCGGTCGGAAAAGTTGTATTGCCGCTCATCGTGAAGGTGGCTCCGTTATCAACCTCAAATGTTTTGCCGCTGTTGCCCGCAATCGTAACATTACTGGCGTTGAAAGTGCCACTGGTAACTGTTATACTACCGCTCACGTTTGATGTCGTTATATTTTCGGCTACGGTTGCCACCTTAGCGCCGTTATTAATTCCAAGATTATTGTAACTGCCGCCGCCCCAAGCCATTTGTATTGTTTGGTCGGCACTCTGGTCAGCGTATACGAAAGTGCTGGTGGTCCCGGCCGTTAGTTGCCCTTTGGTTACGCTTGTTATGGCGCCGCTTAAATTTAAAGTGCCCGCGCCCCCCGACATATCAATAAGGCAGCTTGCCGGGTAATTAAGGCAGCCGAATGATAATCCGCCACTGGCATTTAATGTTCCGGTTGTAATTAAAATCTTAGATACCTTTGAACTGCCACCGGCACCCCACGTTATCGCGCCGGTTACGGTCGCGGTACCTCCCGCAATGTTCCATTGATTAAAATTGACTGTCGGCGGCGGTGTAAGGGCAACTGAACCATTCACAGTTAGGGCATTTGTGCCGGGATGATTCAGTTGAGCTGTGTTTGCAAGGCTAAGACCGGCGATGGTAGCCGAAGTATCCAATGTCACAACATATGTTGTGGCGATTGTAACCGTATCCGTCGGTTGGGGTGTGGTTGAATTACATGTTGTCCAAGTGCCGCTGGCACTCCAGGCGCCGGTCGCTTTTGCGACGCAGGAATAATCCGACGCCAGTTGCCACTGGCGCGCTTCCTGAAAAAAAGACGATAGCGGATCCGACTTCGCGATAAATTTTAACGGACCCAGAAGAAACAGCTCCGGCGAGATATCAGCCGGGTCATATTCATAGGTCAGGATAGCCGTGTCCCCACGCAATAAAATTTTTCTCCATACTACTTCTACGTCGCCCGTCGGTGTTTTGCGGACAATGTAATCGGAACTGCCCATAACCACAAATCCCTTTGGGAGCGTATCCACAATTTCTCCCTCAAAAGGCTGACCTGCTTTGATATTAATGGTCGTAAAATAGTTCTGTCCCAAAAACGGATTAATGCGCGTCGCACCGACGCGTTCCACATCCATATCAACCAAACCGTCGGCTTGAATGGAGTCGGTTATTTCATTCCCGTTATCCAAATTTTTCAGTGTGAGTCCGTAAGCGCCCGTGTATTCGGGCGTGTAATACGCGTAGTAATCCGGTTTGTCGGTATAATTATTGGGTCCGCAGGTGTCGCTCCTTTTTATATCGCCGTCCTCTACGCTTAATACCCACTCTGGCCCTTTTGGCGGAGTGATAATGAGCTCAAGATTGCTGTCGCACAAAGTGTGCCCTATATTGCTCAACGAAGCGAACTGAAGATAAGCCGACTCGCCCGGTATATAGATGGACTTATTGGCGTTCAAAGCAAGGACACCCCAGGTAAAATCGTGTTCCGCCACAACTACCCGGTCATCCTGAAGAATCTCAACGACCAGTTTGTATTTGCCCGATTTGTATGCTCGCCCGGGCGGCGAAAAAAAGATTTGCGCGGTTTCAGTCCCCGTATCTTGCTTGATATACGGTTTTATATTTGTCAGCTTGCCGGTCGGGCTGTATACTCTGGCTTCAACAATCCTGCCGGCGGCTAAGGCGCTCTCGGCGCCCAAAATATTTTTATAAGAATTTTTGAGAAGCGACGACGGTTCAGGCGTTGCTGGCGGTTTCGTGTTTTCATCAACGCTCCCGGAAGCCGTTTTTCCAAGATTAATTTCAAACTTCACGTCTTCGTTAAAGCGAAAATCTTTTTTCTTTGATTTGAAAACGTCCGAGTCTTTGACCTGAACTTTCGGCAATCCCCTCATTATATCCTCGCTAACAACCTCGTCTTGACTGTCGCTATAACTGACTTCCAGCCACATCCCGTCCAAATACACTCCGCTCACGCTGTCCGTCAGCCCCGTCCCGCCGATTCTGATTTGGAGATTCGCCAGTTCGTTCCATGAAATAATAGGCACCTCAAATTCGGCGTTATTGAAACTGTCAAGATTTACATTGCCGATGGATTCCCAGTTTTTGCCGTCAACGCTGTAAAGTATTTCAAGAAAATCATCCAAAGATTTTGGCGGTATTATTTCTTTTTCCAGAGGGGATTCCGATTTTGAGGCCGTGCCGTCGCCGGCGGCAATGCTCGCGGGCGTAGAACTTGTTTCAACTTTTTCAGAAGTCGTCTCCATACTTATTTCGGGCATGAAAACCGAGGGCTCTGTAGGAGTTAGCGTTTCCTCCAAGCTGGAACTGCTGTTGTTGTTAATTTCCATTATTAACCCCAGAAGTGATCCGATATTCTCTGTAAGCGCTGTCCTGAAAACGCCAAGAAGCCCCATTTTAAATAAAGATGTTCCATTAAAACTGCTCGGCTCGCCGACATCAGCGTTTTCTTGGGCGGTATTCTCTTCCGCCGGAGATTGCGGTGACTCGGTCGGTGGAATCGATTCGGATTGAGGGCTGGGTGATTCTGACGGAACCGGCTCCAGTGTTTTTTCTTCGGCTGATGAACTTACATCGGGTGAAGGTAAAACCGTATTCTCTTGTTTTTCGGGAGCGGATTTTTCTTCATCGGGAACCACGATAATCTTTTCGTCCCCGCTATAATCCAGTATATTTTTTTGAAACTCGGATTGGTCGATGACAGGCACCGCAGAGTTGATGTCCGGCACGAGTGTCCACGACAACCTCAATTTTGCTTTCTGGAAGATTTTATCTCCGGATTCATCATTGCTTCTGAAGTTGCCACAGAATATCTTGCGGTAACCGCCGGAAAAGAAGGCGGAATTGTTCTTATCAAATTTCTCGGTAGTGGCGTCGGGAGGAAGGTCGGGTTTGCCGGAAGCGTTTTCGGCGTATTCCCAGTCGCCAAGGCAGGTTTGAGGATAGAAGTTGAAAAGACCGGCATTAACAAAGGAGAAAATGACAATAAATATGACGGTAGCTGTTATGGCAGCGGCAAAAATCAGCTTGAGAGTTCTTTTTGTTGCGAAAATCTTTTTCACGGCAAAAAACTGACCAGTATGGATGATCTTCTTTAAATCAATCCTTTTCATTGTTACCTGTATATTTTAACAAAACCGCGGGGAAGTTAAACCGCGGATTGTTGAGAAGTGGGGAAATCTATTTAATTGTTATCTGCGGATTGGCGGTAACGGTCTTAACGACGGCAAGGGTTGGTTGGTGTAAGTACTGGTACCGGCATAGGAAGCTTTGCCGGCTGGGCTGGCCATCGGAATAACCGATTTGGATGCGTTGTTTGGGTAGGATGTTATTCTTAAACCGGAACCGAACTTCCAGCAGAAATCATTATTACTGCTGTTTATGGATGTTTCTCCGCATGCGATATCCCCGCTTTTCTCGTCGCATCCGGAATCTTTAATATCGGCAAAAGTTATGTTATCTTTGCCTTGTTTGTTAATAAACCATTTTGAGCCTTCTATATCGGATGAAATATAAATACTGCCGCTTACCGAACCGGTAACGGTGAAATCCCCTCCTATATTAAATGTTTGGCCGGCGCTGAATTTCATTTTCTTGCCCGGCGTCGTAATTGATAAGCTATAAAAAGCCGTTTTGTCACCGCTGATTACGCTGTCTTTGTCACCGTCAAAACTCACCATCCCACCGCTGTTGGTGAATATTCCTTTGTTTGAAAAATTCTTGGCGATTGAAAGAACCGTTTTTCCGGGCGCGATAAAAGTGGAATCTTCGGCGATTGAAAAATTGCCGTCAATGTCTATGGTCGGATTATTCGCGTCCGCCGTCACCGTGCCGGCTCCCTTGTCTCCAATATCAAGATTGCTGCTCACCGCCAGCGCGCCCTCGGCAATCGTATGAGTGCTTTCTTCTCCCGGCATAATCTGAAGATTATAATAGCTTTCAGCCGTTATGGTGGCATCTTCTGCCGCGGTGTATTTGAATGTTGAGGTGTTTGACTTGAAAGAACCGGCAACAATATCAAACGGCGTTTTTCCTCCGCTTAATTCCCAAGTCCGGTTACTCGCGTCAAAAACAGTTTTAGCTATATCATCGGCGTCGCCAACGGTCAATACGCCGCTGATTTTGATTTCTCCTGTTCCGCCGGCGCTTGCGGTTACTGTATGTTCGGATGAATCAGAATTATTAAAAGTGAGATTATTAAACAGCCAGTCAGCGGAACCGCCAATGGTGCCGAAATTAACATCCTTCGGCGCCCTAACCGTAAAATTGCCGCCGGTCATGTTTATTGAACCGGCGCAGGAAAAAGCGCAATCAACATTGCCATTAACTTCAACGTTTCCGGTGCCGGAAAGTATGCCATTGTCCACCTTCAACAAATTCTCCACATTTAAATCGTTGCTATTCAGGTCCCAAATGCTCTTGCCGACAATAAAAAGATTGTAAAACGAACTTTTGCCCGGAATGAATTTATATGCATCTGATTTGTCGCCGCCGAAATAAACCGCGTTGTTGTTGTGAGTGAATGTTCCTTCGTTTATCCACGGTCCGTCGTTTTCGAGAAAATTTTTGCCATTGGCTATTAATTCGGCATTTTGCGCTATCATTACGCCTCCGATTCCGATATCCAGAAGAACTTCGTTCTTATTCGCATCAACCGTGATCGGTTTGGCTGCGATTCCTGTTTCTATCGCTAAGCCACCGGCCATAACAATCTTGCCCTGGTCAATTGTGAAAACAATGCTTCCGCTATCAGCCGGCTGATCCGGTTCTATCGTAACATTGCCGTAGTTTTGAGCCGAAATGGCCGTATTTACATTCTGCGCGTACACCACGGTGCTGGTTTCATCGAAAGAATAAGCGCCAAAACCCGGGGGAAATGTTGCATTGCCTTCTATAACGTAGGTTCCGGCGTTCTTTACCTCAAGTGTTTTGCCATTATTGCCCTCGACATTATATCCGTTTTGCTTAAACACCCCGCTTGATACCGTTAAATTTCCTAAGACATTCAAAGGCGTTATGTCCTCGCCCAAATAAACGTTTTTATCGGAGCTGTTAATCTCAATATTATTAAAACTGCCGCTGCCCCATGACATATAAATGTCCATGTCTGCTGAATCATCAATGAAACTGATTGTGCTTTCTGATCCAGCCACTAATGTCGCATTTTCAATTCCACCTAAGGGACCTTTCACGTTAACGCGTCCCGCGCCGCCGGACATATCAAGAACGCAATTTTCGTAATTTAGCCCGTTACACAGGAAAGCGATGCCGCTCTTGGCAGTCAAGGTTCCGGAAGTAATGATAATCTTACTGCCAAGTTTGCCGGCACCGATTCCGCCCAAAGAAATCTGCCCGACGGCAATCGCCGAACCATCATTTATCTGCCATTGATTAAACACGTCATTTCCGCTTATGGGCTGGCTTAGCGCGACCGAGCCGCTAATTGCCAGCGAGTTTCCGTTTTTATGAACCAAGGATCCCGTATCCCTGAAAGAAAGTCCGGCGATGGTAGCTGAGGGAACATTTAATGTCACCTGGTTATTGCCGTCAATCGTAACCGTGTCGTTCGTTTGCGGATAACCAGAAGTCGGATTACAACCGCTCCAGATATTGGGGTCGTCCCAATTGCCAGAAGCTTTGGTGGTGCAGCTATAAGCAATATCCGCGGCTACATTTTTCCCGACAACAAAAAATAAAATCCAAACGGAAAAAATTACAAACAAAAACAGCCCGAGTTTTTTCCCTAACCCGAAAAACTGCTTCCCCGCAGTGATTCTTGCCAAATTGGCATTTTTCATTGTTATCTGTATCGTAACACGGCCGGCAAACAATACAATAATCAGTTATAAACAAGACAAAAATAACCCGCTGCCGAAGAATGGCGAGGGCTTTACCTAGTTCATGTTATTTACTAAAACCCCATAATATCGTATAACGGAATTGTTCTTTGACAATTTAAACAACAGCGATAAATAGATGCTAATCTAAAACGTGTTTAACCTATTCAAAATCGGAGGTCATAATGGGTATCAAATTTCCGGGATTGAGTGATGTGTTTTCTATGGGCAGCTCAACTTTGGGTAAGGCCCTGCTTGAGGGGCAGTATGACAAGCTTTTTGAGGGTCCTCTGAAGGGACTCCGGGATTTGCCTAAAATCCAGAAGGGAATTATTGGCGCTGCCTTGGTATTGACTGGCGCCATCGTCAGTAAAAATATCCCGGAAAATTCGGCGCTTGGAAAATTCTTCAAAGAAATTGTGGATGATGTTCCCGCTGAGGCATTAAAAAGAACCGGGTTTGTCAATGGTATAAAGGAAAGTATTGGTGATATTGTTGCCCTTGAGCAGGGTGAGCCGGTAAAAAATCTTCTAAAAACAGCTGTTAAGTTGGAGGAAGAAGATTTTATCGCATTTACTGGTCACCTGGCCATATTACTCGAGGGAAGAAGCGAGAAAGAACGAAATCATGTATTTCAAAAACTTTCCGAATTATCGCCAGAAGAAATCAAAAAATTTCTAAAGGCGGACAAAAAAAGTCAGGAAATCCTTCTCTGCCTTTACTCAAAAGAGAAAGAAATTAAGGACAAATCGGATTCTCTTGAATCTTTAACCGCTAAACTCCGCGAGACGAAAAAAGCCATTCAAGAAAAAAGGAAGGCTGATCAGGCTCGCTGGCACAGAGGCAAGAAATGAATCAAATAGTTGATTTTATCGGTGAACTATTAGGAACTTCCTGGGAAGCACTTTGCTGGTTAGGAGATCACGTTTTCAGGGGCATCCGAATATGGCTGGCATTTCTCGGCGTCGCGATGGCAGTCTTTATCCTGCTTATGGCTGGGTGGCTGACAATCGGTTCATTCACGGGCAATTCGTCGGTTCACGCGATTTTCCTCGCGTTGTCCACAGGAGCGATTTCTGTTCTGCTTTTTGCCTTTGTTCCTCTGATTACCGTCCTCATCATCCTGACAAAAGAAATTCCGGCTCTCGGGACGGCGTTGCGGATAGTCGCGTGGATGATAACCTCTTTCTGTCTTCTCGCGATAATCACCAGCGGGTTCTCAACCGAGCATTTCGCGGGACATGCCATTACCACTTTAATGTTGGGCGGTTGCATCCTTGTCTCCCTGATAATGTGGCTGCCGATTGAAAAAATCGGCTGGCAATTTCACTTAGTTCGTATTGGATTGGTTATTACCATTCTTATCGTAAGGTTCGGATACCAAGAGAGACTGGGCGCGAGATTAGAAAATGTTCAGCGACACGACATGCAAGAGGCTAAAGAAATCAAAAGAGAAAGGCTGTTTGTTCCTAAAGAATATTCGCTTGAATCAATTGGCGATTGTGGTAAATTTTCTTGGACAAAAACCGACACTGACGATAAAGGCAACCCCACAGTCACTTACGTTTGGTATTACGGGAAAGATGCCAGCGGGAGAATCGGGCTTTTTGAAGAGGATGGCTTCCATCCGGCCACTGGAAAACGGCTCGAGCCTGTCGACACGCAGGTAGAGATAGACCTAATCTGCAAGCAAGCCGAGATTGACAGAAAAGAAGCAGACAGGAAAGCGGAAGAAAGAACAAGGGTTAAATTAAAAATAGAGTCAGCCAAGGTTGATGCGATACCGCCGCCCATTCCGGAAAAGCAAACCGAAGAAACTGGACGCGCCGTGGTTTCCGGTGCCATTACGCCAGCAGTGATTAAACTTGATCTTGATCCGAGTCTCAGATATTCGTGGCGGATTGTCAATCTGGAACCGGGAGAATACACAGTCAAGGCAATCGGGCAGGTTTGTTCTTACGAGCTGGAAACAAAAAACATCTGTGTTGGTCCCGAGGGGATGAATTGGACACCAAGAGATGTCGGAAGAAGAGATATGAATCTTTTTCCAATGCCGGATGAGAGGTTTTTAGCCCTGATAGGCACGCTGCGTTACGACGTCAACGGGGTACAGGCGGAAAAATCCTTTACATTGGGAAGAGAAGCGGAATTCAGTATTCCAGAAAATTTGGTAGCTGTTTTAGAATTTCACCTTAACCTGCCCGACAGATCAACAATGAGTTTTACCAAAGACGTGCTTTTTGTCATTATCAGTAAACAACCGGCCGAAATGGCTAGAGGAGAACAAAATTGAAATATCTGAAAACGATATTGATATTTCTTGTCTTGTCTTTGCTATTATTGCCGCCCGCGGCGGCGGGCAAAAAAAAAGAATCAAAACAGCTACCAACTCCGCCTAATTACAACATTGAAAAACTGAACCAGATTGATCTGGAAAAAGAATCCTGGAAAAAAGTTGGGGCACCCGGGATATCATTAATCCGGGTTGAAATGCCGGAGAGGAATTACCTGCCGGAATTAGTGGATAAATATCGCGGCGACTGGGACATATTCATATTTCCGCAGGGTAATTTCGGTTTAGATACGGGATTCATCGGACATTGGCTCAACCAGATGGGTTGCGGTTCCGACAATTATGGTTTTAACAATATGAACTATTGGAGAGGAAATCAGTCCAATAGTCGCGGTGTCATGCCTCTCCAGCTCTATGTTCTAGGGGAGTTAAGCAGAGCTTTCCGGAACAGTAGCGGATACCGGCTCACGAATTCCGAGCAGTCCCCGGCGTTTATCCTCAAAAGTTGCATCGGAATTTCAGGAAGTCGTTATGAGGGGAAGAGTGCCAGTGGAAATAATGAAATCACTGCTCTCGCCGACAGTATAGTCGGAACACGTTACAAAAACAAAAAAATAAGGAACGACATCTTTAATGTCGTGCGTGGGGCCCAAAAGAAGAAAGGTCAATATTTAGTGTCATTCTTTATCAATATGTGGTTTGAAGACCCCAATGGTAATGTGGTTCTCGGTTCCAGTGGTTTTGCAACGGGTGTTGCCCAATCCTGCCAGAGAGTCAGGATGCCATGGGGAACGGAAAAAGTAGAGGGCATCCAGAACACCCTCCTCTCTGAAGTTGTCTTTGAGGCAGTCCAGCAGGCAATTAATAATTTACGGCCTGCGAGCCTTGAGGAAATTAAGTGAATGACGGTAACACGGCTCTTTTTAAAAAGCCCCCAATCTCCGCAAGAGGTTAGGGGCTTTCTTTATTTAAATTTAAAAGCCCAGTAAAACTGGGCTTTCCCTTTCATTCTCCTCTTTTTTGTTTACTTCTTATTTCCTTTATTGGCGGCAACAGCTACTACCGCCAGTTTTATATTTTCTTTTCCCCGTTTCACCGCCTCGCGGGACAAAACGGTGATGTCCATTTTTTCCTGGACAGTCCGGCTTCCCGCTTCGCGGGCTTTTGCTACCTCTACCCAGTTGATGCCGTTGAATCTGGCACCGGTTTGGTCGGTCTCTCCCGGCCACCGAATGATGCCGATGCCGGCCTTCTGAAGATCAACACACAGATGTTCAGGAGGGAAAAGAAAATTTGATACAATCAGAAGAAACTTTTTCATGACCGTCTCCTTTCGGGTCAGACAAGAATGTAAGAATAAAAGGTTTTAAGATGCTTTCATAATGCTATCACAAAACCAACCAAAAGTCAAATGTAAAAGATTATTGTGCTTTTGAGGGCTGTTGAGATTGCCTCTGGCACGGTTTTGTCAATGATTGAGCCCCGACTTATAGTCGGGGTAAATATCTTGACAAACAGAGGCAATCTCATCAGATAAATTTTCGTCGCTGGCGAAAATTTAGTCCCGAAAAGGCATAATAATTAACTAGTATCCTTCCGGCATCGGCGGCATCGGTTCATCCTTTTTCGGTTCCGGCATATCGGTGACAACCGCCTCGGTAGTGAGAATCAGAGACGCCACCGAAGCCGCGTTTATCAGGGCGGTTTTCACGACTTTCAGCGGGTCAATAATACCGGCTTTAACCATATCAACGTATTTTCCGGTGTTCGCGTCAAAACCCATCCCCGGTTCAAGCCCGTTGATTTCGTGAATAACTTCGTTTGAATCCTTGCCGGCATTTTCGGCGATGGTTCTCAACGGTTTTTCCAAAACGGCTTTGATAATAGCCACGCCTTTGGCTTCGTCGCCGTATTCCGGCACGCCGGCGGCTTTCGGATTAAGCAGCTTCGCCGCCTGGAACAGAGCCACTCCGCCCCCGACGACAATTCCCTCTTCAAGCGCGGCGCGCGTCGCCGCCACCGCGTCGTCAATCCTGAATTTCTTTTCCTTCATCTCGGTTTCCGTAGCCGCTCCAACTTTAATAACCGCCACTCCGCCGGAAAGTTTAGCCAACCTTTCTTGTAATTTTTCCTTATCAAATTCGGAGGTAACTGTTTTTATTTGATTTTTTATCTGTTCAACCCTTTTTTCGATATCGGCTTTTTTGCCTTTGCCGCCGACGATGACCGTTTTGTCTTTATCGGAAACTACTCTTCTGGCTTTGCCGAGCATATCCAGCTCAATCGAATTTAATTTAATACCCTTCTCCTCTGAAATCACCTGCCCGCCGGTAACGGCGGCGATGTCTTCAAGCATCTCCTTTTTTCTGTCGCCGAATCCCGGCGCTTTCAGCGCCAGAGCGGAAAAGTTGCCGCGGAGTTTGTTTACCACGAGCGTCGCTAAAGCGTCGCCCTCCACTTCATCGGCAATAATGACCAGTTCCCTCTTCCCTGACTTTGAAATTTTCTCAAGAATGCCGATTATGTCATGGATTGAAGAAATCTTTCTGTCGGTTATTAAAATCATCGGGTCATCAAGAACAGCTTCCATTCTTTCCGGATTCGTAATCATGTAATGGGAAATGTAACCGCGGTCAAACTGAAGCCCTTCGACAATTTCCTTCGACATTCCCGACGCCTGCGATTCTTCAACGGTAACCACGCCGTTCTTGCCGACCTGCTCAAAAATTTCGGCTATCAATTCGCCAATCTCCGGGTCGTTAGCCGAAATTGAAGCAACCTCCTTGATTCTGTCGTAACCGCTGACGCTTTTCTTGCCGGCGTTTAATGTTTTCGTGACCGTTTCAACCGCTTTGTCTATTCCCTTCTTAAGAACCATGGGGTTGGCGCCCGAATTAACCGCGCTAAACCCCTCGGCTACAATTGCCTGCGCGAGCAAAACGGCGGTCGTGGTGCCATCGCCGGCAATATCGCTGGTCTTGGAGGCAACCTCTTTTACGAGTTCACAGCCGATGTTTTCAAACTTGTCTTTAAGTTCAATATCCTTCGCCACCGTCACGCCGTCTTTGGTTATTGTCGGCGAGCCGTAGCCCTTGTCCAAAATGACATTTCTGCCCTTCGGACCGAGAGTTACTTTTACCGCGTTCGCAATCTTGTCCACGCCGCGCTTCAGCGCTTCGCGGGCTTGTTCTTTGTATTGTATTTGCTTTGCCATTGTAATGAAAATTTGAATTGCAAAAACTATAGTGTCTTGAGGGCTCTTGAAGTCACTGCCAGCATGGTTTTGTCAATGGTTGAACGTAGTGAACGCCTTGATAAATGGCAGCGACTTCATGAGAGTAATTTCCCCCGCTGGGGGGAAATTACGTCCCGAAGAGCACTGTGGTTTTTGCAACGAATTTTTAACTAATACCAAATTATTCAATAATCGCCAAAATATCCTCTTCGCGGGCAATCAAGTATTCCTTGTCCTCGACCTTTATTTCATTTGGTCCGTATTTGGTGAAGAGGACTTTATCGCCCTTCTTGACATTCATCGGCATTAGTTTGCCGCTATCGTCTTTCTTGCCCGGTCCGACGGCAATAACTTTCCCTTCCTGCGGGCGTTCTTTCTCCACCGTTTCGGGCAGAATTATCCCGCCTTTTTTCTTCTCTTCTTTTATGGGTTCAATAAGAACCCTGTCGGATAATGGTTTTATTTTCATAGTTAATAATAAAGCACAAAGTCAAAAAACCCGCAACCCCAAAGATGCCGGATTTTTAACTGGGTGCAAAAACATGCTAGCACACAAAGTATGAGAGTGCCAATGAGGATATTTTACACGAGCGGCAATGTGTGTCAATATCCCCTGATTTGTGGATATTAAAACAAGAATATAGAACATTAATGTGCTAAGATGACCGTATATGTCCCATTACTACTATTATCAGATTATGAACCATAAGAAAAAAGAATTGATTGTGGCGGTTTTTATACTTTTCACCGCCGCGTTTTTCCGCTTCAATAATTTAGCCGCTACTCCGCCCGGACTTTATCCGGACGAAGCCATAAACGGCAACGAAGCCATTCAGGCATACGAAACCGGAAATTACAAAGTATTTTACAAAGACAATAACGGACGGGAGGGGTTGTATATTAACCTGCTCTCGATAGCGACAAACGCGTTTGGCAATAAGCCGTGGGTATTAAGATTGATACCGGCGCTTGCCGGCACGCTGACGGTGCTTGGTTTGTATCTGCTGGTCAAACAATTATTCAATTGGCAGACGGCGGCATTCGCAAGTTTTTTGCTGGCGATTTCTTTCTGGCATGTTTTATTTTCCCGCATCGCCTTTGCCGGCATTCTGGCCCCTCTGTTTCTGGTCTGGGCTTTGTATTTCTTCTGGCTCGGGCTTGCGAGGGCAAGTTTATGGGACTTCGGGGCGAGCGGTTTGTTGTTTGGACTTGGGCTGCAGACATACCTGCCTTTCAGGGTCGCTCCGTTGATAGCTATAATAACTTTAGTGGTGTATTGGGCTACCGTCAGAAAACATGTCGCCGTCGGAGCAGGCAAGCACGCCAGCAATTACATTCTCCGCGGATTGGGACTGACCATTATACTCGGCATTTTAGCCGCGGCGCCTTTGGTTTGGTACTTTATGAATAATCCCGGCATGTTATTCTACCGCGCCGGACAGGTATCGGTTTTTAGCGCCGATAATCCCCTGTGGCAAATAATAGCCAATGCCGGAAAAACAATCGCGATGTTTTTCACGAAAGGCGACTTGAACTGGCGCCATAATCTATCCGGCTCGGCGATGCTTATCTGGCCGGTTGGGATACTTTTCTTAATCGGCGTCATCAGAAGCATTGTTAAAACGGTAAAATCCAAAGAAGCCCACGGCCACCATTCGGCGGCGCACGCGATGCTTTTATCCTGGCTGGTAATCGGACTCCTGCCGGGAATATTTTCCAACGAAGGAATCCCCCACGCCTTGAGAACCATCCTCGTCACGCCGGTCGTCTGTATTTTTGCTGCTGAAACGCTTTGGTGGATATTCACGCTGATAGAGAAACGTTATCACGAGCAGGACCCGAAGCACGAAAAAGAAATTCCGGGCTTTGTGGCTGAAGATACTTTCATTGCCACAATCGCGATTTGCATTCTGCTCTTCTCTTTCTCCGTCGTTGAATACGACAAATATTTCAACAAATGGGCTAAAGACCCGAACACCGCCGCGGCTTTCAATGAAAATTACGTGAAGCTTGCCGATAAGGTTTATCTGCAATCGCTTTCAAAACCGGTTTACGTTTTAGTCAAAGCTGGAGGGGTCCAAGTTAACGGAATCCCGATGCCCGCTCAAACGGTAATGTTTCTGACTGATACATTCACGCTGGAAAAGCAAAAACAGCGCAATATTTATTATGTTACTCCCAAACTTATAGATTCGGGCTACAGTTTACCAAAGAACGCGGTTGTGATACCTCTTGAATAATGAAACGTTCGGCAATTCTTCTGGCGGCGGCTGTTATTCTTCTTGGCGCTGTTTTAAGTTATGCAAGCTCGTGGCACGAATCGCTTATTATTGACGAGGTTCCCCATATCGGCGCCGGCTATTCCTACGTCAAAAAAGCCGATATGAGAATGAATCCTGAACACCCGCCTTTGGTGAAAGATCTGGCGGGAATCGCCTTGCTGGCTTTGCCGCTGAAGCAGGGCGCGTTTGATTCTGCCGACTGGCAGAAAGGCGTGGATGGGGAGTGGAATTTCGGCAGAAGTCTCATATTCAACACTACGGGCAATGACGCCGACAAAATCCGGTTCGTCGCCCGTTTGCCAATGCTGTTATTTTTCATTCTTGGCGGCACGGCTGTTTTTGTATGGACTCAAAAAATATACGGCCGGCTCGGTTCGTTTATCGCAGTTGTTTTGTATTCCCTTTCAACCACGATTCTCTCGCACGCCCATTTTGTTACTACCGACGTGCCGGCGTTGACGGGCGTTTTGGTTAGTTCTTATTTATTTATTAAATACCTGAAAAACCAGACCGGAAAAAATCTCTGGTGGGCAGGTATCGGATTGGGTTTTGCCCTGCTCACAAAATTTTCCACGGTGCTTCTCGTTCCCTACTTTTTCATACTGGCGATAGTTGGTTACGCGGTGTTTCTAAAAACCGCTGGAAGCCGCCCGATTTCCGGAACCATAAAAATCACTCTGATTGCAATATTTTTGATAGTATCCCCGGTTTATTTTTTAAACACTTTCAATTATCCTATTCAAAAGCAGATTCAGGACACAAAAACATTTCTGGCGATTTATCCCAACAAAGTCCCTGTAAAAATAATAGAGACGCTTTCGGGCGTGCCGGTCGTGAGAGCGCTGGCTTATTATGGCGCCGGAGTTTTGATGGCAGAGGACCGGGCGGCGCGGGGAGGAGGCACAATATTTTTCTTGGGCAAAGTCTACAGCACGGCGCTGCGCGGTTATTTCCCGTTCGTTTATTTGATAAAAGAACCAATCGCCTGGCTGTTTCTGGTTGTAGTTGCTATCGTCTGGTTTATTTCGCGGGCAATAAAAAGCGATTGGGCTAAAGATAAAAAAACATGGGCCGTAAATCACTTTGACGAATTGGCTCTCGGTTTATGGCTGGCTGTTTATATTTTCATAAGCGTAATCGGCGGGCTGAATATCGGCATCCGCCATCTTTTGCCGATTTACGGCGCGGCGATAATTCTGGTTTCCGGAGCCATGGTTAATATAATAAACGCGGCAAAAAATAGGAGCGCCGCTTTGGGTAAAATAACCGTTACCGCCATTTTTGTGATTATCGGTTTTTACGCGCTGGAAAATTTCCGCGCTTACCCGAATTATTTAAGTTATTTTAACCAGTTCATCAGCGGCACGGCGAACGCCAGCCCCGAAAAAAACTCCGTTTCTAACGGGGCAAGCAATTATGTGGTTGATTCAAACTTGGATTGGGGACAGGATTTGATAAGATTCAGCGACTGGGTGAAAGGGCAGGATATCAAAAAAATTGAATTTGATTATTTCGGCTGGGCTGACCCGCATTATTATCTCGGCGACAGATATATCTGGACCTATTCCAAGAAATATAAAGATGTCGCCGATTTTATAAAAAACAATCAGTCGGACGGCTGGCTGGCGGTTTCGGCAACATCTTTGCGCGGTTCTTACGGCACCGACAAAAATCCCTCCAAACCGAATTACAGATGGCTTGATATCTACAAACCCGTTGCAAATATCGGCGGCTCAATTTTTGTGTACAGGATAGAAAAGTAAAAGGAAACTTATAATTAACACCACAATTTTTTGCCAGGGAGTATGTCTTTGAGCAGTACAGCGAGTCAGTTTTGCTTGGTCTACCGCCGGTGTGCCGGCAGGAGAAAACTGGCGAACTATAAGCGAGGACTTCGCTGGAAAGCCCGAGCATCTGCGAAAAGACATATTCTCCGGCAAACCAGGGATTATTTGTAATAAATCCTGCTCGGGATTCGGAGGTCTATGTATTCAAGAAGATGCTTGAGAAGATAAGGTTTTTCGCTTAATAAAAGATTAAGGGCTGAAATTTGCCTGTCTATATCCTCTGTCGTGTCTATTTTCACCAGAAAACCAAGATTAGTTCTGAAATCCAGTTCGTTTAAATTATCTTTAGGAATAACAAACTCCGTAATGGCAAATTTCGCCTGCGCTAAAGAATCACTGACCTTTTTTACCAGTTGGAATAAAGAATTGTCCGAAACGGGACGTCCGATTTCAGTATCCTGCTTGACCTCATCGTTGACCTTAAGAAACACGTGTCCTGATGTGGCCCCGATTTTGCTGTAAGCGTAGCCGTTAGTGTCAAAATAGTAGCAGCTGCCGCTCGTTTCGTAACACCAAATGCCCGCCGGCGAACGCTCGGTAACGGTTATGTCAAGCTTGTGCGGCGACTCTCTTTTTATGACTACGGAAGAAATTCTCGCCGACTGGTTCATCAGAGAGCGCGCGAGCATGTCCTGCCCGAAAATGATTGAGTTGCTCCGGCGCTTAATCCCGATAAACCCCGAGTCCAGCCAACTATTGACGAACTGGGCGACATTGAGCCCCTGGATTTTTTCGGCTCCGGAAATATTTATTTCTTTCACGTAAAATAAATCGGAAAAGAAAAGGACAAAAATGCCGGCGGCGAGAACGGCTAAAACAACAAGCGTATAAATAATCGGCTTAACAACGGATCTCCGCCGCTTCTCAAGGCGTAATCTGTCCTGAAATTTTTTAGTATAGGTCCTCATTACAAAATTCTGTTGTAGCGCCGCATTATTGCTTTATGTCACCATTCGCCCGCCCAGCGAGCGGGCTCATTCTGTTGAACCACTGATTCCTTCGACGAGCTCAGGACCATGCAATCAGCGTTTCAAATAGTGCCCTAAAGCAATAATGCGGCGCAAGTAGTTCGCGGTATTCAGCGAGAGCCGGCGTGTTTTGAGGGCTGTTGAAGTCGCTGGCAGCATGGTTTTGTCAATGATTGAATGAAATGAATATCTTGACAAATGACAGCGACTTCACCAGATGGATTTTCATCGCTGGTGAAAATCCAGTCCCGAAAAACATGCTGGCTCGAGCAATAACAAAAACTATGAATGCCGACTCGCGATTTTCTTAATTCCTCCCATAAACGGCCGCAAAACTTTCGGGATTTTTATTGTTCCTTCTTTTGTCTGATAATTTTCCATTATGGCGATAATCGTTCTGCCAATGGCGACGGCGGTGGCGTCGTTCATATGGATAAATTCTGATTTGCCGTTGGTACGTTTGACTTTGGTGTTCAGCCGGCGGGATTGGTAATCCGTCATATAATCTGCCGTGTGGGTTTCCCGATACTTGTTTTGTCCGGGCATCCAAGTTTCAATGTCAATCTGGCGCGCGTCCGGACCGCCCATATCGCCGGTGCAAATCGCGACTACTTGGTATGGCAGTTCCAACAAGCTCATCAGATATTCCTGCACCGCCACGAAGAAATTCTGCTCGGCAATCCCCTGTTCCGGCAAGGCAAATGATTCCATTTCCAGCTTGTCAAATTGGTGGACCCGCAAAATCCCCTTTACATCTTTTCCATAAGAACCGGCTTCGCGGCGAAAAGCGGTCGAGAAACCAAGATATCTGATAGGCAGAAATTTTTCCTCTAAAATTTCATTCATATGCAGTGGCCCGAGAGTATGCTCGGCACTGCCGATTAAATACAAATCGTCACTTTGAATGTGATAGCGTTCTTCTCTTGGCTCCAAGCGCGCCATTTTTTGCATCACTTCTGGTTTTATCATCACCGGCGGAACTATGGGAACGAATGGCGTCGCCGGCACATCCAAATCATATTTTGAAATTATCTTTTTGATTGTTTTCTCATCTGTCAGTGATTGCATGGCATATTGAATTAGCGCGAATTCCATGAGCACTAATTCCCTTTTCAGATAAGCAAACCTTGAGCCGGAAATCTCGCCCGCTTTTTCGGTATCAATTAAATCAAGCTCCACGCCAAGCTCCCAATGCTCCTTGGGTTTGAAACCAAACTCCGGCAATTCGCCAACTTTCCTCAAAATAACATTCCCGCTTTCATCTTTGCCAATGGGCGTGTCGTCGGTCGGGATATTAGGCATCCGGCTCAATAGTCGCAGGAATGCCTCCTCAACCGGCGTGAAATGCGATTCCAGTTCGGCGATCTGCTCTTTGATTTTTCTGCCCTCGTCTATAAGTTCAGGAGTCGGTTTCTGTTTTTTATTTTCTTCGGCCAGTTCGTTTTTCTTTTTCTGCAATTCATTTATCCGGCCGACCAATTTTCTCCTCTCGCCGTCAAATTTGAGAAGTTCCTCTAAATCAACCTTAGCCCCTTTATTCTTGATGGCTTCCGCTACTTTTTCTTTATTTTGTTTTATGAATTCAATGTCCAACATTTTATTTTTCCTTGTCGCGCGGCCTCATCAGCGGAAAAATTTGGCACTCGCGCGCCGGTTTGTTCATCAGAAAACTGAATAATCTTTCGCTGACGCCGAAACCGCAGGTGGGCGGCATTCCGTATTCAAGCGCCTCCACGAATTCCTTGTCGTACATCTGGGCTTCCTCGTCGCCGGCTTCGCGGAGTTTCTGTTGTTCTTTGAATCTTTCCGCCTGGTCAAGCGGGTCGTTTAACTCGCTGTAACCGTTGCCCATTTCACTGCCGGCGATAATTATCTGAAATTTCTGGGTCAGCTTTGGATTATCGGACAACCTTTTAGCCAGAGGCGAAATAACAACCGGGGCGTTTATTAAAAATCCGGGACCGGCGATATTCTTTCGGCAGTATTTCCACAAGCAATCGATAGCCCTTTCCAGATTAAAGCCCTCATTTTTATACTCAACTTTCAACTCCCGCAATTTTTCCTCCACTTGTTTTGAATCAACATTTAAGACGTTAACTCCGGTCATCTCTTTAATAGTTCCTGTATAATCATAAATTTCCCACTTTTTATCAAGATCAACTTTATGTCCCCTGATATCAAATTCCAGTGTGCCGAAAGTTTCCCGCGCCACGTATTTATACATTTCTTCAACCAGCTTCATTCCTTTTTTGTAGTCGGCGTAAGCCCAGTAAAACTCCATCTGGGTGTAATCCTGTAGATGTTCATCGTCTATTCCTTCGTTTCTGAAAATCCTGCCGATTTCAAAAGTTTTTTCAAAACCGGCGACCATCAGCCGTTTTTGCCAGAGCTCGCCGCCGGAAATTCTTAGATAAACATCTATACCCAACGCATTGTGATGGGTTATAAACGGCCGGGCGTCAGCGCCGCCGGCGGTATTTTCCAAAACCGGCGTTTCCACTTCCAGAAATCCCTTGTCCGTCATAAATTTTCTGAACGCGCTCCAGAATTTTGCCCTTTTTTCCACCATCTCCCTGACTTCGGGATTAAAAATAACATCCAGATATCTTTTTCTTAGCCGCTCCTCAATATCTTTCAGCCCGTGCCATTTTTCCGGCAGAGGCAATAGGGTTTTAGTTAAAAGTTTAAAATCTTTGGCTTCCAGCGTTTTCTCGCCGCGCTTGGTCTCAAAAAGAATACCCGTAAAATCGGCGAAATCGCCGATATCAAAATAATCATTAAATAAGGAATATTTTTCGGCGCCCAAAACATCTTCTTTGAGCAAAATCTGCAGTTTCCCGCTTCCGTCATTAATATCGGCAAACAGCGAACCGCCGTGCTCGCGTTTTGCCATAATTCTGCCGGCAATGGTAATTTCCTTTTTGTCCTGCGCCAGCGAGTCAAAATTTTCCAGCGCGTCGCGAATTTCAGTATCCCTGCCCGAAACCGCCGGAAACGGGTCAATCCCCAATTTTTTCAATTTTGCGACTTTTTCCTCCTTATTCCTGCGAATTTCATCAATGGGCATAATAAGTAAATAATAACAAATCTAGAATAAAAACCAAGGTAAAATAAAAGAGACCGCCAGATATGGAATCCGCGGTCTCTTGGGGTGTTGTGCTCGGTAAGTTCGTCTTTAACGGCTAAGCGCGTTTGCGAAGATCCGGACGCCCCTGGCGGGGAATATCATCATGAAAACGATGTACTCCGCCACCACCGGGGCATCAACTGCTGTCGACAGACCGTAACTCAGTGACTCGCACATTGGAAAGTATACCCACAGGGGCAAGCCCACGATTGCCACCGCTCCGGCGACAACTTTGGGTATCCATCTTTTTACCCATCTCCTAAGACCTTCCATTTTGACACCTCCTGCCAGCTACGCTGGTGTTAGAATCACAATTACAAGGAACATTACTTGCTATAATGATAGCATAAAACATCAAGGCTGTCAATACCAGATGGGCTATCGGCAAAAAATAAACCCCACCATGAGATCATAGATTTTATACGGAGAAATTAGCTTACCTCCAGAATCTTATATTCGGTTTTGCCGCCGGGAGTGTTGACTTCAACTTTATCACCCTTCTTGTGGCCCAAAAAAGCCGTGCCGAGTGGCGATTGGTTGGAAATCAAGCCCGCCGCTGGGTTGGTTTCGGCTATGCCGACAATCGTAAAAACTTTCACGCCTTCCGAAGATTTCGCTTTCACGGTTGAGCCGACGGCAATAACATCTTGATGCCCGATTTCATGTTCTATGATTACCGCATTTTTGATTATTTCCGTCAGCTCTTCGATTTTGCCTTCGTTCATCGCCTGCGCATTTTTCGCCTCGGCAAATTCGGCATTTTCCGAAATGTCGCCAAGCTCCTTGCTTTCGTAAATTTTAGCGGCAATCTCCGGGCGTATTTTTTCCACGCATTCTCTTAATTCCTCTTTCAACTTCTCCAGACCCTCGCGGGTAAAATATTGATTAGCCATATTCTAAATGCGGATTATACCACAGATTTAAATTTTTATGTGAAATATGTGGACAATTAAACTCTGTAAGGAAAACAAGAGCACTAAAATTATTGTCAGGGAATATGTCTTTGAGCAGTACAGCGAGCCAGTTTTGCTTGGTCCCCCACCGGCGCGCCGGTGTGGGAAAACTGGCGAGCTATAAGTGAGGGCTTCGCTGGAAAGCCCGAATATCTGCGAAAAGACATATTACCTGACTAATTCAGTCCCGAAAAGTGTATTGGTTACTTCACATCCCTATCCGGTTTTGCAAAATACCACGACAAGAAATCATGCGCAACTCTTACCGCGATTGACTGGCTCTCTTTAATATTTTCAACCAGAACGGTCATCACTATATCGGGATTGCCGTAAGGACCGTAAACCGTAAAAAGCGAATTCATATTTGAGCCCGTCGTCTGGGCGGTGCCGGTTTTGGCGGCTAATTGCACCGGCAAATCACTCAATGAGCGGGCGGTGCCGGTAGTCGTCGTCCGGTGCATGCCCTCGCGGACGACATTCATTATGGCGGAACTGATATCTATTCTCTGGATTATTTCGGGTTTCGTTTCGCTTATCAGCTCGCCTTTCTCGTTGAATTCTTTTGAAACCAGATACGGACGGTAAATGTAGCCGCCGTTGGCGATCGCGGAAATATAGCTATTGAGCCAGAGGGGCGTAATGCTAAGGTCGCCCTGCCCGATGGAAATATTATAGGTATCGCCGACATACCACGCTTCGCCTTTGGTTTTCATCTTCCATTCCTTGTCCGGCACAAGACCGGACGCTTCACCGAGAAGATCGATGCCCAATGCCCTGTCGGCTAAAAACATGCGGTAATATTCGGATATCTTGTCCACGCCCAAGCCTCTGATATTTTCATAGCCGCCGCCCAAAATATAAAAATAGACGTCCACCGAATCGGAAATGGCTTTCCGGATGTCGGTCAGCCCGTGGACTTTCCAGTCGCGGAAAGAGTAAATCACATTCGGGTCAACCTCGCTTCTGACGCTAATACTGCCCTGGGCGTTGACAAGCGTCTGCGGTGTTATCACGCCCTCCTTCAGCCCGGCAAGCGCCAGTAATGGTTTGATTGTTGAACCCGGACTGTACAATCCCGCGATCGCCCTGTTGAAAAGCGGGTGGGACGTGTCATTCAAAAGCGAATTAACAATATTTCTGTATTTATCGTCATAACTGCGCTCAAAGGCGTTTGGGTCAAATGACGGCACGCTCACGAGACCCAACACCGCGCCTGTTTTCACGTTCTGGACAACCGCCGCTCCGCGCGAAACGCCGGACGCTTTAAAAATTCTGCTTACGGAATCGAATAAATGAAGCTGAACATCTTTGTCCGCGGTGAGCCCCAGACTGTTTCCGAGCCGCGCCGGCTGAACTTCTGAAGTTTCATCTTTAAAATCTACGATTCCGTGCTCGCCTCTTAGAGCCGTTTCATAATACGCCTCGAGACCCGTGCTCCCCTTCTGGTCAATTGTTTTATAATAAAAATCACTCGCCATATCTTCGGGGCCGACTAAAGTCGTATAGCCAAGTATATGAGCAAACGCGGAGCCGTAAAAATAATTCCGCTGCGGGTTAGCCACCACCCTCACTCCGGGAAGACTTTCGGATTCCAGAGAAATCGCCGTTTCCTTGGCAACGCCGCTTTTAATCTTGAAGATGGCGTTGGCGCTATTGCCGTCAAAAGTTTTTCTGATGTCCGCTTCGGACAGCCCGAGTATTTTTGAAAGCGATACTATTTCCAATTCCATTTGCTGTTGGTCGTGGGGTAAATCGCTTTGCAGTATCATGACGTCAAACTGGGGTATGTTCTCAACAAGCGGATTTCCGTTTCTGTCGTAAATTATTCCTCTTAGCGACGGCAAAAAATACAGCACCTCGTTGCTCCGGATTGCCTGGCGTTCATATTTGGAACCGCTGACCACCTGAAACTGAAACGCCTTAACAACAAAGAAAACCAGCACCGCGCCGATAACGAAGTACACAAATCTAAAAGCCAGCCGGCTTATGGGGGCTTCCATCATCGTGTGCTCGCTCCGGGAATCCAGAAGAGTTTCTTCTGGCATCACGTCGCTTTCTTTGGTTCTTTTTATCTTGTAAATCCTGGCCATGGAAATTTTATTTTTGCCAATTTGGTAAATAAAATTATAACAACCGAACTTACAATCCAGCAGTAAATAATCATGGGCAGACGGCCGAAAACTGAATTCGCTCCCGCAAGGTAACCGAGAAGCAGGTAAAAGACAGCCGTAAATAATAAAGACGATAAAAAGAAGTATAAGGGTTTTCTGTCTATGTTTATCAGTTTCTTAATAATCAAGATTAAACCGAAAACAGCCAGAATGGAAATAAAACCCAGCCCGAAAGTGAATCCGGAAAAAATGTCGGCTATTAACGCCGCGGTTAGCGCCGCCGAAACAAAACCGCGGGTTGCCGGCAACGCTATCAAGGAAAAAATAATCCACTGGTAGAAAATAAAATAAGGAATTCCGAGCAAAACATAAACCAGCTTTTCAATAAGCCAGAATAATGCCGATAAAATTAAAAAAGTTGAAATTTTCATTTCAAAATAATAAACATCTCGGCTCCGATTTTTTTTGAATATAACGGCTCGGCTGATATATTTTGGAACAGGTCGCCATTACTGCTTTCCGCCGAAGTTATCTTACCGACCGTCAGCGAACTGGGCAAAGCATCTAAACCGCTGGTCACTAGTGTTTCCCCGACCGATATCTGCTCATTTTTCCCGATAAGTTCGAGCCTCAAACCTTTTTGGAAATCGCCCCGCGCGTAGCCGACAACTTGGGATGCCAGCCCCCGCACGCTTATCCGGACCCGCGAATCATCAACGAGGAAAACGAGGCAGGAATCGTCATAGACCTCCCGCACCACGCCCGCCAAGACGCCGCTTTCCACGACGACAGTCATGGATTTTTTTACCCCATCATTACTTCCTTTGTTCAAAATAATAGCCGATGAAATCGGGCTTTTATCATAACTCACGACTTCCGCCAAAAGAAGTTTTCTGTCTTCGCTTCCTGTTAAATTAAGCTGGCTGCGCAAAAGGTCATTTTCTCTTTTAAGCCGGTCGGATTCGCTCACTTTTCCCAAAAGCAATCTGTTTTCTTCGGACAGTTTGGCATTTTCGCCAGCCAGCTGTTTTACATTTATCAGAGCCTTAGTATAAACCGAGAGTCCCAAGAAAAAACGGTTCACGGGTACGGCGATTCTCTCGGTCAGCGAAAAAACAATGTTTCTGGGAAAACCCCGGAAAGCAACGCTCAAAACGGCAAAAATTATCGCCAAAAGAAAAAGTCCCGCTTTAATCCGACTGTTTATTTTTTTCATCAATAACTACGAATACGCTTCTTTGGGGGTTAAAACCAATAATTGTTTGTATTTATCAAGATTTTCAAGCACTATGCCGCAACCGCGGACAACGGAAGTAAGGGGATCTTCCATTATCACTACCGGCAGTTTTGTTTCATGGCTTATTAAGCTGTCAAAACCTCTCAAAAGACTGCTACCTCCGGTCATAAGGATACTGCGGCTGACGAGATCAGCGAGCAATTCAGGCGGTGTTTCTTCAATTGTGCTTTTGATTGCAGTGACTATGCTTCTGACTGAATGCTGCAGCACTTTTCTTATTTCTTCAGAAGTCACCGTTAATTCTTTGGGGAGACCGGATATAAGGTCTCTGCCCCTGATTCGCGTGGTTAGCTCTTCGACAAGGGGGTAAGCAGAGCCGACGGTAATTTTAACTTGCTCGGCGGTGGCTTCGCCGACCAGCATATTATGTTCTTCTCTCAAGTATTGGGTTATATCTGAAGTGAATTTGTCGCCGGCGATACGCAGGGAGCGCGACGCGACAACACCGCCCATTGATATCAAGGCGACATCAGTCGTGCCGCCGCCTATATCAACAACAAAATTCGCTACGGCGTCGTGCACCGGCATTCTGGCGCCAATCGCCGCCGCCATCGGTTCTTCAATAAGAAAAACTTCTCTGGCGCCGGCATTATAAGTGGCGTCTTCAACTGCTTTTCTTTCCACTTCCGTAATTTCCGCCGGTATGCCGATAACCACTTTCGGGCGCGGCACCAGAGAAAAAGATTTCTGGTGGACTTTATCAATAAAATATTTAAGCATCTGTTCCGTCACCTCAAAATCCGAAACGACCCCGGCAACCAGCGGTTTGGTAACAGTAATAAAACCCGGCGTTCTTCCGACCATTCTTCGGGCTCCTTGCCCGATATCAAGAATTTGGCCCGTTTTTTGATTGATGGCGACAATGGACGGTTCATTGATGACAATTCCTTCGCCGCGCACGTAAACAAGAGTATTGGTCGTGCCAAGATCAATGCCGATGTCTTTTGACCAGAAACTGAAAAGCTTGTTCAGCATAATCCATATACCCTACCAAAAAGCTTTCAAACAAGCAAAAGATTTGCCCCTTGCTGCTTTTTTATAAAAATTTTAGCGCGGAATAGATAACTAAAAAGCCCATTCATTAGCCGCAAATTGATATGTGAAAAGAACTCTTACTGATTTTGCGGCTAATGAATGGGCTTAATTGTATAATAAATTATTTACTCAATATGTCAATAGTAGCGTCCATTTTGGCAATTTCGCCGATTTTATCAAAACGTTTTTTAATTTCTACGCCATCGTTTTCAAGCGTCTTCTTGCTGATTACCAACCTGCACGGGATGCCGATTAAATCGGCGTCGTTGAATTTTTCGCCGGCGGTGGCGTAAGCTCTGTCGTCGTAAAAAACATCTATCCCGGCTTTTATAAGTTTATCATAAAACTTATCGGCTTCCGATTCGGCGCCTTCGAGCGCGATTAAATGAACTTTGAACGGCGCGACCGCTTCGGGCCAGATAATTCCTTTGTCGTCATTATGGATTTCCACAATCGCGCCCATCATCCGTCCCAAACCGATGCCGTAAGAGCCCATTACTACCGGCTGGCGGTTCCCTTTTTCATCCGCGTAGGCAAGTCCGAGCGCTTCCGAATATTTCGTGCCCAAAGGAAAGATATTCCCGACTTCAATTGAATTCGCTTCTCCGATTTTCCCGCCGCATCCCGGGCATTTATCGCCCGCTTTCAGTTTTGAAATTTCCTTGTTCTCGGCGTAACCGCATTTTTCGCAATAATAAGTCACATCCTCGCCCACCGGAGCCAAAACTTGGAATTCGTGAGTGTTGCCCGCCGTAAAATCTCCCCCGCCGGCGAGAGTATAGTAAGTTCTCAAACCGCATCGTTCAAAAATTTTAAAATACGCCTGCTTTGCTTTTTCATAATATTCAAGCAAGTCTCTTTCATCAGCATGAAAACTATAAAGGTCCTTCATCAAAAACTCGCGGCCGCGGAGAATCCCGGATTTTGCCCGGGCTTCGTTCCTAAATTTGGTCTGTATCTGATAAACGGCAAGCGGCAGGTCCCGATAAGAATTGATGAACCTCGCAGCAATCTCGGTGACGACTTCCTCGTGCGTCCATCCAAGGACAAAACTCGGTTCCGGATTTTTCGCGGTTATTATCTTAAAACCGATGTCAATATCCCAGCGCCCGGTCGCTTTGAGATAATGCTTGTCCACCATGGCTTGCATGAGCATTTCCTGCCCGCCGATGGCGTTTATTTCTTCCCTGATAATCGCGGCTATTTTTTGGATGACCCTCCAGCCGAGAGGCAGTATTGTGTAAATGCCGGCAGAATTTTTATAGATAAATCCGGCGCGTTCCAAAAGCTGGGCGTTCTTGCTCTGCTCGTCTTTGGGATTTTCTTTTGAAGTTTTAGTGAATAATTTTGACTGGCGCATAATATTTATTGGTTAAATTGTTACCTTTTTATCGTGGGAATGTGTCTTTGAGCAGTACAGCGAGCCAGGTTTTGCTTGGCCTCCCGAAGGGAGAAAACTTGGCAAGCTATAAGCGGAGGTTTTCGCTGGAAAAACCGGAGCATCTGCGAAAAGATACACTCCCACAATAGATTCAGTCCCGAAGAAGAGTTGGCGAGCAGTGTGAAAACAACTGTGGGATATCATCTTAAACGTTTAGAAAAACTTGAATATGTCTTTGGTGGTTACGTAAACCATCAATACCAATATTAATACAAAACCGACGGCATTGATACCGTATTCCACTTTCCGCGGAAGCGGCTTTTTTCTAAGGGCTTCTACTATAATGAACAGCAATTTCCCGCCGTCAAAAACCGGAAACGGAATTATATTAAGAACCGCCAGATTTATTGAAATGAGCGCCATGAACTGCAGAAGATAAACAAAACCCATGCGGGCGACTTTTCCCGTATAAACGGCGATGCCGACGGGCCCGGTCAGCTCAACACCCGGCTTGCCGGTGACAAAAACATTTTTAATCACCGTGGCGTAGCCCACCGCGGTGTAATAGTAAGTCAGACCGGTTTCCCTTACCCCTTCTATTATTGATTTACCGAGAGAATATTTTACCGTTCCAACCTGTACGAGGACAATGCCGGTCGCTCCTTCGCCCGACGGCGGATTTACCCGCGGCGTGATTTTTTTATCCAAAATTTCGCCGTCACGTTTGATTACCATGGTAATCTCACTGCCGCCGTGCGATTTTATATATTTCTGCACGCTTTCCAATGTCGGGATTTTTATGCTTGAACCGTTTTCTTTAAATCCCAGAATTTCATCCATATCCATCAGACCAGCGGCGCTCGCGGGACTGTTTAGAGCCACGGTTACTATTTCTATCGAAACATCCTTGGCGGCGGCTACGTTATCAATGCCTTTGCGGACTCCGATAAAATTAACCAGGGATAATAAAATAAAAGCCAAAATGACGTTCATTACAACGCCGGCAACGACAACCACCGAGCGGTTAAGTTTCGTGCCCGCGTAAAAGCTTCTGGATTCTTTCAGCTCGGGATCGCCTTCGCCGAATATCTTCACAAAACCTCCCAAGGGTATCCAATTAATTGAATAGAGTGTTTCGCCTTTTTTAACGCCAAAAATCCGCGGCGGAAACCCGAATCCGAATTCTTCCACTTTCATCCCGGCGCGTTTGGCAGTAATAAAATGCCCAAACTCATGGACAAAAACCAAAACCCCCAGAACGATTATGAAAATAATAACTGTCAGCATTTAGAAATAATAACATGAAAAAACAGAAATTTGCAATTAATAAAAAGAAAAACCTCGCTGGCGCGCAAGCGCGCCGGCGAGGAAAATTACAAGGTTCAGGGTGAATTACTCCGCCGGTATGCCCCGAATTTCATTTGCAATTTTTCCAATCTCCTCCGCAAGCTCGGACATTTCAGCCCGGAGTTTCCTGACTTCCCTCCGATAGTAAAATATCCTGAAAATCAAAATCCCTATGATAACCAGAGCAAAAATCTGGATAAAGACTATACTGTTCATATCGTTCTTCCTCTCAGTTCTTGTTTGTAGAAAGGGGCTGGGGCCGAGAAGGATTTACAATTTTCTCCAACATTTTCAGTACTTCCCGTGCCTCTTTTCCTCCAAGCTGGCCGTTTATATGTAATTCTCCTTTTACAACTCCTAACACATCAGAAATCTTTCCCTCCATGTCCCTCAATTTTTTCTCCAGAATCCCGTTTTTCTTTTCCTCGCTGCTGCCATGCAAATACAGAGCAACTAAACTGAGAAGCATTAAAACAACTGTTATTTCCATATATCCCTCCCGAAAATGTCATTAATAGTAAAAGGACTAAAATCTTCACCGCTAATAATACACAAAACGATGCCGTCTGTCAATGATACGTGATAACGTTGAGTATGGTTGTTGTGCCTTTTCGGGCTGTTGAGATTAACGGCGTTTATAGTCGCGTTGCCGCCTTAAAGCACTGTTTAGACCTCAAATTGCATGGTTCGCGAGCTTGCGAGCGAAATTTGAGGTCTAACCTGAATGAGCCCGCTCGCTGGGCGGGCGAATGGTGATTTAGGGCGGCACGCGACTAGAGCATGGTTCTACGCCGTCATCAGTTCCTGTTCTTTTTTCTTTTCAGTTTCCTCTATTTTTTTGTTGATATCGTCAACAATTTTCTGCAGTTCTTCTTTGGCGTCAAATCTTTCGTCCTCGCTTATTTCGCCGTCTTTTTCCATCCGCTGTATTTTATTCAGCGCGTCCTCTCTCGCCCTCCTGATTTTTATGCGCGCCTCTTCGGTCTTCTGCTTCAATAATTTAATAAAATCTTTGCGCCGTTCCTCGGTCAGGGGCGGAATATTAAGCCGGATTGCGTGGCCGTCAACCGCGGGATTCAGTCCGATATTGCTGTTTTTTATCGCCCCGCAAATCGGTTCAACCGCGTTTTTATCCCACGGCTGGATTGTCAGGGTTTTCGGTTCCGGAGCCGATATATTGGCAAGCTCCTTGATTTTCATTTTACTGCCGTAAAACTCAACCGTTATATCTTCAACCAAAGCCGGAGACGCTCTACCCGTCCTTATGGAAGAAATATCCCCCTTGTAAAAATCAAACACTTTATTGAATTCGTCTTTCTTTTGCTGAAATAATTGTTTAAGCAATTTTATTAATTCTCACCGATACGCTTTGAGGGCTATTGAGATTGCCGCCAGCATGGTTTTGTCAACGGCTTTATGCCTTGACAAAGGGCGGCAATCTCACAGATGAAATTCCCACGCTGGGGGAATTTCAGTCCCGAAAAGCGTATAGGTGAGTGTAAACTCATTCATTTCAAATCTTCCCTCTGACAAATATCATCATACCACTTTTACAAATGTAGTAAAAAGTTCTCCAAAGCGAACCGCTTGTTAGTGGACGGCTTGCTAATGGCTACGTAAAGATCCTGTAGTCGTTCCAAAACGCCCGCATATTTTTTATTGTCCATCTTGCTTCTCAAATAAAGCATCCAGTAAAGCAGTTTCTCCAGCAACTTTTCATCGCCCTCGCCCAACATTTTCAGCGCCTCCAAGAATCTTTCGCCGATATCGGCTTTCTCAAGGCGCGACAGCTCTTCAATGGCGGTTTTTATTTCTTTGTAAGAAGATTTTTCAATTATATTTTTCAGAAGTCCGACTCTCCCGCCGCAAAACTCCGCCACGAATTCCTTCTGATTTTCCGATAATTTTTCACCGGAAAGAAGCTTATCCAGAATTTTTCTGCCGTGCGGCGCGAAATATATCTCTTCGCAGCGCGACTTGATTGTCGGCTTCAACAAATCGGGTTTTGAAGCCACCAGAAAAATCACCACTTTCTCGTTCGGCTCCTCCAAAATTTTCAGCAGGGCGTTCTGGGCTTCATCCGTCATCCGGTGGGCGTCGTTGATAATACAGCACTTGTATCCCCCGGAATAGGCGGTCATTGAAAGCCGGTTTTTTATTTCTTTCACCGCGTCAATTGTGATTGTCTGTCCGCTTTCTGAACTTGAAGAATCTATGAATAAAATATCAAATTGACTGGTGGCTTCGTTTTTTGTACCCGCTCCGACAAGCTTGTCAACCAGTTCCAAAGCGAAAGTCCTTTTGCCTATCATATCCTGCCCGGTAAAAAGATATGCGTGCTTAACATCGCCGTTCTTCATGGCTCTTTCAAAAAATTCCTTTTCCCTATCAAACCCCAGCGTCCGCCACATAAGAGAAATATAACAAGTTAAAGGAGGATAGCAAATTAAAAATTTTAAACCCGGCATATTTCAGCCGGGCTATTGTGATTCTCGTGCTTTTAGTCACGTAGGGTACAATCCAGTTTGTACTGACGGTCTTGTATTTCGTTTTTTAGCTGCATTACTTGGCGTTGTTTTCTCAATTCTTTAATTAGCGGCTCGAGTAAGAGGTAGACTTTCGCTTCGGTTACACCCGCAATCGCTGCTTGGCTAAAGGTTGCCGGTTGATGCCTTTCGTCCTCGCTTTCCCCCAAGCACACGATTTTTGACGACATGACTACCCGTTGGCAGTGAGCCAAAGTTGTCTGAATAGTCGCTAAGGGCAGTTCGGAAACAAAATCCTCAAAGAAAATCGCGAATTTTCCAGTTCCGGATAGAAAACCAAGAATTTCCGTCCAGTGTTCTTCTGTAAAGAAGCTCAAATTGCATGCTCCTTTGAGAGCCGAGATGAATTCGTCGACAAACTCATCGATAGACCTTTCGCATTCTTTGACTTGATTTCTGATATCTCCCGGAGTGGGATAATCCTTGGCTTTTGCCATCGTTTCACGAAACTCGGCGCCCGGAGCGAAAAAATTCATAACTGCGCCCAAGAGATTAAATTCTTTGTCGTGGTGGAGAGAATTCTGCCAAAAAATATCGAAATTCGCCCTGAAAAACCCGTGTCCGAGAGCAAGGATCGTCTTAAGCGGCAAATCTTTTTGATCGGCAGGGAAAGAGTCCGGTCTTCTGTTCGCCATAGTGAGAAAGAAAATAAGGGTTGGTATGGCACGACCCGGCCCAAACAGTCTCATCATCACTGACCAATCGGTTTCATCATGAAGTACCCCAAGCCGTATCCAGCGCGCGTTGGGATTACCTGCGCATTCATACCATCTTTTTTCCGCCTCAAAGAAATACTCTTCTATCGGTTCCGGCTTTGTTTCTTGCCCCGGCAGTTTCTTCACCTCCGCTCCCGCGTTTTGCTGGCTCGCCGGAACATTTCTGTCTTTTTCTTCGACAACCTCTTGTTGTACTTCTGGTTGCTTCTTGGCACCGGTATCTTTTCTCTTCTTGACTGTTTTACTTGTCATCTGTGGAGCTCCTTCCATATCCGCAAAGCGGACAAATAATGCGGTTAAATATCAATTGTCAGAGAACACGTATAAAATCAATTATAATACGGATATTCTAAATATAATCAATAGCAGCGTAAAATCAGAACTATATGGACTATTTATTCAGGAAAATGTGTCTTTCTAAAAAGAAAGCCGTCTCTAGGGACGGCTTTGGATTGCGTGCAAAAATCGGCATTGCTGGTCAACGACCGGGAATGGGGAAATTGCCTACGAACGAAGCCTTACAATGACCACATTCAAAGGTAAAGTTATAGGCAACAGTCCGTTTTATTTCTACATTCACATACGGATTATTTGCTTCATCCGGCTTAAACCTGGGAGTTATTTCATTCGGTTTTAATAGCAAAAGACCTTCCTTGCACTCTGGGCAGAGGCAGCAAGTTCTCCTGAATCCTTGCAACGGCTTTTCAGTAAGTGTTCGGAGTGCCAATTCCATCACTAGATCCTTGACAACTTTTTCTTTGAGAAACGTCCCTGCGCCGGGGGATATCCCCATTTCTTCTGGTTCAAAGCTCCAAACTTCCAAAACTTTTGCCATGGCTATTCTATACTCCTTTCTCTAAATTTCAAGATTCTATCACGATAAAACAACAAAATAATAATATCATTCTGTTATCAGAAGTCAAGTAAAAAATGCCCTAACTTGCCGTCAAATAATCCAAGAGCCATTTCGCGACATTAGCCGCCGCGTCGGGGCGGGCGAATTGCTTTATGGTTTGAGATATTTCTTCTTTTCTGGAATACGCGTTAACCAGTTCGTTAATTAAAATATTGGGCGTGAAATTATCTTCGGTTATAACCACCGCGCCGAATTTCGCGAACTCGGCGGCATTTAGCAGCTGGTGGTTTGCGGCGGCAATTTTCAAAGGCACGACAATTGAGGGTTTGCCGACAGCCGCCATTTCAAAAATCGCCCCGCCGGAACGCGAGAGAATAACATCCGCCGCCGCGTACGCCAAAGCCATCTGCTTGGCATCCAAAAACGGATAAAGCCGGTAATTCGCGAGAATGTCCTTGCCGTATGTCTCGGGCGCGCCCTTTACGGTGGCATCAACAGTCGCCTTCACTTCATTGTAATTCGTGTCGCCGCATTGGTGGATAACCTGGAATCTTTTGACCAATTCGGTAATCGCCAGCAAAATCGTGTCGTTGATTTTTTTGGCTCCCTGGCTCCCGCCGGTTATCAGAAGCACCGGTTTCGACGGGTCAAGCTGGAACGCCGCGGCGGCGGAACTTTTATCCCCGCCAGCCAACAATTCCGCCCGTATGGGATTCCCGACAACATCGGTTTTTTCCGGCTTGAAAAATTGCCTCGTGTATTCGTAAGAAACAAAAATATGTTTGGATAGCCCCGCCAGTTTTCGGTTCACCACTCCCGGCACGCTATCCGATTCGTGAATCACCAGCGGAATCAGGAAAAATTTCGCGGCAACCGCCGGAAGAAAAGAAGCATAGCCGCCCTTGGCAAAAACCAAATCCGGCATGTAAAGCCACATATAGAAAAACGACTGAACCAGCCCGAACGGCAATTTAATGAAATCAATAATATTTTCAAAAAAAGAATAGCGCCGCCATTTTGGGCTCAAAATAGAGTTAAAAGGCACCCCCATATTGGCGGCTTCCTGTTCGGCAAACTGCCCGTCGCCCATCATCCGCAAACTCAACTTCAAAGCGCCCGCTTCGGCTTGTTTTTTCAATTCCCCGCCGACAGCCACCAGCGGGCAAACGTGCCCGCCCGTGCCGCCCCCAATTAAGATAATTTTTTCCATAATTTACGGGAGTATTGCTTTTCTTTTTTCGCGGATAGCGCCAAGCCGCCCCTGCTTTCTCAATTCCGCAAGGGTTTCCGCGTCTTTGCCCAAGCGCAACAGCAGTAAAGTTGATACGTAGCCCAAAATTGAAAGAATGACGATTACGGTTTCAAAACCATATTTATCGGCGATAAACGAACCGATATAGGCGCTGATGGCGACCGCCAAACCGACCGCCACGTCGTCCAGCGACCATTCAAAGCCGATTTTCCCGCGGTCAATATGGTCGGTAAATAAAATCCTCCAAGCGGGAACCGTCATTGAATTACCAACGCCGTAGACGAATTGAATTATATAAATGTGCCACGGAAAGCGCGCCAGCAGATAGAACAGCGGGATGGTTGAAATAATAAACGCACCGATGATTATGAAATAAAACTCATCGCGTTCTCCGTCCAGGCGGTCCATCAGGCGCGAAAACGGTATTGTTGTTAAAACTCTGGCTATCCAGTAAAACATAGCCGACAAGCCGACGACTTTCAGTGTGCTGCCCTGGATATTTTCAATAACAAAAACCGCGAAAATCGGCGACAAAAGTCCGAAAGCAAAATTGATGGTGAAGTCGAAGCCTACTAATTTTTTTATGGCTCTGCTTATCACAAACAAAAAAAGTTAAGGATTCCCGCTTGTTATAACCGGCACACCAAAACCCAATGCGGTTTTATAGGCAAACGATTTGTTGTTCGGATTATTTTCCGCCAATGATTTCAAAAATCCAACCGTGCTTTCAGCCGGATTAAGAGAGTCCGATTGCCAGACGCGGGCGGCTAATCCCGCTATAAATGAAGCTGCCATTGATGTTCCGGAATAAGATGCATATTTATTATCCAAAACAACGGATACTATTTCGTCGCCGGGAGCGACAAAAGTCATATTTTTCCCGCGGGAACTCCAGCCGGTCACCGCGTATAACTGATTCACGGCGCCGACGGCAATAACTTCCGCGTATGACGCTGGATAGTCGACACTGTTTGAAAACGGACCGTCATTTCCGGCGGGAGCTATCAGTAAAATATTTTTGGAGGTGGCATAATCAACGGCTTCGCGGACGAACTGATTATCAACACTTGACCCGAATCCCATATAAATTATATCGGTTGTTTTCTCGTCGGCGGCTGTTTTGATGGCGGTGGCAATATCGTCCGCGTAACAAGAACCGTCGCCGTTGCAAACCTTAAAAACGTGAAGTTTTGATGCCGGAGCCACACCAATAAAGCCGCTGCCATTTTCCCCTCCGTCGGCGGCAATTACCGCCGAAATATGAGTGCCGTGACTGTTGTCGTCAGTGCACTCGTCTTCGGCTATCGGAAATCTCGGGTCGGCAAAGTTTTTACATTCCGCAACCCGGCCGGCAAGAACCGGATTATTTTTATCAATTCCGGTATCAAGTACGGCGACATTTACGCCCGCCCCGGCTTCTTTATCAACTGAATTGCCGGTGACAAGTTTAATGCCCCATGAATCGGGTATTTTTTCCTGATTCAAGCTACTCTCTGGCAATACGGCTTCCGCCAGAATATTAAAAGCTGGCACTTCTTCAATTTTAACGCCGAAAAATTTGGCTAATCTTATTTGCAAAGCATTTAAGTCGGCAGTAAAGCCGTCGGCAAAATAATGCCTCGCGCCGAAGGTGTTTTTCCAGAACTTTTTGGTTGATTTGACGAAATATCTGCCGCCATCGGCTCTGGCGCTATTTAAGGGCGCGAGAACCAAAAAAGCGCCCAAAACAAGCAATATAATCAGGTTGTATTTCTTACTCATCGCGTACCCCTATTTTACTATAAACTCCCCAAAATTGCCAACAACCGCATAGTGAACAACACCCATCCGCTCGCCAACTCTTTTCGGGCTATTAAGATTGCCGTCTTTTTATTGTAGGAATATGTCTTTGAGCAGTACAGCGAGCCAGTTTTGCTCGGTCTCGCACCGATATGGTGCGGGAAAACTGGCAAGGTATAAGTGAGGGCTTCGCTGGAAAGCCCGAACATCTGCGAAAAGACATATTCCCCAGATAGCTTCAGTCCCGAAAAAGAGTTGGCGAGCAGTGATAAGGGGCGTTAGCTCATCGCCCCCAGAGCAAGCCCAAAAATTAAACTCCCCTGTTGGGAGGTCCAAGTTGGGTGGTCAAAAAAGGCAATTATAAGAATGCCAAGACATAAAGTTAATGCCAAAATATTTTGAATTTTTGAAAGCCCGGATTTAAGTCGCCGGATTAATACAAACAAAATAAACGCCGCGAAAAGCACCAGCCCGGGAATCCCGATTTCGCTGGAAATCAAAAGATACATATTATGGGCGGGCTGGTAAACATAGGGAGAATTATGAGGCAGTGTTTTCATTAATTTATAGACGAACTGGCCGATGCCGATACCGATAACCGGAGAGGATTTTGTAATCGATTCCGCTAGTTTGTTGTAATAAATCCTGTAAGTAACCGCTTCATCCTGCGAGGAAAGATTAATTCTGGCTTTGACTTGGGGAAAGAAAAGCGCGGCAAATAATATGGAAACGGCGACAATAATCAGAAACAATTTTTTGAATCGGAGAATGCCGTCGGGCGTTAAGCCGCGCTTCAGGAAAATAAAAATAATGGACAAAACAGCAAAACTCAAAGCCCATATCGCCAGCGTCGTTCTTGAAAAAGTAAAATAAAAACCGAAAATCATGGGCGCGGCAAGCGCCAAAGAAACCGACAGTTTCGGCTTTTTGGCCAGATACCAATAAATAAAAGCTATCAGCGCGATGAACATCCACAGTGCCAAAATATTCGGATGCGGGGTCATGCCGTATGAACGCAAAAAGACCTTGGCGCCGATGTAAAACGAAGCCACGCCGTAGGCACCGGGTTTTATCGGGCTCTCGCCGAGCCAACCCAGCCCGATTGCGGATTGAGCGAAATACTGGGCGATGGCAATCACTCCCTGAATAACGCCGGAGGCGATTATAAACTTCGGCGCCGATTCGGCAAAATGGCTCAAATTGTCGCGGACATAAATATAGAAAACAGCCATCTCTGCCAGCTTTATAAAACGGAATGCAGCTATCGGCAGAGCGCCCGCTTCAAAAATAGACAGCGCCGCGAGAGCAACAAAGCCCAAAAGAAACAAGTCATGAATGTAAAATTTTGGAATTCTTTTTTCTTTAAAACATTCCCAAAACCATATACCCAAAAGTCCAACCAGCAATAAATCGGACAGATACAAAAAACCTGACGTCCATTCGTTAAATGGCTTGGTGTAACTGAATAGTATCAGCCGCACCTGGAACGGCAGCGCAACGAAAAAAGCGCAGAGAAGAATCTTTTTGGTTTTCCGAAACATAAAGTCAGGATAAATCAAAGCGCGACTAAAGTATAGATTGCGCCCGCCGCCAGAGCGCCAACGACGATGTATGACAACCAGCCTGGTATTCCAAGATTATATTCCGGTTCCCTGTCGCCGTAATTTTTCGCCTTATGATAAACAAGCATAAGAAGAATCAGCGCCAAACTTCCCCCGACGCCCCCTATCAAATCCAGCATGTCAATAAAATTTCTGGCTCCGGTAAGAAATAAAACATAAGGCAAAATAATGAAAGCCAGATAATGCCATTTTTTCTTAAAACCGAAATCCTGATACAGTGCTTCCCTCAAAGCCGTCGCTATGCTGATAAATAATATAGACGACGAAAGAAAACCGAACAGCGCCCCGAATAAAACAATCTTGCCTCCCAAAATGCCGCCGAGGCTGGCTATCGCCGTAGGCGAGGTATTTTCTCCGGAAATCCCCACGACCACTAAACTGAAAGCAAGATATAAGACCGCCGGAATAATGGTCCCAATTACAAGAACTCTGCGCAACATATGTTCGCTCCCCGTCATAACTTCTCTGACTAAAGGAATGCCCAAAATACCGTCAAGAGCGAACAGCATAACCCCGAACGGGAGGAACCAGAACATTCCGGTGTGGGTAATATAATTTTCGGGTTTGACGCGCCACACGCCCGTAACCACTATCAGCCCCATAATAAAAACCAGCAGAAACATTATAAACAAATCAACATGGGAAACCATTTTCAAACCTTTCATGACAACAATCAGGGCGATAAAAAAGAAAATCGAACCGCATACGACCGGAGACACGGAAATGTTCGTGAACGAAAAAATCTGGGACAAAAAATCTCCCGTCACGATAAGAATGCAAATTATGGTGCCCAGCGTTCCCGCCCAAAAAACAAAGAGGCCGGCTTTATAGGCGAGACCCCCAAGATATTTGCGGATATAGCCGATGAACTGATGGCGATTGTGCGTTCTTAACACCACCTCGCCGTACATCAAATTTACGGTCACGAACAAGACGGTAAGAATAGCCAGAAACAAAAAACCCACGCCTGTGCCCGCTTTAGCGAAGGTAAACGGTATCCCGTAAACTCCAACGCCGACGGTAGAGCCGACTAAAGTCGCTATCCCCAGCCAGCGTTTATCAAGGCTTTTTCCTTTTGGCATTATGTTCGTGAATCAATCCCAGCTGATCCATCATTTTCAAATGGCCATAACCCATCCTCCACGCTATTTTTTTCTCTATGTGCCAGAATACAGTCAATACAATGTAGCCAATCATAGTCGCGGCTACCGCGATAAAATTGTAACCCAAGCCGGCCGCGATGCCGATACCCGCCGCCAGCCATAGTGAGGATGCCGTGGTGGCGCCGGTTATCAAATGTTTGGTCGCGCCCCTGGTAATTGCCGCGCCTCCGATAAAACCGATGCCGACAATAATATCCGCGATCAATATCCCTTGGCCAGGAAACGCCTCAGCGGCGATGACGGCAAAAAGTGCGGAGCCCAGAGCCACCAACGCGTGCGTTCTCATACCCGCGCTTTTATGCGCGCGCTCGCGTTCAAAGCCTATTATTCCGCTTAGCAACAAAGCCACGAACAATCTTGATATTACCTGCTGTTCGGAAATCCCCATTAATTAGATTATACCCCGCCCGCAATAAAAAGTTTTCCACATGAAAACTTACAGCTCAACCTATAGCCCAAAAACAAAAAGCCGCTTTATCTCCCCAACGCCGCTTTGAGAACTTCGTCAATGTTGCTGACAAAAATGAACTTCAGGTCTTTGCGGATTTCCGCCGGAATATCCTCCATGTCTTTTTTGTTGTCCTTCGGCAAAATCACGTTTTTCAATCTGGCGCGGTGGGCGGCCAAAATTTTCTCCTTGACGCCTCCGATTTCCAAAACTTTCCCGCGAAGTGTTATTTCGCCGGTCATGCCGATTCCTCTTTTTACCGGCTTGTTTGTAAACAATGAAATCAGAGCCGTCGCCATGGTAATGCCGGCCGACGGACCGTCCTTTTTAATCGCGCCTGTCGGCACGTGGATATGGATGTCTTCTTTGTAAAAATCGGTTTTGATTCCGAGTTTAGCCGCCCTGGAGCGGGCGTAGGAAAGCGCGGCGTATGCCGACTCGCGCATAACTTCGCCCAACTGGCCCGTCAGGGTAAGTTTGCCCCTGCCCTGCATTTTTGTCGCCTCCACCGATAAAACTTCGCCGCCAACCGGCGTCCAGGCGAGACCGGTTACCACGCCGACTTCACCGCCTTTTTCCGCTTCCTGATGGGTATACTTTATGGGACCGAGATAGCCATGAAGAGACTCATTAGTCACTTTGATTTTACCTTTTATCTTTTTCTCGACTATTTTCCGTGTAATTTTCCGGCTTACCGCCGCTAGTTGTCTTTCGAGTTCGCGAACGCCCGCTTCCTGTGTATGGTTTCTGATAACATCCTTAATGACCGTTTCAGGTATCGAAACCGTGTCTTTCTTAAGCCCGTGCTCTTCAAAGATTTTCGGCAACAAAAACTGAGTGGCGATGTGGGTTTTTTCCTGTTCGGTATAACCGGGAAATTCAATTATTTCCAACCTGTCGCGCAGGGCGTATGGAATCGTGTCCAGAACATTCGCAGTGGTTATAAATAAAACATCGGATAAATCGAATGGTACTTCAAGATAATGGTCGGAAAACGAGAAATTTTGCGCTGGGTCGAGGGCTTCCAGGAGCGCCGCCGACGGGTCGCCGCGGAAATCAATGCCAAGCTTGTCTATTTCATCAAGCATGAACACCGGGTTTCGCGTGCTCGCCGTGTTAATTCCCTGAATTATCCTTCCCGGCAGCGCCCCGACATACGTTCTGCGATGTCCTCTGATTTCGGCCTCGTCGCGCAAGCCGCCCAAAGAGACGCGGATGAATTTGCGTCCCAGCGCCCTCGCGATTGACCGCCCGATTGAAGTTTTACCGACACCGGGAGGACCAACAAAACACAAAATCGGTCCCTTGATTTTCCCGACCTGTTTCTGGACAGCCAGATACTCGAGTATTCTTTCTTTTACCTTGGTTAACCCGTAGTGGTCCTGGTCGAGAATCTTTGAAGCTTCTTTGATATCTATTTTTGAAGTTGTTCTGCGCGACCACGGCAGTTCAACAAGCCAGTCAAGATACGTTCTCAAATAGGAAATTTCCGGGCTGAATGACGGCATCTTTTCCAAGCGGCTCAGTTCCTTCAGAGCTTTGACTTCCACGTCTTTGGGCATTCCCGACGCCTTTATTTTTGCACGCAAAGTATCAAATTCGCTCCGCTCGCCGTCCATGCCCAGTTCTTTTTCAATGCTGCGCATCTGCTCCCGCAAAAACATCTCTTTTTGCATTTTGCCTATTGATTTTCTTGTTTCTTTCACAACTCTTTTTTCCGCTTCCAGGATTTCTATTTCGCGCGAGAGATAACCGTTGATTTTTTTAAGCACGTCCAGTCCGCTCACCGATTCCAAAATATCCTGCTGGTCCTTAAGCTCCAAATTCAAATTGATGGTTATCAGATAAATTATCTGCTCATAATCTTTGACCTGACTGACAATATTGATAAGGTCGGCTACTGCCCCCGGACTGCTGCGCGATTCGATTAATTTTTTGAATTGATCCACGGTTGCCCTTATCAGCGCCTGTGTTTCCACCTTATCATCGAAAACAATCGGAAACGGCTCGACAACGGCTTTTATTGACGGCTCCAACCGGGTAAACTCCAGCACCCTGACGCGCATAAGGCCTTCAACATCAACCTTTGATGAGCCGTCGGGTAATTTATGAACTCCGAATATCTTGCCGATAGTTCCAACCATGAATAAATCTTTCTCGGTTATGTCGTCGTATATGTTTTTCTGCGCGACAAATACCGCATGCTTGTCATTTTCCAGCGCTTCAGCCAGGCTTGCCATTGATTTTTCCCGCTGAATCAGAAGAGGAATTGCCACGCGCGGAAAAAGTGCCACATTCTTGAGCGGTATTACCGGAAATTCCCGGTTTGGATTTAAATTATCGTTTCCGATATTATTCATGGTTAATTAGTGTAATAAGATTTATAACACAAATCAAAGACAAACTCAAGATGAAAATTAAACAACAAGTTGTGGCCCCGGATATAGCTATTCCAGGTCAAGAGTGTCGCCTTCGTTAGGTACAACCGCGTTTACTCCAAGCCTGTCATGGGCAAGATTTGACAGTGTTTTTGCGGCTTCTTCTTCGCCCTGCACCATAAATACCTTCTTCAAAGAATCCTCGGAATTCGCCCTTTCTATCCATTTTAACAGCGCAGGCTGGTCGGCATGGGCTGAATAACTGCCTATGGTTTCGACGTTGCATTTGACTTCCACATTCTCCCCTAATATTTGGACATTTTTATCGCCCCTTTGGATACGCCGCCCCAAACTTCCGTCCGCCTGATAGCCTATAAATAAAATGCCGTTGTTCGGACCGGGTAAGTAGCGTTTTTCGTGATGAACAATTCTGCCCCCCTGGCTCATACCCGAACCGGCAATAATTATCTTCGGAGCCGGAACGTCATTGATGGCTTTTGATTCTTCAACTGTGGCGGTCATGGTGAGACCGGGAAAATGGAACAGGTCTTCGTCAATTTCCGAATATTCGGTGGCTTCCTTATTGAAACAATCCGTGTTCTTTCTGTAAACATCGGTAAGTTTTATGGCGAGAGGGCTGTCAATGAAAATCGGAACCTTGGGCATAATGCCGTTATTGAACAATTGATTAAGCTCAAAAAGTAATTCCTGGGTGCGTTCGGTGGCAAAAGACGGAATCATCAGCACGCCGCCGTTATTGATAACTTTTTTTATCGCCGCGACCAGTTTCTCTTTTCTGTCCTTTCTGGACTCGTGAACTCTGTCGCCGTAAGTTGACTCGACGAGGAGATAATTGGCGCCGGTAATATATTCCGTGTTCCGCAGAAGCGGTGTCGGTGAATTGCCTAAATCTCCGGAAAAGAAAATGCGTCTTGTCTTTCCGTTCGATTGCCAGTCAAACCCAATTATTGAAGAACCTAAAATATGCCCCGCGTCATAAAATATCGCGCCCATACCGCCCAGTTCTATTCTCGAGTGATAACTATTTTTAACAATCAGCGACAAAACTCCTTTTAAATCTTCCCCCCTGAAAAGCGGCTCGTGGTTGTGCTGCTCCGCCTCACTGATGACATGGCCCATATTGTCAGGCATCGCCACTTCAATCAAATCGGCGGTTGCTTTTGTCACAAATACCTTACCCCTGAAACCCTCTCTCCACAATTTCGGCAAGCGCCCCACGTGGTCCATATGACTGTGGGTGATGAAAACATAATTAATCTCCTTCGGGTCATAGGGAAAGGGCTGGTAATTAAAGTCCTCCGCGAATTTTGTGCCCTGGCTTAAGCCGCAGTCAACCAGTATTTTTATGCCGTCTTTTTCTATCAGATAATTGGCGCCGGTAACGTTTTTTGCTCCGCCGCAAAATTTTATTTTTAACATTCAATTAAGAAATAAACACCCGGCATCGCTATTTGGCGGCGCCGGCGCGTATCCCTTGGTTATTTACTAAAAATTAAGGATGCTAGCCGCGAGATAACCGATAATAGCCGCGGCCGCTATCGGCGGTAACGCCGCCATTGGTTTTCTCTTTTCTTGGGTCAAAAACAACAAATGCATTAATATGAATCCACCAACCGAAGCCAAGGCGACAATCACAGCCGAAGATAGTGATACTCTGATAAGCGAACCCGACAGCAAAATTGGAAGTAAAACGTCGCCCGAACCCAGCATCATATGCTCGCCGCCGGAATAAACTTTGTTAATATTATCTTTGAAACCAACCAGTTTGAAAGGTATGACGAAACCGAAAATCGCCCGCGACTCGATCATGGCGTCAGCCATGGCAACCATGTGTTTCGTGCCATAAACAGAAATTATATCATAAATGGAAAATACAAGCAGAACGGCCGCCGCCAAAAGCGGCGTGAATGACAAGGATAAAGACGCGCCTATGCCGATAAAAACAAACAGCATTATCAAATCATGCGCGAACACGTTTCTTAAAATCCAATAAACCGCCGCGAGAACCAAGGATAAAATAAATGCCGGCAATACAGGTAAAAATAATTGCGCTACTGCGTACAAACCGCTGATGACGGCTATAGTCATCACGATCCTGAACATCCAACCGCCGTAATTTCTAAACCGGATGCCGAACCAGATAAAAACTGCCGCCACCAGAATCAGGACGATAAGATCGGAAAAAGACATATCACCCACGGACGGAACAGACCCGATTTTTTCGGAAAGCGACAGCTTCTGGGCCGCCCAAACGCCGGCTAACTGCGCGGCGGCAAATAAAACTAACCCGACCGCCAATACGAATATTCTATTTTTTATTTTTGTCTTCAAAATCTTGGCTGTTATTTTTTAACCACGATAATCCCGCTTTCACTGCTTTCAAGGGCGTTGGTGTAGTGAAAAATGCCTTCATTTATAAATTTTACCATATATTTCCCCTGCGCCGGAATATCGCCGCTCATAAGCAAAGCCGTATCGTTTGATAAAATTTTAATATTGGAGCTTGAAAGATTAACAAAAACCACCGTGTCACCGGGTTTTACCCTGATAGTCGTCGGACTGAAAACCCGGTTTGCGTAAGTAACCGTGTAATCCCTGGCGGTGCCGGTAGGCGACGAGGATTCCGTTCCGCCCGCCGGCGGATAGCCCTTTTGGGCGCGGGAAAATACCGCCACCGCGGCGATGAATAAAGCCAAAACTATGACAATAAAAACCCAGATTATCTCTTTAGGCTGGTCGCTATTTGAACTCATTTGTGCTTATTTAATCCGATTATAAGCATAACAGTTAACCTAACTTTCTATCAATAACTTAGCCGCCGTCTCTTTATCCGACCATGGAATCGTTCTTAATCCGGAAACCGCCATTTTGGTTTCATCTCCCTTGCCGGTTATGACCACGATGTCTCCTCTTTTTGCCATCAAAATGGCTTTCTTTATGGCGTCGCCCCTGTCCGCAACGAGATGGACATTATCGCGGGGAATGCCGGCTTTGATGTCTTCTATTATTAGCAAAGGATCTTCGCCCCGCGGGTCTTCGCTGGTTAAAATAATTTCATCGCAATAGGCATTGGCAATGCAACCCAGCACCGGCCGTTTCCATCTTTCTTTGCCTCCCGAAGCTCCTATGACCCCGATCATTTTTCTCCCGTAAGATTTCAATGCCCGGTAAGCCGCCTCAAGCGAGTCGGGGGTACGGGCGTAATCTATGACTATTTTGAAAGATTGGCCGTAATCAAGAAATTCCATCCTTCCCGGGATTGTTTTTATGTTCGCCGCCGATGACGCCGCTTTTTCTTCGTCGATGCCGCAGGCATTGGCAATGGCGACTGCCGCGAGAGCGTTATGAATATTAAAATCTCCGGCGAGATTTAATTTCAAGTTGAGGCTTTCCTGATTTACCATGCCGCCAGTCATACCATAAGTAATTCTTTTCCCGCAGGGTATATTCATAAAATCCGAATAATAATGGTCGTCTAAGTTGATAATATGCGTTCCGGCGCACTTCCTGAAAAATTTCACGTGAGCCTTTAAATCGCCGGTGAATGAACGTTCGTTCACGGCATGGCTGCGGTTTATATTCGTAAGAACCGCGCATTTGAACATTAGCCCCGCAAAACGGTTTTTGACAATATCTTTGGGTGATAATTCTATCATAACGTAACGGATACCGAGATTGGCGGCTTTGCGTAAAAATTTCTGGAGCGCCAATTGTCCGACCGGTTTGCCGCCCAAATCTCTGGTCCAACTGCCGTCTTTTAATATGACTTCGATTTTCGAAGAATTTAATCCCGCGACGGGGATGCTCTGATCTTCGAAAATCTTCAGCGCCATTTTTAAAGTGGTGGATTTTCCGCTGGATCCCGTGATGCCGATAATCTCCAGAGACCTTTCGGGAGAATTGTAAAACAGTGAACCCAAAACAAAAAGAATTCTTCCGTAAAAAGTCGCCGCCGGAATAATGACCGCCTTTTTAAAAATGCCGGCAATATTTTTTCCGATTCCAAAAACCCGGCCGTCGATAATTTTACGCAAAACTTTGCTCATCAGCGGAATAACGATTTATAAATACTGTAGCCAAGATGCCAGATACGGGAAACCGGATATTCGAATGTCCCGGGATATTCAACAATATGCCCACCCCAGCCCAGTTTGAAACGCGTCACCCCCGGCCAGCGTGAAGGATTGATGCCCCACAAATCATATTTGGACGCACCGTTGGCCCGCAAATCTTTTATTATCGACCAGTGAAGCAGATATGGACCCATCAAGGCGCGGAAATTATAGTCCGAAGCGCCGTAAAGATAATATCCGGTGTCTTTATAAATAATCACAACCGCCGCCGCCACGGGAATATCGCCTTTTTTGGCGCACCATATAACGGGACGGAAGCTGTCGTTGCCGCCGAAAAATTTAAACATTTCGGAAAAATATTCCGGCGGGTGAGATCTGAAATCATCTCTTCTCACTGTTTTTTCAAGCAAGCCAAGAAACTCTTCCTGCGTGCCTTTATTGGAAACTTCAATGGAATTGCGGTTGGCTATTTTTATATTGTAACGGGTTTTATGGTGCATCCGGGCAAGTATTTCTTCTTCACTGCCTGTAAGGTCAAGAACAACCGTGCGCCTGGGTTGTATCGAAAATTGCGAATGATGGAAACCCAGGGAGATCAGAAAGTCGCCCACTTTATTGTCGGTCGGCTCGGCTTTAATAAACGCGAGTTTCTCGTTTTTACATGTTTCCAGAAGCCATTTTTTAAATTCGGGGCATAGACTGCCGCATCCCGCGACACCGGAATTAATGGTCGGCCCGTAGGGTATGTATAAATATGCCCTAACCGGCAAACGGTGCTGAATGGCTTGGCAATCAATGACTCCGTCTTTTTCATAATGGAATACTTTCCTGCCAAGATGGCGCTGAAAAGAAATCCAATCGGGCGATTGTAAAATTGATATGTTCACTTGGTTTTTTTGTTATCTAAAGATTTCAGGGCTTCTTTGATTTTTTCTTCGGTGTTTGAAACGGTTCCCCTGATTCTGCTCAAAGCTTCTCTGGCTTCAAAATGCGAATAACCCAAAGCCACCAGCGCGTCAATGGCTTCGCTCTCGGAGCCAAGGTCGGCGCCGCCGCCGCCAAGATTAATCTCGGCAATTTTGTTTTTTAATTCAACAATTATTCTCTGCGACGTTTTCGGCCCGATGCCGCCGAATTTCGTCAAATACGCGTCATTGCCTTCCATTATGGCTTTTTGAAGGCTTCTCAAATCCGACGAGGAAACGATACCCTGCGCCGATTTCGGGCCGATTCCGGTCACCGAAGTCAGCATTTCGAAGAATTGAAGCTCCTCCGGCGTAGTAAAGCCGTATATATCCGCGGTTCCGTCTCTTTGGTTGTTCACGAAGTACGTGTAGAGCTTGATTTTTCCGCCGGAGTCTGGTAAGCTGTGTTTCATTTTATCCGGTATAGTGACCCGGTAGCCAACGCCGTTCACATTCACAATTATCTGCTTATCAAGCACGAATTGTACCGATCCTTCGAGATAACCTATCATACACTAATCCTAAACCAGAGGGGAACAATTTTCAATAACGTATGCTCGCTATATGTTTCACCTTAAATCAAAATTTAAACTTACCGACCATCAAGCCGAAGCCGCGGCTAAACTTGAGCGTGGGTTGAAGGCGCGCAAAAGATATCAGACCCTCATAGGCGTAACGGGTTCCGGAAAAACTTTTACCATTGCCAGCGTTATTGCGAAAATAAACAAACCGACTCTTATTATTTCCCACAATAAAACCCTCGCCGCCCAGCTTTATCAGGAATTCAAAGATTATTTCCCCCAAAACTCGGTTCATTATTTCGTAAGCTACTATGATTATTACCAGCCCGAGGCTTATATTCCGGAAACCGACACCTATATTGAAAAGGACGCGAAGATTAACGAAGAAATCGACCGGTTACGCCACGCCGCGACCGAAGCTCTTATCAGCCGCAAGGATGTTATTGTGGTGGCTTCGGTTTCCTGCATCTATAATTTAGGTTCGCCCGAAAATTACCGTGATTTGCGCCTTAATCTGTTCACCGGGCAAAAAATATCCGCCGAAAAAATAAGGGAGAACATGAAGCGACTGCAGTATAACCAGGACTTGGAACTGAAACGGGGCGCGTTCCGCAAAACCCGAAACGAATTTGAAATAGCCGCTGTTACCGGCGACAAGATAATTAAAATAGTTTTGGCGGGCAATTCGGCGCAAAGCCAGAAAATAGAGAAAATATTGGTTGCCGATAAAATAGATTTGGAAACCGTCGTTTACAAAGAACCGGCGTATGAAAAAGTGCTGGAGGTTGAAATTTTCCCGGCGAAATATTGGGTTCCGGTGGATGACAAAATTGATTTGGCGATTGTCAATATCCGCGCCGAACTTCAAAAACATCTTGTTCGCCTTAAAAAGCAGGGACTGGTTATTGAAGCTGAACGGCTGCGCGACCGCACCGAAAGCGACATCGAAATGATAAAGCGCATGGGTTATTGCCACGGCATCGAAAATTACTCCCACCATCTCGAATTCCGCAAACCCGGCAAACCGCCGTACACCCTGATTGATTACTTCAGGGAAAAAGGCGATTTCCTGGCTATAATAGACGAGTCCCATCTTACAATTCCCCAAATTGGCGGCATGCGCCGCGGCGATTTGTCGCGCAAGGGGAAATTGATTGAATACGGTTTCCGCCTGCCGTCGGCTCTGGACAACCGCCCGTTGACTTTCGGCGAATTTGAAAAAAGAATCCGGCAAACTATATATATGTCGGCGACGCCAAAACCGTTTGAATTGAGAAAATCTGGCTCCGGCGGCATTGCCGAACAGTTGGTGCGGCCGACGGGACTTCTGGACCCGACAATTGAAATCCAGCCGACGGAAAACCAGATTGAGCACCTGCTCGGGGAAATCAAAAAACGGCTTGCCAAAAATGAGCGCGTGCTTGTCACGACACTGACCAAACGCATGGCGGAAGACCTTACCGAATATCTCTCCGAACAGGGCATAAAAGTAAATTACATCCACTCGGACGTAAAAACTTTGGAAAGAATTGAAATAATTCACGACCTGCGGCTGGGAAACTACGACGTTATTGTCGGCGTTAATCTTCTGCGCGAAGGGCTAGATTTGCCGGAAGTTTCTTTGGTTGCCATTTTGGATGCCGACAAGGAAGGTTTTTTGCGCAATACAACCACACTGATTCAAACCATGGGCAGGGCCGCGCGCCACATCAACGGCCATGTTATTATGTATGCCGATAAAATTACCGGCTCAATGGACACCGCTATTAAAGAAACGGAAAGACGCCGGGGAGTCCAGGAAGAATACAACAAGAAACACGGCACAACGCCGGCCTCAATCGAAAAAGAAATCAAAAAATCCGACCTGCCATCGTCCACCTCTAAAGAAAAAATAAGCCGCTGGTATAGTTACGACCCCACCGACGCTGAAGCCGAAAAGCACCTTACCCCCAGCCAGCGCGTTGAATGGCTCACGAAACTTATGAACCGAGCCATAAAAGACCTCCGCTTTGAAGAAGCTTTAGTAATAAGAAATCAGATACTGGAACTGAAGAAGCGAATAGATAAATAAACCAATTGCGGAAATATATCTTTTCGCAGATGCTCCGGTTTTTCCAGCGAAAACCTGCGCTTATACTTCGCCAGTTTTCCCCCACCGGCGCGCCGGTGGGGAGACCAAGCAAAACTGGCTCAGTGTACTGCTCAAAGACATATTCCCCAATTGAAAAGGCGGCAATCTCAATAGCCCTCAAAAGAGTCGGCTCGCTTTTGGTTTTATTAAGTAAACATTCCGGCCTGTCCGGGATTAATTTTTCTTACCTTATTTTTTCTCTTAGTTCTATTTCTTCCTTATTTAGATCAAATTTGACTACAAAATTATCAAAAAATCCTTTTTGGCCCAATACACCAAACCCCTGTTTGGCAATATCATGTGAAAAACCAACTATTGCCGAGTATGACCAGCCTCCGATATTAAGGACAACCTTGTGCATAAAAGCCGCGGCACCCTTTCTATCCTGAATACCGCCAAAAGTAATCTTCTCTCCGGAGTTAATATCAATTCCAAGGTATTCGCCGACATCGGCGTCAAAAATACAGAAATCAGCGCCAGAATCTATCAGTACCTCATAGTTTAATTCTTTACAATTACCGGCGCTGATTTTGACGGGAATAATCGGTTTTAAAATCAATCCCCCGAAAAAACCGGAGGCGTCATCAAGGCGAATTTTGCGATACGGGAATTTCATTACCAAAAACTGCCGATATACGGCACTATTCGGGTCGGGACCCGAAAGAGAATTGGGTTGGGATACTTTTTCTTCTTAGCTTTGTCTATCACCTCTTGAATAGTTTTACCGCTGGCTACCACCGTCTTCTCGTCGTTTTTCAGGCCTATCCACAAACCCTTGTATTTCCTGCAAATATTAGTCCAATCTGTCGCCATATTCATATCTTACAATAAAGACGTATTTAAAACAAATACGGTTTTCACCGCCTATAAATCCCGCCCCCGCCAGCATTTTTTTGCGAATCAGAGCCGTATTTTTTTATTTGAATTTTTTACGATGTTGATTTTTGCTGGCGGAATTTTATGAAAAAAGTACCTGACACCGTTTATTTCTCCGCACAGTACCAACACTCATTCTTCTTTACGAGAGCATAAGACCCGCACCACGGACACGGATGATCTTTAAGTGGTCTCTTTAGTGGGATTTTTGTTTTACCATTAAAATCACAATTTTTGCAAAAACACCTTACTCTATAGTTTATTTTTAAATTTTTCCCCGTTCTATGTTTATTATAAAATATACAGATAAACCAAAGTATAAAAAAGATTATGGCAATAATTAAAGCAACCATACTTATTATAAGTAGCCATGTGTGTGACAAAAAACCATACGCTGGTGGATATCTAAAATACATAAAATATCCCATTATTTTCGCGACCCACCACACAAAAAAAAGAATAAAAGTAATTGTAAATAAAATGGCTTGCGGATTATTACCTATGGCATATCTGCCTAGAGATTCATGTCTTCTAACGGCGGTTAAGTAGTGCGCTATGAGCGCATAAATAAGTGTCGAAAAACTAATAATAATTAATATAGGCGACCTAGATAGAGAAAAAATTACAAGAATGCCGCTAAAAATTAAAAATGTTTGGGCAATGGAGTGTCCGAGTGCGTCCTTAACGATTCCAAATAATTTCTCCATTTTATTTATCCTCAATAATTTTTATTTCCTCTGGCGTAAAACTTTTTGGGTTTTATCCGAGGTTTCATTCACTAATTAGCCTGAATGATTGCCCGAGAGTATCTATTTCATCAAGTTTTACTTCGGGTGAATTTAAGATACCCAGGTAACGCTCTAAAAATTTCTCCTTGAAAATATACTTCACTTTTTGATCCATAAATTGCGGATGCCCAATAAAACTTGAGCTTGACAATTCCTGTTCTGCTTTTTGTTGTCGGGATCTAGGAATAATTAATAATAAACGGCGTGTATTCCCTAATTCCGGCACAACCTCTAATAGAGCCCAAAAACGTTCCAGGGCGGTTGTAATTGGCGTGCTTTCTTCAACTTCAAATGCATAAGCGGGCGTTCCATCGTTGTGAAACCAGATGCAATCAATTTGCTCTACACGCTTACGCTGAACTTCGGTAAATTTTACAATCGGTAATTTACTTAAATGATTTAGACCATCAAATGCCTTATCTCGTTGTTCATTTTTCCCTATATATGCCGATAATCCCAGTTTATTTGCTAATTTAACTAAACTGTAAATAACACGATTATGTTCAGAAAAAGGCTCACCGAATAACTCCAATTTTTTCTGAGGCTGAAGATCTAAGAATAAATTTTGTTTTCCTGATTTAAGCTCCCACTCTTCGCCCATGGGTTCTGCTATTTCACCTAAAACTTCCATAAATTCTTTCCTTGTTGGAGTGGATCCATTTGTTAAATTGGGAAACACCGCTCCAATAATATCCTCAAGTTTCATTTTCCCGTTTTTTCTAAGTGCGCTTCCGGTAAAATATTCTATTTTCTTTTTGCGATCAATATGCTGACCCAATTGAGTACCTTTTCTAACCTGCCAGAAACCATTGGTGTCTTGTTCAAAATTTTTATTTAAAAGAGGCAAAAGTTCTTTATAGCGTTTATTCGCTATATGAAGCAAACCGGCTTCAAGTAATTGTGGAACAATTTGGGCATAAATATCTTCTGTAATAGCCGTTCCGCCCTTATCAACAATCACCCGCTCTGCGGTGTCTAAAATAATTTTTTCTATCTGCGATTCATCTCTTAATGAAAAACCGACATTGGCAACTTTTTCTGTTCTTTGAAAATTAAGAATTAGTTGACTTCCCATAACCATAAGAGGATTCTTTTTCTTATGGATACTCGTCGTGTTCGTTGGTTGGTAAACAGTATTGATATAGTTAAAACCGGCTTTTTGGCAAGCTTCTTGAATCATATTCCAATAAGCTACATCTTTATGTTGAAACACAATTGATAAAAATTTGTTCTTCTTAAGAACTCTGGCCATTTCGGCGATAGATTCAAAAATCAAATTTATATAGTCTTCCTTTGATTTTTTAAGCTCGCCGCCTTCGATAGCTTCCAGTTTTTTATCTTCTTCGGAAACATCAAAACCGAGCCAGGCGTTCCACATGGTTGAAAGGTCTAAATAAGCGATGTGGGCACCATAGGGCGGATCGGTATAAATATAATCGACTGATTGTGCTGGCAAAAATTTTGAAAGATTCGTGGCTGACCCTTTAATGACTTCAAATGTAGAATTTTCTTTGAAAAAATCCCCCAGTGGTTCTTTAAAGTAATCTTTAAATAGCTTATTTGATTCCTGTTTTGCTTTTTTAATATTTTCAAATCGTTGTTCAAAATTTTTCCATACATCTATAATTACTTTCTTAGTCGGTCTCCAATAACGGTATTTCCCAAAAATACTAGGGCCTCCCCCCTCTGGCCCTCTCACAAGATTATCCATATAGGTAAGATTTGCTTTTCCTAATGTGTTTGAAAATACAAGTTTAAATAATTCTTTGATTTCCTTATCGCTTATTTTATTAATCAATACCAATAATTTCACATATATAATCAGTTGCCGCTTATCAAATAAATCTTCCACAAAGTCAAAATCAGAATTACTAGGTAACTTAATGCCCTTGGGATACCACTCCTTAATTTTATAATTATCAATATCTCGCTGCTCTGCCTCCCTTACAAATTTAACAAGTGGAGCAATTTCTTTCTCTATCTTTCTGAATTCTTTCTCAAATTTTTCAAGATCAATTGGCGCAACGCAGGTCTCTCGGGTAATAAAAACGGCAAGCGGGTCCAAATCAACCCCTATTGCTCGCCGTTTTAAAGTCAACGCCTCAATTAAAGTTACGCCCGTGCCGCAAAAGGGGTCCAAGACAACATCACCTTCTTCTGAAAAATTTCTGATATACTCACGCACCACATTGGATGCCTGTTTGGTAAAATATGGGTGAACCCGCCAATGCCACTGTTGTTGTTTCAATGGTTTTATAGGATAATCTACAATTTTCATAAAATCGGAACTTTTATAACTAATTCTTATATAGCCATCATACCCCGATTTTCACGGATTTTCAATGGCATATTGAAAGTAAAAAGACTAAGAACGAGCCGGCTCTTTTGAGGGTTATTGAGATTACCGCTTTTTCATTGTGGAAATGTGTCTTTGAGCAGTACAGCGAGCCAGTTTTGCTTGGTCCGCTATACTAGCGGAAAACTGGCGAGGTATAAGTGAGGGCTTCGCCGGAAAGCCCGAACATCTGCGAAAAGATATATTCCCACAATCAATTTCCAGTTCCGAAAAAGAGTTGGCGAGCGCAAATTCTTGCAAAAAATGAGCCGTTATAGTATCATTTTTCCATTATGCCAATACACAAATCAGCCAAAAAAGCCCTGCGGCAATCAAAGAAAAGACATATCAGAAATTCCATCCAGAGGGATAAATACCGCTTAGCCGTAAAACAATTGCGGACGGCTATTCTTGCCAAGCAGAAAGATAAAGCCAAAGAGCTTTTGCCTAAAGTTTACAAAGCCATGGACAAAGCCGCGCGGAAAAATCTTATCGCCAAAAACAACGCCAGCCGGCTCAAATCTCGCCTCTCAAAGTCAATGGCAAAAATTTCGTAAAATTTCCCGAGTTACCGATATATAACCCCGACAGATCTCCTAACGTCGGGATTATATGTGTTTTGCCACGTTTCTGACTATGCCCATGCCGGCCAAAATTGAGACCAAAGAAGAGCTGCCGAAACTGACGAACGGCAGAGGCAAACCGGTAAGCGGAACAAGTCCCGAAATTGCCGCGATATTCACGAATGCCTGACCTACCACCCAGGTCATCATGCCGAGCGCGATAAGCCGCCCGAAGCCGTCGCCGCATTTTTTAGCTATCGCCAAAAGTGTAAGAGCCAGAAAGATAAAAAGAGAAATCAGCGCGGCGGCACCCAAAAGTCCCATCTCTTCGGCGTAAACGGCGAAAATTGAATCCCCGACCGGCTCGGGCAGATAAGATATCTTCTGTTTGCTTTGCCCGAAACCGACCCCGAATAATCCACCGGATCCGATACCTATCAAAGATTGGTTGATGTGGTAAGAAATGCCCTGCGTGTCGCCGGATGGATTCAGAAACGCTTTGATTCTGTTAAAGCGATACGGGCTAAAAACAGACAAAACCGCCACAAGTGCCACCGCGCATAAAACAATCCCGACTAAATGGGAAATTTTCGCGCCAGCGAAAAAATACATGGAGAAAACAATGACCGCGACCACGCCAAGAGTTCCGAAATCCGGCTGCATTACCAACAAAGCTCCCGAGAACCCAGCAACCAAAAGAAACGGAACAACCGAATACGTCCATGACGTCACGTGCCTGTCTTTTCTCGAAAACCAAGCCGCGAAATATAAAATTAAAGCCAATTTCAAAACCTCGGACGGCTGAAAAGTCAAAATTCCGAAATCTAGCCAGCGCTGGGAACCTTTAACAGCGAACCCGACGCCGGGGACAAAAATCAAAACCATAAATATCAAAGCACCGATGAGCAGTAGGAGCGACAAGCCGCGGAAACGCCGGTAATCAAAGCGGGATAAAATAATATATAAAATAATTCCCGGCAAAACTCCGAATATCAGTTGATGAATAAAATAATAATAAGGCGAATCAAATTTTTTCTGCCCTTCGACTATTCCGGCGGAAAGAAGAATCGCGAGGCCAATCAGAACCAGCGCGCACAAAATGCCGGTAAGCGTGACACCCGATCTTGAATGGCCCCTGTCAATCATAGGAACGAAAAATTATTTCATCAGAGGAGGAATTTTTGAATCAACGAGGAAAATAATAATTCCGATTATGGCGCCGATGGCGGAAATCATCCAGAACCGCATAGTCACGGAAGTTTCATGCCAGCCCTTCGCCTCAAAATGGTGGTGAATGGGCGATGAAAGGAATACTTTCTTGCCGTTCCGCAATTTTTTGGAAATCATTTGGACAATAACGGATGACGATTCAAATAAGAAAATAATCCCGATAGGAAGCAGGAGAAATGGCGTGTTGGTCAGCATTGCAATCATGCCCAACATTACTCCTAATGACATTGACCCCGTATCGCCCATGAAAAATTTCGCCGGATAAACGTTGTGCCACAGAAAAGCGCAAAGCGCCCCAATAATCGCGCCGATAAAAACCGTAAGATCCATCCTTCCCTGGTCAAAAGCGATGACGCCGTAAGCGGCAAACATAGTCAAAAATACTCCGCCGGCAAGGCCGTCCAATCCGTCGGTTTCATTCGCCGAAAAAGAAGTGGCAACGATAATGAACATGAAGAAAAGCATGTAAAGCCAGCCGATGCCGACATCGCCGAAAAACGGAATATTGATTTCGTTTTTTCCCAGTTTGAAATAAAACCACCAAGCGCCGATTGCCGCGATTACGATGTATAAAAGAATGCGGTGGGTCATTCTAAGCCCGCCACCGTTGGGACCGACGCGCAAAATTCCAGCTAAATCATCAGCCATCCCAAGCAAGCCCGCCACGACAAGCATTCCCAACGGCAGCCAGGTGTCGCTTCTGGTAAAGAAATTGACCTTGGACCAGAACCCGTCAATAAAATGGGATAATAGCCAGAAAAATAAAGTTACCACAACCACCGTGCCCCAGACCAAAACCCCACCCATTGTCGGCGTGCCTTCTTTTTTCTTGTGCAACTGATTGAAAATCGGCGCCTTATCGGCGGAACGAAGCTGTTTGCCAAGTTTATATTTGTAAAGAATCTTCAACCACAAAGGCGAAATGACAAGCGCGACGAAAAAAGCGATGGTAATGACAACAAAAATTCTAACGACATTGAATATTGTAAAAATGTGTTCTATCGCCATTTATGAGATTGCTCCGCCCAATTTATCAACTGCTGGGTTTCGCCCATGCGGTTATTTGACCCCAGCACAACGCTGATGAGTGAATCTTTCCCGCCTTCAATACTTATAACCAAAGCCATTGTTCCCAGAGCTTCTTCCGTGTAACCGGTCTTTCCGCCGATAATCCCGGGAAGCCGGTCGAGAAGCTTGTTCGTGGATACGATGTGATGAATCAGCTTGCCGTCAGCCGAACTGATATCCGCGGACTTGATTCTCAACGTCTGCCAGATTATATCATAATTTCCCACTTTCAGCACTAGTTTGACAATGTCCGCCACTGATGAGTGCGTCCGAGCGTCAAGTCCAGCTGGGTCGTAAAAAACAGACTCACCCATATTGAACAGCTTGGCTTTTTCATTCATTTTTTGGACAACGTTTATCCCCTTTTCCGAAGCGGCGCTGGCAAAAACCATAGCGGCGTCGTTTGAAGATTTTATCAGCATCATTTTCAGCAATTCATCACCCCGGACTCTCTCCCCTTCGTAAAGATCCGCCCCCAGACCGGACACATTAACATCCTCGGCATTCACGGTGTAGATTTCATTCAAATTAAGATTCTCAATAACAACAATCGCGGTCATCAGTTTTGTTATAGAAGCTATGGGAATCTGTTCGTCTTCGTTTTTGGTGAATAAAAATCTGCCGGCTCCGGTATCATAAACCCCAGCGGCGCGGGCGGAAATATCGGGCTCGAGAATATTAAAATCTCTTATCGGCCAGTAGCTGACCTCCGACGGCGGCTGTAAAAAATTGCTGATATCCGCCGTTTCTGACACAAAAACCAGAGCCGGTGCGCTGCTTGAGCTTGAAACGTCAAAAACATGCCAGATTGTTATTACAATCAGCCCCAAAAACACACCGGAGGATATTCCCGCCACAGCCGAACTAATGCGCATATTTATTTTTTCTTAATATCTAAACCTAATTCGTTAAGCTGACCCATGCTAAGCTCTGACGGCGCTTCCATCATCAAATCCCTGCCGTCGCCGGTTTTGGGAAAAGCGATAACCTCGCGGATGTTTGGTTCATTCATCAAAACCATCAGAAAACGGTCAATGCCCGGAGCGATGCCGCCGTGCGGCGGAGCGCCGAATTCCAGCGCTCTAAGCATATGCCCAAACCCTTTTTCTATTTCTTCATCGCTGAAACCCATAATTTTAAACACCGCTTTCAGGGCTTCCGGCCTATGATTGCGGATGCTTCCCCCGCCTATTTCAAATCCGTTCAGGGCTAAATCATACTGGGTAGTCAAAATCTCGCCTATATTCTTTCCTTCCAACAGCCATCCCATGTGTTCTTTTTTAGGAGCGGAAAACGGATTATGGGTAAAAGTCCAGCCACCTTTATCTGTTTTTCCCTGACCTGAGCCTGCCGAAGGTTCAAAGAACGGAAAATCCGTTATCCAGGCGAAAGATAGCTCGTTGCTGTCGGTTTTGTTCTTTCTTAAATCCGGCTTGTCGGAGCCATATTTTTCCATCGCTTCGCGGTAGCTCAATCGCGGAAACGGCTTTTGGGTTATTTTCTTTTCCGGGAAAAGTTTTTCCACCGTTTCGATGAAAAGACTCTCCGTAATATCCATAACATCCTCGCGCTCAACAAAACTCATTTCCATGTCCAGCTGGGTGAATTCCGGCTGGCGGTCGCCGCGGGTGTCTTCGTCGCGGAAACATCGGGCTATCTGAAAATATTTTTCAAAGCCGGCGACCATCAGCAGTTGTTTGTATTGCTGGGGCGACTGCGGCAGAGCGAAAAACTCTCCCGGGTGGAGGCGCGACGGCACCACATAGTCGCGGGCGCCTTCGGGCGTTGATTTCGTAAGCAGAGGAGTTTCAATTTCCACAAAGCCTTCCTTGTCCAGATAATCGCGGAAGAATTTAATCACGCGGTGCCGCATTATCATGTTGTTTTTCATTCTATCCCTTCTCAAATCCAGATAGCGGTATTTCATCCTGTTTTCCTCGCCTATCTCAAGCCCGTTCGTGTCCAAGGCGAACGGCGGGGTCAGCGCCTCCGATAAAATTTCGACGCTCTCGGGCTGAAGTTCAATCTTGCCGGTCGGGATTTCGTTGTTGAACATTTTCTCCGGCCGGGCTGAAACGGTTCCCGCCACCCGCAGAACCCACTCGGGCCTTACTTTATTTGCGGTTTCATAGAATTCTTTTTTATCGGGCGTAAAAACAATCTGTATTATCCCAGACCGGTCGCGCAAATCTATAAAAATCAGCTTCCCGTGGTCGCGCCGCGTATGCACCCAGCCACAGAGCGTTACCTTCTCACCGGCTTTGTTTGCTGTCTCACTAATAGAAATTCTTTTCATAAAAATATATTACATACTTATATTAAACCAAAAGCCTGATTTAGACAAACTAAAACCGGGCTTTTAGGTGAACGCTCATACGCGCTCAAAAGTCCGGTTTTAGGACAGATTTATTTTCTGCCAAATCTCCCGATTGTGAAGATGAGATACAATCCGGATAAACCGACTAATACGTAGATTATCATAGCGATAGCCGGTATTCCCCCAAATATCTTGGCGATGATGTCCCATTTAAAGAGACCTACCAATCCCCAATCAAGAGCACCGATTATGACCAAGATAATAGCAACCCAATCTAATGTTTTGAATTTATTCATAATAAAAGATGATTAATTAATCGCCATCCGGCCATCGACCAATTAAGACCAGACAATACTTTCATTATAGCAACTCCTGATACTAAGTAAAGATTGAGTAATCCACAGGACAAAAAAGGGGGCTGGCGCGCGAAGCGCGCCAGCCCCTGTCAGTTTTCAAAAGAACTCAGACACTTCTATCCGGGAAAGGATCTTCTGCCACTTTTTTCAGATCCCTCCTGCAATATCTTGCCCCCTCACCGCATTCACCGGTCAAAACGCAAACCGGGGCAAAATGACGCCGGAGCAAATTGCCTTTATCTTTCACCTTGACTGAAAGCTCCCGCAAAAATGACCTGGTGGCATGATATGCTTCTTCCTGCGCGCAAAAACATGTTCTTTTACCAAGTTCGTGCAGAAAACCATTGATTGAACCGGAGTTTTCAAATTCAACCATGGCCCCATAAGGAGCAAGGATGGAAGAGAGAGATTGCGGTAAGTCCCAGCTCAAGCGCAACCACTCTTCCATAATTGATCCCATGGTGTCTCCCAAACCAAGTTTAACCAGAATTGGGGGCAGATAATAATATCCCGTGAATGCCGGCGCTCCCCTCTCTATTGTCCGGTGCCTTTGATTTTGACCCAAGAATGCAAGAGAAATGTGTAGGAAGCAATTTATCCTCACCATGTCATTACCCATAAACCTCGGGTCAAAGTTCAGGGTATCAATGGGAAAAACACTTTCTGGTTCTGGCAACACCACTTTCTCTAGGAAGTCCCGAAAATAAATGTCGGAGGTTAGAATCTCATTCTTCGGCTTCGAAAGGCAGTCAATTATTGCGCTTGGCATCCTGGGTGACCATTCAATACTACCTCGCGAAAACATGAAGGAAAGCGCGGGTTCCACTTTTAAAACCTCTTCTACCATCATCTGGGTCACGGCTTTCATCACTGGCGACCAGGCGACTTTGTACAGCGCGACCAGAGTACTTAGGTTGATTGAGTAATAAAGCGCTGTCAGTAAGGCCACCGGAAAAACCGTTCTTAATTGTTCCTGGGCAATTTTGGGAGCGTTCAGTTTGATGTACTGAGCTGACGCGTGCGGCCTTTCTACCCTTATCATTTCCTCGACCTTAGCCACGGCTCTGGGCAGATTTTCCGCATAAATTTCGGCACTACGTTTTACAAAGGCAGCAATTCTTTCGATGTTCCTTTCATTTACGTCAGGCCAAAAACATCTGACGTAATCCTTGACTTGGCTGATGTTGGGACTTTCGAACATGCCACCGCATAATCTTCCTGAACGCTGGAGTGAAACATAGAAAGGGCCAGCCAAGTGCAGACCAAAGTCAACATCGCCGATGGCAATGCCTTCAATATCAAAACCGAGCCAGTGGTCGGCGGTTTGAATCGTTGTGTGGTGACCGACTTCGAAGAGGTGTTCTTTTACATTAATGACCTTGCCATCATCACCGGGAATTTCCGGTTCGCGACATATTCTTCCCGCCCGGGAAGCCGCCTCCAGCATTCCAGGGTGAAACTTTCTAAGCTTAACCTGAATCATGATTATTTACCCTCCATGCATCTCTTCACGATGCCCAAAACTTCCTTTTGCACTTCAGCTTCCGGTTTAGAAGCGTCAACGACCACCCAGTTACTACCTTTAAAATCCAAAAAACTTCTTCTTACCCTGTTATGAAACTCAAGTTCCTCCTTGTCAAACCTGCTTAATTCTCCGCCGGCGCTCTTGCGGCGACTCAAGCCAATTTTCGGTTCAAGATCAAGGAGTACAACCAGATCGGGTTCAATTCCATCAACCGCTATCTCGTTTAGCGCCCAAAAAAACCACAGCAAATCGCCTCTCCGCCTGCCCATTATTTGATAGGCGAGGGTCGAGCTATCAAATCTATCCGATACGACATTGATTCCTCTTGCCTGGTAGCGCCGGATACGTTTGCAATGAGGATATCTTGCACAGCAAAAGAGACAAATTTCAACTGCGGTCAGTGATTTCTCGTCGGAAATCAGATATTTGAGGCCATCCTCGCCGTCAGACAACAAAAGTTTCCGGATTTTCTCTCCTATCCTTGTGCCGCCCGGTTCGCGAGTGAATTCAATTCTATAGCCAGAAAGATTTTCCTTCAGAAACTGAATGCAACTGCCCTTACTGGCTCCTTCTATTCCCTCAATAACTATAAATTTCCCTCGGTCACCCATAACCAAATCTCCTTATGGTTTAATTTTCAAGGTTCATAAAAACAAAGTCCTACGGAATAGGTAGCATTTTAAATAAAAGCCGTCAAACAAAATGCCCTCGATGGTTCCGAGGGCGCGGGCAGGGCGAAAATCTGTGCAATGAGAAATGGGGTGGTCATGATTTTATCCATTCCGTGATTGTTATCAAGATAATCACAAGCACACCCACCACTATTTTTGACGCTGCCCTTGAGGTTAGTTTCCTCCTTTCGTCATCCAATAGTCCTACATTGGTTTTTACTTGGGCGACCAAAAGGCATATGGTGCCATACCCGACAAAAGCGAATCCAACCAAGCAGAGCACGATACTTAAACGCTCAAAGTACATATTCACCTCCAAAAGAACGGTTTATAACCTATAGTAACGAGATTATTTAATCAAATTACAGGGTGAGAATCAAGAAGATTGTCCGCCCCCCGAGAATCGAACTCGGAACCTTCTCCTTAAAAGGGAGCTGCTCTGCCAATTGAGCTAGGGGCGGATATATATAAAAAGGAGCTTGCCCTGAGCCTGTCGAAGGGCTAGGGGCGGATACGGAATGGTAGCACAAAATTTAATTTTGAAAAATTATCAAAGTCCTCGAAGTGGAGGCGAAGAAAAACATTCGCCTGCTACTCCTCGTCTTTTTCTTTTTTGGAATCCATTGCCTCCTGCAGTAATTCCCGCAAACCTTTTGAGTCAACGTCAATTTTGGGAGGTTTGATACTTTTGTTATTCGGCGATTTTTCCTCGCCGCCCGCTTCGCTGAATCGAGGCGAGCCGGCTTTTCTTCCCTTGAAATCCACCGGCTCGTTTTTGAAGGTGTCTGACAGCAAAATTGGTTTGGGCGCGAGTCTATCGCCGCTTATAATTTTTACCCCCGAGCCGGTTTCTCTCGGGGCTGGCGTTCCCCGCCTTTCCGGCGCCGGCGTAAAACCGGTAACTGGCTGGTGCCATTCTATTATGTCCTTTTCAACTTCTTCCCTTGGTCTAGCGTATTGTTTGCGTGTGTATTCAATGACCCTGTCGCGGTTATACTTATAAAGCGGAGCTGGAGTATCCATCGTATAAGCGGAAAATGCTTTGGACGCAATGCCGTCAATAAGCAGTTTTACGTAAATATTTCTCTTGCCAAGATTGACGATATCAGTAGCCGTGAATTCCGGCGCCAGTTCTTTTTCCAACGCTTCGGCGTCCTCGGCGCCGACCCTGAAAGAAATAAGCGTGCCGACGTTTCCAAACACCGCGTCTCTGACTTCTTCCTCGAGCTGGGCTATGTATTGATGGCCCATAATCAGGCTTAATTTGAATTTTCTGGCTTCGGACAGGATATTGGCGAATGAAGCCGTCGCGAAGTTCTGGAACTCATCAACATAAAGGGCAAAGTCTTTTCTTTCGCTTGGCGGCACGTCAATTCTGGACATTGCCGCCAGCTGGATTTTCGTGATAATCATCGCGCCCAAAAGCCGCGACGCGTCCTCGCCTATCCTGCCCTTGGAAACATTGATTAAAAGTATTTTATTGTTATCCATCACTTCCCTCATATCAACGGAAGATTTCGTCTGTCCGATGATATTTCTCATGACCGTTGAGGAAACAAATTGACCGACTTTATTCTGGATGGCTGGTGTGGCTTCAGCCGCGAATCTCTCGGTGTATTTGGCGAATTCTTCGGTCCAAAACGCTTTAACCGTGGGGTCAGTCAGATTAGCAACTACCTTCTGCCTGTAGGCTTTGTCCGCAAGCATTCTGTTTATGCCCAGTAAAGTTGCCCCCGGCATCTCCAATAAAGCCAGAATGGTATAATTCAAAATGTATTCCATTCTCGCCGACCAAGCGTCAATCCATATTTTTTTGAAAACCGCCATTATGCCGTCGGCGACTAAATGCCGTTTTGATATATCAGCCTCTTCCATGACGTTAAACCCAATCGGATAATCAATGTCCGCCGGATTGATATAAACGACATCCTTTAATCTTTCATCGGGAATATAGTCCAGTAAATCTTCCACCGGGTCGCCATGGGGGTCGACAAAAGCCAGACCGCGTCCGGCTTGAATGTCCTGAATCGCCAGAATTTTCAAAAGCTCCGATTTGCCGACGCCGCTTTTACCGACGATATACATATGCCGGCGCCGGTCATCCAATTTGATGCCGAATTGTTCCTGTTTGTTGCGGTAATTCGTAACCCCGAAGTAAATAACCGGATTGTCTTCTTTTGATGGCATAAATTATCTCGGGAGACCCGCTGGCGGTTCTCCTTTTTTAGATTCAACTCTTTCAAGAGTCGGCGCTTTAACTTCTTGCCCCGGAATGTGCCACAAGGTAGCCAGCTCTTCCGTATTCAGTATAACAACTTGCTTGGGAATTTCCCTCAATAAGTATCTCCGGTATATCTTTTCTTTTCTGTCGGCTTCTATCGCCGAAGCAAAGAACCCGCGGTCACCGGGAAACACATACCGCAGAAATCCCCTCGAAAAAGTCGCCGTTTTCGGATTGGGCTTGAATGAATTCAAATCATTGGCATATAACTGCTTAAAAGTTCCAATCACGCCCGAGATTCTGGAACGGTTATAAATTTCGTTCCGGGCAAGATAAATAAATCTGATGCCGACTTTGAAACCAAGTTTGGAAGCTTTGTTTTCAACCATTTCCAAAACGATTTTCTGGCCGGGCGTGAGGCGCATCAAGGTGAATTCTTCTTTCTTCTTTTCTTCTTTGACGGGGACAAGCGGTTCCGGTTCCAATAAGTTCAAACCCTCCCGTAATGCTCCTTCGGTAAGCTTGAAAATCCCGCTAACCACTTTTTCGCCCTTGGTTTCAACGGGTACAGCCTCTTTACCGATAAGCTTGTTGATTACCGCTTGGCTTTCTTTAACCCAGTCGTTGCCGGTAGGTTTTACCAAAAACTGAAGCCATATATGTTCTCCCGGCTGAAGGGTGCTCATTGTTTCAGCCAATGGAGAAAGGGGATCGATAATTTTGGAAAATCCCTTACTGGTTCTTTCTTCAAAATAAGGATACGTTTTGATGGGATAGACGTTGGGCTGGTTGAAAATAAGCTCGGCGCCGAACATGCCGTACTCGCCCTTCGGGTCAAAAAACTGCGGCATATCCATCATGTAATCATCGACTACTTTTATTTCGCAGTCGTGGTACTGGCCGAATATTTCGGCCTCTATCAGGTTTCTCATCACTTCCCAGCAACGCACGTAAAATTTGATATTGCCGCCTGTGCCGACTATTTCAAATGAAAACCAAACCGGTATTTCTCCTTTAAAAAAGTTCTTTTTGGGGCTGGTTTTCAGATAGGTTCCGTGGATGCCGGCAAAAATGCTCTCTGCCAGCTTAGGGCTTTTCTCCACGTCCAGGGGCGGTTTTATTTCAAGTAAAATCCATTTAATCCCCGCCTTGAATTTTCCGACCACATAAAGCCTCCACGCGGTTAGAGCCGAAAGCAGAAGAATAACAGGCAAATATATCCACCAGTAGGTAAATAAAATACCGAATGCTTGTTTTATCGGACCTAATATGTCTATCTGTGCCAACGCGGTCGACAACTGCTAAGCAGCCCGCTCTGACCAGGTCCTTTTATTTATTAAACTTGGTCGGCGGCTTATGCTTCGCGCAGCGAGTAAGTTCCGTTTTCCTTCTTGGCAAACGTTTTGGAATCCTGAAGATTCAAAAGAATAGTATTCTTTTTAACCATCCGGTGGGAAAGCACTTGAGCGACAATTTCGTCTTTAGGAAGGGGGTTCTTGGAGTTTTTTAAAACATCAACAATGACATCTTTAACGGTTCCCGTCTTATAGCCCCAATCGGTCAAACCGTACATTCCCCGCCCAACCAGAACGAAACGTTTGTCCTTTATGAGTTCGTTGTGCACCGTCTGGACGTTCGCTTTTTTATTGGAGAAGCTGCTGGAATTAATCAATTGGGCGATTTCCCTAAAATGCTTGGGTTTGCCTTCGCGTTTCAAGACCAAAAAAGATTTGTCCCTGACTCCGCGAGGACGTATCTCGGCCCAATCGTTCAAACCGACCTCCCCAAATACATTTTTACCGACATTCTTGGAAATAGCAAGTATAGATGTGAGTATATTTCCGTCTTTAAGCGGCGCCGCCGACTTTTTAAGCAAATTTGCCGCTTCGGCCTCAACAACCGGAATTTTTTTTGAATTCAAAACTGAAATCAAACCAGCAACCGATTTTTTGAAGTTTTCAACGTGTTGTTCCGAAACGCTCCAGAAAGACTGAAAGTCGTCATCTTCCGTGTAACGTTTCAAATTGCCGTCCAAATAAAGCACAAAGCTGAGCGAGGCGCTAGCGGGACTCGGCTTGGCGGTTCCGGAAAATTTTTCAAAAAGGTCTTCCTCCCTGGTAACGCCCTGTGATTTATTAAGAACATCAGCCGCGAAAGACGCGAAGGGTGTCATCGAGCTCTTCAGCGAAGAAAGCTGTGCTCTTACCTGATTAAGCGAACTTTCCTCAATCTGCCTGACGCGCTCCCTCGTAATGCCATAGGTTTCTCCTATGGATTCGAGAGTTTCTTTCCTCCCCGTTTTAAGCCCGAAACGGCGGGATATTACATCTTTGTTCCGCGCGCTCAAAACGCCTAGTAAATCGGCTACCACCTTCTTTATTTTTATGTTCAAAACTTCGTTTGACATAATATTTGATGTATTAAATTATTGGCTTTTTTTCCTAATAAATGACTACTTTTCAAGAATAACATACCCCAAAATATAAGTCAAATGTGCCTACTTCCGCCTTCTGCCAAACCACACCAATATCGGTGATGCCACGAAAATCGAGGAATAAGCGCCCAAACCGATACCTAAGATAAGCGCCAACGAGAAATACCTGGTGGTTTCGCCGCCAAAAAAGTAAATCGCGAATAAAGACAGAAGCACGGTTATTATGGTGTTAATGGACCTCGTCAAAGTCTGGAGGATACTCTTATGGACTACAGCGCCGAATTCCTCCCGACTTCCGAATCGTAAAACATTCTCCCTGGTCCTGTCAAATACGATGACGGTATCCGAAACCGAGAAGCCGACTATGGTTAAAGCCGCCGCCACAAAGATGGCTCCGATTTCAATGCCCAGAAAATGAGTCAGAAGGGAAAAAATACCGACCGGAATAATGACATCATGAAACAAAGCGATAATTGAAGCCATTCCCATTACCCACGGTGAAATTACCGCCGACATTTTCCTGAAAACGAAAGATATGTAAATAACGATGGCTATAAAAAGTATCAACAGCGCCTCAAAGCTTTTTACTTTCAATTCGCTTCCGATGGACGGCTCTATGGTATCCAGACGGTTGAGAGTAACCTCGCCAAACTTTTGGGATAAACCGGAAACGATTTGGTTCGCCGCGTTGTTGTCTATCTTTCCCATCTTTAAAATCACGCCTTTGTCGCCCGCCAGACTGGCCGACAGGTCGGTAATGCCGGGCATGATTTCAATCGTTTTTCTGATATTGCCGACATCGGGACGATCGCCTTTAAAAGTAAGGTCAACCAGCGAACCGCCGGTGAAATCCACGCCCAATCGCAATCCATAAACGGCAAAAGCAACCAATGAAATTACCACCAGAGCCAGCGAAACTATAAACATTATTTTATAAATCTTGGGCATGGTTTAGTATAGCCAGTGCTTATCTTTAAGCTTGTTTGTAAGAATCAGATTCAAGAGCGAACGCGAAATTACGACCGCGGTGACCAGACTCATTAAGACACCGATGCCAAGCGTAAGGGCGAAGCCCTTAACCAGCGAGGTTGTGAACATGTAAAGAATCACGGCTCCAAGCAACGTAGTAACGTGGCCGTCACGGATGGAATACCAAGCTCTCCGGAAACCCTCATTCACCGCCTGATTGATAGGCAGTCCGGCTTTTAATTCCTCGCGCATACGCGCGAAAATCAGAATATTGGCGTCAACCGCCATGCCCAGCGACAGTATGAATCCGGCGATACCGGCGATGCTCAGCGTAACTGGCACGATTTTATAAATAGCCAGAATCACGACCGTGTAAATAAACAAAGCCAGAACCGCGACTACTCCGGGCAGGCGATAAAAAATCATCATGAAAATCGCCACGAACAATAAGCCGTACAAACCGGCTCTAAGGGATTTCTGGAGCGAGTCCGCGCCTAATGTGGCGCCGATTGACTGCTGGGAAATCAAAGTGATAGGCACCGGCAAAGCGCCGCGGTTAAGGTATTCAGCCAGCGCTTTCGCCTGTTGAGCGGTAAACCCGCCGGATATGACGGCTTTGCCGTTCGTAATTTCGGTTTTTACCGTCGGCGCGCTGATGATTCTGTTATCAAGAAAAATAGCTACTTGTTTTCCCAAATCTCTTTTGGTTATGTCGGCAAATAATTTGGCGCCCTGCGCGTCAAGTTCCAGCGACACCTCCGGCTGGTAAGTCGTCTGGTCGAATTCCACCCGGGCGATTTTCAAATTCTTTCCGGTCAAACCGGTGTTTTTGAAAGCTTGCTCAAACGCCAGTTCCTGCCCTTTCGGAAGCTTCTTGGTCAGGACGTCCAGTTCGGTTTGGGAAAGGGGCTCCCTGAATTCAAGCAGGGGCGTCGCGCCGATAACCTTCAAAGCTTCGTCAAGATTTTTGATTCCCGGGAGTTCTACAACCAATCTGTCGGTGCCTTCAATCTGCACGACTGCTTCGCCCACTCCGAAAGCGTTTACCCTGTCTTCAATATCGTTCCGCAGGGCAGACATGGCATCTTTGGGATTCTGGTCGCCGATGGTGGCAAGATTCCCCTGATAAACCAGATGGGCGCCGCCAATCAAATCCAAGCCCAAAGAAAATTTGGGCACATTGAAAAAATGAGGAATCATAACATTCCCCTTCAAACCGAATTTATTATTTATAAAATCGGCAGTTTTATTGTACGGATTCGGATAAACAAAAAGCGCCAGAAAAAAAGCGATGACGAGTATTGTAATGGCAACTAATCTTGACCTCATAAGCGTTTACCCCACATTAACACGATACAAAAATAAATCAAGCAAACCCCGAACCACGTTCTTGTAAATATGGCCTTAGTGTATTACGCCCTGCGTGGTACGGGGTAAAACAAAAAGCCGTCCGGCCCCCTAGAATACAGGGGCTCAAACGGCTTAGTAGCCACCCACTCTCGACTTCAATAAGACAACAACTATTCTTCGTCACCCCATTCGATTCGAAGACGAAGCTGGCCACTTTTCAAAGACTGTTTGACGTTCTGGCCGGAATTGCAGGCATCCTGGCGCTCATAACCATCTTCTGAATCCCCGGCGAGAACTACTCCTTTCTTTGGATCGACTTGATCTATCAATTCCCAATGAGCCATAATTCCCCTCCCAACCCAGCTTTATTGCCAGGTTCAATCCCCTAAAATGGGTCTGGAGAAAAACGACTTTTTTCTTAAAGAACTACCCAATCGAAGAGAAAGATAAATAGGAACTAGAACTTATAACTTTTTTCCTTTTTATCTTCCTTCCCGCTTGGATTGTTAATTTACTCCCCCTTCTGAACCCACGAATTTCTTCATGAATTCGGAACGGAGGGCAACCACGAGGGTTGCCCGAAAGAACTAAAACTCCCATAAACTCCTGTTCTGGGCCTCCTTCACCTGCTCGTCGATGGAGGCATACCTTTCGCTGTAGACCCCTTGCCCCTCGCACTTTGAGCACGTGTATCTGATCCCGTCTTTGTAGTAGTGCCCGGAGCCACGACACTTGTCACAACAATTCTGAATCTTTCCGTTGAGTCCCATTTTTTCCATTGGCTTTCTCCCTGCGACCTCGCCTTAGGGCGGGCTATTGAAAAAAGCGGATTAACAAGGTTCTTTCCTATACTTCGTTCATTCCCAAATGTATTAGGACACTCTTGTAAAATAAGAGTGTATGGAATTTAGAAATATTTCCGCGGCGGAACGGCTGGAAATCTCAATACTT
>VMGJ01000007.1 GCA_007376485.1 Parcubacteria group bacterium Licking1014_17 | reverse complement strand
CCGCAAAAATTTTTCGCCGCCGAAGCGAGGGCGCGGCGGAAGGGGGGTGTGGGGGGAATTCCGCCGCGCCCGAGCGTTCCCGCCCCGCCGCCTGCTCTGTTAAGAGCAGAAGCCAGCAAAAAAGTTTTCTTTTCCTTTTAGAAGAAAAAATTGGTCGCGCGCAAAAGAAAAGCAGAGAAAACTTTTTTGCTGGCTGGCGAGCGTTAGCGAGCGGCGGCGGGGCGAATCAGTTGCCGTTTCGTTCAAAAAAGGTTCGCGCAAAGTGTAAAATATCACCGCTCGCTCTGCTCGTGCGATTGTTTGACGAAATCCGAACCTATTTTAAACGGAATTGACGGCGCGCTTCGCGCGCCAAACCGAACGCTCAGGCGGGCAAAAAGGAAGGGGGTTGGGGGGGAAGGAATTTTTGCCCGCCCTCGCTTTCCGCCGCCGCCGAATTTCGTATTTCGCTTTTCGAAATGTGCCGCCAGTAAATTCGTTTGATTAAGTCCATTTTATTTGGTAGTATAACAATAAGGGTAATAATCATACTTACTACAATACTACCAAAACTTTACTAATATGACAAGTGGAAAAACAATCAGTGAAAATATAAAAAAAGCACGGGCTAAACTTGGCTTAACCCAAGATGATTTAGCAAAGAAAGCGGATATTAAATATACAACGCTTACCAAAGTCGAAAGTGGCGCTGTTAATAAGCCGAGCGTCCAAACTATGGCGAATATCGCCAAAGCTCTTGGTGTTTCAATTGAGGATTTATTGAGATAATAAGTTATGAATAACATAGAAAAACAACAAAATCAGCCAAAAACCGAAACGGAAAACACTGCTAATGAAGGTGAAAAAAAGATAACACCCGAACAACAAAGATTAAGTCGTATTGTATTAGTTGACCGTTAATTGGGTAGCCTTAACGATTCACCTAAATCAGAAGAAGAAATCACAGAAATCCAGCGGACAAGAGAGGAAGAATATCAGACAGAGCTTAGTAAATTAGAATCTGGGCTTGGTCAACCATTATCCGAAGAATCAAGAACTAAGATTCATCAAAATCTTGTAGATTCGGCAATAGAACAAGCACAAAAAGAAAACGAAAATTATGATCGCCTTGTGGCGGAGAAAAATGTTTTAGAATATCTTAATCGGTCTTTGGCGGGTGAAAAACCAGAATCATTTATTTCACGGCCAATGAACCAAGATTGCAAAGTCGCGGTTATGATTCCTGCCTATAATGAAAGTGCTTCAAATATATTGCGCTCTTTGTCTTCATTGGTAGAGCAAGAAGAGGTAGATTCCAGTTTATTTGAGATTGATTTAGTTGTTAATAATCGCAGAACGGACGCAGATCAAAAATCCGCTGCTTTTTTGACAAATCAAGAGTCAATAAATTTAATTAAATTTATAAATGGTGAATCCGAAGATGCGCCAAAGAATTTAACGGAAGAAAAGATTAAACAAATAGAAAAAATAAAAAAATCACAAATTAAAATAAATGTAATTGATAAATCTTCGCCTAATACCTCGGAGGAAGAAAATAATGTTGGTGTTGCAAGAGATAGAGCTGGCGCAGAAATTGTTGACAGATTTATGACATCTTCTGGTAATACTGAAGGTGCGATAGCAATTACTGATTGCGACTGCACGTTTTCCCGCAATTTTATAAAGTCGTTAATTCAATCATTTGAACAACATAAAATCAACGGGGTTTCTGGTAATTTAGAATTTGAAATTGATCCCTCATTGCCCAATCAGGAGTTGATGAAAAAAGCTTTTGATATTTACATGGGCAAAGACGGTCCCAAAGAAGATTATTCCGGTGAACCAAATTTCAAGTTTCAAAAAGAAGGGGCGTTGCAAGCGGGCGCGAATATGGCTGTAACAGCAAAAGCGTGGGCAATGGTTAATGGTATGCCTAGAATAGCAGGAGGCGAAGATATACGATTTGGAAAAAATGTTGAGGAGTTGCGCGGACAAGTGGCTAAGAATTACGATTATACAATAACTTCACTCATACGAGTTTCAGAAAGGACTGGCTTGCAGGGAAATGGGCGTATTGTTAAAAAAATAAAAGAATCGATTGACGATTTTGTGGCAGGAAAATCAGACAAAATTGTTGTTGAAGATAGAGAAATGGTTGATAAATTTTTCAACGGTGTTCTAAGAGCAAATGAAAATAAAACTTTAAAAGGAAATCTGATTTTGGATTTGATGAAATATTGTGGATTTAAGCAAAATAATATTCCAGAATCGGAATATGATGAATTAGCGCGCGAAGTTAATGCAGAATTGGAAAAACCAAAATCAGAGCAAGAATTGAAAAAAATTGAAAAATTGATTTTAGAGAAAATATACCCATACTACCCAGAAAGAGATGTTACTGATAAAATAGTAGAGAAGAAAACTTAAGTGGCGCGCCAGTTTTACTGGCACGAAATTCGGCGGCGGCGGAAAAAAATTGGAATCGGAAAGCGAGGGCGGGCAAAAAACTTGTCCTGAGCTTGTCGAAGGATTCCTTCCCCCCAACCCCCTTCCTTTTTGCCCGCCCGAGCGATTGGATTTCAGAATTCGCAATCCGGATTTTCATCAAAAAAAGTTCGGATTTTGACCAAAAGGCACCGCCACGCTGAAGCGTGGCTACGGCGTGACAAAGTCCGCCGGAGATACGCGAAAGCGGGAAACATTTATGTATTACGTCTATTCCTTAAAATGCAAAAACGGTTACTATATTGGTTGTACCGATGACTTAAAAGATAGATAAGAAACAACCGGTTTAAAAAATATGGAGATTGAATTTGATGAGTTTAATAAAGTTTTTTTTGAAACCCTTGACGGACACGAGAGCGTCTCAATTTCTGCCGATGGAACATATTACACCATTCTATACGATAATGAAAAAGCGGGAGTGGTTGGTTATATCCCGGCAAAATTTCCAGAACATGCAGGTTTTGTGCAGATTGTTATTGCTCCTAAATTTAGAGGTAAAGGAATCGTCGGAACTGCAGAAAATATGCTTATGCAAAAACATAATCTAAAAATTCTTTTTGCCACAATAAAAAAAGACAATCCCGCCTCAATCCGTGCCCACGAAAAAATAGGATTTACTATACTAGACAACGAAGAACTGGGAGAATTGAGACGAAAAGGTTTTCTGAAATCAGATGAGATAAGAATGGAAAAAATATGGATATAAGGGTTGCTTAATTTAATTGATTTTGGTGATATTAATTGGTAGAATGGGAATGAAAAATCTCACATGCCTTACAAAAAAACAATTCTCACAGGCGCTTCGGAGGATAGATTGGAAAAATTGATTCGGGAGCGGATGGAACCGAGCGCGGACAAGAAAAAAATTGACCAGAGAATCTGGGACCTTTTTGGCGAGGAATGGTGCGTTATGTTCACCGACCTGTCGGGATTTTCCAGAAATGTCGCCAAGTTCGGCATAATCCATTTCCTCCAAACGATATTTGAATCCCACCGCCTGCTTATTCCGATAATCGAAAACTACGACGGCGTTTTGCTTAAAACCGAGGGCGACAGTTTTCTGGTGATTTTCAGAAATCCCAAAAAAGCGGTTGAATCGGCGATTGCCATGCAAAAAGCCATAAAAGAATATGACGCGAAAAAGACGGACGAGGAGAAGGTTCTTCTTTGCATAGGCATCGGCCACGGGCGGATGCTTAGAATCGGCGACGAGGATGTTTTCGGCGCCGAGGTCAACGCTGCCAGCAAGTTGGGCGAGGATACGGCGAAAGCGTGGGAAATCCTGATTACCGATTCAATGAAATCAAAAATCAAAGACATGAAAGGAGTTTCTTTCAAGGAAATAAAAGAAATTCCTCCGGGAGCGAAAAAAGCATATAAGATTATCTATAAACTATAATTTAGGGCGTGCGTATTTATTATTTCCACTTACTTCTCTTTAATCCAAGCGTTTGTGCAAATAGCCGCAGTTGCCGCGGTTATTGTTTTTGTTTTCCGGGATTTGGCAAAACCTATGCAGAAAAGAGAAGTCCCCTTCATATCCGTTTCAAGAAAGATAGTGGGGTGTGTTGTCCAAGCTATGAATATCAAGGACAACGACATGGTTTATGAGCTCGGCTGCGGCGACTGCCGCGTGCTTGCCGCCGCTTATAACCAGAATCCTATGGCGAAATATATCGGCATAGAAAAAAATACAATCCCCTTCCTGCTATCCAAGTGGCGCTTAAGAAAAATATTAAAACCAGATTCAGTAGACCTGCTAAAAAAAGATATGTTTGACTGTAATCTATCCGAGGCAACTATAGTTTATGCCTACCTCTACCCCCATATTATGGATAAACTCCTCCCTAAATTGAAACAAGAATTGAAACCCGGCGCGAAACTGGTCAGTTGCGATTTCATTTTCAAAGAAAAAGAGTTTAACGAAATTATAGACCTGAAGCGGCCGGGAAAATCTTTGGGTAAAAAACTTTATGTCTATCGCTTCTAAAAAGATGAAAACCGTGTTTACAACCATGGGTATAGGCGGTTCTCCGCAGGGGTTTGCGACGGTAAAAACAGAAGATGAACTGATTGGTTTAATTAAGAGCAACAAAAACACCCGTTGGAGGGTAATCGGCGAAGGTTCAAATATTATTTTTGATAATAAGGGCTTTGGCGGCCTGATAATTAAAAATGAAATAAAAGAACTGAAAATTGTCGGCAGGACCGTTTATGCCGGCGCCGGAAATAATTTAAATGGCTTTATTAAGAAAATAATAAACAAAGGTTTGTCCGGAATGGAAAAAATGTCGGGAATTCCCGGAACCGTGGGCGGCGCTATCTACGGCTGTGCCGGCGCTTACGGGCAGGAAATCAGGGATTGCCTGTCGCGGGTTAGAGTATTTGATGGCAGAAAGATAAAATGGCTGACAAAAAAACAATGCGGTTTCAGCTACCGCGATAGCATATTCAAGAAAAAAACGGGCTGGACCATTTTAGGCGCGGAGTTTAAATTTCAAAAATCAGATTCTAAGAAACTGACAAAAATTTCCCGCGAAATCATAAAACTGCGTAATCAAAAATATCCGCCCGGATTGAAATGCCCCGGCAGTTTTTTCAAAAATATAGTCCTAAAAAATATAAAACCGGCGGTTAGAAAAAGACTTCTTCCAAAAATAGACAAGGACAGGATATTTGGCGGAAAAGTCCCGGTGGGATACCTTTTGGACTTAGTAGGCGCCAAGGGAATGAAAATCGGCGGTATTGCTGTTTCAGAAAAACACGGCAATCTGATTTACAACGTCAACGGAGGCACTTTTTCCGACCTGCAAAAACTCATAAAAATCCTCAAACAAAAAGTTTATAAAAAATTCGGAATCAAACTTGAAGAAGAGGTGCAATATTTATCTTAAAATCCGCAGGCATTTTTCAAGTTTTTCTTTTATGCGTTTCTCGTCGGGGTTTAGTTCGCGCTGGCGGGAAATCGCGTCAAAGAAACCAAGCTCTTCTTTTATATCCCCCTGCAAAGACAGAACTTCTGGTCTTGTTCCGCTCTCCTTTTCCATGTGTTCACGCACCATAAAACTTTTCCACACGCCGCTGACATCAGCGAATAAATCATCCACGCCCGGAATACTTTTTCTCAAGAGATAAAGTATTATCAAAAGCAAAACCAGAGCCACGATTATAAGAAACCACAGAGAAGTCACGATTGAATACAGCAAACCGGCTCCGGGTTTAACAGCGGCTCCGGCTTCAATAACGGTTGACGCGGCGGAATAATTTCCGGCTTTATCAACGGCTTTTACGGTTACGTCATATTTGCCGGCTTTATCAATCGGCAGTTTGTAGGGCTTCCCTGCTGATTCTTTTTCCACTCTCACCCAGCCACCATCGCCAATTTTTACTTCATAATAATCAATGCCGGAAATTGTATCTTTGGTTTCAAATACTATCCAGGGCTGGATGTCGGCTGAATTTTCAGGAGCAATGGTTTTAATTGTAAAATCAAGCGGTTTTGTGGTATCTATCTACAGCTTAAATGAACTTGCCGGACCGGGTCCGGTCGGCATTATAAATTGAACATTTACATACCAAACGCCGTCATTCACTCCGACAAAAGATTTTTCGGCGGTTGTTGGCGGATAGCCGGCTTGGGGCACGGTTGAAGTTTTATCCAAATCAATTCTTACTTCTTTTACGTCCGCCGGCACGCTCCATCCGACGACGGGGTTGTTGTTCCGGTACCATTTGTTCTGGTCTGGATGTGTTGAGGAAAATACTGCCGGCGCGAGCTTGGGCGCGGGTGTGGGCGTTTTTGCAACCGGCGAGGGAGTAGCTGCCTTTTTAGAAATAAACGAGTACGAGCCGCCGCTGGAAGAACTTAATATATTAGTTCCGAGACCGTCATTAGCTAAAACCGAAGCCGACGAAAAACTTACGGCTCCCGTGCCGGCACCCTTGACTCTGAAAGTGGCGGTTAAAATTGTGCCGCTCGTGCCGTTATAGCCGGGATTTAAAACCACGCCTCCATAATCAAGCGAACCATTTGAATTGGAATAAGCCGGTTCCTGCACCCACAAAGTAACGATGCTCCCGGTTTTTGAAATACCCGTTAATTCCATAAGGTCCTTACTGAAATTTAAAACGCCGTCGGCGGCATTCATCGCCGTGCCCTCTGTGTTTACTTTAACCGATATTGAAAAAGTACCGCCGACCGAAAATGAGCCCTGCGCGGGCGAAACGAAAAGTTTTGCCGCGAAAACCGTTTTGGGGGCGAAGAAAGCCGTAGCTAAAAGCGCTGCGCCGATAATTAATTTATTCCGTTGGCTTATACTTCTTTTGATGTTATTAAAATTATTCTTCTGACAAAAACAATAGTCACCAAAATAATCAACACCGCCGCTAACACCCATAGGATGTACAGCCTCACCGGGACAAGCCATACAACTACCGAATTTCCGGCATTATCCGTGGCTCTTACTCTTATTATACTAAATAAACTCTGGCGTGTCAGCTGGTAGGGACTGCCCCCGGCTATCCAACCGCCCCAGATGCCGAAAAGCGACTCTTTTACTTCATAGCGATTGATGCCGGAGTTTTTATCCTGCGTGGCAAATGAGATAAACCACTTGCCATTATATATCCCGGGCGATTTTGACAAATATATGCCGAAGGTTTCTGGCGGTGCGGAATCTTGGATGGCCGGCTCTTCTGGCAATTTTTTTCTCGCCGAACTTATATTCAATACCAGGTCTGATACCTTTACAGACGCGCTTTCGGCGTCTTGGCTATTTAAATAAGCCTTTGTGTCCCTGAAACTAATTCTGGCTTCTCCGTTGGAAGAGGCATAGAAACGCAAGCTTATAATTTTACCGGCGGATGTTTTAACGCCCCCCGGCGTAAGGCCGGCGAACGATAAATCTCCTTTGATATTTTCATCCCCCGCCGTAGGTTTGGCAACCCAAAGATTGATGACTGAATTTCCGTCTTGGGCGCCGGCAAACTTAAAAATATTTTTGGGAAAAACGATTCTTGACTCAATGGCATTGATGCTCTCCCCTTCCGTATCCATTTTCACGTCCAATTGAAAATAACTGCCGATCTCAATGTTTTCGACGGTTTTTTCAAAATAAAATCGGGCTGCCCTCGCGGACGGTGCTCCAAAAACGTAAACAGCAACCGCTAAAACAGTTATTATACAGATGCTCCAGAGATTATTTTGTTTAAATAAATATTTTTTCATAAAATTATCCCGTCCAATGGAATGCCATTATGCTAAAGTCCTTCAAATCAATTTTACCATCGCTGTTTAAATCATAATCAAGCGGAAAGCCGAATCTTTTGTACCAAAAAGCCAAGATTGAAAAGTCCACGATATTTACGTGTCCGTCTTTATTTAAATCGCCTATCAAGTATTTTTTGGCCGGCGGCGTGCCGATTCCGAAAGTCAAAATATTGGAGAAGTTTGATTCATCGCCGGAAGAGACTTTTGATTTTGATTTCACGGAGTGGCTGCCTTGGCTCAAGCCCTGCGATGAAACATATTTAGAATAAGAACCGGTAAGCGCGGCAATGGTCGTAAATATCGACGGCTCGGACCTTAATTCTATAACGACATATGATTCCGGAACGCTCGAGCCGAATACTTTCAAATTTTCACCGGGCTTTATCGTTTCCGAACCGATGGAAATGGTCGGCGGAATCAAAACATTCATAAACTGGATGATTGCCCCCGCGGGAATGTCCGCATAGAAAGTGTAAGCGTTGGATTTTACGCCGCTCTTGTCCACCGCCCACAAACTGAAATTGTAGCCGCCGCCCGTCAGATTGCTTTCCCGGGCTTCAAAATAACCGAGTGAGTCCGCTTTTACCTTCGCAATAAACTGGGCATCTCTCACGAAAGTTACCTCTGCGTCCGGATAAGCCCGACCCCTGATAATTACCGTGGCTGTCTGATTCGCTCCTCCCCCGCCGCCGCCTCCACCTCCACCGCCGAGAGTTGCTGTGGGCGTTGGCGTAGATGTGGCAGTCGCGGTCGGAGTCGGCGTTGGCGTTTTTACGGTGCCAAATAAACCGAATGAACTGAAATCAGACGTCTCCGCGGTTGCGGTGTTGGCGTCCATATCCACAACCGTTGAAAGCGCCGACCAGCTTCCGTTGTTATATTTATAAATTTGGAGGCTGTCCTCTTCCAAAGAAGAAACATCGCTATCCAGATATTTTATTTGCAAATCTATTGGCTGCTGAAACGAATGGCTGGCTATCTTGTCCTTCTCTGCTACAAGCCTGTAAATATGAGAATTCGCTCCCGACTTTCCGACCGGCTGGCTCCCGATGCGATCCAAGTAATCATTGTAATCAAAAGAATAAATACCGAAAGAGTGAGATGCTGCCAGATAATTAGCCGGTATAGTTGCTGTTAATTTGGAGCTGTCGGGGTTTGTCAGAACAAGATTACCCCCGGTAGCTACGTCGATTTCCCCTGTCGCGGACGCTTCTTCCAATAAAGGAGAAATAATTTGCGGATATTTTGTATAAGTGTCTAATGCCGTACCGTCGTTATTTACCATCCTAAAGCAATATGTGGCGCCGTCGGGCGAAGAAATATTATTTTGGATAGACCAATCGTATTCAATAATATCGTCTACCGATGCCGCGGGGTTCAAGCCAGTTGAATTGCTTTCTTCATAGGTTCCCTTAACACTGGCTCCGGTCAAAAGATTATCAGTAATAGTTGCACCGTCAGCCAGCGGGGAAATATCAAATCCGCGCCAGGCGGCGGCTGAATCGGGGTCGCCCAGATATGTCCAGCTGGAAATATCCGAGCAGGTCCCGGAACTTAATTTAGCAAACTGTATTTTGTATTGCCTGCTGCCCTCGGGCAAATCAACATTAGATATTTTCAATCCGATCCTCAATCTGGCTGTACTCCCGTAAAGTGGCGGAAAACTGCTTTCAGAAATATTGGTACTTTCGGCAATATCATAGTTCGCCGGCGGCCACATATCATACGGCGTCAAATTGCTCGTGGGGCTATAAAATCTGAAAAGTTTCTGTTCCACTCTCACGGTTCTGACGGACAATATTATCCTCGCCACGTCATTTATAAGCGAAGCATTGGCTGTACCGATAATCAGCAAACTACAAAACAAAGACGCGATTATCAAATAAAGAATGCAGCTTTTGGGATTGCAACGGTTCATATTACTCACTTATTTTTAATTATAAAACTAAGCTGAATATAAAACCACTCCGCCGAAGCGGAGTGGTTGAACTTTCATTTGTGTTCTGGTCTTATTTTCTTTCAACAAGCTTAAATTTTTTCTTAAACCAGACAACCCCTGCCCACAAAACAATCACCACTCCAAGGAAAATCAACAGATATTTGTAAGGTAAGCCAACAAATATTTTCGATTTCTGATAGGTGTTACCCTCGCCGTCTTTCATTGACACCTGCGCGGTATACACGCCAAAAGGAAACTTATTATTCCATTCGGTGGTTACTTCTCTCTTAACTTCCGGATACACGAAAACCGATTTTGACGACATATCAGCGCTCTTCCAAAAGAAATTCTTGATGGAGAAATCGGCTTTGGTTTCATAGTGAGTCGTGCCGGTATTTATAAAAGACGCTGTTAATTTTATGGGACCGTTACTCACAAAAGATGGGACAGATAAACCGATTAATTGCCCGGTTCTTTTCATTTCACCAAGCACATTCAGAAGGACTAAAGACCCGACGCGAGGCACAACACCAACGCTCCCGACCCCGCCTTCAATTATCCCCTTGAAAAACAAAGCCGCATAATGACCACCGACTGTGGCCGTGGCTGGTATCTCGACTTTAAACGGAAGCCGTACTTCTTCTTTGGGTCCTAATGTTATTTCATTTCTGTTTATATCAAACCAGTCACTCATCTTATAGGGGTTTTCAACATCACCGGGAATCCACTGAATATCATTACCCTCAATTATCTTGAAATCCTGAAATTCAGTCTCTCCTTTTATCGCGAAATCATTGGGATTGATTATAACCAGGGTGTCCTCAATCACCGAGCCCGGTTTTGCTTCAAAGCTGTATCTGATCGGCGAAACAGAAACTCCATATTCTGCGAGTGCGTGCTTAGCTAGAAATACAAGAAATGCAAGTGACAAAACCACGACAAATAGCAATTTGATTAACAATCTGCCGGCAATTTGTTTTTTGTATTTGATAATCATTTAATTTATGGCGTTGTGGTTTCCGTTAGCACAACATCACCTGTGTATGTAGTCGCTCTCTGGGTGGTGGAAACGTCAATCTGCAATCCTACTGACGCGAACGCAATACCGGCGGTCGGAACGCTGGTTGTCGTCCAGGCTGTGTTAGCGCCATTAGATGCCTGCAGTGCGGCGTATCTGTTCAGGGCATCACTCACTGTGGTTCCTGCTCCCCAACACGTAGTGTCTTTGTCAATTGACGCTTTCCAAATGCCGAACCCCAGTCCGGTTGACGCGACTTGCCATGGTCTGGTGGCATCCGGCGAAATGCAGCCGGCGAACGCATCTATACCACCGGCAGAATCCGAAATATTAACAGAAGTATCCGCGGTTGAAGCCAGCGTGGTAGTGGGATTTGCCCTATCGCGCCCGACAGCAAGAGTTATTGTATCGTTGCTCGTTGACCTGACCTGAATGTTGCCCTTATTGGATGAGCCGGCAGTAAGAGTGCCAAGATTGACGGTGCTGTCGGCATCACAGACGGTACCCGCCGCGCCGTCGCAGGTTCCGACAATAGCCAGCGCAATATTAGCGGCAACCGTTACATTCAGCGTGGAAGTACCGGCGCTTGTCGCCGCCTTCGCATATTCTGGCTTAATAAAATTATAGTAGGTGTCATTATCAAAACCGAGCCATGCCAAAAAAGAAAGAAGACCAATGATGAATATGAATACGAGACCTTTGTCTGCGTGAACTTTCATTGTTTACTCTAAATTATACAACCTCGCCAAGAAATAGTTATCAACAAATCAAACAAATCACTTGTCTTTAAGCAACGCCTCGCTTCTTTTTTTATTATCCCCGAGCGCCTTGTATATGTCGGATAAAAATTTAAACCCGTTTTTTCCGACCAAATTAAATTTCAATTCCAAAGATTTATCGGCATAAAGCAACGCATTTTGTCTGTCACCCATCAAAAGATAAGAATAGCTGACAAGAATAAAGTATTTCTGGTTAATCTCCGACATTTTTCTATATAATTCAGCCATATTTTTATACCTCCTTGATGATTTCAGCTTGTCGCCGACTCGCAAAAATATTACTGTATGATCATCGATAAAATCGACTTCCCTAAGACTATGGAGATAATCAATGGTGTTGTAAATTATTTCCAGTCCGTTCTTAATTTCGCCTTCATTTTTTAAACTTAAGCCCTCAAACACCGATACGGCGCCGAGTCTTGCTTCTATCGCAGGTGATATGTTTGAAGAATTTTTATTTCTTAACACGGAAGCATCAGTGATAATAGTTCTGGCTTCAGCTAATTTCCCTTTTTCCATGTAAAAATCGAATAGATCGTTATAAACAAGCAGCAAATTCGGGAACTTTTTTTGGGCATTAAGCAGTAAGTTTTCCCAATTCACTCCGCCGTCGGAATTATTTTTAAGCAGAATGGAGTCCGCCCTGTAGGCTTTGCTCAAATATATGTAATTCGGATACGCGTCGGGGTTATTTTTTATTTCCTCCTCAAAACCGGAAATAATTTCGCTCAAATATTTTCTGTTGTAATCTTTCTTGACAAACGCGCCGTCATTAAAAATATAGCTGATGTAGCTTTCAGCCAGTTTTCTTCTGACTTCCCATTTTGACCAATACGCGTCGGCGTATGCTTTATCGAAAAAACTCAAAGCTTCGCTGCCCATGTTTTGGGAGAACAAAACAACGCTCCGGGTTGAATAATAATTAGCCATTGCCGGTTTAATGTTTGTGAATACCGCCAGAAATACCATTAATATTAAGAGTGCAATTAATCCGGGGATATAGATTTTTTGATAGCGGTAAATTTTATCCGGCTCGCCGGGCTCTTCCGCTCCGGCCGCCGCGACGCTACGGGCAAAATCACCCTGAACGTAAGCCGCAATCACAAAAATTATCATGTAAGTGGAAAAAAGGTCGAAAAAGAAAAAGTTATGGACGCAGTACGCGATAAGCAAACCTATTAACACGGGATTTCTTTCACGAATCAAGAAAATCAAAAGCGAAATAATAAAAGCCATCCACAATATGATGCCCGGGATGCCTTGGGTAGAGGCAATATCCAATACAAAATTATGGGCCCTGTCGTAAAAAACATCGCCGATACCTCCAAAAATTTTAGGATTGTAATTCATCGAAAATACGCTTTCAAAATTTTCCGGACCCCAGCCCAGAATAGGTTTATCTTTAATGCCAGACAGGGCCATGTTCCAAACAATCAAACGAAAAGACACCGTATTTCTAAAGGTTGTGAATGTCAGCCTCCGGATAATATTATTTTGGGAAATGGGAGTGTAAAAGAAAATTGACAAAGCGGCTACGACAACCAAAATGAGCGGTGCGACGGCAATAATAATTCTTTTTCTTAGACCGGCGATACCATTAAACAAGTATCTCGCGATAAACCATCCTATAATAAATGCCGCACCTAGAATCAAAGCCAAGATTGTTCCCCTGGTTAATGTCATAACAACCGCCGCTGAAAAAATACAGCAAACAGCAGCCAAAATTCCCTTCTTTATTTTTGATCGAGTTTGGGTGTATAGATACAGCGCAACAAAAAAACTAAGGACAAGATAGCCGGCAAAAGCGGCGGCGTTGCCTGATGTTCCCACTATCCTGAACCTTCCCGTTGCCCCGACAATCACTCCCGAAGTAAATTTTTGAAGGAAGCCATAAGCCGAAGATATAAAAGCCGCGGAAACCAAAATCCAAAAAAATCCTACCCAGTCGTCTTTCGTCCTGATTACGGACACGACCATGAGAAAAAAAATAAAATAATGAAGCAAAGAAAACAATCCCCCCATTCTTTCCCACGAACCCCAAAAGCTTAAGCGCCAGTTAACTCCAGCAAATGTTGAGATGATATAAGAAACCAGAAATAGCCCCAGCGTGCACAAAATCAGATTGTTTTTAAAGAAACCCCACACTGAACTCGACCACTTCCATGGTCTAAGTTGGGGGTATTTAATGATTAAATACAAAAATACGGGTAGGAGTATTTCTATATAAGTCCGGAAAACTATGAGTTTGCCGAAATTAAAGGGCGAGAAAGAGTTTCTAAAAATTATCAGCGGGAAAAAAAGAGAAAATAAGAGCGCATACCGAAGGATTTTTAACAGAACCAAATCTATTTTATTCATGAAACAGTAATTCCGTGTCAGTTAATCCCCTCTGAAAATATCTCCTTGTCTTTCTTGAAAAATTTTTCAGCGAGAATATAAATCGTATAAGTGATGAAGAACGCCGAAGCAACGTCTATGGAATAATGAAGATGTCCCAGAGGCACCACCGCGCCGAAAAATACAGAAGTGGTAAAAAATAAAACACGCAAATAGCGGTTATTCCAAAAAATCAAACCCATCAAAAAAGGCAGACCGGTATGCCCCGAGAAGAAAAGATCCGAGCCGGAAGTGAAATTGCTTATAAAACTGGAGGGGTCAATGGTTACATGAGTCGGAAAAGGTCCTAAATGGGTAAGACTGATAAAAATTGACCTTATCAAAGCAAACAAGGCGGCGCTTTTTAAAATAAAGGGGAATCTTTTGGGCTCTTTTAGGCATAATAAACCGACAAATGAAACAAAAATGAAAGTGCTTATTACGAATATATGGTCAACATCGTAAAGGCGGATGTTGTTTAGGATAACATCGGTTACCGCATTGCTGGCTTTTTCGGTCGCGTAAACCCCGGCGTAAAAATTTATAAACAGACTCGCCAGAAAAAGCACCGCGCCGGAAAAAAACATCCACAGGAAACGTTCATTCGTAAAGTATCGCTTGTATTTTAGGGCAAACGCTTTCATACGGGTATTTATATATTGTAGGGGTTTTTTGTTTTTTTGCCAGTATCGGCCGGTGGCGGCGCACCCCCTGATGCCAGCGTGTGATTTTTATGCTAAAATTACCTAGTTATTATGAATTTTTCCGTTGATGAAATCCTCTCGTTGTTATTGGCTTACCGGTATCTTATACTGTTTCCGATTGTTGTCGTGGAAGGCCCGATTGTCACGGTAATCACCGGTTTTTTTGTTTCGCTCGGCCACCTGAACGCTTATTTGGCTTACTTGGTTATTGTGGTTGCGGATACCACGGGTGACGCGCTGCATTATCTTCTGGGACGGACAAGCCGGCACAGGTATGCCTCGAAAATTATGGGCTTTTTGGGAATTAATCAAAAAAGATTGGAGCATGTAGAGCTTCACTTTGAACGGCATCCCATTAAGACTTTATTGCTCGGAAAAATCACTCATGGAATTGGTGGAATTCCCTTGGTCGCCGCCGGCGTCGCGAAAATGCCCTTTTGGCGGTTCATAAAAATAAATATTCTGGTCACTTTGCCGAAATCATTGATATTACTGCTGATCGGTTACTTTTTCGGCAATTATATAGACCGCATCAATAAATATTTTGACTCAACCGCGTTTGTGATGCTGGCTATCGCTATTATTTTGGTGATTGTATATTTTGTCTCCGTGAGATTAGCCAAAAAATCTTCGCTTGATTAGCATGATAGACCCGGAGAAAAAATTTGTTGCCACTAATGCGGGAAATATTTACTACTTTTCTCATTTTGTATCCAAAGACCGCCCGACCGTTTTGCTTTTGCACGGTTTGTCGTCCAATCACACGACTTGGCTGTATCTAATGGATGTTCTGGCTAAAAATAACATCAACAGCATTGCCCCTGATTTGCGCGGTCATGGCTATTCGGATATGTCCAAAAAAAGAAGCCGATATAGAATACCTGCGCTAAGAAAGGACATCGAACTAATTATGAAAAACGAAGGGCTGAAGGGTGCCCATCTGGTCGGGTATTCATACGGCGGCTATATAGGCATTGATTTGGCCATAGCTAATCCCCCTCTGGTCAAAAGCCTTGTGTTAATCAGCACGAATCATGTTAGCCCGATGAAATACAGCTGGCTGTCTTTTTTGTCGGGTTCCAGTTATGTTTTCCTGAATACTCTGGCTTATTTGCTTATCTGGCAGAAACGGAAAAAATACCTTTATTTTGAGCAGAACAAATCTCGGGGCTACTGGGACTCTACCTTTAAGGGATATTTGACAATGCCTCTGCCGGTTAATTTCTGGATGTTGTCCGAGGTTTTCCGCTTAAATTACGCGGAATCGTTAAAAAATATTGCGTGCCCGACTTTGATATTGCACGGCAAAGGTGATATTTTTATCTCCGACAGAGAAATCAAGGATATGGCTGATAAAATTCGCAATTGCAGGGTAGTCCATCTTGAATCGGGGCATTTTTTGGCTTCCCGTTATCAGGAGGAAGTCGCGGAGAAAACACTTCAATTTGTTAATCAATTACGATGAAAATCGCTATTTTCAGCGACACATTTTTTTCTTCCTCTCAAATCAACGGTGTTGCCAATGTGGCGACAAAATCCGCCGAAACTCTGTCGGAGCTCGGACACGAAGTGATGGTTTTCACGGCTGTACCCGGAGCCGACAAGAAAAAACTCAAAAATAACGGCAAATATGAAATTGTTTTCTGCCCGTCGTTGCCTATCGGAATAATTTACCGCGGGGAGAGATTCGCTTTGCCCATTGACTTCCGAGCTCTTTATAAAATCAGGAAGTTCAAGCCGGAAATAATTCATACTCACACTCCCTTCACCATGGGCTGGTGGTCAATTTTGGCTTCAAAAATTTTTGATATAAAACTCGTCGGCACCCACCACACTTTTTACGACCACTATTTAAAACACGTAAAACTGGATTTTAAACTCGGAAGATGGCTGAATTGGAAACTGACTCTGAAATATTACAATTCCTGCGATTTGGTCCTAAGCCCCAGCAAGGCGCTGGCGGATGAAATGGTAAAACGCGGCTTGTATAAACCCGTTAAAGTGCTCGCCAACTCGGTTGATATAGATTTTTTCAAGCCCGCGACAACGGATATTAAAGAGCAATTGAAAAAGAAATTCGGGCTCCCCCGCTGTTCCCTAGTGTATGTCGGGCGTGTCAGCTACGAAAAAAGCATAGACCAAGCAATAAGAGCTTTCACCTCGGCGGCAGAAAAGAATCTGGAGATTAAACTTATGATAGTTGGCGACGGACCCGAAAGAAAAAAGATTGAGAAGCTTGCTACCGACTTGGGCATAAAAGACAGGATGATTTTCACCGGATTTCTGCGGGGCCACGATTTGCGCGAGGCTTTTCAGGCAAGCGACATATTCATCACCGCCAGTAAAAGCGAAAATATGCCCATTACCATGCTCGAAGCCATGGCTGTAGGTTTGCCGTTCATTTCGGTCTCGGAAAAAGGGATTCCCGAACTGGTAAGACATGGGATTAACGGTTTCCTCTCAAAGGCGGATGATATAAACGACATGGCAAAAAACATTTTAGAGCTCTGCTCAAATAGCGATTTATTGGTTAAAATGAGCGCGGCTTCGCTGGAGTTCGTAACAGAACATTCTCTTAAAAATAAAATGAATTCTTTAACCGATATTTACCGCGAAGTCATTAACGGTAACGGCGGTTTGAAATTAATATGAAAATCTGTCTTTATTTGGAATTTTATCACTTTCTCGGAGGCAAGTTTTATAAAAAGATAGGCACCGGGCTTTTGTCTTCTTATAAAAATCAGATGGTGATTCTCAAACATTTGGGTATTGAGTACACCGACAAATGGGATGATTCCTGCGACATTCTCCAGATTAACACGCCGTGGTTAAAATCTATCTGGCTGATTAAAAAAGCCAAATCCAAGGGGAAAAAAGTAATAATTTGGGCGCATGTGACGGCCGAAGATATACGCGGAGTTTTCAGATTCAGCGGATTTTTGTCAGTGCTCGCGAAAATATATCTTAAATACGCTTATGGCCAAGCTGATATGGTTTTCTGCCCGAGTGAGTATACAAAGTCACTGCTAGTGGCGTACGGTTTGCCCGCCGAAAAACTCCGCGCCCAGTCAAACGGGGTTGATTTGAAAAAGTTTTATAAAGATGAAATGAGAGGAGAATTAGCGCGTAGGCAATATTCTCTTTCGGGAGTTGTTATCGGCAATATTGGTTTGGCAATACCGAGAAAAGGCATAAATACATTTCTGTATCTCGCAGAAAAATTCCCCGGGAATCGGTTTATGTGGTACGGCAAGATTTACAATCCCCTATTTGTCAAAGCACTGCCTAAAACAATTCCTGCCAATGTGAATTTCACTGGTTACGTGGACGATGTTTTGGCGGCTTTCAACTCACTGGATATTTTTATTTTTCCTTCCTATGAAGAAAATCAGGGCATGGTGATTCTTGAAGCCGCCGCTCTCGGTTTGCCGATACTGGTCCGCGACATTCCGGTTTATCGGGGCTGGCTGGTTCACGAACAGAATTGCCTGAAGGCAAAAAATGATGATGAGTTTAGAATTTGCCTTGACCGCCTGCTCAAAGACGCCGATTTGCGGAAACGCCTCGGAGAACAAGCCCAAAAGCTCGCCGAAGAAAACAGTCTGCCCGTAATGGCGGCTAAGACAATGGATATTTACCAAAAATTGCTCAAGCCCTAAGCAGTATGACATTCTCACATTCTTGAGAATGTGAGAATGTCATTGTAATAGTCGCTCATTAATGGGCTCTTTTTTATTTTGACATCATATTGATTAGGGGGTATAAGAATATGTGTCTAATCACTGCTCTTTGTCAATAATGAACGCGAAACGGAGGAAATATGGATATAGCCCATCTTTTGGCGGGGCACTCGGCATTGATACTTCTGCCGATTATTATGATTGAGGGAACACTGAATGTGTTCCTGGTTGGTTTTTTAGTTGCCCTCGGATATGTGAGCGGTCCCGTTGCCTACGCCATAGTAGTGGCTGGGAATATGATTGATGACACATACCACTATCTATTAGGACGGTATTTGCTAGCATGGCTCAACCAGCGCGGATGGACGGCAAAAATAATTTCATGGTTAAGCCAGCACAGATTTTCAAGGTGGTTTATTTTCTGGCTCGGACTAAGCCAGCCTCAAGTAGAATCAAAGATAAAAAAAATTGAACGCCACTTCCGGGAGAGTCCCGCCAAAACATTATTGTTCGGCAAATTCGCGTATTCCATAGGCAGAATCATTCTAACCGCCGCCGGATTCGCAAAAATGCCCTTCAGAAAATATGTATGGGTCAACTTCTGGGGGATAATAGCACGCTCTTCTATTTTGTTCAGCGCCGGATATTATTTCGGCGACATCTACAAAATTAGAGATGTGAAACATCTCTGGATTGTTCTGACGGCGGCGTTCGCAATGGTTTTGGTTTCCCGTTTCATCGTTAAAAGACTTACAAACAGGAACCATTCCCCGAAATAGCGCGGCGGTTTTTTCAAAACCGCCGCGCCGTCCGGGGAATTTTTTATTTGTCCAAAAACCACCAATTAAAGCCGGCAAAATTTAATTGCCGCAAACCGAGGTTTATGGCGGGGCGGTAGCGGTATAAATTACACTGCCGGTATAACTGGTCGCCCTTTGATTTTGTTTTATTTCTAAGCTGTAGCCGATAGAAGCAAAAGATGGATTGGGGCTGTTGGATGTGGTTGAAATTATGCTCAAGCCCGGAGATGCAGGAAAAGCGGCATATTTATTAAGCGAGTTGGATACTGTCGTGCCAGTGCCCCAGCAAGCCGTGTCTTTATTTATATCCGCCTTCCAGACAGTGAACCCGAGTCCCGTAGAAACACCTGCACTGTCGGGCCATATTCTTGCCCCGTTTGCGTCAGTGCAATTGGAGCCGAGTCCGTCAAAAACATCAATGCCATTTTCCGTGTCATTTATATAAATGGTTGAGTTGGCGTTTGAGGCTAATGTCGCGTTTGCCGGTCCTTTCCCCCATTGGCGCCCAACCGAAACCAAGTATCCGCTCGTTTCGTTGGTATCTATTTTCAGTCTTGTGTTGTCGGTCTTTCTAGTTCCATAAGCCAAACTGCCGAACTCTACGGAACTTCCTGCGTCAACCGACAGAGTCATAGTAGTTATTTTTATACTTGCTTCCGGATATTCGGAATAGGAAAAATTGGTATTTGAACCGGCATTAGTCACCCTGAAACAATAATTCTCCGACGCTGAGCCGATTGCCTTGATTGCATACTCGAGATTAACAAACTGATTGCTGTTAAGAGTAACCTCACCCGTCTGGCTTGTGGATTCCCTCTGACCGCCGTTAGGGGTAAGAAATGAAATATTTTCGTCATCCATGCCCCCAAGGGAACTGCTGCTGATATCGGTGGTATCGCCGGCTTCAGTCAGCTGGGAAGCTGACATATCCCAGTCTCCCCCGTTGTCGGCTATGTCGGTCCATGAAGAAATTGCCCCGCATGTTGTATCTTTCTTCCCATACTCCAACCTAAATTTCTGGGCTGAAATTCCATTTATACCGCCCTCATTGGAAACTTCAATCCTTAATCTGGCCACGGTGTTCAAACCCAGGTCGGATAAAGCCGTGTCCTGCACCCCACTTGTGGCGGAGGTTGCCGCCGCTTCACTCCCGTCGTCATTCCTCCAATGGTAGTGGACAAGGTCATAGTCCGGCTTGAATATCCTGAAAATTAAATTTTCTATGCCTGCCAGCGAGAAAGTATCGGTAGTTTCAACTGATTTGCCATAGAATTTTACCTTACCGGCGCCGGTCGTCCATATCAGGGGTATATATTTTGGGGTTGATTCATGAAAGTCCGAGGAAACCCATCTAACATCCGACGCTGACGCGATAAGTTCAACTGGGGAACTTTCCCAATCGGCAATATTGTAGGGCGCTTTCACCTTTATGGTGTATAAATCGCCACCCGCGTCATTCACCCAAAAAACGTGAATATCACTATTATTGGAAGTATTGAAGCTCATTGTTAAATATTTAGAAGAAGCTGCGGTATTGGTTAAAAAAACATTACTCCAAGAATTGGTGCTTTCGGAATACTTTCCTAAAACCAGAGATAGTCCGAATGAATCACCATGAAACGCGTATGCCTTGCCAGCTGAAGGGTCGGATACGACTTGCATATTGTATTCCAATCCATCCAGCACTGAAGTATTATTCATGCTGACAGGCAGACCCCACCATTTACTGCTGCCATCCCACACGCTGTAGTACATACTCTGATATAAGACGTAAACCGAGAGCATATTGCCGCCTGACAATGGGGCCAAAACACCATAGAAATTAGATTCCGCCGTATCAGATATTACGATTTCACCGTCCCATATTGTCTCATCGTCAGCGTTGGTTGATAAATTTGAAACTAAATAGAAACCGGCGCTTGGTCTTCTGGAACTCACCATTATTCTATTATTTGTGTCCTTTTCGACTACGGGATAATCGTGTGGCGCGCCCGTGAAAACGGTAGTGGCGCCGCCCCATGAAAAATTTGTCGCTGGGTAACTTGCGGCTTTTTTAATTTTTATGTCATTCCCGTCGGTATAAACAATGTAAGCATTGCTGGAATCCGCCTTGATCGAAAAATCGGGGGTAGCAACAGATATGGTGGCCGAATTGTTTTGCAACCACGAATTCCCATTCTTAGAATACCAAAAATCAATTGAATCCGCGCCGTCATAAAAAGCCGCCCAATATCTTGACCCGTCATACCAGGTTTTGCGCTGAAAACTGGCCTGGGTGGATACGGCAGAGCTTGTGGTGCTTATTGTGTTTTCTCCGATATCCAGCGCCGGATTGGAAATCGCTGCCGACGCGAGACCTATAATTGCCTGCCCGCCAGCCGACCATTCTTTATAGGAGGTTGACTGCCCGGAGCTTGCCACACTGGTCAGCCCGCCGCCATGGATGAAGAAATTAGTCGCCGAACTTGCCTCATAGGCGGATGCCGATTCCAAAAAACCAAACTGATTTTCCGGCTTATCAAAATTGACTATTGAGAAAGAGAACGCCGCAATAATGAATATTGCGACACAAAAAACCACGCATGCATTAAAACTGTGCGACTCAAAAGCCATATATAAATTATATCAATTTCATTTCAACTCCGCCACGCTTATTATTTAGCCGCGTTTATCTGCCGGACAATCTGTGAGTCATCATCCAATGTTTCCCAAAAAAGCACCACCTGGCGACTTATATAAATCTCGCCTTGGGATTTCAGGGGCTGGTAAAATCCCCACCTAATCAAAGAGAGATTTTTCGCCGCGGAGCTTTCCAGTTTCAATCGGGTTGTCTGGCCGGTTATTTGTTCCGAATTTGCCAGTTGAAGATTGTGGGCGTTTTTTAATTTAATCTGGCTCCCGCTCATACCGCTGATTTTGCCCACGTATATTTCTCCGTTAGCCAGATAAACCACCTGCCATTTAGACATAAAGGGCAGAAGAGCGTTTTGCCCGAACATAAGAAGACGCGGACCGAAAAGGACAGTTATAAGAACCAGTAAAATTAAAACAACCAGTATCTTAGCCGCCGCGCGACCCAGACCGACTCTTGGATTTATATCCGAAAAATTTTCCATAGAATAATTTTAACACATAACCGCTCTGAAAAAATATCACTTTGGGTTGTACCAACTCCCCTCTTTCCCTTGGTCGGCTACGATAACGTAATATCCGCCCTCGGTAATATTCAGCAAACTTAAATCTATTTTTTCCTCAAACATTTCTCCTTTCTTGCACCTAAGAGCTTCATTGAATTTTGCCATCTCCGGATTCTGCCGATAATCGGAATCCGCGCCGTAAATTAAAACGGTTTTATAAAAATCATTGCATTTTCCCGAAACGTTTAAAATATTTTTAGGATAGTCAAAAAATGAATCTTTGGGATAATCAAAATGCCTGAAATCTTCGGGTGGAGGCAGTGATTTTAATCCGCCCGATTCTAACGCATCGCCTATCTGGGCTCCCAGCAGGCTGAATCCCTGGCTAAGCGGCAAAACCTTAAAATTGCCTGCCCCTTGGGAATTGTTTTTCAAAACGGGACTATTTTCGTTCCGGAAAGCGAAAAATAAATACAGAAAAACCCCGGCTACCGCCAGTCCCAGCGCGGCTACTTTAAATAAAGTTGTTTTCCAAACTAACATTTTTTTATTTAATAGTTCTTAATTCCACGACAATATCCGATATCACGTTCCAGTAATGCGTTTGGGCAAATTGCCTTGCTTCGTCGCTTTTCTTGTCCCACGGCGGGTTGAAGAAAGTGTACATTTTCTCAATATTATAATTTGATTTTATCGGGTAATGTTCCAATTTCACGCTCTCGCGCCAGCTTTTATTGAAATAAAGCCAAGTGTTTTCTGATATCGCCCTCACATGCGTCGGGTCCATCCACGCGCGGATTGACGTGTAGTAGGGTGAAACAATAGTTACCTTAACGTCATGCCGGCAGATTCTCCAGACCTCGTCCATAAATTTTATCAAATCTCTGGTATGTTCAGCGTAATGGCTGACGTTCACTTCCTCCACTGAATTGTTCTTAAATGGTCCCCATGGAAATTTTTCCAAATCCCAAACGAAATCCACGCCCTCGCCGGGAACAATATCCACTCCTTTAAAACCTTGCCGCTTATTTTGCCCGCAGGCGATATCTAATTTCATATTTTGGAACAGTTATTTATCGCGCCTTTAAAGAAAATCGTCCGGCTTTTGCTTTTGCCAGTTTCTGCCCATATTTTTCTTGTGCACCACCATAAGAGAAGGCTCCTTTTCTATAAATCTGTCGTTTTCTTTGCGGTAAAAAACAGGTGCGACCATTTTTTTACCGCCGCCTCCATGTTTAACGGCCACAACCGTGATCCTGTCGTCGGCGCCGCGCCAGGTTTTACCCGGATAAGGAACTACATACAGCGAATCAAATCCGGTATCCCTAATCAAGTTTAGCAATGACGCGCGATTCAGCCAAAAACTGTCTCCGCCGGCTAAAGAAGATTGCGGCGAATGACTGTCCGGCGTTTCATCAAACAGCCGGCCATGATAAATATTGCCTTTATGCTCAACCTGCATTTCATCGGCCATGGCAAAGTGCGTATCTACGATGGCTATGTCCTTGGCAGTCTCGTAAACATTTTTCATAAATCTGAAAACGTCGGTAACTGGCAGATGGTAAAGAATGCCCAAACACAAAACTACGTCAAAAGAACCATATTTTCCCACGCTTAAATTCATAACATCGTCCTGAAATAATTCAAGATTTTTCAGATTAAGAACCTCTTTCGCAAAATTTGCCTTAACAACATTGCCTTCCCGCCCTTCAATGCAGACAACCCTTTTGGCGTTCTGCCGCGCGAACTCAATACCAACCTGCCCTTCATACGACCCCAAGTCAAGAATTTCCAGTTCTTCCCATTTCTTGCCGGCGGTAAAATTGGCGACTGCATCTAAAATATTCTTTAAAAAAATCCCATCGAAAGAAGTTACTTCCTTGGTTTCGACGCTCGACATAAAAAACTCGCCGCCGTTATAGTTTAAATCATAAGAACTCCACCCGTTGTATTTGGCGATTATCGCCGATTTTTTTCTCTCAAAATCATTAACCTCCATAAAAAAATTAATTATCTATCACATATTGGTAAACCGCTTTGGAAACTTCGGCCATAAACTGGTTGGCGCTGGATTCATCGCCCCCGCTGGAGCCCAGACATAAAATATAGTGGCGTTTCGGGATATAAACGATACCGCAATCGGAAAATGTCTTACCCCCCCCCGCCGCAATGCCTATTTTGTGGCTAACGGTCACGGAGCTCGGAATACCGCGAACCATTTTTTCATCAAAAGGGGTATCAGCCAAAAAACTTAGTAATTTCTGCGAATGTTCCTCATTAAGATACGCGACATTGTAGAGAGCCGTGAACATATTGCTTAGCGTTTTCAAATTGATATTTTCGTAGTTCGGCTGGGCATCCTGACCGAACGAAGGCATAAAGCCCGCCATATCCCAGCCCAATGACAGATAAACATCTTCTAGGGGATTTATAATGCCAATGTCCTCAAAAATATGCAGCAAAGCAAGCAATGCCGTATTATCCGACTGCTCCACCATAATTTTTATCAGCTCTTCCACGCTGAATTCTTTCCCCACGCCGCCTTTGTATAATTCACCAAAACCATTATCAATATCAAGCTCATCCAAAGTATAAACATCATTTAATTTCAAACGACCATTCTCAATAAATCTAAGCACGGATATCGCAACAGGAACCTTGACCGTGCTGGCGGCGGTAAATAATTCTTTCTCGTCAAACCCTACCCATGAACTATTATTCAGATATAGAAAATAAATGTAATTTTTTTGAGCATATTTCCCCCTGATTATTTCCAACTCTTTTTTTAACGGGCTAAAATTAATGATGTAGTGCTTGCCCAGATTGGCGCTGATGGTTGGATTTATCAGGCTGATATCTGCCTTCTTGCCGCTGCTTGTAAAATTATTTTTGTCCTTTTTATACGCAAAAACCCAAAAAACCGCTGATAAAATCATGGCCGCGCAGAAGAAAAATATCGCGATTTTTTTCATGGATTATACAATGTGACTACCATACCACGTCCGCGCCGACATCGTAATGCCCCACTCTCACCCGCGTGTCGCAAGCCACGCGATAGCCCAGCTTCTTTATTTTCTCAAAAAAATAAAGGTCTTGGGTGTACATCTTAACGCCCTTCTGCGGGTCCCATTCATTCCATGTTTTAAACATGGGTTTTTCTATCCGGGAATCTTTAAAAATGTCCATCTTAAATAAAGTAAAACCCATACCCAGCCCATTGCAGGGCTGAATATCCATTACGGGCGGCTGAGGCCGGAAATTAAGCTCCGGGTCGTTTGGGTCGCCGTAAATCATCGGCTGACCGCCTTCGCCCTTAGTCCAGTACAAACCGCCGATGGCGTCAAAGTCATCAATATTTTCATAAAGTTTCAATAGTCCGTCGGGCGGCGGGATATTGTCTTCTTCAAGAGTTAAAATATATTTCCACTTTGAAAGTTCGGGATGATTAAGAATATTCTCGACGGCCGCGGTATAGGCCTCGCCGACCTCCATGCCAATCATGAAAATTCTGGTAAATTTCTGGTTCATCGGCGCAATCATGCCCATCCAGGCCTGCGTTACTTTGGCCGGAATCATGCCGCGGGTGGGTACGATGCAAATCGTGGACAAATCGCGATAGCCCCTGCCTTTTTCCAGCCGGGCGACGCTCTGCTGTAGGTTAGCATTATGCGTCCCCTGATAATTTTCGATAACTATTTGCGGATTCATCCCGTTAGAGACAGGAAACGCTTTAGCCTATTCTTGAGATAGCGTTTGCCCATTCCGGTTTTTAAATATTTTTCTCTTACCCGAGCATCATGCTCATTAATACATGCTTCATAATGAATCAATTTATATCGCCCGCGATGCTTTGTATACTCTGATTTTCCTTGATTATGCTGGTTAAAGCGTTTCCGCAAATCACCGGTATATCCCGTGTACCAATGTTTGCTTTTTTCACTTTGTAAAACATACACATAAAACATAGGTTGTCTCTAACGGGATTCATTATAATCTATCCGTTCCTGTGGTCCAGCCGCTAAAATTGAAAAATGGAAACGACACGGCCGTGTTCCACGCAAAACTGCCCTTGGATAATGTCACCGAAGCCGGGAAAGCGTTGGAAGTAGCGCTGTAAGTTCCGATGCCTTGCATCACCCGTTTTCCAAGGTTGGTGGCCGAGGAGTTGGTGCCGAACGGCTGGAAAGCGATGACGCTGTTGCTCATGCTTTGGTACATAACGGACAGCGATAACTTATCGCTGGCGTTGACCGATGTGTAAGAGTGCGCGAAAGCCAGCCAATACTGCCCGACTGTCAATGTTGATGAAAGAGGAAAAACAAATTGCCTGACGCCATAAATACTGGTAAGCACATAGGTGGAAGCGTTGGTGGCGTTGGAAGTGTAAACACTGCTTGAAACCGAGGTGCTGTTGGCTATTCCCGCCGGATGAACAGCGGTTATTTTGGAGTTACTGCTGTTTTGGATGGAAATGAACGCGCTTCCGCTCCAAAATTTGGTTATTTCCCTTTGTTCGCTCGGATTTCTTGCGTACAGAGCCACTGATTGCGTATAACCGGCGCTTCCCGTATTGGCGGCGCCGGCTATGGAGCCGGTAACCGAACCGTACAAGTTAAGACGCAGGGCGTAGTATTCGTGGGGCAGGAAAAACGACATAAAGAAAAGTGTGTTTTGCCCTAGAGAGGAAGCGGACATGGCCAGCCCTGAAAGATTAGGCGAATAGGGCGTGAAGTCGGAGTTGGTGTATCCGCCGGCGGCTGTGGCTGTAATTGTAGAGCCGTTCATGCCAAAACTAACATTATTTGAGTTGGAAAAGACTACCGAGCCGGCGGACACGGTGCCCGCCGCTGTGCCATTAACGGCTACACCCCCAAAAGGCACATTTATTTGTATCACTCCGGCTGTGCCGTTGAGAGAGGCGCTGACTCCGGCACCGACAAAATTAAGCCCGGCAGAAGCGTAGCCGACATCGGTGCCCTCATCTTTCACCAATACTCCCTCCACTATGTCCTTAAGGGTGTTTCCTTCACAAACTCTTGCTTTTGAATCAATTGAGTTATACCACATCTGGCCGTTGATACAACTGTCGCCTATATTTTCATTGGCGTTCTTCCAGTCAAGGCCCAAAACCACCGGCGGATTGGTACCGGAACCAATGCCGATTTGGACTTTAGCCGGCGAACTGCTTGATTGCGCCCTTAGAATGGAAGAATAAACATCCTTCGCCGCCTGCGCGTAACCGACGGCATCAATCCTCTGGCGGGAACTTAATGGTTCCCAGTTGCCGCTGCAAGCGGTGGCTGTATCGTTTATCTGAACATCAAGATAAAGAATGTCGTACTGGGTGAAGTCGTAAGTTAAAGTGTCGGCATCACCTATAGCTGTGTTAAAAACTCCGTCTTTAACTAAAACCGTCGTCGAAGTCGGAGCCCCGGCAGGCCAGACCTTAGCGCCAGCCGCAGCCGAATCGTATATTGAAAACTTGAAGCAATAATTAGTGCCGGCTCCTCCAAGAGGATTCCCGCTCAAATCCGTCAGCCGTCCCTGATAAGAAAGTTTTTGGGAAATGCCGGCGGTGGCGCCCGCTCGGTGCGGAAAAATAAAGTTCGCGCCCAAAGAAATCACCAGAAGAAGAGACAAGAATAATTCCGTAACGGCAAAAACCATGAGAAAGAACCTGCTCCTTCTGTTTCTCGCTAATTTTACTCCATTTAGCGTTATTGACATTTGTTTTGGGCAACTAAAAATTTAGTGCTTCAATCACCTCATCTGTTTCATTGTAACACGCGGCGAACAGTTCTTTTAATCTTTCCTCTTTAGGTACAGACCTTTCGGTATAATGGTGGTTGACGTGAGCGATAAGCTCCAATGGCGCCGCGATTTTAAAGAAATACCGTTCAAACCGCCCGGATTTTTCATTCCGGGCGCTGAACTGAAAACCAAAATCGGTAATCTCGCGGGACCCGGGCAGTTTTTTATCAACGAAGTTATCGGTAAGCAATTCAATCGGTATGGCATTGTCAAAACGGTAATAAATATCCATATTGAAACCAAAACCTACAATGTCTTTATCGGGAAAAAGAGAATTGAACGCGCGAATACTTTCCTTCACAATGTTATTTTCCCCAAAATCTCTCTTTTTTATGTCATCAATTTTAAGCTTTCCGCCGTCCAGAGTAACGGTAACGCCAAGTTTAGGAACGGTTAAAAGTTTTACCTGCATCGCAGGGTCATCGATAAAATGCATCCCTTCAGCTTCGGCGCCGGTATATATTATGGAAAATTCTCCGTTCTCGGGAACAACAAAGCTCCCCTGCTGCATGACGAACACTGTATTGGAGTTATGGAGGGACTTGCCGGTTATCATTTATTGGTTATTTCCAAATTTCTTCCCTAGTGATATCCACCTGTTGGATCTGGCTTATCGGCTCCCAAGGTCCTTCGCCCTGTTCCGCCACCAGCAAGTAATAAGAACCCGAAGGGATGTCGTTAGGGTTTTGAGTCGTATATTCAAATTTGCCTTTCTCGCAAGGATAAGCCGAATTTAACACGGCGGCTGAAGGATTTTTGGTATAGTCACTTTCTTTTTTATAAAGTATCACTACGTAATACGGCTTGACGCACGAACCCGAAATTACCAGTGACTTTCCCTGCACGCCGGCGCTGACTTTATTGGAAAAAACGGCTTTCTTTTTTTGCACCTCGCTAACTTTTTCTCTGGGATACCAGTCCAAAATCAGCTTCGGCTCCGAAACGGGTCCCAGCACAAAACTGTAATCAATAAATAATTGAGGCGCGGGTGTCGGCGTAGGCGTAAGAGGAACAGGGGTTGGAGTTTCCGAAGGAGTACCGGCAGGCGTTGGCACCGGTTCATTATTAGTAAGAATTTCAATTACGTTCTCGCCCATATCCTTAACGAAATCCACGACACCGGAGCTGTATTCCACTTCCAGCCACATGCTGTCCAGATAAACCACGGAATTGGAATCCAGTGTGGGTAAGGAAGAAACCATTATTTGCAAATCCGCTATTTTGTCCAGAGAATCCAAGTTTATTTCAAACGAGACATTTTGCCGGTTTTGATTATTAACCGTCCCAAGCCGGGTCCAGTTCTCCCCGTCGGTTGTGTAAAAAACCTCTATGATATCATCTAAATTCAACATGACCGAGTTTATTTCCAAAACATTGCCGAAAAGAAAAGAAGTGATTTTGCCCAAGAATGAAACGGGTGTTTCCAAATTGTTCTCGGCGGGCGGCGTTGGCTCTCCCACTGGCACCGGGGCTTGTGCCTGCTCGGCTGGCGGTTCAGGAGTGGGTTCGGCTGGAGCTGAAGGTTCGGCGGGTAGCACTTCTACTTCAGACGGCACTTCCGCCTGTTGTTCTGTTACTGCGGGCGAGGATTCGGGAGAAGGCGTTGCGGTTTTATTGGCGGTATCTGTCTGCGCCGATTGAGGAATCGGTTCCGACGAAGGACTGGGTGTGGGGGCAGCGCTTCCCGAACTGGCTGTTCCCTCGCCGTTTGATTCCGGGAACGTGAACAGAACTGATGAATCCGGGTCCGTGTCCAGAATGTTAACTCCCTTTTCGAAATCGGTTGATTTAATTTCTTTCGTCTCGCTGTCGGCAACCGCCATTGAAAATTTTAAATTTATTTTCTTGAAATTGCTGCTCGGGGAATTTTGAGTCGCGAACTTTCCGCAATACACCTGACCGGAAACGTTTTTAAGGACGGCTGAATTCCCATTGTTGAAGTTTGAGGCATCGGAACCCTGGGGAACTTGCGGCTCCTCCTCTATATTCTTGACATACTTCCAATTACCCAAACAGAGAGGAGAATAATAGTAGGCAACTTCGGCGCTGGCCGAGCGCGTGTTTACCAAAATCAATAAAGGAATCGCCAATATGGCAACGGTAATTTTCAAAAACCTTTTACTATTCTTAAACCCAAACCTATCAACAATGTCTTTGGCTTTTAAAACCAAACGTCTTACCATCGAGGTATGCTCATTCGTCTCTTCCATTTGCTTGAATTATACCACAAAAGCCATTCCCCCAAATAGCGCGGCGGTTTTGAAAAAACCGCCGCGCCGTTTGGGGGATTTTTATTCACACAAAAACAAAACTCCCGCCTGGCTGTCAATGAAGACCGGCCGAAGCGGGAGCAAAATCACCAAAATCACAAAGTCACAAGTTACAAAAGATCCGAGGCCATCCGGTGGTGGCTGATACTGGATCGCGCGCCTAGCCACGCCAACGGTATAGCTGGCAAAATGAGCCATGCCGCGTTGATTCCCATGGCTTTATAGAAATACAGGGCTGTGAATCCGGCTACGACCACCGCGTAGTAGATCCGGCTAACAGCCATGAGAACCCTGCGACTGGTTTCGTAAAGGCGGCTATAGTCTGGTACCGGTGATGGTGTGCCATGATCAAAAAATTCACCAGTGACCCCAAGAACGGGACCCAATGCTATCCACGCCAATGGCAACCATACCGATAGAAATAGCACCACCAGCGGCGCGACCACCCCCCAGCCGATTACGCCCGCGAAAAACGCTCCGGCAACTTGCGCTACCGAAAAGGCAAGGTCGCATAAGGGGTCAATAATCTGACCGCCCAGCTCGCTTCCCGCGTCCAGTTTGAACGCGAGCCAGCCATCTAGACAGTCAGTAACAATAGCAATGACCGAAAGGATTGCTGCCGCCAGCCAATGATTCCACAGGGCACACAGAAAAATCAGTACTGCAAGAGGGAAAAAACGAGAAATCGATACAGCGTTTGGAATCCACTTCATTCCGACCTCCTTATTTGGAAATGTACAGGTTTAATAGCAATATCTGAACTCAAAAACCATAATATCTTATATGTGTTACTGTCAAACTACCTTATTTTAGGAATGACTGTTATCTACCTCTTTTTCTCTTCATTAAGAAATCTGGCAATGTCTGCTATTGTACCCATAAGCTGGGCTGGGAAAATAATGGTGGAATTTTTTTCGGTGGCGATTTCAGCCAAGGTTTGCAGATTACGCAGTTGAAGGGCTATGGGATGGGCCATCATGATATCGGCGGTATCGGCAAGTTTCTGGGCCGACAAGAATTCACCCTCGGCTGAAATTATCTTGGCTCTTTTCTCGCGTTCCGCTTCGGCTTGCTTGGCAATCGCTCTCTGCATATCATCCGGCAATTGGATGTCTTTTATCTCCACCGTGCTCACGACCACGCCCCAGGCCTCGGTATAGCTGTCCAAAATTTTGGTAATTTCCTTGTTTATGGTTTCCCTTTCGGAAAGGATTTCATCCAATTGGAATTTGCCGACGATATTGCGGAGCGAGGTCTGGGCAATCTGGTCAATTGCCGCCTGGACGTTTTGGATGGCAACAATGCTTTTAATCACGTCGGTAATGCGGTAATACGCGACCGCCGAAACATCCACCGAGACATTATCCTTGGTAATGATTTTCTGGGCCGGCACCGGCAGGGTAACGGTTCTCAAATCAACCTTTCTCATCCTCTCAAAATAAGGGATGGCCATGCTTAATCCCGGACCCTTTATGCGCATAATTCTGCCGAATCTGAATATTACCCCCTGCTGGTACTGCTGGACTATCCACAAGCCCGGCAGAATAAACACAAAGAACACAAAAACAACAGCTGCGATAATTATGTAAATCATGGTCATTTTGTTAAATTGTTATGCCTAAACGATACGCCGGGGAACTATATAGGTCAAGATCCACCATAAATTCAGATCTTCCCGAGTTTTTTGGCTAACTGAATCGCTTTTTGAAGTAACGTTTCTACTTCTTTCAAGCCGTTTCCCCAGAATTTTTCAGAGGCAATGTCGACTCCGAGGCTTTTAAAAATATTTTTTGGAGAATCCGACGTCCCGGTTGATAAAAACTCTTTGACTTTCTCCATAAACTTATGATCATTGCGAACAGAGCTTTGCAACGACTTGGAAATCAATAATCCGCTGGCGTAGGAATAGACGTAAAAATATCTGCGAAAATGACCGACGTAAACCCACCAATTTTCCGACCCAGGCGACTGCTCAATGTAACCGCCCATGTAGCTTACCATGTGCTTTTGGAAAAGAGCCCCAATTTCTTTGTGGGTCAAATATCCTTTTTCTCTGTAATTTTTATGCAATTCCTGCTCGAATCTATAAAACGCGATTTGTCTAAAAATAGAGGAAACATCACTGTTTAGTTTTTGCATGATTATAGCCAGTTTTTTCTCATCGTCAGATTGTTTGAGAATTTCTTCCAATACGAAATCTTCCATAAAAGTGCTGGCCACTTCAGTAGTCGATGTTAAGGCACCAAAATATATAGGGCTTTTTCTTTTGCGTGTCAATTCATTATTGATGGCGTGGCCCATTTCATGGGCAATTGTAAGAACATCCACCAATTTATCGGTGTGATTAAGAAAAAGATAGGTTGGCTGGCTCTTAAGAGAATGGGTGCAAAACGCACCGCTACTTTTTCCTTTTCTTGGGAACGCGTCAATCTGGCCATTATCATTGAATCGCCTGAATATTTCAGAAAATTCCGGGTCAAGACCTGCTAATACTTTAGACACCAGATTAATTGAATCACCATAAGAATATTTGCCGCCCACGTCGCCGTAATCCAGATTGCGCTCGTGATATTGCAGTTTTTTGACGCCAAAAAGCTGGGCTTTGAGTTTGTAGTATTTTTTTGCAATTTCAAATTTGCCCGAAACGGATTTGAGCAATGAATCCACAACTTCAGTTTCAACATCATCAGAAATGTGGCGGGAAGCGTCGGGACGGGGAAACTTGCGCAATTCGTCGGTAACCTTTTTGTATGCCAAAAGCGAGTTCATCTCCGCTTCGGCAACATCGACGTATTTTGCAAAAATATTATTTAATTCCCGGACAGCTGAATCTCTGGTTTTTTTATCTTTATCGTCAATTAAGCCTAAAATTTTTGAAAAGGGTTCCCCATCAATTTCTTCCTTGGCTAAAAAATCAGAAGTCAGACGGACCCAATTGGAATATGACGTGGGCGTTGTTAAATTCAAAACTTTTTCTTCCGGATCACTTAGAAAATATTTACCGCGATCAAATAATCGCTTCAGGAAATGCTTGTATTTGGCAAGTTCCGGATAGGCGAGGAACTGCTTTTGAGTTTTAGCTGGTATTTTAGCTAAATTGAGGGTGAAAAATTGAATATTGTTGTCTATTTTAAGGAAAAAATCCTCGGTTTTTTTAAGTTTAGCCTTTAGGTCCGGGTTATTTTGGTTTTGTCGGTTGCGAAGCCAGAAATAGTAACCCCCGTCGCCACCCTCGGCATACTCCCCTATCCACTTTTCATATTCCCGCAACGCAGTTAGCAGAGTTTTCGGATCGGTAAGATAATCCGTGTTTTTTTTCCACTTATTTATAAAAGCACAACTTTTTTGCAGAATTATTCTCCTCTCTTTTTCTATACGCGAGTCATTATCGCTCTTAAAAAGCGGTTTTAAGTTCCAGACTATATCAGGTTTCGGTCTATTTTGATTTTTGGTCTTGTTCATATTGGTTTGAATCCCGTATTGTGCGTGGTTGCCGAGCTTGGAATTTCATGTCGCTTTTATTAAATTTAACTTCTTGTCGTGTCTCCAGCCCTTGATTTGTGCCTCGCGTCTAAGAGCCTCGCTTCGTGTTTTGAACTTTTCGGTATACAAAATCTTAACAACTTGCTTTGATCGGGTATAATGTCCACCAATTCCATTTTTATGCTCGCCGAATCTGCGTTGAACATCCGTCGTGATACCGGTATAGATACTTTTATCGCTGCACTCGATTAGATAAACAAAATACATAAAATACGCCCCTCGACTGCGCTCGGGGCACTTCTCCTCGCTCAATACAAGAATGGCCTGCACTGAGCGAGCGAAGCGAGTCGAAGTGCTGCCGGGCAGGGATTCGGACCCCGGTTTCCACGTCCAGAGCGTGGCGTGCTACCACTACACCACCCGGCAATTTATTAGAAATTTAGCACAAATAGTAGTAAATGTCATTGTAATCGCTTTAATTTTTCGGGACTTGATTTTGAGTCAGCAATAATGCTATTTTGATAAAAGCACTTTTTTGAGGAGTTGCGCAGTAAACTTGTATCGCAGATAAGAGGAGATGGGTATGTGCTGTTTGTCGTCCTTTATGGGACCAAGAAGTTGTACCAGTTGTGACGAGGGCATCCCGATTATAAGGACCATGGCGGTAGCACCAGAAATTGACGACCTATGCATGAAATGTCGTGAGGAATACGAAAAAAGGCAAAAAAGACGAATAAAAAAATTGAATTTCTGCAAGAAGGGGGCCAACTCACATCCTACACAGGATTCCAAGTAGAAACAAATAAGAAAACCAAAAGCCACCAGATTTCCGGTGGCTTTACCTTTACAAGCAAATAAATCCGGAGAAATTATATCCTTAAATGTTTCCTGATTGCTATAAAACTTGAAATCATTCCGAGAATCACGCCTACGCCGACTACCAGCGGAATTATTAAATAAATATTGGAAATAAAATAAGTGAATATATTGACGTCCGGCGCGAACGATGCAACTTTGCCGGAAGCCAGATAGGCAACCGGATAAAATATTGCCATTGCGGCAAGCGCCCCGAATAGCCCGTAAAATCCCCCTTCGGCGATGTAGGGACTGCGGATATGCCAGTTGGACGCGCCGACAAGGCGCTGAATTTCAATTTCCTGTTTCTGATTGTAAATCGTCAGCCGAATGGTGTTGAACATAACCATAATGCCGATAATCGCCAAAAGAACCGTTGCCAATATGCCCCAATTGCTGAACGTCACCGAAAGTCTTTCAACCCTTTCAATCACGTCTTTATTTTCATAGTAGCTGATTTTATCTACTGCCTCTTTGAATTTGCTGTTTTCAATAAACGGTTCAATGGTTTTGATTTCAGTATTAATATTGATTTTGGCATTATCAATGTCAATTGTAAATTATCCGGAGAAGTTTAAAACATTAAATTTGTCTTTTAGAGCTTCGCCAAAATACGCTTTGGCATTGGCAGCGATTTTTCTGACCTTGAGCGCGGCTGTAGTTATATTATTTACAATGGGCATTAAAATGTATTTGGCTGATATGTATATAATGCGATCATTAAATACAAATGATATAAATCAAAGAATTGAAAAAATCAAAAAAGCTATTGTGCTTGCGCCTTATCGGGATGTTTATTACATAAATATAGCTAATAATTATATGTCCTTGGCAAATAAGGAAGCTCAAGGTAGCAAGGATCAGGCTGTTATTGAAAACAGCTTATCTTTAGCAATAGAACAAGGGAAGAAAGCATTAGAAATAGCCCCGAATAGCGTAAATAATTTAGAAGCAATGGCTTTAATTTACGAAAACGCTTCTTTATATACCAGTGGCGCTTTGGAATGGGCGGAAAATTTATACAAGAAAACGGCTGAGC
>VMGJ01000006.1 GCA_007376485.1 Parcubacteria group bacterium Licking1014_17 | reverse complement strand
TCTCTCGTCCGCCAGCGCACGGCCTGGTCCACGTTGCTCAGATTGCCGACGCCGACGACGAAACTCCCGGTCGAAGACACGCCGAGGGCCTTGCTGCCGCCGGTGGTTCCGGCCAGATCCGTCAGGACCTGGAAGCCTCCCGACGTCCAGAGCAGCGCCTGAGACGGAGCACTGTTGGCAGCCACCCAACCCACGATTGCCGATCCATCGGTAGAGATCGCCTTGGCGGAACTGTTCACCGTGCCGACCGGCGTGGCCAGCAGTTCGACGTTCGCCCCCGAATTGGTCCAGCGCACCGCGCTGCCCACGGTGCTGCCGCCGTTATCTTCCGGACCGCCGACGATCACCGAGCCATCCCCGGAAATACCCGTCGGATAGGGAGCGGGGATGCCGGTCGGGACCGTCAGCGGATTGAAATCCAGCTGGGAAAGCGAATCCTGAATCAGCTTGTCCCCCGCGTGCCGGCTCTTGAACTGCTCAAGCGCCTGCTCTTTGGAAACGTATTCAACCGACTCCACGCTTGGTTGGCTCATTAAATCCGACTTTATCTGCAAAATTTGGTCTTCGGCGGCATCGGTTTTAAAATAGGCGCTGATGTCAATTTTATTTTCCAGCGCGACCGTAATTCTACTCGTTAAAAATCTTAACGTGATAAGCCCAAGAAATAAAATCAGCGTCAAGGCAATAATCGCCGTCGCGGCAACGCTCAAATAGCTGTTTCTTGAAAAATTAGTCCAGCCCGATTTTAATATTCTTAATATTGATTTCTTCATATTAAATTATGTAACGCCCCGATTTGTGCTGGTCTCTGACAATTTTGCCGCTGTCCATGCTTACGACCCTCTTACCTATCGTGTTCACTATATTCGTGTCGTGGGTGGCAAGCAAGACGGTGGTGCCCAGTTCGTTTATCTTCATAAGCAATTTTACCACATCATAGGCGTTCACCAGGTCCAGATTCCCGGTTGGCTCGTCCGCCAAAAGGATTTTCGGCCTGTGAATCAGCGCCCGGGCGATAGCCAGACGCTGTTTCTCCCCTCCCGAAAGCTGGTGGGGGAAATTATCCAGTTTGTCCGCCAAACCGACAATATTCAAAATCTGGGGCACGTCGCGCTTAATGTCTTCTTCCGAAGCGTCCGAAACCTCCATCGCGAAAGCCACGTTTTCATAAGCCGTTTTTTGGGCGAGCAGTTTGAAGTCCTGAAAAATCGTCCCGATATTCCTGCGGAAAAACGGAATCTCGTTGTTTTTTATCGTCGCTATATCCACACCCTCGACGTAAACCTTTCCCGTAGTCGGCAATTCTTCCTTAGTCAGCATTTTCATGAGCGTTGATTTGCCGGCGCCTGAAAGCCCCACCAGCGACACAAACTCGCTTTGTTTTATTTCAAGATTAATCTTGTCCAAAACCACGTTGTTCGGCTCATAAACCTTCCTTACGTTTTGAAATTTAATCATTTGATAATGTGTTTATGCCCCAATATAATACCCGATTCTTCCTCAAATTTGATACTTGATAGGAGTGTTTTGCTTCAAAGCACTGTTTAGACCTCAAATTGCATGGTCATGAGCTCGCCGAAGGAATTTGAGGTCTAACCTGAATAAGCCCGCTCGCTGGGCGGGCGAATGGTGATTTGAGGCGAAACACTCCGAGTCTAATCTTATTCTCACGTTCTTAGCTTATTATTTCTTTTTCAATAAACTTTTCGATATCGCCGTCAAGAACCCTATCCGGATTTGAATCTTCAACTCCCGTCCGGTGATCTTTTACCAGTTTGTAAGGGTTCAGCACGTACGAGCGAATCTGGCTTCCCCATTCAATTTCGCCCGCTCCGATTTTCGCCTTAAGCTCCGACAGTTCCTTTACGCGGTACTTCTCCATTAAACTAGCTAAACGCGATTGAAGCAAGCCCATTGCTTTGTCTTTGTTCTGTGCCTGCGAACGTTCCGACTGCACCGCCACTGTGATTCCGGTGGGGATGTGCTTTATCCTGACCGCCGTTTCAAGCTTATTCACGTTCTGCCCGCCGGGACCGGAAGAACGGAAAGTATCCGTTTCTATGTCCGCGGGATTGATGGCAACGGCTTCTTTTTCCAGAACCGGCAGGACATCAACAAGCGCGAACGACGTATGCCGCAGGGCTTTCGCCGAAAAAGGAGAAATTCTCACGAGGCGATGAACACCGGATTCGCCTTTCAGGTAACCGTAGGCATAGCGCCCTCTCACCTCAAGCACGGCATTTTTGACGCCGCCCTGCTCCCCTTCCGAACGGTTCAGTAAGGTGTGTTCAAAACTTTCACGCTCGCAGTAGCGCTCAAACATGCGCACGAGCATTGAAGTCCAATCCTGCGCGTCCACTCCGCCGGCTCCCGAATGGAAAGAAACAATCGCATCGCCCCTGTCGTACTTGCCCGAAAGAAAAAGTTTCAGGTATTGTTTTTCAAAGTTCCTTTTGAAATCTATAATTTCTTTCTCCAGTACGGCAAGTTCCTCGCTCGTTTTTCCGGCATAATCTTCCAAATGGTTTTCAAAATGCTCCCAAAAGGCGGCTTCTTCCTTTAAGCCCGATAATTCTTTTGAAAGAGCGCCGGCTCTTTGGCGGTCGGACCAAAACGCCGGGTCAGCCATTTCTTTTTCCACTTCCGCCGCTCGTTTTTTGATTCCGTCTAAGTCAAAGACGCTCCCGGACAGCCGGGAACTTGCTTTGCATTTCCTGAATTAGCGACCGCAAATCCTGCATTAATAATATTGTATCAAAATATTTGAAAATAAAAAAGCCCCGCCGAACGCGCACGGGACAATTTGGACGAGGAAATCCAGGGTGTTAGATTAGCACTACTTGGGTTCTTCGGGATAGAGCTTGGAGACACGAGGAGCCATCTCATCACCCAACAACGAGGTAACCACAGTAACAACCACAGAGCTCCGGAAGTATCCACAAGCCCCCTCGCCCAGTACATCAGCAATAGTTGTGGCAATTTGTTTATGGTCATGAGAGGAATCATCGCCTGTCATGTCTACCTCGACCCGAATCATTATTGCCACCCCCTTTGCCTTGCACATAGGTTGACGAGTCAACAAAACGGATGGGAATAGGCGAGATTTCGGTACAAAGTGGTGCTTTATCTATCGCCTCAGCAATCAACATTTTACTGAATTCCCCCATTGGAAGTCCGAAAATCTTAATGTCCATGAAATCCTCCTTTCTATGATTGCGCGATATCATCGCGACATGGATTTAAAACTTCCCGTTTAATAAGATGTAAAAAAGCTAACGCTAATCGTATAATATATCAAATAATTAGTCAACTCCCAGACTTCAGCTTTGTGTAGTTGACTTGATTGAAAATTTTGAGCCGGAGGTGAGACTTGGCTTCGGCTCTCGCCGGCTTCCGCCGGCTTGGCCTAGCCACCGGCTCACTGTCCCTCGCGCCGACTGCGCTCGGGACATCGTTCCGCCGTTCAAGCCTCAACGCGAGCCAATAAATTGGCTCGCTCCATGAGCCGGAGGTGAGACTTGAACTCACAACCTATCGCTTACGAAGCGATTGCTCTGCCATTGAGCTACTCCGGCAATTAAATTTTAAGAGTTTATTACCTGGGCTTTGCGGCTTTCTTTGCCCCGCGCCAAATCTTCAAACAGTTCCACTATAACCACCGCCATCGGCACCGCCAGAATTATTCCCAAAATCCCGTCAAGTTTTACGCCCGCCAGTATGGCTATTATAACCACGACCGGACTAAGCCCGGTGGCTTTGCCCAGCGTCAGCGGCGCGATAACATTGCTTTCAATCTGATGGACAATAATATAAAAAACAATAATCCATATCGCGAGAACCGGAGATTGGATGAAAGCAAAAATCACGGCCGGAATCGCGGACAGAACCGGTCCCGCCACCGGCACGATTTCAAAAACCATCGCGATTATTCCCAAAATCAGCGCGTATTTCAGATGGAACAGCGACAAGCCGACATACACCAAAAGCCCGACTGAAATCGCCAACAGCAGATGCCCCTGGAACCAGCGCCCGATTTTGCGCTCCGACCTCGCCCATAACTCCACTACGTAATCTTCATATTTCTCCGGCAATATGGACCTGATAAATGACGCCACGCCCTGCTTCATTACCGAAAAATAAAAAGATATGATGACAATCGCCAGAAAAGATATGACGCCGCCGAAAATGCCGATTACAAGATTAAGGATTGATTTCGAGGACAGAGTCAGAAACTGCGTTAGATTATTCAGGACATTCTGAATTTCTTTAAGGGCGTCTGAATAATACGAAGAGCCGGCGGCGCTTGCCGAGGAAGCGATTTTAGGCAGAGATGACAGAAGCTGATTCAGCTCGTAAGACACGATTGGCACTATCAGGGACAAAAGCACAGTTACAATACCGAAGAATGTCACGTAAATAATCAAAACGCCGAGGAGCCGCGGTATTTTTTTGGTTTCAAGCCAATTGACAAGCGGATTCAACGCCGACGCCAGGAATATGGCTATCAGGACGATAACCACGACATCGCGGAGCATATAAAGCAAAACGAAAAGCAAAACCAGACCTGCTAATCTAAGGACTGTTTCGGTCTTTACCGTGATTTCTGTTTGCTGGCTATCTATGGCCACGATTTATTTTAAAATGAATTAAACGCTTTAGCAATACCCTCATCGTTTTCTTTGAAAGAACCGACAATGGCGAGGTTCAGCTTGTCGGCGGTAAAAACATCCTTCGCCACTTCCTGAATATCCCTCACGGTAACTTTGTCGATTCTTTCCATTCTTTCACTGGGAGTTAAAATTCTTTTCTCAAGCAGAAGCTGTCCGCCATAATATGAAGCGACTTCATCGGACGATTCAAGCCCGATGACAAATCTCCCCTTGGTGCAATCCTTCGCTTTTTTCAGTTCCTCTTCCGGCACCGAATCCTTAATTATTTTTTTATGCTCGTCCAAAATAACTTCAATTGCCGTGGCGACTTTATCATTGGTCACTCCGGCGTAAGTGGAAAAATCTCCGGTTTCGTCAAGCCCGTCGGCGGAAGTCCTCACGGCATAAGCCAGTCCGCGCCTTTCTCTCACTTCCATGAATAATCTTGAACTCATGCTCCCGCCCAAAATTACGGACAAAAGCTGGAGGGCGTCCATTTTCGGATGCAGGCGGTGATAAGCCCTGAATCCGATTACCATGTGGGTCTGGTCGGTTTTTTTACTGAATATCTTCATCGCCGGTTTTTTCTGGGTCGGCGAAAAAGGCATCGGTTTTATCATCTTTCCCTGCCTGGCTTTCAGGAAGCAGTCGGAAATTTTTCTTGCCGCGGCTTCGGGATTAATATCGCCGGCCAAAACAACGATGGTATTCTGCGTGAAATAATGGGTGTTGAAATAATCAACGAAATTCTGCCTCTCTAGACCGTCAATGATTTCCTTCTCCCCCGCCACGTCCCATCCCAAAGGATGGTTGCCGAACATGGTCGCTTCGTAAATCTCCGAGACGTGCCAGGCGGGATTGTCGTGATGCATATTTATTTCTTCCTTTATCGTTCCCTTCTCCTTGCCGATTTCCTCCCCGTCAAAAAGCGAATTTTGAAAAATGTCCGACACTACGTCTATGGCCGTATTAATTTTGTCCGAGGCGCACTTGGCGTAGTAGCCGGTGTATTCTTTGGAAGTGAAAGCGTTGTATTCGGCGCCGATTGAATCCATTTCTTTTGCTATCGCCAACGTGTTCGGGCGCTTTTTCGTGCCCTTGAATATCATATGCTCCAGAAAATGCGATATACCGTTGATTTTTTTGTCCTCGTAACGCGAGCCGGCGCCAACCAAAACCAGAACCGTCGCGGTCTTGGTGCCTTCCATCGGCACCGTGATTAATCTCAACCCCGTCTCCAAAGTCTGAAGATTATATTTTTTGTGGTGAATCATGAAAATAAAATTACGCCTATATTAAGTTTTACACGAGGAACGCCGCGTTGGCAATCGTGCTAGGCGGCAAACATTATTGCTTTTTTGACTTGCAGGTCCGATCTGCTAAAATCAGGTTATGAAAACCAAAAGGTCGGCAAAAGAAAACAAAATAGAAATAGGCGCCTTGCTGGAAGATTTTAACGATAAGTTTGATTTGCTGGCGGAACAAACCAGCCAGATTCCCCTTATAAAAGACAAAGTCGTCAAAATAGAGGGCAAGGTTGACGACCTCAACGGAAAGTTTGACTTGCTGGCGGAAGATATGGGGATAGTGAAAACGGACCTTGAATTCATCAAAACCTCTCTAAAAAGAAAGGTGGATATAGATGAGTTTTCAGCTCTTGAGCGCCGCGTTATCACTCTGGAAAACCGGATAAAATAAAGCTTAAGAACATCGCCCCTCGTGGCCGCAAAACTGCCTTTTCGCAGATGCTTCGATTTCTCCAGCGAAAATCTCCGCTTATACCTCGCCAAGTTTTCCGCCCAAGGCGGACCAAGCAAAACTTGGCTCGCTGTACTGCTCAAAGGCAGTTTTGCGGCATAAAATGTAATCCCGCTTTAAATTAGGAAAGTTTTGGCGTAGCAAAGCAGGTCAAAATAAATCATAAAACTCAACCTGTTTAAAAAACAGCCCCAATAGGATTTGGGGCTTCTAGAGATGCACTTGTGCTTGCGTTAATCTTCATACTCTTTGCATTGAACGTCAGCAATATGTCTTCTGCCTTTTACTCTGGCTCCTTTAACACTAAACTTCCCCGATACTCTGCAATTATCGAGGAGGAGATCGCCTGCAATCCGAGATCCGCTCAAGTTCAAATCTCCGGTAATAACTAGCGATTGGAACCCCAACCTGCCCGTTACTCTCGACCGAACCATAATAATACTTTTTTTAATATTACGGTCCGAAAGCAATATATTACCTATGATAATTACATCCGTGAAATCACTGCAACCCGCGGCCAGCTCTTCATAAAATTTCTCTGGCGTCATTTCCTTTCTACACATAATATTTCCCTCCGCAACAAAGAACAAAACTATATGGAATGGTACAATAATCCTGAAATAATTTCAAGATATGTTATAATTACAAAATAATGGATAAAATTAAGGGACAGAAAGAGTTATGGGAGGACCAACATAAGCGGCGCGAGGAAGAATCCAGAGAGATTGAAGGCACTCCCAACTTGTTTGCTTTGCAATGCATCAAGCTATTGCATAGAGACGGAACGATTGTTGAGATAGGCGCGGCTAATGGAAGAGACGCGTGATATTTCGCCCGCGAGAAAAATTGTAAGGTCTTGGCTCTTGATTTTTCGTTCAATGCCCTTAGACAATGTAGAGAAGCATCAAAACGCGACAACACCATCGAAAAAGTATCTCCGATTGTTGCGGATGCACGTTCGCTGCCGCTTAATGTGCCAGAAAGCATCGACGCCGTATATTCACGTTCATCACTTCACCTAACAGATAAGGAATTGGATGATTTTTTCAGCCGCTGCAAGATACTATTGAAAAACAAAGGTTATATTATGATTGAGGGCAAAACAGGCACAAACTCCAAAATAAAGTCCAGTAAGGAAATCTGCCCGCACCTTTATGAAAATGGCGGCGGGCATATTCGTAGACTCTGGAGCGAGCAATTAATCAAAGAACTTATAGTAAAACATGACCTAATACTGGTTAAAATGGGCAGAACAAGTGAAATTTGGGATAAAATTGAAACACAGTTTATAAATTTTATGGCTCAAAAATATTAAAACAAACAATCAAATATGGAAACAGAAATAAAGGCGGTAGTTTCGGCAATATTAATACGAAATAACGCAGATAAAAAAGAAAAGGAGGTATTTATCCAAACACGCTGGAAGCCAGAAGTAAGTCCTGCCTATTCGGGTATGATTGAAATACCGGCAGGAGTTATAAAACCTTATGAAAATGTTTATGACGCATTAAGGCGAGAAGTTAAGGAAGAGTGCGGTCTTGAAATTACAAAAATCATTGACGATTATCAAACCCGGGTTTTAGAGCATGAAAATCGGGATAAGTTCTTCGCTTTTAAACCTTTCATTTGCCAGCAAATACTCAAATCTGAAAACGGTTTGCCTTGGATTGGATTTGTTTTTCTATGTGAAACTAAAGGAGACGTTAAAACTGATCCTGCCGAGGTCAAAGACCCGAAATGGGTAACCATTTCAGAATTAAAAGAGATGCTACAAACAAAACCGGAGATATTTTTCCCCTTGCAACTGCCGGTACTAAAGTATTTTCTTGACTACATTACATTGGCCTGACTTCTTTGAAAATCGGAGGGCTCATCATGGTAAAGCGGGCAGGCCCTCAAGCGGCCTTTGTGACCGAGCGGGCATGGTGTCCCCCTGCAGGTTCTGCGGGGGGACGAGCGAGGTCACAAGGCAGCGCGAACCCTCGCTGGGGGTTTGCGCGTAGCGAGGGGGCTCGCCCGCTTAAAACGGCGTGAGTTCCTCACATTGGCCTCACTTCTTTGAAAATCGGAGGAGATTTTTTCTTGCCGATGTTTAGAGGTTTGGTGACGGAGCAGGTGCAGGGTGGGGTCAAAGAATTGTCCGTCGCGGTCAAAGTCACGTTGTAGCTGGCGCTGGCGGTGTAAGTATGCGTCGGATTCTGGTCGGAACTGGTGTTGTTATCGCCGAAATCCCAGCTGAAAAGATGCGTGCCGCCGTCGCCAAAGACGGTCTTGTCGGTAAAGTCCACCGGTTTCTGCGATGACGGCTTTACCGGATTGTATTCAAAATTTGGTTGAGGGCAGGGATAAGGCGGCGAAATCCAGCTCGTTGTTCCCGGCACGCTCGGGCAATACGGTTTTATGAAGGGGTCGCTCGTCGGGCTGTGTTGGCCGTTATAAACTCTGGCGTAATAAGTAACGCCGGGCATCATCACCAAAGTTTGGTCTTGGCTTGGCCAGCCGCCGAGAAAATTCGCCGAATCGGTTTGAGTGCTCGTGCCGGCGGATTTATTGTAGAAAGAATAATCATAAAAAGTGGACTCATTGACATCTACGTCCACGTAAAAACCGGAACCGGGCGCGCCCGTCCATGAAATCTGGGCAGTGAAGGGCCCCGAATAGCAATCCCCCGCCGCGGTGATTGTCGGCTGACTCGGAGGAGGCGGCAATGACGCTGTTGGCGTAGGCGTCGGGGTCAAAGTTTTAGTCGGCGTTGGAGTAGGTGTTTTTGTTGGAGTCTTTGTTGGAATCGGGGTAGAAGTTGGATGCGGAGTAGGTGTTGGCGTCTTGGTTTTCGTCGGTGTAGGCGTGGCGCCAATCGCTATATTGCCTTCTCTGGTTCCCAAAAAAACAACAGCACTCATCACCAACACCGTCAAAATCACCGGCAGTATAGTTTTTTTATTTAAAAATTTATTCTTGCTCATTTCTTTGCGCCTTTAGGGGTTCATCCCGTATGAGACAGGAAACGCTTCAATCTATCTTTGAGATAACGTTTACCCGTCCCAGATTTAAGATATTTTTCTCTTTGGCGAGCATCATTTTCATTAAGACACGCCTCATAGTATATCAATTCATAGGGGCCACGATGCTTTGTATATTCTGACTTTTTGTCATTGTGCTCCTTGAAGCGTTTCCGTAGATCATAAGTGAATCCAGTGTACAAACGATTATTCTTATTTTTTAGCACATACGTGTAAAACATACTATTGCTGTCTCATTCGGGATTCATCTTTTTATCCCAGACGAAAACCTCAACCGAATAATTCTGCCCCCATTCCAAATCGGTAACGGTATAGGAAGCGGAAGTGTTTCCCGGAGCGCAGGTGCCTTTTGAACAGGAATCCTGAATTACGGGACCGGTGGCAGTCCCTTTATGGACGACCACCTTGAATCCCGACTGCGGGTCGTTATCAATGTCTTTGTAAGTCCAGCTGATAATTTCGGTCGGTCCGCCGCTCAAGAAACAGCCGTTGGCGGATTCAGCTTTCACATTCAGAACCTGCGGCAGGTTATTTTTTACCGAGGTGATTGTCGCCGTGTCGGTGGCGGTCCTGCTCCCCTGCTTCACCAGAACTTTAGCGGTATAAGTCCCGCCATTTTGGTCCCAGTAATCGCAAAGATTATTTATTTGATAAGGGTTATAGCTTGAACTTATCGCCGCGCTGGTGCCCAATGTGTTTTGGCAGTAAAAATAATAACTCAAAGAGCCGCTCGCAACATTGCTGACAGTAGCTTTCAAATCAATCCCCAAAAACGGCACGCTTCCGGACACGGGGTCGGCAAACGAACTTTCATTTTGCGCGGCTTTCAAATCCACCAGGAGGGGCGGCAGGGCTATTTTGACCGTAACCGAGTCGCTGGCCGAATTGCCTTTAGAATCCGAACATTTAATCTTATATGTATAAGTCGGATTGGTAAGATTGGCCTTCACCTCGCCGGTGGTGTTCTTCAGTGGCTTATCCCCCGACCAATCCACCTCCGGAGAATTCGGAGGAACTTGGCAGGATGTGGCGTTCTTGGAAGTCCAAGTCAACGTCGCTTGCCCGCCGTATGTTACTTGCGGCGGATTGTCCGAACCGTTGGCTTTAATATCAACAGAAGGGGTTGGCGTGGGCGTGGGAGTCGCGGTCTCAGTCTGCGGATTTACTATATTGATGTATTCAACATTAGAACCGGATACGCCCTCACAAATACCCCCAACACATCCTGACGGACTGCCATTGCTCCAAAAATAGACATATTTGTATTCAGCGCCGTTATTTAATCCTATATCGAAACTATTGAGACAATTGCTACAACCGGATTCTGATATGCTGCTTACATACTTCCAGCCCGTAGCCTTGGGGTTACCTGATAGGTTTGTGGGGGAGACGTTTAAATTCGCGGTGCTTGTTCCTACCCAGAATTCTCCTCCTTCATTAACACCCCTTTCTTTTTCAGCAACATCATTCCCGGGTAAATCTTTAAAGCAGCCCCAGTCCATAATAAACCAGCCAGCGCGGTCACTGCCATCGTCCATGTGCGACCCCACCACTACCTCTTTTACCGGTATGGAATTCGGCCACCATTGTATATGGGTTTTAATATGATTTAAATCCCAAGGCGAGCCGGTGTCATTGTCGGCTGTCCCAATAAACCAATCAGTTGGGGGCGCTGGTGTACTGATTTTAGTCGCGACAGGATGAGCGAGGGTGACGCAACCAACATCCGCGTTTGAATTATTTGAGAAAAAATTAAAAATAGAAAACAACATCACGGATAGGACTACGGGAACTAGCGACATCGTGATTTTTGCGCGAAAAGATATTTTCCCCATATGTCGACTATAACACGAAAAAATATTTCAATTTGTCCACATATAAAAAAAGGTGGAGTACGAAAACTCCACCCTGAAAAAAACATTCACTCTACCTGGAAAACCTCGCTCTCGTCCCCGCTCACGCCGTTATTTGTCTTGGGCGGGAAAGCGGGGTCAGTCACAAACACCGTGCAATCCCCAGGCGGCCAGTCGGCCGGAACGTAGAAGAGCAGTAGCCCGTATTGACTCATGCCCAGGTCTTTTTCCCAATTGCCCGACTTCGCGTAAATTCTGTAAACAAAATCGGCAGGATAGCCTGTGCTATTCCACATGACTACAACTTCGTCGTCATGGTGCCACACAGACCCAGACACAGGGTACGTCACAATAATTGACATCAGGACAGGATTATTGACGATTATGTCCTTCGAACATAGCTCGCCAAACCATTCCTGGCCCTCGATCATTTGCCAGCTGAAGCCGTATGTCCCTGCTGTAGTTGGGGCTGTGGCAGTAACGTGAAAAACTACAGTCTGCCCGGGGTTTATTGGTGAGGATGGAAGACTAACTTCGTTTGTCCCCCAGGTAAGGGGGTTTAATCCTACTAATTTGTGGACTTGGTCATTACCATCCGCATCCGGATCGGACCAGGGCTTCGTCCCCGTGTTTCTCATCTTCACCGTGGCGGTAAAAACCGCCCCCACCTCAACAGGGGAATTAGCTTTTACCCTAACACATTCTGCGTCATTCACGAGAGTTGGCGTGGGTGTTGGAGTCGGGGTCGGAGTAGCGGTTGGAGTTGAAGTCGGTCTTGGAGTCGGAGTAAATACGGGGGTAGGGGTGGGGGTAAATTGCGGTTCTGGGGTTGGGGTCGGTGACGGCTCGGGCTTGGTGGGGCTGTTTCTGTCGCAGCCAGTGATGGTAAAAAGACAAAGCACCACCATGAGGGCGACGAAAGCCGCCTTTGTCCCAAAAATCGGTAAAAACTTCATTTCCTTCCTCCTTTCGCCGGCATAGCCGGAAAATGAAACCTTTGAGTTAAAGAGCCAAAAAAGCACCTAAAGAACAACTATCTCCTTTATAGGTCAAGCCAAAGTATTTGTCAATAGCCTGTATGCGTCCCCACCACATTTGGCACTCTAACAAAAAGCCACCATTCTCTGGTGGCTGTAGCTCCAAACTTTTTAGCTATGCGGGTTCAATGATAGATTTAGACAGAAGCTTTTTTAGAAACTCCTCGGTTTTTTCTTTGGAATCAGCGTTTTGCACAAGCTCTTTGGTTACACGCACTTCCCTCCCTAATTGCATAAACACACGCATACCTTCCGAATTCAGAAGTGTACCAAGTTTTCCTCGGGGGAAAACCGCACCGCTAAATGGTTCAGAACGAATTCTCGCGTTGCGACACAGTTTAATCTTGTCCGGCAAGTTCAGTGGTGGCCTTTCTCCATCTTTAATGGCGGATTTAAGTTGTTCGAATACATAATCAACATCCGGCAGTGAAGTGAACGGATCCATGGCGTCGATTGACCCACCGGCGATTTTAGCATCCATCCTGCAACCGCCTCCGCAGCGGTTTAGCAACGGACATTTTTTGCAATCGGCAGGCAATAATTGACCATCCGGCCACTCACTCATTTTGCTCCATGCCTTACCTATGCCGCCATCAACGAAAATATTGCCGTACGTGATGTCAGAGTGCGAACACGGCCTGATATTGCCATCAGCGGCTATGGTCATGCTTGTTATACCGGCTAGGCAGCGACGGCCGAGAAAGTAGGCGTATTTCCCCAAGTTCTTCATGCCGCAAAGCGGATAAGCTTCCAGAAAACCGCATTTAAGCCCCTCCTCCCGGCCAATCAAGTCTAGCTCTTCCAGATAATTTCTAAAATGATCCTTGCCCAGTATCGCATCTTTGAATTCTCTTTGATCACTTGGACAAGCAGCTTTTGTCGCATAGAAAGACCGGATTCCCAATGTCTTAACCAGCTTGGCGGTGTCTCTTATGTCTGCGATATTGTAGTTTGTGACAACCATATTCACACCAACTAGTATGCCTGCCTCCAAGGCGATACCCAACCCTTCAATGGTCTTTGTAAAGGATTCAGAGTTCATGGTCAGAGCATCATGCTTTTCTTTGGTTGATCCCAATAGGGTTGCTAGGATATTAAGAATGCCCAATTTTTTCAGACTTATTGCGTCTTTTTGAGAAAACCCAAAGAGAGTGGAGTTAAGTCCGAAAGTCATCCCGGCCGCAGAAATTTCTTTGGCAAGCCGGAAAAGACATCCGCGATTTAACAACGGCTCGCCTCCGGTCAAAACGACATGGAAAACTTCCTCCTTGGCCAAGATGTCCACGGCGAGTTTGGCTCTATCTTCCGGAAAACTTTGCCTGTGATTACCTTCTAATCGTCGGGGATTGTAGCAATGTTGGCACTTATTAATACATGCCTCGGTCAACTCAATCTGAACAATTAATGGCGATTTCAGTCTCCTATACATGGTTTCTCTCCTTTTGCTTTTCAAAGTAGCTTATGTTATTCTACAATAAATCCTAAAAAAAATCAAAGTATGGTAACAAAGCAAATTAAGCTCCCAAAAATAACAATAAAAATAGACCCGCGGGAAGATGCAAACTTGTTTTGGAGTTTTGTTAATCACCCCTACTTTGTCCAGGCAAAGTTTTCAATTTTTAAAGCCCATCCCAAGCTGGCCGAGTTATCTAATGGTACTGATTTCCGGCAAAGAATCAGCGGATATGTGTCCGATTTTTATAAAGATAACGCCGATACGATTGAAAAAATCAGGAAATCAAATTTGCGGCATCTCGAAGAAAGGGGCATCAATGCATTTGCGGCACTATCAAAAATTATGGATTATAAGTGGCCGGAAGATGCCAAATATGAGGCAATTTTTACCATTTTGCCGTTTTCGCCGTTCAGGGGTAAAATATTTTTTTATTCTATTCTCGGCGAATTAAAGTCAGCGAAGACCATTGAAAAAAGGTTGCTTAATGTGGCGATACACGAAATCAGTCACATAATTTTTTGGGGGTATCTGGATGAAATTAAAAAACGGACAGGAATTATAATCAGTGAAGATGCTGTTTATTTACTTAAAGAATTAGTAGCTACCGCTATTGTTAATCAACAAGGGCTTTCTGAAATCCTCAGCGTTAGAGAAGTGGGTAACCCGGAAATAAGAGAGTTGTTTATAAAAACTAATGGCAATAGCCCTGTGCTTTTCAAGGACTACGTGGAGAAGCAACTGGCGAACTTGCTGGAACAAAAATTGCCATTTTTAAATTTTATTGAAGAACTTGTAGGTTCTGCCTTCAAAATAGACGGGCAGCTTTCCGAAAAAATGTCGCTTTGGAAAAAACACGGAAACAAGATTTTTAGTAACACAGAACTACTTTCAAAATATAGAAAATCTATAATAATTCGGTAAAATTCAAGGCGGCTCCTTGCGGAGTCGCCTTGAGCGGGCGACTGACGAGCTATTAATCGCTGTTGTTGCACTCCTCGCAGTTATAGTCGCAGTCATAACAGTCAACATCAAAATCACAACTCATTTTGGACGGCACCTGGTCGTCCTCGGGACCAATGAAAAGCGAAAGAGTTCCCGGGTCTTCGGGCATTATTACCTCACCCCCTTTCCGCAGATTTAAAACAACTATCTCCTTTATAGGTCAAGCTAAAGTATTTGTCAAGAGTAACGTAATGGTTCAACGGCTTAGCGACATTTGGGGGTTAAAATGTATGTATATGCCACATTCTGACGGCCTATGGAGTTTCAGTTGGGGGTTAATTCTCCCCTTCCATTTTCTCGAAAACCTGTTCCCAATCAGTGAGGTGAGGATCGGGATTTGTTCGCGAGTGTTTGTCTCTTGTTATTTGAAAATTCTTCCTGGTCGGGTCGTACTCCTTGCCGTTGACCTTTACCCAGGCATGCAAAGTCCATCTCTCAGGAGATTTATAGTATCCTCTCACTATTTCGACTTCGTAACCAAGAAAAGTCAAAAGCAGTTGAGCAAACCTTGCTTTCATGCTGCAACCAGTTTTCTTGTGCGCAATACATTCAAATAAAGATGTTTTATAGGCCTCCGTGGCTTTGCTGAATTTGTACCAACCCTTAGTCAATTTTTGAATATACTCAAGAGTTAATTTAATTTGTTCATCCAAATTAGTAAAAATCTAATTTAAAAAAACCAGGCAAGAACATTCTTGCCTGTGAATTTTCAAACTGAGATTCGTTTACGGATATAGGTAAAAAGGGCTTGCCGCGAGCGACACGACGAAATTTTTTCATTTCATACCTCACTTTCAGGCTAGAAACCCTAGCCTCGGTTTCGATTGTTGAAGAGCACAAAAGAGCTGACAACACTGATACTTCCTTTATAAGTCAAGCCAAAGTATTTGTCAATAGCCTCTTAAATAAAAGCAGATGGCATACAATCACCATCTGCATACGGAGTAGACCTAGATGTTAATATTTACCTCTCTGAATTCTACTTCGGAAAGGCTATGATGCGCCCACCTTACCATGCAACCAGCACCGCAAATGCCCCATTGACTGCACTTGGAGCAAACAGGAGACCTGAAACAATTCGCTTGTTTTCTTATTTCACACAATTTCTCCGCATTCCAGAATTCAAGAAAGTTGCCTTCCGAAGCAAGCAATTCTCTTGTCTGTTGAGGATTGGCAATTTTGAAATCCAGTAGATGGTTGCAAAGGGATATAGACCCGTCGGCTTGGAAAACAATCCCAGAACCCGATAGTAGCTGACATCCCGATATAACAGCTCTGGCTTTGAAGAATTCTGACAATTCCTCATCGCCAAAGAGGCAGAAAGGGAGGGTCAGCAAGAATGACGGCCTGATTCCCCGACTCAAGCAGCCCTTGAAAACGGATACGGCTTGGCTCGCTAATTCCTGCATCGTAGGGACAAATTCAGCAACGGTTTTCTGGGCCGATACCGAAGGTGACGCAAGATTAAATCCGGCGTGCTTAATATTGTTGGCTTCCAGAAAAGAAAGGATTTCTTCCGTTAAACCAGCGGTTAATTTACTGAGGGTGATATTCACCTCAAATTTAACGCCGTGCTTTCTTAGGAGAGTCATTCCTTCGGCTACCTCAGAAAAACCATTTTTTGATTTTGTCAGCCTGCAATAGGATTCAGGCGACCACCCATGAATCGAAATGGTCAGAAAATCAGGCCTGGTTTGCGACAATTTTTCGGCTATCTCGTGTTTACTGATAAGACGCCCGTTCGTGACAAGAGAAATCGTGAATCCACATTCCTTAATCTCTGAAAGCACTTCAAAAAAATTCGGGTGAAGGGTGGGTTCCCCGCCTATCACTATGCACTTTTTGACCCCCACGGATCGCATAGCGTTACAAATTCTTTTCACCAAATCCAGGCTCATGCTTCGGCCTAGAACTTCGTTACACTGTTCATAGCACCATAGGCACCTATTGTTACAGTAATCAACAATAGACAGCCACATCACACGAGGACGGCAAATATACTGTTCCATCGAAATCCTCCAATATTCAATTTAAAAAGGACAAAAATTTGCTATAACAATTCAGTCATACCCATAGCTTCAAGTTTTTCACGCACAATTTTATTTATTCTATCCTCATTTCGCGCATGGTCTTTATTTTCTTGCTTAACACTAACTAAATGCGCGATTTCATGCACAATAACTCTCTGCCACCACAGATTATCATTTGGATCAGTGATTCTGACATAAATCGCCGACTGAGACGTGTTATAACTGCCGCCGGGACCGAAAGGAGTAAGTATTATATAATATTTTTCCGGTTCTATAACTTTTAAATCGGCAGATAACGACTCGGTAAATTTAGCGCCAAATTTATTCCACCAGTCATTGATTTTGGGCACGAGAGGTTGAACTCTATCGGACCAGCCCGATTCATTCCAAAATCTTTCAGCAGCCACTCCGTAATCTTCATTATCACTTAGCCGAGGCGGTAAAATCGGGTTCAGCCCCCATTTTTTATAATTGCCGGCTTCAAGACTTTTAACCACCACCTCTAATAAATGCTTGAGTATTGGTTTAAATGATATTATTACCGAAATATTTTTCATTTATTGAAATGGGTGTAGCTGCCGGTCCCCCAAGAGACCGGCAGCTACGAAATTGCGGGAGTCAACAATCCCTAGGGCCGCAGTTGCACTGGCCGCTCCCACGGCCATTGTCGCATTCCGCGCAAACGCAGTCGCAATGACTGCCCGGCCCCATTTGCGCTGGGCCAGTGCCAGCCGGTATGCTATCGGCTAACATTCCGGCACCGGCAAGGTTAGACACCCATTCATACAATTCTTGTGGCATGGCGTTTAACCTCCTGCTCAAAAAATACATTAATAATAGGAGTTTAGTCAAGTCCCTGTATGCGTCCACCACATTTAGCACTCTTTCTATGCAACCCCCCAACAAAAAGCCGGCATTGCCGGCTGGTAAAAGAAGAACAAAAAGTGAAGTAAAAAAACTTATTTCTTCTTCCTCTCCTCTTCCTTGATTTCCTCAAGCCATTCAAGAATTTGTCCAATGATAAGAGGTTTAAACGCTTTCATGTATAGCGTCATATTTGAAACATGCCAAAGCCCCGTTATTTCTTCTTTTCTAAACTCACCCAAAAGCCAATCAACAGTCGGCTCTTTCCGCCCGCGTTCATCCAGAAGATTAAGTATCTTCTCCATACTATCGGCCAATTCCTGCCCATATTTTTCACCGAGCTCAAGCTCGGGCCGTTTTGCCGCGGCAATGATTCTTGCTTTCAGTTCCCCAACTTTTGCCTCAATATTTTCTTCGCTCATAATGTCCTCCTCGTTAAGGTAAAGATCCAATTAGCTTGAGCAATTCCCTCTTCGTCTTTTCGTCGGCATTTTCAAGTTTTGCCGCGATTTTCTCGCTAAGTTTATCTGTAACATCTTGATCGGGGATCGACCTTCCCGAACTGCTGATATCATCAACTACCTCTTGCTGTCTTTGTTTGATAGTCTCCCCCAAATTATCCAATTGCTCTATTTTTTCTTTTTCGGCCTTTATTTCTATAATTTTATTCAAAATCCTACTCTCCTCTTTAAACTGCCGCTCCCTCACTCTGCTTTCATAATTTCCCACCACTCCGACTAAATCAACAGCTAATCCCTTTGCGGCTAATTTAAAATTTCCTCCCCTCTCTCTGGGGTCCAATGATCCCGGCGCTTTTATTGTTTCCTTGGCTCTGCTAAACGCATCATTTATCTCCCCTCTGTTATTTTCCACAAAATCATTTAATTTAATTGCCGTGTCCATCATTTCAAACCAAGACCCGATTAAACCCGGCTTTTCTCCTCTTTCGGCAAATCTTTTTTCCCTTTCTTCCTTCATCTTCAGACGTTTACTGCGCAACTCCTCCGTCTTCTGGCGACACTTTTCTTCAAATTTTCCCCAAAAACCTTCTTTACTCATAATTATCTATAGTACTAACATAACTCCGGATTAGAAACAATATAAGATTGTTCACAATAATCAAATCAGTTATCGCTTCAAATATAACACAGGTAATATTTACTTCGAGATCCACATCTCGGGTAATGTGCACACACATTTGGCGTTTTCTGACGAGCTTGCCCCAACAAAAAGCCGGCAGAGCCGGCTGGTGAAAGACCCAAATAAACGGCTATCCCCTACTTGTCAGCGCGGCTATCGGCTTCTATGGCCTTGCGTATCAAATCACGGTGTTTTTTCAGGGTCTTACAGAACTCAATTTCAACTTTGCTATTAAACTCGGAAAGTTCTAAGATACAAATCAACCCAACTATTTTATCTTTTTCGAATTCGTCAATGAGCCTATTTGAGAGCTTATTAAAATCCTTCTCCTGTTTCAGGTCGTTATATGCTCCCAAAACGTGCCCTATCGCATTTACTACGCTTTCCCTATCTTCTTCTTTCAATAAGCCGTCTCTAATCACATCTTCCAATGCTTCTGTAGCGATTTGGCATAATCGATTCTTTTTTTCCTCAAGAGTATCCATGTCTTCTCCTATTTAAATAATATCCCAATAAGATTCTTCAAATCGGTTTCCCGTTTTTCTTCTTGCGTTCTCCTTTCAGATTCGACCTTTTTACGTAACAACTCCGAGAATGTGGACCCGGGCCGGCATTGCTCGTTTGATTTTCTCTCTGCACAAGTTTCTAAAGAAAAGTTGGAAGTGTAGATGTGGCCCCTGGGCATGTCCCGTTTCGCCCATATAGCCCAACAATTGACCCTGCCGCACCAAATCTGGTATATCAGGCATTCCCATTAGATGAGCGTATAGGCTTTTATACCCCCCTCCGTGGTTAATAACTACGTGGCATCCAAAAGGATGCTCGGGATTGGTCTCAATTGTTACGATATTGCCCTTTTCCACAGCCAGTATCGGCACAACCGGCATCATATTTCCCCTCCACGGCTTGTCAAAGTCAAGCGCGTAGAAGGCATTATGCTTATCATCATGATAAGGACTTCCGCTATCAGGTCCGTACCCTGCGGTACAAAGCAGGTCCGTGCCCCACAGCCATGGCAACTTGAGTCGAAGTATGTTTTTTTCATCCATTTGACAACTCCCCGCGTCCCCTAATCGGGTAATTGACAGATTGTTAATGGACAGTTAATCTGAAATTAGAATATATTAAATCCTGCTAATGTCAATAACTTTAGTAAGGTTTGTTTCCTGTTTGCCTAAATTCATCAAAAAAAATAAGGTTCAGTTCCGTATCTCAAAAGAGAAAGAAATCGAGGAGGTATTATGGACTTATTGCAAAATGTCATTTCTAAAGAAGTGGTCGTCAGAATTGATATTACCGAAGTTTTCCAAGCAATTGGAATCGAAATTAAAAAAACTGACAAGTAAATCCTTGGGAAATAGTGTTAATTATGGTTATATAAACCTACTTAATGACGGCGATCGCGCTCTATTTTTACGCGAATTTAATTCTATTTATTCGCTCAGTAAATACAAATCGGTTTTGAATATCTTGCGCGAAAAGTGGCAAAAAACAGAAAGAGGATTTTTTCAAAAAATCACTAAAATCCCCGACGTTAAAACTGTGGAGTCCTATGTTTGCTACATTACATTTTACGGTAGCGGAGGAAGCTTTGGGCGGGGCAACCAAATATATGTTCGCGCGAACCCCGATGTGAAATCCGACATAACTTTTTCCGATTACACTATCGCGCACGAATTAATCCACTTAATGATCGAGAAATTATTCAAGAGAAAAAAACTAACCCAGTCGTCAAAAGAAAAATTGGTGGATTCGATAATTTGTAAAGTTGGAATTGGCAACTGATCTTTGTAAAGCACGAAACATGCCAATTAAGTTAAATACAAAAAAACCGCATCTTCGCGCCAATCGGCGAGGATGCGGTTTGCTGGATAACAATAATCGCGTCTCCGTGCAAACGGAAACGCGATTTTCGAACGATCTAATCGTCATCTTCGGAGTTCGTGCGCCGTTCTTTACTACGCACTAATGTTCGCCGAAATTGAACTGTAATATTTGCCGAATATCAAAAGCTTTCCTTTCCCAGATTAAATCAAAACGGTTTATATATCAAGTATTTTCCTAAAATAGACTGCCAATTCTTTTATTTCCACCCTCTCCTGCTTCATTGTGTCCCGGCCGCGGACGGTGACTTTTTTGTCGTCAAGAGATTCAAGACTTGCAGTTAACAAATGGCTCCCTTTTATAATCATGATTCGGACCCAGCCACCAGTTATATCGGTCATACAGAAATTTCTTTATTTCTGCGTTGTCGGGAGGCAACGCCTCAAGAAGCCAGCTCTTGTTTTTATACCAAGGCAATTGCCTGATGGTTAGATCAATCAATACCCAGTGGTTTGGGAATTTGACCATATTAATCATATGAGATAAAGAATCCTTCTCGCCTACCACCAGATCTCCTTCAACCATCTTACTGTCATAACCGGCGGCTTTTAATCTTTTATGGAGTTCCTCCGCGGCAACTTCGCATAAACCTTCAAAATCCGCAGATCCTTTGTTTCTTTCAATAAGTAATCTATATATTTCATCAATATGAGACTGCAAAAACGTCGCTAATGACTCACATTCACGATCGTTTATTGCTCTTAATTTCTCGAGTTCATTTTTTACAAAACCCTCGTCTTCTTGTTCGGGTTTTTCGTATTCATTCATTTTTTACAAGAGCGCGTATTTTTCCCGGACCGTCAAAACCGATAAACAGGAGTCAGACGCCGATAGATTTCTAATTTGCCATTCGCACCCGGGCAGGCTTAGAAACGCATCGTGGCGCGATAAATCAAAAGATTTCTCTACCGGATTTTCGTTACTATTAGTTAGTTCACAGTTTACTTCGCCATCGCTCAAAAAAGCTGAAACAAAATTACCGCCTGTATTTAACCGCCAAATACTGTTTGCCGGCAAAGATACTCGTTCTGCTTTATAGGTAGGGGTCTCCATCAGCGGCATCATGAAAATACCGTCATTTTGGGCCCATTCCAAAGAACTAGTAATAAATTTACCTTTCTTGTATTCAATTAAATGATTTTTTTCCGGATAACAAATACCATCCATTTTTTGCGAAAAATACCGACGATTGAACTTCGGCGGAATTTTTTTACCTTTATTCTGATCGTGCAGACGATCCACCATATCTGTCGAAATATTGGAGTATTCTTCCAAAACACAGCCGATAGCCGTGTGGACTAAATTGGTTTTATCTATGCGAATAACGTCTCCGGGTTTTGGAATATAACGAAATTGCTCAAATGAAGGGCTGAACGCGCCTTCAAGCCACGCCGAAAAGCGTTTCGGACTGTACATTTTTTCCCATTCATCCATTTGACAAAAATATACAAAGCCGCCTTCTGAAATCGAAATGAAATTAAACATTTCCGTTTTTATATCAATATGGCGCTGAAAGCTAAACCCTTCATTTGGTTCCAAAAAGAAAAGAGAGAAACCCAGAGGTATCGTGGCTTTGATTCCATGGGGTTTGTATTTTAGAATAAATCCCGTGCGTTTCTGGGCAACGGATGCCAAATACGCCAAATCTTTTTTATCCAGAGATACTATGTGTTTCAATAAACGCTTATACAGGGCTTCCAGTATTTCAACCTCGCTTATCGGGCGATCTTCAATAAAAAGTTCAGGAAAAACCTCAAGGGCATTCTCGGGTTCTCGCGTTATCAATCGTGTCGCGTCAATATTCTCACCTTCGGCAAAACGCTCTAATTTTTGCGCCAGAGATGAGCTCATTTCAGCTTTTCGGCAATATAAATTTCTAATTTCCCTATTTCCATCCTCTCCTGCTTCATCGTATCCCGGTCGCGGACGGTAACTTTTTTGTCGTCAATGGATTCAAAATCCACGGATATGCAGAAGGGCGTGCCGATTTCATCCTGTCGGCGGTAACGCTTGCCGATAGAGGCAGTATCGTCATATTGGACATTCCAGTTTTTGCGCAATTTACTGGCAATATCTTTCGCCATATTCACCAGCGGCTCTTTTTTGGATAAAGGCAGAACGGCGATTTTTACCGGCGATAGCCGATGGTCTAATTTCAAAACGACCTCTATTTCTTTTATGCTTTGCGTAGTGGTGGTCCGCCCGCCGATAACTTCCTCATAGGCATCAACAATAAACGCTAATGTCAAACGGTCAACCCCAGCCGAAGTTTCAATGACATAGGGATAAAATCTTTTCCCGGTTCCAGTATCAATTTCCGATAAATCTTGGCCGGAATATTCGCTGTGCCGAGAAAGATCCCAATCGCCCCGATTATGAATGCCTTCAATTTCATGCCAGCCAAAGGGGAAATTATATTCAATATCCACGGCGGCCTTGGCGTAGTGGGCCAATTCACCGGTGACGTGCGGGCGGAGACGCAGATTTTCTTTCTTGATGCCCAAGTCCAAATACCAGTGCAGGCGCTCTTCTTTCCATTGTTCAAAATACTTATCCGCTTCGGATGGTTTGATAAAATATTGCTGCTCCATCTGTTCAAACTCGCGCATTCGGTAAATAAAATGCCCGGGAGTGATTTCGTTTCTGAAGGCTTTGCCAATCTGACCAATTCCAAACGGAAGTGAAGCACTTTGAGATATCTTCACATTGTTGTAATTCACGTAAATACCTTGGGCGGTTTCGCCTCGCAGATACACCAAAGAAGAGTCATCCTGAACCGGCCCCAAATGTGTTTCTACGAGAAGGTTAAATCGTTTCGGCTCCGTTAGGTCGCCGCCGCAATCCGGACATTTATCAATCCCCTGCTCGGTCAGGTGGTCGGCGCGAAAACGGTGGTGGCATTTTTTGCATTCCCGCAAAGGATCGGTAAAGCCGGCGGACGTATGGCCTGATGCCTGCCAAACTCTTTTCTGCATAAGTATGCTGCTATCCAGTTCGAAAATATTTTCATGCAGACGAAACATCTCCCGACGCCAAGCGTTTTTTACATTCATACTCAACTCCACGCCTAGCGGCCCATAATCATAAATGCCAGCCAATCCGCCGTATATTTCGCTGCCGGGAAAAACAAAGCCGCGGCGTTTGCACAATGAGACGATTTTTTCCAAATTTTTTTCTTTTTCCATAAATATTTTATTGGGCTACCGTACTGTTCCCACTGTAATCCGACAAATTGCTTGAACGCAATTCGGACAGCGTGCGCGCGACAAACTCATTTGTAGTGTTGTCCGTTCCTTCCAAGACCGCGCTGCGGGTGAACAACACCGTTTGGTTAATCTGATTGACCGATGGGGTAACGCTTATCTGGAAGTAAGCTTCAACGGCCGGCGTTTTCGTTCCCGCGCCGCCCGGCAAAATGCCCAAGTTCCAGCTGACGATGCCGCTTATCGGGTCAAATACCGGCGGCGGGAAATTGCCGCTGACGCGCACCCTGTCCTGCCAGGTTACGCCCGGCGCAAGGACAACTCTGATTTTGGCGGAAGAAAGGTCGTTGGATGGATTAACCAGCGACAGTTTAACTGTAAAGAAAGATTTAACGTCAACTTTCAGCGGCATTGGTCCGCCCGAGCCGAACACCGGGTCGGAAACAAAAACTTTATTATCCAAAGACGGCGAAGTGGTTATGCGGGTTGTCACATCGGAATCGGAAACTATCTTGTCCACGCTGTAGCCCGACGGCACGCTTGAAGTTTCGGAATGCACACTGGCTTTTACGGATGAGTCTTTGGCACTGCCGGCAAAAGAGCGGTTTAGCGCCACCGTGAAGCTTATCCGCGCTTCCTGATTTGGTCCCAAAGACAAAAGTTGGGGAAACGAGGACGCGTTCCAGCTGATTGTTTTCTCGCGGCTGTCAAAAAAGCCCGTGGTGTCAACCGAAGTGTAATCATACATATTGCCTTCCAGCTTCGACGTCAGGGTTATTCTTTCCAAAGTAGAGTTGGAGTTGTTTTTAAGAATCACCGTGTATTGCAGGCGGTCTCCGAGATGGGCGGTGTAGTTGTCTGAATTATTAACAAGAATCTGGGCGCTCAAGGGCGGAAGTGATAATACGGTGGTTGCCTCGCTTTTTTCATAATTGACATAGTCCTCGCCGCCGGAAAGCGTCATTTTTCTCTGCAATAGGAAGGAAATCGTTTTATTTTCGTTCTGCACGCCGACAAGAACTCCCTGGACGGTAATCTTGCCGCTTTTGCCGTCGGGCAGGGACGCGATGTCCCAAGTGTCGTTATCGCCTGCCGCTTGGGGGCTGGACGAAGTCACCCTGAATCCGCGAGGATAGGTCGCTTTCAATCTCAAATAATTAATGTCCCTGCCGGCTTCGTTATTCATCGTGACGACATATCTGACGCTCTGGCCGCTGATGGCATTCTGCGGCGCGTCTATGGCAAGCGGCACCTCAAGCGACATGACATTGATTGGCTGGACGACTTCTTTCTGTAGATACGAAGTGATGGTGCTCGGCCTGTAAGTCAAAATCGCTCGGGCGGTGCGGACGTCGCCTTTATCCCCTACCACTATCGCCGTAAAGGTTTTATCGCTGCTGCCCCCTCCGCCGATTTCGCCGATATCAACCGTTTCGTTGGTAAAAGCCGCCGGCTGCCCGTCTTTCAGAGGCACGGAATCTTCCGGGTAAAAAAACGCCAGCTTAACATTCTTAAGAGTTACCCTGTTGCCGTTTTTGTATGCGACCTTATAGGTAACTTCCTGGCCGGAAGCGATACTCGAAGTTGCTTCAATACTAAGCGACACCCGCGTCTCGTTAAACGGGCTTCTGAATATGAAAAACAAAGCTACCGCTAAAATAATTATTCCCAACCCTCCTAACATTACGTATTTCAGCTGTCTGGGCGTGAGAAAGGCGCTAAGCCAGGGTATCTTGACGGAAGCTTGGGGTTCAACCGTCAAGGGTGAAACCTGCACCGGAGGGTTCTGGCTTGGCGACACCATTGTTTCAAATTGTTCTTCGGGCTGAACCCTTTCTTCCGTCGCCGGCGAAAGGGGTTCCACCGTAAAATTACCGTCATTCATTTATTTTTTTATTGTATCACTTTTTGGACAAAACGTAACGATTCCAGAGGCGCGCCGCTTAAATGGCTCGCCAGGGTATCGCCGTGATATCCAAGCGTTCGGATGAAATCATGCTTGGTTTTTTGGATTACGGGGTTCCAATCCGTATTATTATCACCGCTCAACCGGTTGTATTCCTGCAGGGTTTCATTCAAAAAGTCCCATAACTTATCGTCCCGCTGGGCGGCAAAGATAAATTTGTCGAAATAATCAACCACAACGAAAGAAGCGGCTAAACTCTTGAGCGATGACTTGATCCCGCCAAAGCTATCCAGGCAATTCGCGCTGGTTATTATAGGATGGCCGTTCCCTCTGACCAGTGAAAAATCTATAAGGTTTAAAATATCCAGATGGTTCGCCTGCAGGGACGTATGGCGTTTAACGCCTTTTGCCTGATAGGTTTGCTTGCCCTCATGTTTTGTGTAGCAGATAATCAGGTCGTCGTATTCACCCTTCGGGATTTTTTTCAAAATTATGGCAGTTGGCCGCATTTTTTAGAATTAAGCTTTAAGTCCCAGCCAAATTTCTACGCCTGGCGCCAGATTGAATTTCTTTTCGACGTCAAAATGCCCCGCACCGGCGTTGCCGCGATTTATTTCGGACAATAAGGAATCATTTTTAATCAAGTCCCGCAGATTTTCGATGGCAAGCGCCAGCTCCTTGTTCTCGGTTTCCCAATACGCCCCGACTTTGTAATCCAGCGGGTATTTGGCGTCCTTGCGCATTTCCTGGATATTGCGCACAAGCTCGCGGGCATAGCCCTCCTGGCGCAGTTCAGCCGTGATGTTATCGTCTATCTCCGCTTCCCCGGCTTGGGCGGGATCGTATTCGATTACTTTCACGTTAAGCTCGGCTCTCAATATATCCTGCAATTCCGCGTCGAAACGCTTTTCCCGCTTAATCTTCGCAGATGCCAGCGGTTGTCTGACTTTTATCTGTTTTATCTGGCGCTGAGCCAGCCCACAAGCCGCGTAATGCCTGACATCTTCCATTTCTTCCAGCGCCAATTTTTCTGCTTCCTCAAACGGAGCCAGCTTGGGCCAGTCGAGCAAATGTATGCTGGGCACGGAAACCTTAAGCCCGTGATTCAATTCGCGGTATATATGTTCCGTAAAATAAGGGATAAACGGCGAAAGCAACTTAGCGATTTCCAAAAGGATATACCTCAAATATGAACTCACGTATACGTGGGAAAGTTCGCTCTCGGGCCTTTGGAATCTTTGGCGCGACAGGCGGAGCCACCATTTCGACAAATCCTCAACTACGAACTGCCCGATCAGCCGCGTCGCCGGAGTCGGATAATAACTGTCAAGAAGTTTTGTCGCCTCCGCCACTGTTTTTTTAAGGCGGGCAAGGAGCCACTTATCCAAAAGCCCCTGGGGTTCCGGTTCGTTTATCAGCAATGCCTTATCCTTTATGGGATACAAGCTGAAAAATCTTAGAGTATTGAATAAAATCAAAAGAAAATTCCTGAACTTCTTCTGGACATCCTGCGCGGTAATCGTCTTATTGTCACCTAAATCATTGACGGTAAAAAGATACCATCGCAAGCCGTCCGCGCTGTATTCTTCTATTATTTTAGTGAATCCTTCGCCCGCTCCTTCCGACTTGGACAATTTCTTGCCCTCGCTCGCCATGGCGAACCCGGTAACACCGACATTTTTATACGGAGCGGGACGGCCCAGAATAGTAGCCACGGCCAGCAATGTGTAGAACCAGCCCCTGGTTTGGTCAATGGCTTCGACAATAAAATCAGCCGGATACTGTTTGTCCGAACCACTCGGTTTGTCTATCCAATTTTTATTCTCAAAAGGATAATGCCACTGGGCGAAAGGCATACAGCCGGAATCGAGCCAGCAGTCACAGACTTCCGGCGTTCTTACGGATTTCCCGCCGCATTTTGGGCACTTTAGCGCCACTCCATCAATAAACGGTCGGTGAACATCAAGGTCGCCCTCCACGTTGTAGGGATAATTTTTGAGGTTGATTTTTTTCAATTCGCCGGTCCCGGGCATCAGGCGCTGCCGCGTGCTTATTATTTTATCTTCGGAAATATTCTCGGTGAAAGCCGTCAGTGCCCACAGCGGATCGCCATGGCTGATGACCAATATTGTCTTACCTTCGTGTTTTTCATCAATTTCCCTAAGAAACCGGGACATCCTTGCCTTGACCTCCATGATTGACTCGCCGCCCGCATGCTTGCTTTCCGGAGTCGCCGGCACCAGCATTTCGCAAAGCCTTTCCGGTTTGCCTTCGCACATCGGTCCGTGCAATCTTTCGCTTAATCTTTTATCTGTTTTTGCTTTTATCCCGAAGTGATTGCCGACTATTTCCGCCGTCTCTTTCGCCCTGATAAACGGCGAGCAATAAATCGCGTCCAGCTTGACCTTTTTCTTTTTCAGTTCTTCAATAGCTTTTTTTACCTGCTCCACTCCCTTATGGGTCAGATGGTATTTGTCCGATTCAAGCAGGGTGCTGATAATGTCTTCTTTTCCGCCGTTGGCGTTTTTTTCGCTGTGCCCGTGGCGAAGAATGTAATAAACATTTTTCTTCCTTGGGCGGTATTTTTCCAAATCCTCGATTGACCCTACGGCAATATAATTTTTGCATTTGAGACATTGCCAAACCGGCAACGGAGTCCCCCAATAACGTTCTCGGCTTAACGCCCAGTCTTTAACCTCGTGCAAAAACTCTCCGAAACGCCCTTCTTTAATGTGCTCGGGTCGCCAGTTTACCGTTTCGTTTCTTTTAATCAATTCTTTACGCAGAGACGACATCCGGATAAACCAGGAATCCTTGGCGTAATAAATCAACGGCAGTTTGCACCGCCAGCAGTGCGGATAGGAATGGGTATAGGGCTCCTGACCGTATAACAGTCCCCCTTTTTTGAGTGTCTCTATAATATCCTTGTCGGCATCTTTAACATACTGCCCAGCCAGTCCCTTTACTTCTTTGGTGAATTTTCCCTGCAAATCCACGGTATGGTGCATAGGCAAGCCGACTTTTTTGCCGAGTTCGTAATCGTCCTCGCCGTACATCACCGCCGTGTGCACGATGCCGGTGCCGTTTTCGGTGGTAACGAAATCCGCCGGATAAATCCGGTGTGATTTTTTAGTCGATAGGGATTTAATTTTAAATAAAGATTCGTATCGAAGACCGACCAGGTCCTTCCCGGCAAAACTTTTCACCAGCTCGCGTTCCCCTTTTAGCACCGACTCCCTGCCCTCGGCTAAAATCAAAAACTCATCGCCAATGCGAACTACGAGATACTTGAATTTTTCGCCCACTGCCAGGGCAACGTTTCCCGGCAAAGTCCATGGCGTTGTCGTCCAAGCAAGAAAACAAGTGTTTTTGGGAATATTCCACCCTTTTATTTTTTGCTTTTTTTCAAGTTTGAACTTTATATAAACCGCCGGCTCGGTAACGTCTTTGTAGCCCTGCGCCACCTCGTGGCTTGAAAGCGATGTCCCACAGCGTGTGCAGTAAGGCAAAACCTTGTGCCCCTTATACAGAAGTTTCTTATTCCACGCCTCTTTAAGAAACCACCAGACGGATTCTATATAAGAGTTTTTGTAGGTGGCGTAGTAGTTATCAAAATCCAGCCAGATGCCCATCCTTTCCGAAGTTCTTTCCCATTCGGATTTGTATTTCCATACGCTCTCTTTGGCTTTTTTGTTGAACTTTGCAATCCCATATTCTTCAATCTCTTTTTTATTTTTGAGACCAAGCCCTTTTTCTACTTCAATTTCTACCGGCAACCCGTGGGTATCCCAGCCGGCTCGCCTCAAAACATAATACCCGCGCATTGTTTTATAGCGTCCGAAAACATCTTTATATGAACGGGACATAAAGTGCCCCACGTGGGGCAAGCCGTTTGCCGTCGGCGGACCTTCAAAAAACACAAAGGGCTTGGACTTTTTCCTTTGTTCCATTGATTTCTCAAAAATCTTCTGTTCTTTCCAGAATTTGAGTATCTTTTTCTCGTTTTCAGCGAAATTAAAATTTTCGGGCATAAGTAATAGAAATACTAACCGAAAACGGCGGAAAATTCAAATATAATCTAAATTTTCTCCAGTGTTTTGATGCCTAGAATATTTAGTCCCGCTCCCAAAATATTTTTGACCGTTTTTATAAGCCCAAGCCGCACGTAGCGGATTTTAGCATCGTTTTCCTTATTGACCGGCACTTTCTCGTAAAAATAATTCGTCAGCGAACAAAGCTCGTATAAAAATGTCGCTAGGTGGTTTAGGGAATTATCATCAGCACAAGCCATAACCGCATCTGAAAATCTCAAAATCTTCTTCATTAAGTCTAGCTCTTCGTCCTTAACCAAAACCGAATAGTTCGCTCCCCCGCCGTTATTCTCCCCCGCTTTTTCCAAAATTCCCGCCAGCCGCGCGAAAGTGTATTGCAAATAGGGTCCGCTGTTACCGCTCACAGAGAGTGATTTTTCAAAATCAAAAATAATATCCTGTTCTGATCTCTGTTTTAGAATGGAATATTTTATCGCTCCTATGGCAATGGCTTCGGCATTGGTACCCTTTTCTTCATCGGTTAGCTTCGACTCTTTTATTGGTAAACTGATTATCGCCTTTTTCACGTCCTCGATGAGTTCTTCAGCTGAAATTACGGTGCCTGTTCGCGAAGACATCTTGCCTGTTGGCAGGCGTAGAGTTCCATGAGCAATGTGGCGTGTTTTTTCGGCCACGTCCGGCATTATTAAACTCATAACTTTCAAAAGCACTCTGAAATATTCTACAATCTCATTACCGGTAACTATCAAGGACAGATCAGGGTGGTAAAGATTAAATTTTTCCTGATTTAAGCCCAATTCTTTTGCTTCGTAGGTAGGTAGACCCTGCGCGCTTATAAAGACGCGGGTATGCAATCCGTAATTCTCGCCGCGAAAAATAATAGCACCCTTGTCTTCCTCAAAAATATCCGGATGAGCCCACACCATCTCAAGCCCTTTCGGCCCCATTTCGCTTTCAAAAAAGTAATGGATAAATTTGGTCCCGAGTCGATCATATACTGTTTCAAAATAATCCAGGCTCCATTGGCGGCCAGTGGTATAAATTTTATTGAGCTCTGGATCGCTCTGCTCGTATAATTTCTTGTTTATTTCATCAATTTCCACTTTTGCCGCCGGATCATCCTCGTAACTGATGTTCCCAAGGGCATAAGCCTGCCCCAGCTGGGTTAATTTCCCCGCAAGCGGGTCATCTTCGCCGGACATTTTTATTTTTCCAGTCCCTATCGCCCAAATGGTTTTTGCCACGTGGACACCGATATCGCCTTGCCAATTTACCCGTAGCACCTTCGCGCCAATTACTTCATATAACCGAGAAAGGGCTTCGCCAATTGAATTCGACATTAAATGCCCAATGTGAAAAATCTTGAATGGATTCGCATCGGTGAATTCAACCATCACGGTTTTGCCGGCAAATTTGCGGTCAATACCGAAATTTTCATCAGCGGTAGTCTTCTCAAATTCTTTCTGAATAAAATTATTATTCAAAAAGAAATTCACATAACCACCGGCGGTTTCCACTTTTTCAAATTCCGGCGGGTTGATTGAATTAATCGTCTCAGCTAATTCTCCGGCGATTTCCTCCGACGGCCTGCCGGTTTGTTTCGCCAAAATAAAAGCGATATTTGTCGAATAATCGCCAAAATCTTTTTCCGGGGTGGGGGTTATTTTAACTTCTTCCGGAAGCTTAAACCCGGACTTGCCGGCGGCTGAAGCTACAATTTTAGAAATAATTTCCCTAATCATCACTTTTCCTTGTTAATACTAACATTTTGAGGCAGGAATGAAAGATAAACAAAAAATTTCCTTGTAAGCTTCTTTGTGGTCATGTTATACTTTACTCAACTATGCCAGACATTGAACGGCAAACAATAGAAACTGTCAAAAGAGTGGGACCGGCGGTGGTAAGCATTACCGCTTCCAAGATGATGTCGGAAATCAAAAAGATTAAGTTAAGTCCGACGTTTTGGGTTGAAAACACGAATATCAAGGCCGAAAGCAACGGCAAAACAAAAAACAAAGCAGAGCCGGAAGACCAAAGAATAAAAATCGGCGGCGGTTCAGGGTTTGTTGTGGACTCAAACGGCCTGATAATGACCAACAAGCACGTGGTTTACGACGCGGCGGCGGAATACACCGTGGTTTTCAGCGACGAAAGCGAACACCCCGTGAAAACAATCCTCCGCGACCCGATGAATGACGTGGCGTTCATAAAAATAGATGCCAAGGGATTGCCGACGCTTGAACTCGGCGATTCCGATGAAATTGAACTCGGGCAGACTGTTATTGCTGTCGGCAACGCTCTCGGCTTATTTACCAACACCGTTTCAAAGGGAATAATTTCCGGCCTAGGCAGGAAAATCTCCGCCGCCTTGGGCGATGGCAATCTGGTTGAACAGCTCCGCCACGTCATCCAGACCGACGTGGCTATCAATCAAGGCAATTCCGGCGGGCCGCTTGTGAATCTTGACGGCGAAGTCGTCGGCATTAACACTGCTGTCATTTACGGAGCGCAAAATATCGGCTTTGCCATCCCCGTCAATTGGGCGAAAGACGACTTGAATGATTTACGCGTGCATGGGCGGATTATTAAGCCGTTTCTCGGCGTCCGCTACATTATGCTCAATGAAAGCATTGCCAAGAAGCATAATCTCCCCCACCGCAAAGGCGCGCTGGTTCTCAAAGACCACACCCCTGGAGCGATGGCAGTCGTCCCCGGCTCTCCCGCCGAAAAAGTCGGGCTTAAGGAAAAAGACCTTATTCTTTCAATTAACGGCACGGATTTGGATGAAAAAACGGAAGTGGCTGATGTTATTGATAATATGGGCGTGGGAGACAAAATTGAACTTACCGTTCTTAGAGACGGCGAAACATTGAATCTCTCGACCGTTCTCGAAGAACGCAGATAACCCTTCGACAAGCTCAGGGTAAACAGGATAAATTATGGTTTACGCCACAAACCCAAAAGCAAATTTTGATTATCAAATCCTTGAAACCTACGAGGCGGGAATAATCCTCAAGGGATTTGAAGTTAAATCAATCAAGGGCGGTAAAGTTTCGTTAAGAGGCGCCTATGTAAAAATCCTGAACGGCGAACCGTTTTTGGTCGGCGCGATTGTCTCTCCTTATCAGCCGGGTAACACTCCGCCGGATTACGACCAGCAAAGAAACCGGAAATTGCTTCTTAATAAAAAAGAATTGAATTATCTCATAGGGAAGTCAGCCGAAAAGGGCTTGGCTCTCGTGCCGGTAAAAATCTACGGCAAACAGGGGTTGGTGAAGTTAGAAATCGGCGTCGGTAAAGGCAAAAAGAAATTTGATAAGCGCGAAACCATCGCAAAACGGGAGTCCAAAAGAAAAATAGAACGTTTGCTCAAAAAGGCGTTCTGACGGAAAAACTATTGACAAGCACCACCTTATTTGTTACAAGGTTATTGTTTGTGTGGTTACTTTAAAAACATTTTTCCGTTCGCCCATGGCGGACGCTTTACGAAGGGAGCTATATGCCGGAAAATAAAAGAAGGGGAACTCGGAAAGGATTGAAGGTCTTAGATTATAAAGCCGAGTTGAACGACGCCGATATCGCACATGTAACCTCACCGGATAGGCTCAAGCCCAATCTGAAAAAGAACTCGGCTCCCCAAAACTACTCCCCCACCAATGTCAACAAAGAGTTTGCCGAGGTTGAAAGGAAGATTCTCATCGAAGAAAGAAAACCGAAATCCCTGAAGAAAAAGAAGGAGCTTCTGGAGTTTATCAAGGATGAAAAGTTGGGCGAAAGGGAATACAATTTTTTGTGGAAACTTTTCAAGGAATTTTCCCTTTGGAACGAGTGATACTTAGACGCTTCTTTTGAAAGTCCCAAAACCCGGCGCTTAGTTCACTAAGCTACTGGGTTTTTTGTTTTTTGCCAAATCGCCCCGAATCTGATATAATGTATTTATTGTTATCCCACTTAAGTTTTCAAGCTAAATTTTCCTAAAATTGAAAACTTAGGCGGGCTTGAAAGGCTTCGATGCAGGCATGATCAGCCGAAGCGCACGCCAAGTTCGCGGAACCTTGTAAAAACCCGCAAAAACACAAGTGCAAATTACAACGCTTTAACGCCTGTAATGGCAGTTGCCTAAATTAAGGCATCCGTTTCACCCGCGATTCTCGCTAACGGGATGAGACGCTTATTGCGAGAAACTTTGAAGTTTTGGCCGCCATAACGGGGCTTCATCGCACTAAACTGTGGCGGGCTGTGAGCATTTTGTCCGTTTAACGGCTCACGGATCAAAACTAAATGGAACAAGCGTGTAGTGCTTCCCTGTGACCACCCGCAGACGGGGGTTCAACTCCCCCCGAGTCCACCAAACAAAAACCCGCCTGAGGCGGGTTTTTGTTTGGTGGCGAGAGCAAGGCAATTGCTTACCTTGCGTGGGAGAGTTGAACGCCGGAGCGATATTTTGTCACCAGACAAAATCGCGAGGCGGTGGCCAGACCTGCCCGAGCGATTAACGAACGAATGTGAGGAAATACTGATGCCACTAGGCCGAATGTACGGCGAGGGCAGAGTCGAAGCTAACTCCCCTTCCATAACGGTTTCTGCTTTTACTTGATTTTCTCAGATATTTTCATTAACCTAAACTTGCGAACAAATTGACTAGATGGGTTATGGTTGTACCTTGTCATGTAAAATGAGAGAGGCAAAAAAATGTCAGAAATACCCGAAATGAGATGCCCGGAGTGCGGAGCATTGATGAGATATGGCGGCGGGCCGAGTGATACCAATATCTTCATCATGATTTGCACTCGGGGAGGATGTCATCGTCAAGAAACATATTATCTGGAAACGAGGAGAGAAAAGGAGAGCAGCATGGTCATACATATTCTTGATAGCGGGCTTCCGCTTTGCGGTTTCTCGCGGGAATCTCCAGCATTCTGGCCAGAAGGGCATAAATGGGTTGATGTGGAAGATAAGGGCAGGGCAACCTGCCCGGGCTGTAAGACCAGGGTTGGACCGGAAGAAGACGTTGAGAGATCGGAAGGGCTAGTTGATTCTCGCACGTAAACTCGCGGGTAAAAAAGTATGAATCCATGGTAGATTACCGGGGTCGCGACCTAAAGGTCGCGACCCCTTTTTCTTTTTTAAATGGAGGAAACTATTTCACAAGCAAAAAATAGAAAGTAAGCATCTGTAGAATCAACGTTATAACCGCCACCACTGATATTTCCCCTGATAAAAATTTCATAGTTGGATAATTTGTCCCCCCATTACTATTCAAGCAATCGGGGTACTTTAAATATTAATTTTACTTCCCGGGACTAATTGTCCGAGGCAGTTCCCAATACCTAATATTCTGCATCACCTTGGCGCTGGAATCTGATTTTTTCAGCGAGTAATTTGCCGAAAAAACCATGTAGAAGATTAGAATGGACAGTAGCAACATCAGGGCTTCTATTATCGTACCTTTGGAATTATTCATTTTGCGTAAAAAGACTCATGGGATAGTTTATCTATCTCCACTTTGTCGTAATTAGAATACTTTCGACCTCTTATGTATTTTAACTCAATACTCCGGGTATATAAATAAAATTATCCACAGATTTAATAAAAAACGACAAAAAAAGTGTAAACTTAAAACATATGAAGGTTAAGGAATTTATGACAAAGGAGGTGGTTTCGGTTTCTCCGGAGACCAGCGTTATCGAGGTCGCCCAGCTTCTTTTCGACAGAGACTTCGACGGCGTTCCAGTAGTTTCCAATGACAATAAACTCTTAGGTGTGATAACCCAGTGGGACTTGGTTTCCAAAGGTGCCAATGTGCATATTCCGACATTCATCAAACTAATGCAGGATTTCCCTATTCATAAGCAAGATTCGTCGAAAATCCGCCCTGAATTGGAAAAAATATTAACCTTGAAGGTTGGAGATATAATGAATAAAGAGCCGCTGATTATAAGCCCGGAGGTCGGTCTGGAAGAGGCAGCTAAAATTTTTGGCGAGCACCATGGGGTGAATCCCCTGCCCGTGGTTAAAGATAGCTTGCTTGTGGGAATCATAAGCAGATACGACATAATAAAGCTCTACGCAGGAACCCAAAAAACAGCCTCTAAAATATCACGCGCAGATGATATGGATAATAAAGTTGCAACCTTTATGGACAGTTTCGAAAAGAGGTTTGTAGTCGTATCAAAAATCAGGTCGAAGTTTTGGTTTTTGATAAGCCTGCTGTTTATAATAGCGGGGTTTATAATCGCAATGTTCTTAATGTTGAGGGTGGAACCTAAATAATCCTTCTTGCTATTTAATAAATTTAGAGATAACATTTGAATTAAATAACTAATTCTTCTGGACTAAAATATCCAAAGAAAAAACATATGGACGAACAAACTCAACAAACACCCGGCGGGGGTCAGCAGCCGCAGCAGCCAGCTCCTCAAAGCGACGTCGAGAAACACAAGATATTGGCGATAATCGGATACATAATCCCTGTTCTGTTTTTTGTGCCTCTGCTTACCGGAGCGAAGAACAGCAAATTCGCGATGTTCCACGCCAACCAGCACCTGCTGATTTTAATCGTATGGCTGGTGGGTTCTTTGCTGATGAGGGTGTTTTTTGTCGGCTGGCTTATCGGACTTTTCGGACTGGTTTTATTAATAATGGGCATCATCAGCGCTTCAAAGGGCGAAATGAAACCCCTGCCACTTATCGGCAGTATCCATCTGATATACAAGGGCTAAGGATTATTCAAGACAAAAAGAAAGCGAACTAACTCTTTCGAGGGCTGTTGAGATTGCCGCCAGCATGGTTTTGTCAACGGCTGAACGAAGTGAACGCCTTGACAAATGGCGGTAATCTCACCAGATGGATTTTCATCGCTGGAGAAAATCCAGTCCCGAAAAAGAGTTAGGAAGCTGATTTTTTTACTTCTTCCTGTGGAACCGCTCGTGAACCTCTCTCAATTGTTTATCGGTAACATGGGTGTAAATCTGCGTCGTCGTAACGGAGGCGTGCCCAAGCAACGACTGCACAGACCTGATATCCGCGCCGTTTCGCAACAAATCGGTCGCGAAAGAATGACGGAGGGTGTGGGGCGAAACTTTTTTCCCCACAATTCCGGATATAATCGCGTATTTGGTGATTATTCTCTGGATGCTTCGCGGAGTCAGCCGCAGGTCCGGAAATTTTTCGAACTTGCCCGACTTCGGAACACGGATAAAAAGAGCCGGGTCGGCATCCATGCGCTTATTCAAGTAGGTCTTCAGGCATTCTTTCGCCGTATCCGATAAAAACACAACCCTGATTTTATTGCCCTTGCCGCGGACCGAAAACTCTCCCCTGCCAAGATTGATGCCATCCCTGTCCAGAGAACACAGCTCCGAAACGCGCAAGCCGGTCGAAAAAAGAGTTTCCAGAATCGCCCGGTCGCGCAAAGCTGCCACCGAATCGCCCGCCGGCGACTTCAAAAATTTTTCCAGTTCTTTTTCGTCCAGAAAAGTAACCTCTCTTTCCTCCTGTTTGCCCAGCTCAACTCGCTCCGGCGGCACGCATTTGATATTGCGCTTGGTAAGATATTTCAAAAACGCCCGCAAAGCGATTACGTGGTAATTCTGGGTGACTTTTTTCAGCGGTTGCCCCCTTTCATCAGCCAGCCGGTTTAGATACAATCTGAATTTTCTGATTGAGTCCTCGGATATGTCGGAAATGGACTCCGGCTTCGTGAACTGAAAGAAGCGGCTCAAATAATGGTCGTAATTTGCCACGGTTCTCGGCGAGCGATTCTTCTCAATCTCGATGTATTCCAGGAATTCGGATTTTATTTCGTTAATTTTACCCATTTGGTTGAATTATACCAGAAACAGCGGGATTTGCGTGTTTTTTGGTTTTATGCCATGATTGAAGCCTAATATGTTAAAAGGTAAGGCCAAGTCAAAAATTATGGAAACTCACGCTCGCCATGAGCGCGACACCGGTTCCGCGGAAGTGCAGGCGGCTTTATTTACCGAGCAGATCGAAGAGCTCGTTTCTCATTTGAAGAAACACCGCAAAGACAACAGTTCCAGAGTGGGTTTGCTGAAAATGATTGCCAAGCGCAAGAAGCTTATGGACTATCTTAGGGATAAGTTTCCCGGCAAATATGCTAAACTTACCAAGGAGCTGGGCTTGAAATAATAAAGTGCCTTTATTCACGAAAAAACCCGTGACCGATACATCGGCATCCCCTTCCCAAAGGGTAGGCGTTTTCGTTGACGCCCAGAACATGTACCACTCGGCCAAAAACCTCTACAGGGCGAAAGTTAATTTCAAACAAGTGCTTGATGAGGCGTTAAGAAATCGCAAGCTCATCCGCGCTTTCATATACGTGATTAAAACTGAGACCGGCGAGGAGAAAGCTTTCCTGGAGGCATTAGAGAAGAGCGGCTATGAAATCAAAATAAAAGACCTTCAGGTGTTCGCCGACGGCACTAAAAAAGCCGACTGGGACGTGGGCATCGCGATAGACGCCATAAGCTTGGCGGATAAGCTGGATGTCGCAGTTTTGGTCACCGGCGACGGCGATTTTATACCTTTAATAGATTATCTGAAAATCTCGAAAGGATTAAAAGTCGAAGTTTTGTCGTTCGGCAGAAGCACATCAAACAAGCTCAAGGAAGCGGCTGATTTGTTTATTGACCTTGAAACGGACATTAAAAAATATTTAATCAAGTAAGAAAATATAATAAATAACCCCGGGCACAAAGGGGAAACGATGTATGGGGCTTTGGCTTGACGATTCAATATCTTGAAGCGCCCAGCCAGAACCCGGTACTCCTTGCGCCCGAAAAAAGATGGAAGTGAAAAATTACAGCATGGAATTTAACGGAAGAAAACTCTCCGTTGAGCTTGGACGCCTTGCCGGGCAGGCAAATGGCTCCTGCAGAGTTCAATACGGCAACACCGTCGTACTGGCGGTTGCCACGATGTCCGAAAATCCGAAAGAATCGGATTATTTTCCGCTGATGGTTGACTACGAAGAAAGGTATTACGCCGCCGGCAAAATAAAGGGCTCGAAATGGATAAAAAGAGAAACGAGGCCGTCTGATGAAGCAATTTTAAGCGGTCGCCTAATAGACCGCACAATCAGGCCGAGATTCGACCAATCGATCCGCAACGAAGTGCAGGTGGTGGCTTTGGTTTTGTCTTTTGACGGGGAAAATGACCCGGATATTCCGGCGCTTTTCGGCGCCTCGCTGGCGCTTATGATTTCGGATATCCCTTTTGACGGTCCCGTGGCCGGCGTGAGAATCGGCAGAGTTGACGGCAAACTTGTCATAAACCCCACATACGAACAAAGGGTTGCCGGTGATTTTGACATTGTGGTTTCGGGCACGGAAAACAGAATTAACATGGTTGAAGCCGGCGCGAATATTATTCCCGAAAAAAATATTATCGAAGCCATCGAATTCGGCTTTAAAGAAATAAAAAAATTATCCGACTTCCAGAAAAAGATAGCTTCCGAAGCCGGCGTTGAGAAGAAAATGTCGGTTATAATTCCCACCGACGGCGAGTTTTCTAAAAAGGCGGCTGAATTTCTAAATCCTATCCTCGAAAAAGTGGTTTACACCGCTGATAAACAGGCTTATTATCACGGGCTTGAAAGCGCCAAAAAATCACTCGAAGAACACGTGTCTGCTACTTACCAAGGCGATAAGAATTTGGGGAATAAACTTAAAAAACTGCCGGCTATATTTGATGAAACCGTCAGCCAGTTGGTTCATAAAAATGTCCTGGAAAAAGACAAAAGGCCGGACGGCAGAAAACCGGATGAGTTGAGAAATATCAGCGCCGAGGTGGCGGTTTTGCCACAGGCGCACGGCTCGGGATTATTCAACAGGGGTTCGACGCAGGCGCTTTCAATTCTTACTCTGGCGGCACCGGGTATGGAACAATGGATAGAAACGATGGAAATAAACCTGACAAAAAAACGTTTTATGCACCATTACGTGTTTCCGCCTTTCAGCGTCGGCGAAGTCGGACGCATGGGCGGAGCCGGCAGGCGCGAAATCGGACACGGTGCTTTAGCGGAGCGCGCTCTTCTGCCTTTAATTCCGGAAAAGACGAAATTTCCCTACACTATCCGCCTTGTTTCTGAAATTTTATCGTCAAACGGGTCGTCTTCCATGGCTTCGGTTTGCGGTTCATCGCTAGCGTTGATGGACGGTGGTGTTCCAATACCGGCTCCGGCGGCGGGCATAGCCATGGGCATAATGTTGGGCGATAAAAATGATTACAAAATTCTAACCGATATCCAGGGACCGGAAGATTACTTCGGCGATATGGACTTAAAAGTCGCCGGAACCAAAGATGGCGTTACGGCTATGCAAATGGACGTAAAAGTGGAAGGAGTCACCGCTGAAATTCTTGAAAAAGCCCTCACGCAAGCCAGAAAAGCCAGATTGGAAATTCTTGAAGTTATGGATAAAACTATCGCCGCGCCTCGGGCAAATCTTTCCGAGCACGCTCCAAGAATTGAAATACTGCACATCAACCCCGAAAAAATCCGGTCTCTCATTGGTCCCCAGGGCAAAGTTATAAACGACATAATCAATAAAACAGGAGTGGAAATAGACATCGAGCAGGACGGTTCGGTTTTCGTTTCGGCGATGAGCAATGATGCCATGGAAAAAGCCAAAGGCATGATAAAGGAGATTACCTACGAAGCGGTGACTGGCGATGAATTCGACGGCAAAGTAACCAGATTGTTTGAATTCGGGGCAATGGTTGAATTTATGCCGGGACACGAAGGGCTAGTTCACGTGTCGGAAATATCCGACCGCAGAATCGCGAAACCCTCGGATGTTTTGAAGACAGGCCAAGTTGTCCACGTTCGTGTGAAAAATATAGACAGCTATGGTAGAATAAATTTGACCATGCGCCCTGATAATGAGCGCGGGAATATTTAACCTGTGACTCCGGCCTTAATTGTGCGTGCTGCTGACCGCCACAGTAGGGCGCGAGTCGCAAAATAATCGTGGCTGACATAAATCCAATCGGCGGTCCTGCGCCAACTCGCCCTCCCCAAAACAACAATATTAATCCCCCGCTACCTACGCCTCCGCCTCCCGTAAAAAACGACATGGCGGCTGATATAGCGTCTCAAATTGCCACAAGTCCGAAACCAGCCACACCGCCCATGGGCGTGCAGGCGACTGGTATTCCCAGCGGCGACAATATCAAAACAACCATCCGCACAATGCAGGAAGATGTCAGCGCTTTAAGAAAGGGTTCCCAGCCGATTGGTTCCAGTGTTGATATAAAAAGCGCCATCACGCCGCCCCCGGCTCCGCCTACCATCGCGCCTAAACCGCCAACCTCAGCGCCGGCACCGGTTATCAGGACCGCCCCGCCAATAAATACAATAAGTCCGGCACCAATCATTGTGCCTCCGAAACTGACTGTCCCGGGTCCCGTCAAACCGATGCCCTCAAGCACGATTCCGGTTCCTCCCCAGCAATCGCCGTCTAAAACTTTAAAAATAATAATAGTCGCCGTAATCGCGCTGATTTTGCTGGGTGTTATCGGCTATATAATATACAAAACAGTCGGCGGCGGCGGAGAAAACGCAACGCCTACGCCTACGGTTAGCGGAAACGCCACACCGTTAACCACTGAGTCAATCTTCGGCATCGCCAAAGATATTACTCTTCCCTACACCGGCGACGCGTTGTCTCTTTTATCCAGCGCGATTGCCGCAGAACAAGTTGCCGCCGGTTCGATAAATCCTTATCAAATAGTCGGCGATACCAAAGGCGGCGTCCTTTATTCATTCGGCGAGTTTCTGAACAGGTTTAGTATTGATATCTCCGCACTGAATGACGATGCCCTCTTTTCTTCCACCGACTGGATTTTGGGATTATATAATCAAAGCGATAATGGAACCTTCGTTGGCAATAGAATTGTGTTGGTGGTTAAATCATCAGGCGATTCGGATATTCAGAAAACTATAAGCGACTGGGCCGCCAACATGCCGAGTGATTTTGCCGGAATATTCGGGTATCAAACCACCGGAAATTCTCTTAACGACGATGTATACTCCGGTGTGCCTTTCAAATATATTCAAGTTGCCGATAAAAACCTTGGGTTTGCCGTCGCCGCGGTCAGTATTAACAGCGGCGATTACCTGGTAATTGGATCGTCTAAAGAGTCGTTCAGACTGGCTGTGGATACGCTTTTGAATTACAAAGGCGGTACTGGCGGCCAATAAAAATAAAAGTGTCCAAAAAGACCCCGGCTTTCCCGGCCTCAATCAAATACTACATAGCCGACTCCCGCCACGCGGGGTCTTTTTTATCGCCCAAATCGGTTGATTTGATAATGACAGGACCGCCTTACTGGAATGAAGTTGAATATTCCAGAGACGACTCTCAATTAAGCGCGATTCCGGATTACCCGGCCTTTTTGGAGAAAATCAATAAAGTGTGGCAGGAGTGCGCCCAAATATTGAAAGGCGGCGGTTTTTTGATTATGTGGTTGCATGATTTGTACCGCCAAGATAAGGATGGCTCATTTAATTATATTCCCCTTCACGCGGACATCGTTAAAAACATGCCTCCTGAATTAATTTATAGAAATTTACTGGTTTGGGACCGTTATCTCCGGAAAGACAGGGGTGATATGAAATCCGGGGGCGCGAGATTTCAATTTATTTTAATTTTTCAGAAAACAGGCGGTTCTTCGAATAATTACCGCGAGATTTTAAGACAGTTTTACTGGGACCCCGTATGGTCGCTTAAAACCCATCCAAAAATATTGAATTCCCGGCTTATTTTCAGATTCTTATTCGGCTTGTCAAAAATATTGCCCAAACAACTAATAAATCCACTTAAGCCGTTAATGGACAAAACTGGCTTAATAAAAGACGAACATATTTTTTCTCATTACTCCACGGAATGTCCTCCGGAGGTGGCTGAAAGATTTATCGGTCTTTTCAGCCGGAAAGGAGATACTGTCTTGGATCCTTTCGCCGGGTCCGGCACTACGCTTTATGCCGCCAGCCGGTTGGGCAGGAATGCTATTGGTTTTGATATCAACGAAGCGGCTCCCCTCGCAATGCTACGCAAGTACCCCCAGATCAAGAAGGATATCTGCGATATCATCAATGACACAAAGTGTCAACGACATAAATGACAAGATCGCGACAAACATTGCGACATGAGTGACAAAGATTGTGACATAGTGACAAACGTTATGTCGCGATACATTTATGTCACTGTGACATAAATGACATAATTAGTTTGTCACTATGACATAAATGACATGTTATCAACAGTTTGCTATTTACTGCGACACGTCCCAGATGTACAATTGGCTTGGCTCTTTGAACTGGTCCATTCCAAAGTTAGAGTTCACATTGTGTATTTTGTATTTTCCTAATGTGGATGGACTGGTAAATTTTTATCAATAGGGGCATTATTTCCCCAATAAGCAACACGGTATTCGGGGGTCAATGGTGCCCTTTTTTGATTGTTATTGCAAATAGTAATTTTTTGTATTATATTGCCAAGGTGAACGCTAAATCGCTATCAAAACTCAGGCAGAAGCTAATTTCCGAAAGAAAATTACTCGAGGAAGAGTCCAAGAAGATAACCGGCGGCAATGACCAAAAAACGGTCTCTAATTCTGCCATTCTGGGTAAATTTGACACCCATGTAACCTCTGACGAGAGGGCGCGTTTCATTTCGGAATTCGCTGATGAGATAGCTATCGAAAAAATGCTGGAAGCAAGGATTGCCCTGATAGATTCAACGATCGCCAAAATTGACCAAGATAAGTACAGCTTATGCGAAAATTGCGGCAATCTCATTGAATTAAAACGATTGGAAGCAATGCCATGCGCGTTATTCTGCGCCAATTGCATTAAGAAACAAAAATGAGCTCGGTCAGGGTATATTCCGCCGGAATTGTGGGCTTAGACGCGAATATAGTTGATGTTGAAGTGGACTCGACGCCGGGCCTGCACTTTTTTAATATTGTGGGTCTTCCTGACAAATCCGTAGAAGAATCAAAGGATAGGATAGCTTCCGCGATCAGGAACTGCGGGTTTGGCACGCCCAGCCAGAAAAACCGGAGAGTGATTGTCAATTTGGCTCCGGCCGATATGAAAAAGGAGGGTTCCGCTTATGATTTACCGATAGCCGTGGGTTATTTGCTGAGTACCGACCAAGTGAAATTTAATCCTCAAGGGATTATTTTTTTGGGCGAATTGTCTCTGGACGGCTCTATTCGTCGGGTAAATGGTGTTTTACCTACTGTTTTTGCGGCCTCTAAAACTGGCTTTAAGGAGGTGATTTTACCCCGGGAAAACATATCCGAAGCCCAGATAGTAAAAAACATAAGAATAACCGGTGTATCTTCGCTTAAAGAAGCTACGGAACACTTGGATAAATCAGTTGTCCAGCCGCAGGCAGAACCTCTGGACTTTGAGTCCTTTGTCTCAAAGCACGAATCCGGCGATGGCCTCACCTTTGACAGCATAAAAGGCCAGGAAAGCGCTAAAAGAGCGTTAATTATTGCCGCCAGCGGCGGCCATAATATTTTAATGTCCGGCCCTCCGGGATCGGGTAAAACGTTACTTGCCCGCTCCCTAACCTCAATATTGCCTCCTATGGATTTTGAAGAATCGATAGAAGTAACAAAAATATACAGTGTTTGCGGGTTAACACAGGATAAACCGCTTCTTGTGGCACGCCCCTTTAGAAATCCCCACCATACGATATCCCCCGTCGCTATCGTGGGCGGCGGAAACGTACCCAAACCCGGAGAAATATCTTTAGCCCACAGGGGTATTCTCTTTCTGGATGAAATTCCCGAATTTCCAAGAGGTGTTCTGGAATCTCTGCGCCAACCAATAGAAAATGGCGATATTGTTATCTCCCGCGCCGCGTATAACGTTAAATTTCCCTGCAAATTTATGCTTGTTGGCGCTATGAATCCCTGCCCATGCGGAAATAACGGCGACATCTCAAGAGAATGCCTCTGCTCCCCCGCCATGATCGCCAAATACAGAAGCAGGCTCTCCGGACCCTTATTAGACAGAATAGATATCCAGATAAATGTTCCCCGTGAAACATTTGATAAAATTCACGGCAACTTTAGCGGTATTACCGCTGAAAAAGCCAAAAATATGGTGCTGAACGTGAGAAAAATCCAATCGGAAAGATTTAAAAACGCAACATTAAAAACCAATTCGGAGATGGGACCAAAGGAAATACCCAATTATTGCAATCTGACCGCTGAAGCTTTGAACTTATTAAGAAAAGCCGATGAAACTTTTGGTTTATCGGCACGGTCCCAGCATAAAATCATGAAATTAGCCAGGACCATCGCCGATTTGGAAGCTGTTGAAAAAGTTGAACTGCCTCACGTCGCCGAAGCCATAAATCTCAGAGTTATTGCCGAGTCCTAAAACGTTCCACATGAAACATCTTACTTTTATTACTTGGCAAGCGGGTTTTTCGCGCCATGAACTTCAAAATGCAGGTGGCAGCCCGTGGAATGGCCGGTTGTGCCCATTAGACCCAAAATTTCACCCCTTGCCACGCGCTGGCCGATAGCAACGAGGACTTTGCTGAAATGAGCGTAAATGGTTTCCGTATTGTTGGCGTGGGATATTTTTATAAACTCACCATAACCGCTGTTCCAGCCTATATTCACGGCATAAGTAACTACTCCATCAGCCGCGGCGACTATAGATGTGCCGCATGAATTGGCGATATCTACGCCGTTCCGGCTGTGGATCACCCCCCAATTGAAGCCGACAGTCGGTAGCATAAAGAAACTACCCAAATTAGGCAGATACGAAAAGGGACTTGAGCTGTTTTGGGCTAATACTGCAGAACCGCTCTTGGATATTTTACCGTCGGGGATTACCAGAACCGAGCCAATTTGCAGACTCCCGGACTTGGACAAGCCGTTAAAATCAAAGATTTTTTGGACATCCGATTGGTATTTTTTGGCGATAGTTTCTATTGTTTCCCCTGCTTTAACCTTGTGAATAACGCCATCGGTCGGCGGAATTTGGAGCTCCATCCCCGGTTTTAATTGGTCGGGATTGCTTAAATTATTGGCCCAAAGCAGAGTATTTATGTTCAAGCCGAAATCAAAAGCGATAAAAGACAAACTGTCGCCCTCCTGAACTTCGTAAGTAATAATTGAACCCCGGCCGCCTATTCCCTCATCATAGACGTCCGTCAGGACTGTTTCCCGTGAAACAACGGCAATATCTTGCACCGTTGTCATCATTGTTGATTTGCGGTTATCCCACATACCCGGGTAAGCCATAACGTCTCCATCATCATTCATGCCGCCATTGCTGACACCAGTCACAACTGAAGCCGCTGTTTCATCAATATATTTACCCATCGCGTATTTTATAAAACTTCCCTGCCCTTCCGGACCGCTTTTAAAAATTAAGAGAAAAAGGGTAAATAATAAAACCGAAACGACGGCGACTTTGTCGTTTTTCATGACTTTATAAGCCAAACGTTTGTTAGAACGAGTCTTAATGTGTTAGTTTTGCGATAAAGATTAGAATTGAGGTTTTTTATTAGTTTGGCGGCTTTCCAGCTTATCTTGAACACCTCGTCTTGTCTGTAACACCGTATTAGCGCCAGGACTGAATCCTAACACACCAGCTTTTTGGGTCAACTGAAACCTGTTGATAAAATATATTGTGAATTATGTCAATATCAAAAACCCTATAAATACCAAGGATTTCGGCAACTACGCTGAAGATGTCGCCAGTTACTACCTTGAGTCAAACGGTTATGAAATATTGACCAGAAACTACCGGAAGCCGTGGGGTGAGATAGATATAATCGCACGGAAAGACAGTATAGTATATTTTGTTGAGGTTAAGGCAAATAGAACCAATTACGCTAGTTTCAGCCCGGAACTGCGGGTTGACGCCCGGAAAAGCGCGAAAATTGTCAAAGCCGCGAGCTTATTCATAGCTAGTGAACATAAAAAGGATTGCGAGTGGCAGGTTGATATTATCGCGGTCACGTTCAATAATGATATGAGTAGGGCAAGTATTAAACACCTGAAAAATATTGCCGGCGATATATTATGACGCCAACCAACAAGATAGGAACTCATATATCCATAAAAGAGAGCATTATTAAGGCACCAAGCAGAGCCGTAGAAGAAGGATGCGAGACATTTCAGTGTTTTACGCGCCCCCCGCAGGGTGGTCCGGCGCCGGAAATAAGCCCTGAAATAGCTGAAAAGTTTAAATCTGAACTGAAAAAGAATAAAATGGACCGTTTTTACATACACGCACCCTATTTTATTAATCTTGCCTCGCTGGAACCCAGAATCCGATATGGGTCAATAAGCGTACTTAGGGAAGAATTGGAACGGGGGAGTGTATTGGGCGCAAAATACCTTATGACCCACCTTGGCTCCTATAAGGGCAGGACTGAAAAAGAGGGGCTGGAAAAGGTTATTGACGGAATCAAGAAAGTATTGGATGATTATGATGGTGACACAAAGTTCCTGATTGAAATGTCAGCCGGTTCGGGTGACATAATGGGTGACACGATTGATGACATCGCGACAATTGTCACTGTGACAAAAAGCCTGAATTGGTTTGGCGGAGTGTGTTTTGACACTTGTCACTCATTCGCCGCCGGTTACAATTTTGTCACAATAAAAGATCGTGACAAAATGATGACAGAGTTCAGTGACAAAGTTGGCATTGACGCTCTGAAACTTGTCCATGTCAATGATTCGGTTTACCCATTGGGCAGTAAAAAAGACAGACACGAACACATCGGAAAAGGAGAAATAGGGGAGGAAGGACTGGCCATTCTGCTGAAAACCAAGGAATTCTCACAAATTGACTGGATTATTGAGACCGAAGGCGAGGGTAGGCAAAAAGATATAGAAATACTCAAAAAGATACGAAATAGCTAATAAATATGGGGTTAATTGAGGGGGTCCCTTTTGGGGCTTCTTTTTGTATTGACATATTCGCCTGTATTTGCTATAATTTAAGAACTTGATAGAAACTTGACAACTTAACCCTTTTAATCCGCTCTTCAAGCGGAGGAGGTTCGAAATGAAAAGATTAGTAGTTTTTGTTTTCATCGCCCTTCTTGTTACTGTCCCCGCATTCGCCCAGGGCCATCGCGGCCACGGATACAGACTCCGCGGCGGGAACCTGTTCCAGGGTGGTTCCGAGGTCGACCGGCTTGTTCAGAACAACCTGAGTCTGGTCAACCGGTTAAGTTCGTATTCGTATGGCTCATACTACGGACCACCGAGCAATCTCGGCTATGCTGTGGGACAGGTGGTTTACGGGACGACCGGAAACTACCGGGCCGCTTACCGCACCGCGGCGACAGTCGAGGGGGGTATGGCAATTGGCACGCTCATTTATGAGCGTCGCCAAGCAAAAAAACAACGGCAGCAGGAGGAAACATACTCCCAGATGATGAAAGAAGAACAACAACGGCAAGAGTCCACCCGGACTTACTACAAATACAAATTTATCAATGAGTCCGGGTTCGACGGGGTAATCGTCATATTAGATGACAGCCCCGTTGACATCAACGGCAACGGTGTTACCGATGCCGGAGATGGGTTGAAAAACGGGGAATCGGTTTCCGTCGGTCTCGACCAGCCGAAACCGATACAAGCATACTTCTGGGAAAACGTGAGGTGGGAGAATCAATGTCCCAACTGCCCGAAGGGGTCCGAGTATCGGAGCGAGCCGGCACAGGTCTGGTGCCGGATTGACATAGAGAGGACAGAAACCGGTGGGAGAGTAGTCCATATCCTTCCGCCATTCAAAAACTGATTAGAACTTTGCAGCCGTATCCAACGAAAAGGATACGGCTTTTATTTTACGCCGAGGGTAAACTGCCTTTGAGCCCGCCTAAATTTTGCTCCGCAAAACTTAGGCGGGCGAGCCAGCGTGACTTTGCCAGCGACATTAGTAAGGTGAATAATGCCTTTTAGCGCCGTTGAAATCGCAAATTGCACGGTCGGTTTACGATATAATACGCGCGAGCATCGCAGACCGAATTTGCGATTTCACCGGAACGAGTCCCGTCGCTGGCGGGACGAGTGGCGATAAAAGGCGTTATTCACCGGCATCACCAAAGAGTTTGAAAAAGCGGCCGTCGCGGGCTATCATTATCCCGTATGAAGTCCGAAATGTTATTTCGGCAGAAACCGAAGGTTTCTTACTTCATACGGGACTTAACCAATGGAATTTTTGTCAAAAAGCGTCCGAGAAACAAAGAAAATAGCCGGGGATTTTGCCCGAAAAATATCAAAATCCAAGCCCGGGAAATGGGCGGCTGTTATCGCTCTTTCGGGCGAACTGGGCGCCGGAAAAACGACCTTCACGCAGGGCTTTGCCAAGGCACTTGGAATAAAAAAGCACATCACCAGCCCGACTTTTGTTTTAATGAAAAAATACGAGCTGGCACTGAAATTCAAACCATATGAAAATCTGGTTCATATTGACGCCTACCGCCTTTCGGGAGGGGATGATTTGAAAACCATCGGCGTAGAGGAATTAATGGAAAATTCTGTTAATATAATATTGATAGAGTGGGCTGAAAGAGTGAAAGATATTTTACCCAAAAGCGCTACCATCGTTAAAATCAGCCACGTGGACGAAAACACCAGAAAAATTTTTATATTATGAAAAAACTGATGCTTATAGACGGCAACGCTTTGGTTCATAGGGCTTTTCATGCCCTGCCGCCCTTAAAGTCGCCAAAAGGGATTTTAACCAACGCCGTATTTGGTTTTTTTTCAATACTATTGAGGGCAATCAAAGATATTAAGCCGGATTACATCGCGGCTACTTTTGATTTGGCGGGACCGACTTTTCGCCACGAAGAGTTTGCCGAATACAAAAGCCACCGCGTGAAAGCGCCCGATGAACTTTACGAACAGATGCCGATAGTAAAAAATCTGTTGGCGGCGTTTGGGGTGCCGGTTTACGAACAGCAGGGCTATGAAGCGGACGACATTATCGGCACTTTGGCGACCAAAAGCAAAAAAATAAAAGATTTGAAAACAATAATTGCTACCGGCGATTTGGATACACTGCAATTGGTGGAAGGGGATAAAACCTCCGTGTTCACTCTAAAAAAAGGATTGGCTGATACGGTCATTTACGACGAAGATGCGGTGATTAAACGTTTTGGATTAAATCCCTCGCAGATGCCCGATTTTAAAGGGCTTAAGGGCGACCCGTCGGATAATATTCCAGGCGTTCCCGGGGTTGGCGACAAAACCGCGTCGGAGCTTATTAAAAATTACGGCGATTTGGATTCTTTGTATAAAGCGCTTGAAAAGGGTAAAACCAAAGACATATCCGAAAAACTCCAGGCGAAACTGAAAGAATTCAAAGAGCAGGCGTACTTTTCAAAACAACTATCAACGATTGTTTGCGACTTGGACGTGGATTTCTCTTTGGAGAAAGCCGACTGGCGGAAAAACGCCGATATTTCCAAAGTCAAAGACATGTTCCGCGAGCTCGGCTTCAGCAGTTTGATGAACCGGCTTTCGGAAGCGGCGGAAATTGAAAAAGAGGGAAACGGCGCGAGTAAAGAAATCCCCGCGACCGAGCAGGTAAAACTGATTGCCGAACTGACCGAAGAAAAAGCGAAAGAATTATCGAGTAAGATAAAAACTGTAGCCGTAGCGGCGGACGAAGACGGCTTGCTTGTTTCACCCGACGGGTTGCGTATTTATTCGGTAAAAAGTGAAAATCTTGCCTTGGAACCGGTGAAAAAGATTTTTGAAGACCCGGAAATACAAAAAATCGGGCACGATTTGAAGCCAACTGTGAAATTGCTACTGAAAGAGGGTATTGAACTAAAGGGTCTTGTTTTTGATTCTAAAATCGCGTCTTATATGCTTGGCTTTCCGATCAGGGATTACAACTTTTCCGGGGTCGCCGAACGGCTTTTTTCCAAATCAACGGGCGACTCCGCGGTTTCGGTTTTAAGCCATATTTTTAAAGTCCGAGAAAAATTGGAAAAAGAGATGGAAGCTCAAAAAATGGAAGCACCCTATCGGATGATTGAGATGCCTCTTATAGAAGTGCTGGCTTACATGGAAAACAAGGGAGTTTTGGTTGATATAAAGGTTGTCGGCGCGCTTCTAAAGCTCGTTGAAAAGGAAATAGCCAAACTTGAAACTAAAATTTACAAAATTGCCGGTGGGGAATTTAACATTAATTCGCCCCAACAGGTTGCGGAAGTCCTTTTTGGAAAACTGGGCATAAAAGGCAAAATCAAAAAAACTGGGGGCGGCGCGATGTCGACGGCGGCGCCGGAACTTGAAAAATTGCGCGACGAGCATCTGATTATTGATTTAATTTTACAGCACAGGGAATTTCAAAAACTGAAAACTACTTATATCGAACCGTTTCCGACTCTGATAGATCCCGAGGATAAAAGATTGCACACCACTTATGACCAGACCGGCACGGCTACCGGGCGTTTGGCTTCGCAGAATCCAAATCTGCAGAATATCCCGACCCGCACCGAGCTGGGGCAGAAATTCCGCAAGGCATTCATCGCCCGCGAGGGTTTTATGCTGGTTTCGTTTGATTATTCCCAGGTGGAACTCCGCATCGTTGCCCACATAGCGGATGACAAAACCATGATTGCCGCGTTTGAAAGGAATGAAGATATTCACACGCGCACCGCGGCAGAGGTGTTTGACGTGGATTTCAGCGATGTTACGAAAGAAATGCGCCGGCAGGCGAAAGTCCTGAATTTCGGCATTATTTACGGCATGGGACCGGCGGGATTTGCCCGGGCGGCGGGCATGGACAGGAAACAAGCCAATGAATTTATTGAAAAATATCTGAAAGAGTTTTCGGGAATCGCCTGGTATATGGACGAAATGAAACGGAAAGTGAGAAAAGACGGCTATGTTGAAACTCTCTTCGGGCACCGCCGGTTGCTGCCCGAAATCCACTCCCAGATGCCCCAGCTTGAGGCTCAAGCCGAGAGAATGGCCATAAACATGCCCACCCAGGGCACGGTGGCGGATATCGTGAAGATAGCCATGAGAAGGATTTATGACAGGATAAAAAAGGAGGGCTGGGAAGAGGATGTTAATTTGCTTCTGCAGATTCATGACGAGCTGCTTTTTGAAATCCGCGAGAAATCAATGTCGCCGGCGGTCGAAGCCATTAAGGAAATAATGGAGCATATTTACCAGTTCAAAGTGCCGCTGGCGATTGACGTTAAAGTCGGCAAGAACTGGGCCGATATGGAACCGCCACTGTAATATGCCTGAACTTCCCGAAGTGGAAACAATAGTCCGCCAGCTCCATCGAAAAGCCAGGGGCGTTAGGATTACCGATATTTGGCGCGACAGCCCTAAAACCATAAAAGGAATCGGAGAGAAAGAATTTAGAAGAGGAATAACCGGGGGGAAAATCACCGGCGTCCGGAGGAGGGCAAAATACATACTGGTTGACCTCAATAACGGAAAAACCATAGCTGTACATCAGAAAATTTCCGGCCATTTGCTTTACGGAAAGTGGAAAGAAGCCGAAAAGGGGAGCAAGGAAAAATGGGTTTCCGCGCAGTCCGGACCGCTTGCCAATGACCCGAATAACCGCTATATCAGGTTTATTTTCTTCCTGAATAACGGCTTCATGCTGGCTCTTTCCGATTTAAGAAGGTTCGCCAGAATCTATTTGGGCTCAACCGATAAGATAGAAAACATAAGCGATATTGGGAAATTAGGGTCGGAACCGCTTGATAAAAGTTTTACGTTGGAATATTTTCTGAAGTTGCTGGGTAAAAAGAGGGGTGCTATTAAAAAAGTCCTGATGGACCAATATGTAATTTCGGGAATCGGCAACATATATTCCGATGAGATACTTTGGCATGCCGGTGTTCATCCCTTGGCAAGAGTTGAAAAATTATCCAAAGAAAAACTCGCCGGCATTTACAAATTTACCGAAAAAGTCCTTCTTGAAGCCATAAAAGCCAAAGGAACGAGTGAGTCGGATTACCGGATGCTGAACGGCGAAAAGGGCGGTTACCAATTTCTGGAGAAAGCTTACCACCAAACCGGCAAGAAGTGCGCAAAAAAGGACGGCGGAGTCATATCGCGTCTGCGCCTGAACGGGCGTTCGGCACATTTTTGCCCGGTCCATCAGAAAAAATAGCCGTCAATTTCAAAAATGAGCTATAATATCCATATGAAAAAAATTCTCGCATATTCTTCAATACCGATTTTAATCGCCCTGGCTGTTTTTTTGTTTTTTCAAAAAAATAAAATTGAAATAGGAAACCAGACCGGCTTGCTGACGCCTTTGCCGTCAAAATTCACCGGCAATCTGAAACCGGGCCCGTTAAGCGGCGTAAATTGCGAGAACGCGGGCGCGAGGCCTGTTGCCGTGATGATTCCGTCCGACCCCGAAGCAATGCCGCTTTCGGGCATCAGCGAGGCGGATATGGTTTTTGAAATGCCGGTTACCGACGGCGGCGTTACCAGAATGATGGCGGTTTTCCAGTGCAATCAGCCGAAAGAAATCGGCTCAATCAGGTCGTCGCGTGTTGATTTTATCCCGCTGGCTTTGGGGTTAGGCGCCATATACAGCCACTGGGGAGGCGAGGCGACAGCCTTGGAAGAGTTGAATTCCAGTGTTATTGATAATATTGACGGCTTAAAATACGACGGCACGGTTTATTACAGAAAAAGCGAAAGGCCAAGGCCGCATAACGGTTTTACCAGTTTCAAATCCCTGCTAAATAAAGCCAAGGAGCTGGATTACTCGCTGGACAATCCGATTATTGGATACAAACATGATTCAAAAGCCGTTTCCAAGGGCGATCAGTCGCCGCCAATGATTTACGCCGATGATTTTGCCGTAAAGTGGATTTACGACAGCGCTAAAAACACCTATAAGCGCCAGCGCGTCGGCATTTTCGAAACCGATTTTAACAACAGCAAGCAGGTTGAAGCCGCGAACGTGGTGATTATGAACACCAGTTGGCTGCCGGTTAATAAAGATTACATAAGAGTTTCAACCACCGGCTCGGGACAGGCGACTATTTATAAAAACGGTGAAGCCATCGCGGGCACGTGGGAAAAAAGCGGTGATAAGGGCAAATTATCATTTTATGACAATATCCATAAAGAAATAGAATTCACTCCCGGACCGATTTGGGTGGAAATAAAAATATGATTACTTTCCTATACGGAAAAGATTCTTACAGGCTGAAATTGGCTCTTGCCGACTTCACCGAAAAAATAAAAAAATCTTTTCCCGAAACGGATTTCACGCATCTTGATTTATCTGAAGCTGGCTCTTTAAACCGGCTGGAGGATAACGTAAAAATAAGAAGTTTTTTCGGCGCTCCCCGTTGCCTGATATTAACCAACGCCTTTCATGACCCCGACAATCTTGCCGGATTGATTCATAGGTGGAAAATAGACGCCGATAAGGAAATTAATCTGATTGTCAGCGAATACGCCGACGCCAGTGCGTTAAAACGGCAGGGAAAGGAACTTTTTGCTTTGCTTAACGGCAAAAAAAACAAGGTTCTGGAACTCCCGCTTTTTAAAAAGAGTGACTACCCGATTTGGATTAAATCCGAGTTCAAAAAGAGGGGAATTACCGCCGACCAGAAGGCGGTTTTATCTTTGCTGGATTTCAGTTATGATACCGGAGCCCCTAAAGAGGAACAAGAGCTTTTCGAGCCTCACAGAAGCTATTGGCTGGGGCAGGAAATTGACAAATTAGCCAACTACGCCGCCGCCAATAAAAAAACTGAAATTAACCACAATGACGTGGCTTTACTCACTTCACCGCGCGTCAGGCCGACTGTTTTTGAAGTAACCGATGCTCTGCTTGCCAGGAACCGGCGGGCGGCGTTCAGAGCCATTCACAAACAAATGGAGTCGGACATTGAGCCACCCCAACTTCTGGCTATTATCGCTAAGCAGTTCCGGGCGGCTTTGCAAATTAAGGGTTTACGCAGTAAATTACCGGCAATGGCGATAGCCCAACGGTTCGGTTTTCATCCTTACGTGGCGCAAAAAATCTCGGCGTATTTAAGCAAGTGGGAAATGAGCGAACTTATCAAAATCTTCGGTCTTATCGCCGAGGCGGACAAAGGAAGCAAGGCCGGCGTCACGGAAATGGAAGACAGCCTTTATTCGCTGGCTTTCGCGGTTTGAATAAATAACCCCTAATGGAAAATAATCTGAAAATTGGAAAATACACGGACTTGCCGACTGCCGGTGGGCGCATTATTTACAGATTGCTAGAAATGCTTCCGGGAATGCTGTCCTGGATTACTTTAGCAGCGATAGTCCTGGCTTCATTTTATTATCCGTTGATTGCGGCAATTTTTATAATTCTATTTGATATTTACTGGCTAATTAAAACTTTTTATCTGACTCTCCATCTGCGCGTCGGCTTCACCCAAATGAGAAAAAATATGCAGATTAACTGGCTGGAAAAAATAGAGGATATAAAAAATGCCGAATACACGGTGAAGGGAGTGGTAAATTGGAGAGATATTTATCATCTGATTATCCTGCCTACGTACAAAGAGGGACCGGAAATTATTTCAGAGTCGCTGGAGGGCTTGATTAAGGCGAACTACCCGAAAGAAAAAATGATTGTGGTTATTGCCCAAGAAGAGAGAGCCGGGGAGGAGCATAATCAAGAAATCACTAGACGCATTGAATCAAAATACAAAGACGTCTTCTACAGATTTCTGATAACAAAACACCCGTCCGGCATTGAAGGCGAACAGGCAGGGAAGGGCTCAAATATCGCCTGGGCGGCGCGCCAAGCTGTCAGGGATATAATAAACAAATACGCCATTTCTCATAATAAAGTAGTGGTATCGGCTTTTGATATGGACACAGTGGTCCACCCTGAATATTTCGGCGTTTTAACCTACAATTATCTGACATCCGTTGACCCCCTGCACGCCTCTTACCAGCCGATACCGCTTTTCACCAATAATATCTGGGAGGCGCCGTCGTTCGCACGGGTGGTCTCTTTTTCATCAACTTTCTGGCAGATGATTCAGCAGGAGAGGCCGGAAAACCTGATTACGTTCTCAAGCCATTCAATGCCCCTGACGGCTCTAATTGATATTGATTACTGGCAGGTAAATATGGTTAATGAGGATTCGCGGGTTTTCTGGCAGTGTTTATTGCGCTATGACGGCAATTACAGGGTCGTGCCCATATATTACCCGGTTTCCATGGATGCCAATTCCGCGCCTTCTTTCTGGAAAACAATGATTAATGTCTATAAGCAGCACCGGCGCTGGGGTTATGGCTCTGAAAATGTCCCTTATTTCCTTTTCGGCTTTATAAAAAACAGACGGATTCCTTTCGCGAAAAAGTTTTTTTATACCCTTGTGGTTATAGAGGGCTACTGGTCCTGGGCAACGAATGCCCTGATTTTATTCCTTCTGGGTTGGCTGCCGCTTCTTGTCGGTGGTTCGGATTTCAACCAAACAGTTCTTTCTTTTAATCTTCCTTACTTCACCCGGATAATTATGCTTCTATCTATGTTCGGGTTAATAACCACTTCAATACTTTCAATAATTCTGCTCCCGCCAAGACCAATAAAATACGGCAGGCACAAATATATTTGGATGGTCGTCCAGTGGCTTTTATTCCCGCTGACAACTATTTTTCTGGGCTGTGTGCCGGCTTTGGACGCTCAAACCCGCTTGATGCTTGGACGCTATATGGGCTTCTGGGTAACACCAAAACACAGGAAATAGAATCTGGAATAGGAAATTACTTTGTAAACTTAAAGGTTGAGAGAACCAGCCCCACAATTGGATTGGCCGCTGCCACTGCCTCACTGCATCCAATCTCCACCCAAAATTTATCGTGCGCCAAATAGTAAGTCGTGCCACCGCCTTCATCATTTCTTACAAGCACCGGGGAATCGACAAAATTATTAAACTTTGTTTCGCTGACCTGCGTTGTGTAGCGTGCCAAAAGTGCTTTGATTTCCTCATCGGCGGTTTTATAGTTGGGTGAAATGTCGAGAGCCGACCATATAATTTTTATCGGATTTTCGATCATCTTACTCTTGTTATCCTCCTTCTCGTAGTAAGCGACGTCATAAGAGCTTACGATCCCGTTACCGGTGGTTGAATTATCAATTAAAAACCAGTTCTTCGGATATCTAAACTCAAATCCATATCGTGTGTTTGTATAAGTTTTCCAGCCAGTAGTATCCATTGGTACGCTTGTCGGTGTAGCAGTGGGCGTATAAGAAACCATTGGATTTGGGGTTTGTCCGCTACGCCCTAACCATAAATACATAATTCCGCCTACAATCAGGGCTGTTATGACCACCGCCAAAATTATCGCCAGTGTCATTTTTTTGCAGCTCTTGCGGGTATTGGTGTTAATATCGGGGGTATCAAAATTGTTTATTGGCTTCATATTATTAAAAAAAATTAATTATTGACTCCAGTTTGTCATGGGATAAATAAAAAAACAAGGCCAATGTGCTTTTCGGGCTGTTGAGATTGCCTCTGGCACGGTTTTGTCAACGGCTCCGCCGGTTGGCGGATGCCTTGACAAACAGAGACAATCTCACCAGATGAAATTTCCACGCTGGGGAAATTCCAGTCCCGAAAAGCGCGTTGGCCGAGTGTCGGATAATATTTTCACTCAAAATGCACCATTTTTTGGATATACTCCAATCTTTCGCGCAGAAGGGGATAATTCGCCAGCGTTGGAGATTGGTTTAATATCTGCTCCGCTTCGCTTCTGGCTTTTTTTATAAGTTCAATATCGCCCAGAGAAGCCATTACTAAATCGGGAATGCCAGACTGCTTCACGCCGGTGAATTCGCCGGGACCGCGGATTTGAAGGTCCATTTCCGCCAACTCAAAGCCGTCACCGGTTTTTTCAAGGGCTTTTAATCTGGAACCAAACTCTCCCCCGCTTGAGGTGAACAAAAAACAATACGACTGGTGCTCGCCTCTTCCCACTCTGCCCCTGAACTGATGGAGCTGGGCCAAGCCGAATCTTTCCGCCGATTCAATCATCATCACGGTGGCGTTGGGAATATCCACGCCAACCTCAACGACCGAAGTTGAAACCAGAATATCGTATTCCCCCGCCCTGAAATCATTCATAATTTTTTCTTTTTCCTTGGGCTTTATTTTTCCGTGAAGCATAGCCACCCGGCGGTGGGGGAACGTTTCCTTGGACAACTTCTCAAATTCCTTGGTAACGGCTTTGACCTCCGCCCACATTAGTTTGGCTTGGGAAACCTGCCCCGTTAGAGGCAGTCCGCCTTGGGCGGACGCGGTCTCTAATGGGGTTTCAATTCTAGGGCATATAACAAAAACCTGCCTGCCTTTTTTAATCTCATTTTCAATAAATTCATAAGCCTCCGCAGATCTTCTAGCCGGTATTATTTTTGTAATAATTTTCGGTCTGTTGCCCGGCTTTTGCTTCAGCAATGAAACATCCAAGTCGCCATAAATAGTCAGCGCCAGCGTGCGAGGTATGGGAGTGGCGGTCATTGAGAGTAAATGGGGCGCCAACTCCTGATTTTTTACCAGTTTCATTCTTTGGCCCACGCCGAATCTGTGCTGTTCATCAATAACAACCAACGCCAGTTTATTAAATGCTACATCTTTCTGGATGACCGCGTGGGTACCAATTAAAATGTCTATCTGCCCCTTTGCCACCTTGTTTCTCAATATTTTTTTGGATACATCCGCTTCGGTTATCTCATCCGTGGGCCATTGTCTTGCTTCACTGCCAATCAGTAAGCCGACTTTTATGTTGTTTATTTTCTGTTTTTCCAGAATTGAAGTAATAGTGCCAAAATGTTGTTTAGCTAAAATCTCCGTCGGCGCCATAATAACCGCTTGGTAACCGGCTTTAACCGTTTGATACATCGCAATCAGGGCAACGACGGTTTTTCCGGAGCCGACATCGCCGTTCAATAGCCGATTCATGGGACGTCCTCTTTCCAAATCTTTCAGTATTTCAAAAGCGGCCAATCTTTGGTCGTTGGTTAGCGGGAAAGGTAGACCTCTCACGAATTTGGCAATTGCGTCTTTATCAAAAAGAATCTTCGGAGCCGGCATTTTCTCCAGATTTTTCCTGTCCAGCAAAGCTCTCAATTGGAATAAAAACAGTTCCTCAAAGGCAAAACGTTTTCTCGCTGCCTCGGCATCGTCCAATTTTTTAGGAAAATGAATATTTTTTATTGCTTTTGAGATAGCCGGAAAATTATATTTTTTTACTATTTCGGCAGGTAGAGAATCGGGGATACCGCCCAGTTTGTCCAATAGCGGCTTTATTAAAAATCTCAAAAACTTGGAAGAAACGCCTTCGGTTTCGGGATAAACTGGCACGATTCTGCTCGTATGGACCAAATCTTCGTCGGCTCTGCCTATTTTTTCAAAAACCGGAGAAGATAAGTATAGCCCCCGTTTATCCAGGGCTGTCTTGCCGGACAAACTCAATTCCGTTCCTTCAGGAAAGGAATCCTGCAAATATGGCTGGTTAAACCAGACGACCCTTAATTTACCTGTGCCGTCATCAATTATCGCGGTGGTAATTGCCAATCTGCGCTTCCAAATTCTGTCTGTTTTTATTTTCCTGACGACGCCCCTGACGCTGACTACAACTTTAGGTTCCCCGACTTCGGCCAGTGATATTAGTTTGCTGAAATCTTCGTACCTCGCCGGAAAATGCCGCAACAAATCGCGGATTGTTTTAATACCCAAATGCCTTAATCTCGGCAGCATTTTGGGCCCTACATAGCTAAGTTTTTCAACGGGAGTGTTTAGATTGGTCATAAACAAAGTAATATTACTCTAAATTATAGATAAATAAAAACAAAGGATTTTAGCCCGTTTTATGGCATTTTTAACAGCTTGACTTTATCGCATTTTCTATGATATAATACAAGTATCCCTGTTCATTGAGTACTCGGCCCCGTTGCGCATTGTGCGTGTCGGGAGAAAGGAGAGAGGAACCATGAGCACGAGTATGAAGAAAAGACTGCTAGTTGTCCTTGCCCTCGCAGGAATTGCTATCTGGCTGGCAACAATTCTAACCATGCCAGAAAGGCCCGCAGATCACCAAGGCTTCGCCGGTATCTGGGTGGACATATCTTTCTCGGTATGTCTCTGCATGCTGGTTTGTGTCCTGGCGGGATTTGCAGCGGTGCTTGGGCAGGCTATAGAATGCTTTTTCTACCAACCGTCTTGGGGGGTGGTCGTCGGGGCGGGTGTTGTGGTTCTCTTGATTCTCTGCTCAGGGGTTGCACTAACAACCGCCCTCGACCCGTCTAGAGGTTTTGTAATCTGGCTGACCTCGCTGACGTTGGGTGGGTTCTTCACCACCATTTACTTCTCACAACTTTGCAGGGAACGAGCATAGTAAGCCAAATGGGCTGACGCGCTTCGCGCGTCAGCCCATTTTTTGATACTCTTATCACTTTAGACCAACTAAAATTTATCCGTGATGGACTTTCTGTTGATACCCAAGCACCCATTTTTCTGTTCCCCTTTGATAGACAAATATTACTTTCTCATTTTTATCCTTTACTCTAACTTCCAAAAGGTTGCCAGAAACCGCGTCTTCGGCATTCGGGTCAGACACAAAAAATCTGCCATTATCCTCATATACGGGAAGGGTCATAGATACGCTAACATTAAACTTTTCGGCAATATCCCTGAGCCTTGCCGGCCAGTACGGATTAAGAGTCGCTTCTATTCTTTCTAACGTACCCACCTCCCCTTGTGCTTCCTTAATATTTATTTCCTTTTCATCTTCCATCGTCTTCTCCCTAAAGGTTGTGGTTGTTCTCGACATGCCATCGGGTTTTTTCTCGATTTCAACTTTCTCAATTATCATATCTTTTGGGGGTATTTTCATATTATTTGGGATTATATTTAAAAAATATTATTTATTGTTTTCAATTATACAACTTATAGCTAAGTCTTTCAACAAGAGTTAAGAGGGAAATCATTTGAAAAAATCATATCAGTTTAACTCCGAGAAAACAAAAACGAGCAGGCGCAATGGCCTGCCCGGTATCGTGGACACTTAAAGAGAGCCAAGAATATTCTTTACATTCCCCACTGCTGCCTCTACTTGGGCATCGAGATCGGCTAAACTTCCGCTGTTGTCAATTTCAGTGATAAGACCATGAATTTCCTGGGAGCCTAATTTTTCGTCTACCACAGCGCGGACTCGGATATTCCCTGCCATTTTTTCGGGTGTGTTTACGCGAAAATCGTTAAAACTGGAAACCCACCTCGGGTCGTTATATTTCGCGATCTCTCTTGTTTCAGCTAATGAGGGGTCTATATGAATCCGAATGAATAAAACCTCGGCATTGCTTGGAGCGGCTGCTTTCTTGATGTTGTCGCGGTCTTTCTGTTCAAGGGCTCCACCATCAAAAATTACGCTGTATCCCTGCGATAGAAGCTTCCTGGCGACGGCGCACGTGACTTCGCGGACATTGTCGCCCCAAGGCAGATTGGCATGTTTCAACAGATACCGCGCCGAGTTTGCCTGCACCACAACCACCCCTGGCAGATGACTGACCAATTTTCTGGCAACTGTGGTTCTGCCAGAGCCGGGAATACCAATTATACCAACAATAAACAACTTCGCTGATTTCTCAATTGGCAAATACAGGTACCCAAGAAAATCCGCCGCAAAATTTTCAACTTGCTTACTGTCCATAATTTTTCCTCCTTCAAGGCAAAGATAAAACAAAACCTAATAAATGGCAAGTGTTTTTCATTTTTCTACCGCACTCGGCACTAATATCGGCACGTCACTTCTATAAAGAGGATAAACCTGCGGCTTGTTATAGAACACTAGGGCATAGATGACGAAGAATATCAGAAGCCAGAGGATTTCAGACAAAACCACCCACAAAAGTGCCTTCCAGCCGAGTTTGTTTGCCAGCAATAATCCGGGACCGAAAATGGCAAAAATGTAAATTAAGATAATGACAATAAATGCCAACGCCGGAAATACCGCTCCGGAATAGCCGAAGAGCTGATACCAGCCGTATTGCAACAGCCAGTTGAATAAAATCGTCAGCAAAAACACCAGCACCGCCGAACCGAGACCAACCAAAATTACCAGCATCGGATAACTCCCGAAGATTGAACTGGTTTTCATCTGGCTCTGACCATCCAGGGCCGTGGGATAGCTCGCGTATTTCCGCCTCAAAAATCTAACCAGAAAATAAGCAAACAGAATTAGGGCAACTATGGCGACAATTGTCCAAATTATTGAATTTAAATAAAGCCGCCACTGATTCTCGGCATAATCGCCGCGGACGGTGTAACTTTCGTTGGGGGAGAGGTTTTTGGCTTCTTTTACCAACGCGCCATAGCTGCCGATCTGATAGACGACATTGTCCATTTTCGGGCTGGCGAATCCAGTCGCCACTTCTTTTTGTGTGCCGCTGACGGTTACTCCCCAGTCGTTATAATTCACGTTTGACTTTATACCCTTCAGATAAAGGTTGCTATCAACGTCAATCGCGACTCTTAAGTAGCTAATTCTCGCCGGCACTTTCAAAGTTTCAAAGTTGAATTTAAACAAACCCATGCTTTTGCTGACATAGCCCTTGGCGGCATAGAAGATAATCAGATTTGTCGCTTTGAACGCTCCAACTTCGGTCGGCAGTTTGAATTTGTATTCATTGCCGATTTTTTCGTATTCAATCTTTTTATACTCGACTCTTCCGTCATAATTCGGATAATAATTCATGTAATTACCGACGTCTTCACTGCCGGCATCCTGATATTCAAGACATTTTCCATTGGGCGGGGCAACCGGGGAAGGATAGCCCAAAGGAACTACCTTTCCGTAGTCATAGCGGATGCAAATTGGTTTTAAGATTTGCTGGAAAATCGAGAGTTCAGTCGGAGTAACTCCGGGCATTTCAAAATTGAATTCTTTCAGGGGATTGCTGCTCTGATTATTCAGCGTCATTCTAACGTAAACCACTGCCTCGCCGTTGCCCCTGAAAACCACCGAATAATAATGGCTCTGACCGAAAACAAGACCGCCGTCCGGAACCGGAGGCTGAGGCATAGAAGCAAGAGAGGGAAGCGGAATAGAAAACATTAAAACCGCCGTAACCGCAAGCACCGCCATATATCCGCCAAATTTATTTTTTTTCATACTTTTTGCGCCCCGCCTGAACCGGCGGGGCTTTTAATTACCTTATATTAAAATAACACAAAAACACCGTCTATATAATAAATACGAAAGTTTTCGGGCAAAGTAACAGTTCTCTGCGCTGCCTGCATTTTTACGCCGTATTATGCTAATATCAAAATGATGGAACGTAAGGAAAAAGTCAAAAATCACCCCGGTCCATGCTTGGGAAAAAATTGTTCTTGGTGTTGCAATCCGGTAAAAGTCCACGAAAATTTTCCGGATGATATGGTACCCACAAATGAAAAAGGCGAAAAAATATGGAGAGACAAGAAAGAAACGATAATTCCAGAGAGTAGTATTGAACGCGGGCGACCAATAAGAATTAAAACTTTTGAATGCGCAAATTTAGACAAGAAAACCGGGAAATGCAAAGATTATGAAAATCGGCCCGATATCTGCAGAAAAACCAGTTGCATTGATGAAAACTCTATCAAGCCAATTGACGAACAATATAAGGAGATGGTCGGTGAAAAATTTATCAAGCCAAAAACAAAATGAAAAAAACGATAGGTCTATTTTTCGGGGGATTGAGCAATGAAGCGGAGGTTTCCGTGAATTCCGCCGAGAACGTCGTAAGAAATTTTGATTATGAAAAATATGGCTTGGCTTTGATTTATTGGCATAGCAACGGCATTTTTTATTTATTGGATAAAATAGAAGGAGCGAAAAATCCCGACAAAAAAAATCAAATAGCAGTAGAGCGGTTTCCGGAAAAATTTGATGTGGCTCTCCTGATGACTCACGGCAAATTTGGTGAAGACGGTGTCCTGCAGGGCTTATTGGAATGCCAAAAAATAAAATACTGCGGTTGCCATGTTTTAAGTTCGGCTTTGTGCATGGATAAAGCCGTTTTTAAGACGTTTCTCGCCGGCCAAAAAATTAACCAAGTTAAATTTAGGGTCATTAATTATGGAACCGCGGGCCAAAATGGAATAGACAGAATAATCAGTGAAATAAAAAACGATTTCCAATTGCCGGTTTTTGTGAAGCCATCCAATTCGGGGTCTTCGGTGGGCATAATCAGAATTGAAAGTTTTGAAAATATAAACGCGGCAATAGACGAAGCTCGCAAATATGACGCTAAAATCGTAATTGAAGAGGGGCTAACCGGACATCAGGAAATTGAAATCGCCGTTTTGGGCAATAAAGAATTGTTTATCTCAATGCCCGGCGAATTAATACCATCCAAGGAATTTTATGATTACGAAGAAAAATACAAACTGGGTAAAACCAAAATTGTCGCGCCGGCGCGGATAACACCCGAACAGACCCAAGAAATTAAAGAATTGGCGGCTAAAATTTACCGGTTTTGCGATTGCAACGGCTTCGCCAGAATCGATTTTTTTGTGAAAGACAGGATTTATGTGAATGAAGTTAACACTCTGCCGGGTTTTACCGATATTTCAATGTTCCCGTTTCTTATGCAGAAAAGCGGGATTCCATACAGAGATTTAATTAATAAAATTATAGAACTGGCTTATTAAGCAGAAAATCCGCCACCAGGCGGATTTTCTTTACGTTGCGCCCCCATGAGGATTCGGTCTCAACTCAAGACTCGCCCAGTCGGCGAGTCTTGGTCTAACCACCGCCTCGCGTCACCATCTGCTAATGGTGACATGCTCCGGCGTTCGAATCCTCACGCGAGCCAAGCAGTTGGCTCACTATGGGGCCGCAAAAATCGCCTTTCGGCGGTTCTTTGCGCCCTTTGTTTGAAAATGCGCGAACCTTTTTTGAACGAAACTGACGCTCCGCCCCGCCGCCGCGAGCTGACGCTCGCCACCACACAAAAAAGTTTTCGTTGCGATTTTGATTTTGCGCGCGCCACCAATTTTTTCTTCTAAAAGGAAACGAAAACTTTTTTGCAGTGCTCTGCTCTTGACGAGCAGGCGGCGGGGCTTCGCTTCGGCTCGGACGGCTCGGCATTCCCCCCTTGAACCCCCCTGCCGAGCCGTCCGAGCTTTGGCGGGCGGATTTTTTGGCGGCG
>VMGJ01000005.1 GCA_007376485.1 Parcubacteria group bacterium Licking1014_17 | reverse complement strand
GGTTTTTGCTCCCGCGACCGCAGGGAGCGGACGAGGCGCGCGATTAGTCGTCAGTCGGATTGCTTTGGAAAAAAGTTCGGATTTTGTTCAGGAGACACAACATACATACATGTGGCCGTCCTTTCTCGAAAATCTTCGATATAAAAAAATTATTTTGCTTACCGCGATCATTTTTATTCTTCTGATAGGAATCCTTTTCGGTTATTATCTGGGCGGAAAATCAAACGACAAAATCACGCTTTTAAGAGAGCCGGCGCATTACGGATTGATAAACCCGCTTCTTGGATTCGATATCCCCGAAACGGAAGGTTTTAAAAACGGTAAACAACTCGAAGGAGTGCTTACGGCTCTCGTAAATAATAAAAAAGCTCAAAAGAAAATCAGCAAAGCCGCGATGTATGTCAGGAAATTGAACGGCGGAGAATGGGTGGGTATAAATGAGAATGAAAAATTTTCTCCGGCAAGCATGTCCAAGGTGGTGATTATGATAACCTATTTGAAAGCCGCCGAATCCAACCCGAATATACTTAATTATAAAATTAAATATGACGGCTCGACAGACATGAACACTGGCGAATTCTTTAAGCCTTCGCATAACCTGCAAGCAGGCAGCTGGTACACAATAGAAGACCTCATCGGACGAATGATAGAATATTCTGACAACACGGCAATGTATTATCTGGTAAACAATAATTCATTCGATATAAGAACCTATAACGACGCCTACACGGATTTGGGACTGCCAGCGAGAACGCTGGATGAGGGCATTGATTATATGTCTGCCAAGGATTATTCAAATTTTTACAGGGTGCTTTATAACGCGACTTATCTAACTCGGGAATTATCACAAAAAGCATTAGAAATACTTTCGCAAGCAGATTTTAATGACGGCTTGGTTGGAGACATTCCAAGGGAAATTAATGTAGCCCATAAATTTGGTGAGCGGTCGGTAAGATTTCAGGATGGGTCAATCGCGAGAGAACTTCACGACTGCGGCATCGTGTATTATCCCGACAACTCTTATTTTTTGTGTGTCATGACAAAAGGCGATAATTTCACCGATTTAGCGGCGGTCATAAAAGAAATATCCCAAACGGTTTATTTGTCTTTCAAATAATAATACATCGCTGCTATGCGATAAGCACTCGGCGCTCCTGGGTGTTTTATTTTTCTATCAAACACAAATCTCATTTAGAAAATAAACGTTGAAAAAAACTATATTCTGCGGTAGCATTGCCGTATTGACAGGGTAGCTCAGCTGGTTAGAGCGACGGACTCATAAGCCGTAGGTCGCGGGTTCGACTCCCGCCCCTGTCACAATTTAATCCCTAAAATCTTAATGCCAATATTTAAAAATTACAATAAGAAATTTTTTGATAAATGGTCGCCGGAAATGGCATATGTTTTGGGTTATATCTTCGCCGATGGCGCAGTCTATAAAAATCCAAGGGGAAGCTGGTTTTTAGAGTTTACATCAACAGATAAAGAAATAATAGAAAATATTAGAAAATTATTAAAATCCGAACATAAAATATCTAAATATGAGAAAAATAGATTAAATTCAAACTGGAAAAACCGATACCGTTTACAGATAGGCGGAAAAGAAATAATAGCAAAATTATCCAATTTCGGAATAAAACAGAATAAAAGCCTGTCCGTAAAGTTTCCGAGTGTGCCGGCTAAATACATGAGTCATTTCGTTAGGGGTTATTTTGATGGGGATGGCTGTATCAGTTTCGGAAAATACTGGAATAAGGATAGGCAGAAATTTAGATGGCGGGTGACTTCACTTTTTACCTCAGGCAGCAGGGAATTTCTTGAAGGACTAAAAAAATCTTTAAAGAATTGCGTCAAGGGAGGATACATAAACCAAAAAAATAGAGGATTTGACTTGGTATTTTCATTAAAAGACTCCCTTGCCTTGTTTAATTTAATGTATAATAATACAACGGCTGAAACATATTTAAAAAGGAAGTATAATAAATTCGTGAGTGCTTTGAAAATTATGAATAGTGCGGGTGTAGCTTAGCTGGTTTAAAGCGCCGCCCTGTAAGAAATTGCAGCCCCAGTGGGAAACCGCTGGGTGAACACTTCGGGATAACGGTGAAACCCATAGAGGGCAATACCGTGGGAACCTGCCTAAATTTTGCAGAGCAAAACTTAGGCGGGGCGCCGTAGAGACTAGATACCGAGGCACCTAAATCCGCCGATTAGCGGATACGGCGAAGATATAGTCCACGCCATTATGAAAATAGTGGATTGCGTGCACGGCGGAGATCACGGGTTCGAATCCCGTCACCCGCGCATTATTGATTGAAGTTTGTTTCGGCTTGTGTTGGGGCGAGAGGCTATGGTGAGTCCTTGCCTTGCCCTCCCGTAGCCCCACCGGCTTGCTGGGCATAGTAGGGTCGTCCCCGCAATAATTAAATAGAAATTGCCTTTAGCGCAGTCTCTGTTTAATTAATTTATGAGATGAGATAGGACAAGAACGCTGGAGCGATGTCGAGCCAGTAGGCGAGACCGCGAGGCGGTGGCCAGACAAAGTTTTGCGACGGCAAAATTTTAGTCGAAGCCGAGTCCCTACCTGCGCAGGCAGGCCGTCGTCCCTATCAGTCATGGAGTGGAGAAGCCCTAAAGCCTCCTGTGCTTCCATTGAGGATTTATTAAAATAATAGCTATGGACTATCAATTTCAGAGACAAAGATCGGATAAAATCTCTCGAGAAAAAATTCTTGCCGAACTTGAAAAAGTGGCAGTAAATTTCGGATATCGGGAATTTAGTTCTGACGAATTCAACAAGGTCTCCAAAATCAGTTCTGGAACAGTAAAAAATGAGTTTGGTTCTTGGTATAAAGCTCTAACTGCCCTCAAAGACAAACTCTGTGAAAACGGCACAGATTTATTACCTCGAAAATCGAGAAGTAATTTATTGGATCGAACAGAAGAACAGCTTTTTGAAGAAATGGATAGGATATGGAAAAAATTAGGCCATCGCCCATCTTGCACAGAATGGAAAAACTCAAACCCAGCTTTTAGCCTCGGAACATATCGTTATAAATTTAGTGGCTGGTCGAATGCTTGTCTTAAATTTATTGAGCATAAAATGGGCGGGAGCATAGTTGTTGAACCAATGGCTGAAAAAACAGCGGAGACTGATACACGCATTATTACTGAAGGAAAAACACAACATATAAAAATCAGTTATTCGAGAAATATCCCGATGAGTATGCGAATTCGTGTTTTAGATAGGGATAGTTTCCGTTGTGTTTTCTGCGGCAGAAGCCCCGCGACAGATTTAGGTATCAAACTACACATAGATCACATAGTGCCTTTTTCAAAAGGCGGAAAAACCACACTTGATAACTTACAGACCTTATGCCAAGAGTGTAATCTCGGCAAGAGCAATAAAGAAGATATTAAAATTTAACCATGCCAGTATACCCCTATCATCATTTTCTTACTCAGAACCCCTCTATTAATTGGGCTGGTTGGTTTCAGTTTGGAGCCACAGTAGCCAGTGTTATTGTTCTGGCTGTAACTTTAAATTGGCTGAAGAAATATACTCGCGCTACAGAAAGAATGGTGGAAAACCAAATGTTGCCAGCCGTGGATGTTAATATGATTTTTGATAAAAATAATAATAATACTTATTTTTGGTTTTCAAACGCCTCAAATATACCAGCTCTCGTTTCGTGGCGGGCCACTGTAAATAGAAAAAACCAGGGAGAGAAAATCTACCAGGATACTTATCGAATAGCCCCTAACAATTTACCTCACTACAAAAGAACCGCTTCATCCTTTAATTTTTTAGAAGATGACCCGCCAGCTCTAGCTGAGGCAACACTTAAACTAGACCTCAGTATAGTTCCAGCAATTGATAAAGCCCCTGGTCAAATTACTTTTACTAAATCCTACGTATTTAATCGGGGCCAATTTCGATGGGACGAAACCACCTGGGGTTGGCCAGATCCAGAATTTCCGGAATTGAAAATGCGGTAATAAAAAGGCATATGATGCGATGCTGAAAATGTTCTATTTAATCCTCAAAAACCCCATGGACAATTCGAACAATCTTCAAAAAATTAAAGACCTACTCTGGAAAGAGGTTTTTGAGATTTGGCGGACGGACGAGGAGAACGTAGAGCATTGGAAGGATTTTTGGGCGGCAAGGAGATTTAAATCATGGCGGGAGTGGCGGGAGAAAACCCATGTTAATTTGCGCGGACCCGAACTTAAATGGGCGTTATATGGAGTGCTTAATCCTTTGGAAGAAGTGCCCAATTGGCGTGGCGGGATGTTTCATGGTTGGGCAAAATGGTTTTATCCGGTATTTCCGGAACAGCCACCCTGTCTGCGCGACCTTCTGGCACATCCAGGAGTGCATAATAATTGGCTCATCCGCGAACTCGCTCATAATTTTCCTAAGGAAACTTCAATCATGGCTATCCGCGATAAAAACGGCGATATTTTTGTAGCTGAGGGTATGCATCGCTGTTGCGCTCTAGCGATGGCGGCTTATGACAATATTCCTGTCCAAACTGATTTAGAAGTATCCCTTGCCGACTGGCCGTTTGGCGATTTGCCCCGTTTAGGCAACGGTTGGGAAAAAGAAAATTCATAGTCTAATTTTATAATACCCCACAACTATTTGGATTTTAAATTCGTATTATTATACATGAAAATAATCGGTTATTTTGTTGTACTTCTGCTTGTTTTAGGGGCTGTTTTGGCCGTGGCGTGGTTTGTTGTTGCCCAAAACACGCCAGCCAATAAAATTGGATTGCCTTCACCGACGCCGACTCAAACCGAGATGATTACGCCTATCCCGACCTCGACTTCAACAATAATTACCCCAACATCAACACCGACAATTTCCGCTTCAACGGACCTTGTTGAATTACCCGTGCCATATATCAACGAGGCGCCATCAAATAACTGGACCGGTCCGTGGAAAAATGCTTGCGAGGAAGCCAGCATTACTATGGTTGAAAAATTTTATCAGGGCGAAAAGGCTGTAAGCGCCAGCGAAGCCGAAAGTTTTATGACTATGCTTTTCGGCAAAGAAAATGCGCTTTACGGAAATAACGTCAATTCCGACGCCGCCCAGTTTAAAAATCTAATAGACAACCACACGACCTATAAAGCCACAATCGTAACCAACCCAACAATAGACCAAATCAAACAACAGATTGACCATGGCCACCCAGTTATATCGCTCCATTACGGCTTTGAACTTAATAATCCGAATATTCCGTTTCTGCGCACCGGCTCGTCCTATCACACGATGGTGATTATCGGCTACGACGATTCAAAACAGCAGTTTATCGTAAATGACGACGGCGACACCAAAGCCGGCGCGGAACACCGCTACGACTACGATCTCTTTATGAGCACCCTTCATGACTTCAACTATGCCGACGGCAAAGCCGATGGCCTGCCGACGGTGATATTCACGAGCCCGAATCTCTAGGGGTCGCAAACATATCGGGTTTGAAAAAATCCTTTTTTTGTTATAATCTAACTAAATGGATTACAGACGTAAGCTCGCCAACAAAAATGGACAAAGAAACCCTAAATAAAATAGAAAAGGCGGCGCAGTCGGAAATATCGGCGGCAAAAACTCTCTCCGAGTTTGAGTCTCTGCGCGTCAAATATCTTGGCCGAAAGTCAGAATTGTCGGAATTTTTAAGCAATATCAAAAACTTGCCCGAAGCCGAGCGCGCTAAAGCCGGGCAGATTGCCAACGAAACGCGCCGGAATTTGCAGAAAATGATGGATGACAAGCGCGCGGAGCTGGGCAAAATTGAAATCAAAAAGAAACTTTCTTCCGAAAAAATAGACATTACGGCGCCGGGGGTGAAATTCCAGCTTGGGCACCGTCACCCGCTGACTATAGTGCGCGACCAGGTTGAGGACGTGTTTTCGTCTATGGGATTTGCCATTCTGGACAGCAGGGAAATCGAGAGCGAATGGTATAATTTTGACTCGCTGAATATGCCCGATGACCATCCGGCACGCGATATGCAGGATACTTTTTGGCTCGAACAATCGGTTACCGCTCTAAAAGACCACAGAAAACATCTGGTGCTGCGGACTCAAACCACAGCTCACGATGTCCGTTTTCTTGAAAAACACGAACCGCCGTTCCGGATACTTATTCCCGGCAGGGTTTTCCGCAACGAAGCCACGGATTTCACCCACGAGATGCAATTTTACCAGTTTGACAGCTTAATGGTTGACAGGCATATCTCGCTGGCAAATCTCAAGGGCATCGTTGTCCATTTCTTCAGGCAGTTTTTCAAAGAAGATATAGAAGTAAAGTTTGTTTCCAGTTATTTCCCATTCACCGAACCGAGCGTGGAAATCCAAATCAAAGGCAAAAGGGGAGCGTTGAGAGGCAGATGGATTGAAGTCGCCGGCGCGGGCATGCTTCACCAGAATGTTTTTAAAGCTGCCGGCTATACGCCCCGCGAGTGGCAAGGGTTCGCTTTCGGCATGTGCATTGACCGGTTGGTGATGCTTAAATACAAGATTGACGACATCCGGCTTCTTTACGGAAGCGACATAAGATTTTTGGAACAATTTTAAAACCGATTATGCGTTTTTCATTGAATAAAATAAAAGAGTTCGTAAAAATAAAACTTTCGCCGGAAAGTTTGGCGGAATTGCTTACATTACATACGGCGGAAACGGAAAAAATAATAAAAGCCGGCGATGACGCAATTTTGGACGTGAAAGTCCTTCCCAATCGCGGAGACCTGCTTTTGCATTACGGGATGGCGCGTGAAATCGCGGCATTGACCGGCAAAGAACTTGCGCCTCATGTAACACCCCTAAAGCCGAGCAAAGAAAAGCCAGTCAAGGTTACCATAAAAGATTTTGATGCCTGCCCTCGGTACTGCGCTGTTTTACTGACGAACGTAAAAGTCGGAAAATCGCCGGAGTGGCTCATAAAGCATTTGGAATCGCTCGGCTTGCGCCCGATTAATAATGTCGTGGATATAACCAATTACGTGATGCTTGAGATGGGCCAGCCGATACATGCTTTTGATTTTGAAAAAATTTCAGGCGGAATCACTATCAGGAATGCGAAAAAAGGGGAGAAGATTAAATTATTGGATGAGGAGCGGCAAACTTTGGAACTGGACCCTTCAATGCTGGTTATCGCCGACGACAAGAAACCGCTGGCTTTGGCGGGAATCAAAGGTGGAGTTGGTTCGGAAATAACCCCCAAAACCGATACCGTGCTTCTGGAGGCAGCTATTTTTTCATCTCCAAGAATCAGAAAAACATCGCAATCAGTCGGTTTAAAAACAGATGCGTCCGTCCGTTTTACATTCGGCGTAGACCCAAATTTGCCCCTCGTGGCATTAGCCAGAGCCGCCGGATTAATACAGGAACATTGCGGAGCGACATTAGCGCCCGAAGTCGCCGATGTCAAAAAATCCGAATTCAAATCCTGGAAAATAAAAACTTCATACGATTACGTTTCATCACTTATCGGGATGGAAATTTCCAAAAAGGAAATTAACGAAATACTTGACCGCCTGGAAATCGAGGCATCTTTTGCCGCTAGGGACTTTACCGTGACAGTGCCTTCGCACCGCCGCGACATTGTAACACAGGAAGATATTATTGAAGAAATAGGGCGCATGAAAGGATATGACTCCATACCGCCTAAAGAACCCTTGATTTACGCCTACACGGGGTCTATAAGCGAAAGCGAAGACGTGCACAATTCCACGGAATCGCGTTCGGCACGGCGGCTGACAAGAAATATATTGATCGGACTGGGTTTCAGCGAGTGCTACAACTATAGTTTTCTGGGTAAAGAAGCCCATGATAAATTTAAAGTTAGAAACGCACCAAAGCTGTTAAATCCGGCTTCCGCGGAATACCAATACATGCGCACGAGCCTTATCCCGAATCTTTGCTTGGCTGTCGCGCGCAATTTACGTTTCCGCGACACGGTCCGCCTGTATGAATTCGGCAACGTATTTCTGCAAAAGGGCGATGAAATTGAGGAAGGAGAAAAAATGGCGGTTGCCATGTTTTCGCCGCGTTCATTCTGGGAATTAAAAGGCGCGGTTGAGTCGTTTCTGGCCCAGCTTGGAATCCAGGAATATATGTTTAAGGAATTAAGAAACCAGGAGCCGGCTTTCTACGCAAATAAATCAGCCGCTATTTTAGCCGATGAAGAAGAAATAGGAATAATAGGTGGCTTGCACCCGGAAATCGCCTCATCCCTTAAATTAAACAACAAGGGTGAAATTTCAATATGCCAGATAGATTTTATGAAACTTCTGAACGTTATGGAGGGCGAGCTTGAATATGAACCCATACCAAAATATCCTTCCGTAATCAGGGATTTATCCGTAGTCGTCGGCAACGATGTGCCAATCGCCAAAATCCTTAGTGTGATAGAATCCTGTAATAAAGAAAAACTTATCAAAGACGTTGACGTGTTTGATATTTACGAAAAGAGCGATAACCAGCTTACAAAATCCATAGCTTTTCACGTTATCTATCGGGCTGACGACAGAACATTGACGGATAAAGAAGTTAACGAAATTGAGGGAAGATTAAAGAGGGCTCTGATTGAGCATTTGGAGGCCTCAATACGCTGACAAGGATTGAAAAAATCTAGAAATGAGGTAGAATAGTGGCGAAATGACCCAACAAGAGGCGAAAGATAGAATTAAAAGACTTCTCGAAAAGTATCAACAAGCCCACGCTTCCGGGCAAGATAAAAAGTACAATGAAGCCCAGACCATAAGTGGATTCATAATGCCGCTTTTTGAGTCTTTGGGGTGGAATCAGAGCAATTTAGACGAGGTTATCCCGCAAGAAAGCTCGTCGAAAGGTCGGGTAGATTTTGCTTTTCAGATAAATCACATTCCCGTGATGTTTTTGGAGGCCAAGGCGATGAAAGTTGATTTAGATGAATGGAAGTGGGCGGAACAAGCCATAAATTACAGCTGGAACAAGGGAGTTACTTGGGCAATACTTACAGATTTTGAATCCATTAAGGTTTTTAACGCAGAAGTTCCGCCAAGAAATGTTGCTGTAAATCAGTTTTTTGAAATTAAGTGTGGGGAATATCTAGAAAAGTTCGACCAGTTGTGGTTGTTATCAAAAGAAAGTTTTGAGAAGAAATTATTGCACGAGAAAGCCGAAGAATGGGGAAAGTTGGCCAAGAGAAAACAGGTCGGCGAAAAACTTTTTGAGGACTTAATGAAATGGAGGGTGATAATAGAAAAAAGTTTCAGAAAAAACAACAGATGGACAGTTGACCAGGAAATTATAGACGAGGGTGTTCAAAAAATACTGGACCGGCTTATCTTTATCCGAACCGCCGAAGATAGAGGGCTGGAATCCAGACATTTAGAAGGTATACTTCACAGTTATAAAAAGAGTGCTGAAACAGCTGATGTTTATAAATTATTAATTGAGGTGTTTAGATACTTTGACAAAGAATACGATTCAAAATTATTTGAAAAACACGACTGCGAAACGTGGAAACTTGAAGATACCCCTATGATTGCTGTCCTTGGGGGCTTATATAACACCGAAGACGGCTATCGCTATGATTTCTCGGCGATTTCCGCCGACGTTCTCGGCGGTATTTACGAACAGTATTTAAGCTATGTTCAGGGCAAGAAATCCGAGGAAAAGAGTAAATCCAAGCGCAAATCGCAAGGTATTTATTACACGCCCAAATATATCGTTGACTATATTGTTTCCCAAACTTTGAAGCCGGTTCTCGATAAATGCCATTCTTTATTCGATTTGAAAAAAATCAGAGTGCTGGACCCCGCTTGTGGCTCTGGTTCTTTTTTAATAAAAGCTCTTGATGTTATCGCGGAGAAGTATAAGGAGTTTGATAAAAAACCCGCCAATGTATTTACAAAAATTCAGATTTTAGAGCAAAACATTTACGGCGTTGACCTCGACCCGCAAGCGGTTGAAATTGCAAGATTGAACCTCTTGCTTAATTCACTAGATAGCCGAATGAAGCTACCGGCGTTGGAGCACACTATTCATGTTGGTAATTCACTTATTTCAGGAAGTGACGAGGAACTAAAGAAGTACTTTGGTCCTAATTTCCGCGACAAGAAACCATTCAACTGGCAGGAAGAATTTCGAGAAGTTTTCGAGCAGGGTGGGTTTGATGTAGTTATAGGAAATCCGCCGTACTTAAAGGAAATGGATAACAAAGACGTTTTTGAGCCAATAAAGAGTAGCGGTTATAGAGAATATTATCAGGGCAAAATGGATTTTTGGTATTTTTTTCTACATCGTGCGATAGATGTAGTAAAAGAAAGCGGACTCATTGGATTTATTACCAATAGTTATTTTCTAAAAAGCGCAGGCGCCTCAAAGTTGATCAGGAGGATAAAAAATGAATTGATTTTAATAAAAGCCGTTGATTTAGACGACATTAAGGTTTTTGGTGATGTCAGCGGAAAGCATATAATCCACATTTATCAAAAACGCCAAGCGGATAAAGCCGACAAGACTATTTTAATCAAAATTTCGAAAGATAATTTTGCCGATTTTATAGATGAAAAGAATAAAAAGGTGATTCCTTATCAAAAAATAATAGTAGGCGATAAAATTAATTTTGAAGTATCGAGTGATGCTAATTTAAAAAACTGTACCTCTCTTGGTGATATTTATGACGTTTCTCAGGGAGTTGTAGAAGCCACTGACAAAATTAGCAAGAAACAAGCAGATGCCACCAATAATTTTAAAACAGGTGATGGCGTTTTCGTTTTATCTAAAAAAGAAGTCAATGATTTACATTTGAGTGCCGAAGAAAAGAAACTAGTAAAAAAATATCTAGACGTCAGTGATGTCGGAAAATACTTCATATTGTTTAATAATGAGTATCTTATTTACGCAGATAAAGAAGCTAAATCAAAGATAACTGATGGATTATATCCGAATATTAAAAATCATTTGGATAAAATGAAGAGGTTTATAACTTCATCGAATAAGCCGTACGGGCTACACCGTCCGAGAGAAAGCAAATATTTTGAAAATCCAAAATTAATATGTGAGGGCATGTTTTTGTCGCCGGGATTTTATTACGACGAAGATAAATATTACGTAGGTTTTTCTTTTTCTGTCATTGTACAGAAAGATAAAAACTATAGTTTGAAATATTTATTAGGAGTTCTAAATTCAAAATTTGCGGGAAATTGGTTCAATGTTAATGGTAAAAAAAGAGGCGTAGGCGTAGACATAGGGGTTTTGGTTTTTCGGCAATTTCCGATTTATAGAGCTACGGCAGATCAACAAAATAATATTGAAAACTTAGTAGATAAAATCCTATCCCTTAATAAAGAATTTCATAAATTGCCCGAAAACTCTGAAAAATGGCAAAGCCTAAAATCCGAAATTGACAAAACCGACCACCGAATTGACGAAGAAGTTTATAAACTTTACAACCTCACACCAGAGGAGATAAAAATAATAGAAAATAGACAAATAAATGGAGAATAAAATTGCAGAAAATAATTTCGCGTATATTGATGGAGCCAATTTACACAAGGGCATTAAAAGTTTAGGTTGGGAGCTGGATTTTAAAAAATTTAGAATTTGGCTTGAGGAAAAATATTTCGTTAAAACCGCGTATCTTTTCATAGGTCTCGTTCTGAAAAATAAAAATCTTTATACTTACCTTCAAGAGTCGGGGTATGTACTTGTATATAAGGAAATTACTTATGATGGTTCGGGAAAAGTAAAGGGCAACTGTGACGCCGATCTTGTTTTAAAAGCGACGGTTGATTATTATGAAAAAAGATTTAATAAAGCCGTTTTAGTGGCCAGCGATGGGGATTATGCCGGCTTAGTAAAATTTCTTAGTGATAGAAAATCGCTGATGGCTATTTTATCGCCCGCATTACCACCGAAATGTTCGATTTTATTGAAAAGAACTGGCGCAAAGATAGCGTATTTGGATGACCAAAGGTCAATGTTAAAGCGTTTAAAATGAAAAAGCCCCCGGCAGGGACAAAACCCCGCAAGGGTCTCTTTCGTGGTGATGCTAACAGGTTAGCATATACTACGGCGAAAGTAAATATCCACAGGTTGCAGAATGGCCTGTTTCCCAAAATCACCACATAAGATTGCTTCTAACAATAGAAACAGTGCAATCTCATTCAGAGGTTATAATATCTCTTATCTACATTAATTAATCGGGGAGGGCGAGCGGGTCAAATGGTGGAATTGACCCGCAGGCCGAGCAGAAAATTAGCTGGGGGATATATCTTTGAGCAGTACAGCGAGCCAGTTTTGCTTGGTCACTCATCGGTACCCGATGAGTGAAAACTGGTGAGGTATAAGTGAGGGCTTCGCTGGAAAGCCCGAACATCTGCGAAAAGGCATATTTCCCAGCCAGCTTAGGGTTGGCAAGTGAGAAATCTAAAACATGACAAGAAAACACTCGACTGGACGGACAGAAAAATAGATAAAAAAAGGCATTGAATCCTAATCGGTAAAATGATACAATTGAGGAGAAGGAAAGCTTCCCGCATGGGCGGGTAGCTCTTTCTAAACGGCTCAAAATATGGCTGAAAAAGAGGTAAAAAAAGCATCATCTTATACCGCGAAAGACATACAGGTTCTTGAGGGTTTAGAGCCGGTCAGAAAAAGGCCGGGTATGTATATCGGTTCCACGGGCGTGGAGGGTTTGCATCATCTGATTTGGGAGGTCGTGGATAACTCGCTTGATGAAGCCATGGCCGGGCATGCTAATCGCATTGATGTTATTTTGATGTCTGACAATAAAGTCAGCGTAACGGACAACGGTCGCGGCATCCCGGTGGACACCCATGAAAAAACCAAGAAATCGGCGTTGGAAACGGCAACCACGGTGCTTCATGCCGGCGGCAAATTTGGCGGCGAAGGATACAAGGTTTCCGGCGGTCTTCACGGTGTCGGTCTGTCGGTTGTGAACGCGCTGTCCCAGTGGATGAGAGCCGAGGTCCGGCGCGACGGGGGATTATTTGTTCAGGAATACAAGCGCGGCAAACCGACAAGTCCCGTGAAAAAAATTGATAAAAGCAACATAACCGGTACAACCATTATTTTCCAGCCCGACACCGAAATATTCAAAGAAATAAGTTACGACTGGAATACAATCCTGACTCATTTGCGCCAGCAGGCGTATCTGACCAAAGGCATTACGATTGCCGTCAGAGACGAGCGCCAGCCTCTCACGCCGGAAGATAAATCCAGCGGCACGGTTATCCCGACTTATGTGTTCTATTTTGACGGCGGCATCGTGTCTTACGTCAAGTACCTTAACCGCCATTCCGAGCCGAAACACGACACCATTTTTTATACCGCCAAAGATAAAGAAGGAATCTTTGTGGAAATCGCTTTTCAGTACAGCGACAACATTAAGGACTACGAATTGAGTTTCGCCAATAACATCCAAACAGTGGAGGGTGGCATGCATTTAACCGGATTCCGTTCGTCCATTACCAGAACCATAAATGATTTCGCCAGAAAGAACGGCTATCTGAAAGAAAAAGATGAAAACCTGACGGGTGAGGATATCCGTGAAGGGTTGACGTCTATTATTTCAGTCAAGCTGAAAGAGCCCCAGTTTGAGGGTCAGACAAAAACCAAACTCGGAACGCCCGATGCCAGAACAGCCGTTGAATCCGTGGTCGGCGAAGAATTGCCGGATTGGTTTGACAGAAATCCAATTGATGCCAGGCAAGTAATGGAAAAGGTGATTATCGCCGCCAAGGCAAGAATTGCCGCCAAGGCCGCCCGCGAGACCGTCATCCGCAAAGGCGCCATGGAAGGATTCACTTTGCCCGGAAAGCTTGCCGATTGCTCTTCAAAAGACCCGAGCGAATCGGAATTATTCATCGTTGAGGGCGACTCCGCCGGCGGTTCAAGCAAGCAAGGGCGAAATCGCAGAACCCAGGCTATTCTGCCGCTGCGCGGCAAGATTTTGAATGTGGAAAAAGCGCGGCTGGATAAGGTTTTGTCGTTTGAAGAAATCAGGTCATTGGTTATCGCTTTTGGAACTTCCATCGGCGAAGAATTTGACTTGGAAAAGTTGCGTTACCATAAAATAATCATCATGACCGATGCCGATGTTGACGGCGCCCACATCAGGACTTTGCTTTTAACCTTATTTTTCAGATATTTCCCGAGACTTATTGAAGACGGATACATTTACATAGCCCAGCCGCCATTATATCAGATTAAGAAGGGCAACCAGATGCACTACGCTTATAGCGACGAAGAAAAAGAAAAGGTCATCCGGCAGATTCAGGAACAGCATTCTAAAACCAAGGTTAAAGACGGAAAAGCCGTAAAAATCAAAGGTAAAACATCCGATTGGAAGGTTACTTCAATTGACGGCACAGCTCCCGCCGAAGAAACACAGGTTCCGGCTGATGACGCGGAGGAACTAAAAGAAACCATGAGCGGAATTTCAATCCAGAGGTACAAAGGTCTGGGCGAAATGAATCCCGAACAGCTTTCGACAACGACGATGAATCCGGATTCGCGCACCCTATTTAAGGTGACGATTGAGGACGCCGAGCGCGCCAACGATATATTTAACGTTCTTATGGGTTCGGACGTTCTGCCCCGCAAAAAATTCATTCAGACCCACGCCAAGAACGTAAAAAATCTGGATATATAAAGTCCATTGCGTTATCAGAAAAGTATGATATAGTTAAATCTGCATTCGGAGCCGTTTCAATAAAACATCAAAATGGGTAAAATTATCGCGTTTCTTAAGGATGTAAAAATCGAACTTGCCAAGGTCGCCTGGCCGACGCGCCGGCAGACTTTCAGATATACTTTGGCGGTTATAATTATGAGTCTGGCAGTAGCGGTTTTTCTGGGTATCTTCGATATCGTATTCGGCGGTGCTCTAAGAAGCCTGCTTTTGAAATAGTGGCAAAACAAATTTCCGACGGCAAACGCCAGTGGTACGCAATCCATACCTATTCTGGCTACGAAGACAACGTCGCTAAAAACTTAAAACAAAGGATAGAATCCCTCGGTTACGAGGACAAGATTTTTAGTGTTATCGTCCCGAAAGAAAAGAAAATAAAAATTAAGGGCGGCAGGCGCGAGGTGGTTGAGGAAAAAATCTATCCCGGCTATGTTTTGGTTGAGATGATGGTTACCGACCAGTCGTGGTACGTGGTCAGGAATACGCCGAACGTTACCGGCTTTATCGGCGCCGGCGTCGTTCCAACACCGCTTTCAAAGGAAGAAATTGACATACTTTTCAAGCGCATGGGCGTCGAAGAGCCGAAATTTAAGCTTGACGTAGCGGCCGGCAATAGTGTAAAGATAGTGGACGGCCCCTTCAAAGATTTTGACGGCAGGGTGTCCGAAATAGACGAAGAAAGGGGCAAAATCAAGGTTTTCATATCCATGTTCGGACGTGAAACGCCCGTGGAACTGGATTTCCTGCAGGTCAGAAAAATATAAATATGGCAAAGAAAATAAAAACAAAACTAAAATTGCAGATTGAGGGCGGCAAAGCTACTCCCGCACCGCCGGTTGGAACGATGCTTGGCCCTCACGGAGTAAACATCCAGGAATTCGTGTCGAAATTCAATGAAGCCACCCGCGAAAAAATGGGCGAGGTGATCCCCTGTGAAATCACGATTTTTGAAGACAGAAGTTTTTCTTTTATTCTCAAAACTCCGCCGGCGGCTTATCTTCTGCGCAAAGCGGCAAAAGTAGAAAAGGGTTCCAACAAGCCCAACACCAATAAAGTGGGTAGCGTCACCAAAGCTCAAGTGAAAGAAATCGCCAAAATAAAAATGCCTGACTTGAATGCCAGAGACGAGGAAGCGGCGGAAAAAATCATTGAAGGCACCGCCCGCTCAATGGGAATAGACGTGAAAAAATAATCAATCACAACCGACAAAAACCGCCATTCCAGGGCGGTTTTTGCTTATTGTGCATAAACTATTTGCCAATAACGTTCTCCTGAACGATAATTAATGTATAAACATGAAAATCCTAAAATTCCTCAAGCAGAATATTCTGTTGATCGTTTTTTTGGCGCTGATAACTCTGCCGGTAATTTTTTCCACCAAGACCTTGGAGGACCTGCAATTGTCTTTCAACCGCACGATTTTTGACGCCGGCAATCTTTCAGAAAAAATGGCTTTCCTGCAAAAAAACCAGATTGATAATAATATGGGTAGCGGCACAGAGTCGCTGGGCGGCTGGGACCCGGGAATTACAAAACGCTGTATCCGAAGCGCCGACGGAAATCTGCCGACTTACAGGGATGAGGCTCAATGCGGCAAGGAAGGAAACTGGAGCTTTTATGTTGATGCCATTGATGCCCTGGGTAACCTCTGTAAGTCAAAACTGCTGACCTTGAACGCTCCCAAAAGTCCGTTATCAATCAGGTGGCTACCGGCGGATGACAATAATCGATGGATGGTTAATATGACGACCGACCTACTCAATGTTAAAAATCCCTGCGGACAGAATAGTTCCATAAAGATGATTTTCATGGACAGCGCCATTTGGGGCGGGGGACCGTTGCCGAGACCGCAGAATCTCCAGACGGAAGCCACGCTTAATTACGCAATAGCCGGCAATAACGGCGGGGCTATGGTTTTCGCCGGTTGGAATGGCTTCTGGGACGGCGTGACTAAATCAATTGAAATCGCGCTTAACGAAAAAGACTGGACCGACGAATATCCCAGCGATCCGCTTATACTTCAGTACAAGAAAACACCCACCCAGGAATCAATCGTCATTGACGGCAAAGCGATAGGCGTTGCCACCCCCAAAGAAACCGAAAGGCAAATTTCAATTCCGTGGAAATATATTATTAATATTTTGATAGAAAGGAATCTCATAACTCCGCCAATCGGCGACTGGAAAACGGCGGTTACCAGCGCCGCGACCTTCGGCATCGGGACATACGGAAACGACAGCAATAAATCGCTGTTATCAAATCTCTGGCTAAGCAATATTCGGATACTAAACAAGAATTAGAATGAAATTAAAACTCCTGTTTCTCGCTGTGTTGATACTGGTTTTAGCCCCCGTCTCTTACGCGGTTGTTAAGTACGCGAGAGAAAAGCCGGGATTGGATTTATTAAATGCCAAGGTCGGCGCGTTGAGAGGACAATACTTGCCGGCTTCAATTTATTCGCGGCAGATTCGCCTGCCCATTGCTTGCCCAGGCGCTCCCGAAGGCTTGGGTATTTTTTCCGGCGATGTTACGAATCTGGTGGCTTCAAAGGGATTGTATCAATTTTTATTGAATTACTTCGGGCTCGAAACTGGCGCCCCAACGTCCTACAAAACAAAAGATTTACTGAAAGCGTTCCAAAAAGAGCAGGGAATAAACCAGTCAGGCAAAATTGACGAGGCAACGAGGCAAAAAATCAGCGGCATGTGCCAGTTGCCGGTAATCACCGGAATAATCCCGGAAAGCGGTCGAGTTGGCGAGGCGGTTACCTTAACCGGCAGCGGACTTTTTAATTCGGAGAAAGTCAATTTCGGGGAAATTTCGGTACCGGCCGTTTCGCAGAATAAAGGAACAGGGGTTGTCTTCACCGTGCCCGATAAATACAAGCACTGCCTTTTCTCCAAGGGTAGTATCGCTGTTTATGACAAGACCTCCATGACTCCGAATAAGTCGGCAGGAGGAGAGAGTTGCGGCACATTACTAAGGACCATTGACGTAACGCCGGGAAATTACAAAGTTTCAGTTACTGTCAACGGCAACATAAGCAATCCCGTAAATTTCACGGTGGCGCAAGGACAGGCTCAACAGCAGGAAATTCCTCAAATCCAGAACGAAGAATCAAACAGTTCCGCGGGCGAGTCAATCGATTGCGGCAAAATAACGGACGAGCAAACCTGTTTGAATAATAAAAAACCGCTATGTAATTTTTTGGAAAGTAAGTGCGTTTACCCAACCTGCGCGACATTGGCAAAAAGAATAAATAAAGAAGATCTGAATACTTACAGCATCGGTTGCTTCAGCGACAAGGTGCCGGACGGAAGCTGGAATTACGCCGGCAAAACAAGCGACTGCGGCAGTTCAGGTAACTTAATGACTGCGACATTAGCCCCCAAATCCGGATGTTTCTGGAAAGAACGTCTTAAATAAATCTGCCCGATATGAATCCAACCCGGTTGATAAAGCCGGATTTTATTGTTATAAATATGTTTATGAACTACGAACCCGCGATAGGTTTGGAAATCCACACGGAACTCAAGACAAAAACAAAAATGTTTTGCGATTCGGCGAATGACCCGAATGAAACTCACCCCAATGTGAATGTCTGCCCGGTGTGCATGGGACATCCGGGGACCTTGCCGGTTATTAACAAGGAAGCTGTCGAAAAATCAATCAGAACCGGCATGGCTTTGAATTGTGTGATAGCCGAGCATTCAAAATTCGACCGCAAAAATTATTTTTACCCCGACTTGCCCAAGGGCTACCAGATTTCCCAATATGACATGCCGTTATGCCGCGAGGGCTGGCTGAAAATCGAGCCGCCTTCGCTAAAAGCTTCGGCGAGCCAAGTAAAAAAAATAAGAATCCAGAGAATCCATCTCGAGGAGGATACAGGGAAACTTTTGCATACCGGCGATGGCTCGCATAGTTTAGTTGATTACAATCGCGCCGGTGTGCCACTTATGGAGCTTGTGACCATGCCTGATTTGGTTTCGGGCGACGAGCTGATTAAGTTCGTAAAAGAACTCCAACTGATAGTCCGTTATCTGGATTGTTCCGACGCCGACATGGAAAAAGGGCAGATGCGCGTGGAAGTGAATATATCCATCAAAAAAGCGGGGGAGGAAAAGCTCGGCACGAAGGTGGAAATTAAAAATATCAACTCAATAAGCGCGGCGGCGCGGGCGGTTAATTATGAAATAGAAAGGCAGGCGGAAATATTGGAAGCCGGCGGGAAAATTACGCAGGAAACTCGGGGCTGGAATGAAAATAAAGGCGAGACTTTCAGCCAGAGGACGAAAGAAGGTTCGGCTGATTACCGCTATTTCCCGGAACCGGATCTGCCGCCGCTTACATTCACAAAAACCTACATTGAAGAATTGCGCTCAAGATTGCCGGAGTTGCCGTTACGAAGGAGAAAGCGTTTTGCCGAAGAATACGGCTTGAATTCCTCACAGATAGAGATTTTCACCACTGCCAAGAAATTAGGTGATTATTTTGAGAATGTGGCAAGCGAAATCAGCGAGTGGGATAAAATTAAGGGCGATGAAGAAATCAGTGAGGAGCATAAAAAACAGCTCTATGTTTTAGCTGCCAACTATTTAATCACCCAGCTACCAGCATTGATGAACGCCGCCGGCATGGAAATAAACGAAATTGAGGGTTTAAAAATGACTCCTGAAAATTTTGCCGAACTGGTGGCAAAAATCCATCACAATGAAATATCTTCTACCGGCGCGGTGGGGGTGATGAAAATAATGTTCGAGACCGGCGCCGAGCCAGAGACGATTATTAGGGAGAAAAATCTTGGCCAGGTTTCCGACGAATCCGAGCTTGAACTGGCTGTGGACAGGGTGCTTGCAAATAACGAAAAAGCGACGGAAGATTATAAAAAGGGCAAGGTTGAAACGATAAAGTTTTTGATAGGTAAAATTATGGCGGAAACCCACGGCAAAGCCAATCCCCAAATTGTTGAAAAAATAATTGAGAAAAAATTAAAACAATAAAAATATGACAGACGAAAAAAATGTTATAAAAGAACCGGGCAGGAAAGGATTGATTGCAAGATTAATTAATTGGTTTGAAAATCTACCGGTAATTCCTGCTAAGCCCCCAGCTCAAAAACTGCCCGTAGATTACAATAAAGCCCGTGTTTTAGAGCCTTTGAGAAAACCAACTCCGTTAGATGAAATGCCGTTCCAGCAAAGGGGACTGATTAATCAGGGCATTAGTGAGGAAAATAGACCCATTCAGCAAGAAATAGCACAATTAAAAAAAGAAATGACTTTTAGGGGTAGGACTCCGGAAATTGAAAGAAAAATAGCCGAACTTCAGAAAAAATTAATCAGAAAAATTTAAATTATCCGAGAAAGAACCGAATAATTTTTGATGCTTCGGTTTTGTTTTTTATCCAGTGTATATCTTTGTTCCTCTTAAACCACGTCATCTGTCTTTTGGCGTATTTTTTTATTTCAGTAGCCAATCGCTTTATCATTTCTTGGCGGCTGATTTTGCCCGCAAGATACCGCGAAATATATCTGTATTCCAGCCCGAAGTTGTCCATTTTTTTCCATGATATCCCGGACTTGTGGAGTTTTTTCACTTCAGCAACCATTCCCTGGTTCAACCTCCTATAAAGCCTTCTTTCAATTAATTTATCCAACTCCACGCGGGACTTTTTTATTCCTATAAACAGGCAATTATATTTCGGTTTATAACTGATGACAGGAACTTTTTTGCCGGATTTAATAATAATTTCTAATGCTCGTATCAGCCGGCGTTTATTATTTTTATCTATTGTTTTTGCCCGACGTGGGTCAAGCCTTTGAAGTTTTTCAAAAAGTTTCTCGGCGTTTAAATTTTCCAGTTTTGCCCGCAGTTTCAAGTCGGGTTTTACTTCCGGGATTTTCAAACCGAAAACCAAGGTGTCAATCCAAAATCCCGTGCCCCCACAAACAATTGGCACCTTTGGTGCCAATTGTTTGCCCTGAGCGAGCCCGCCCTGAGCATGTCGAAGGGGCGGAGCGAGTCGAAGGGCTATAATTTTTTCTATTGCTTTTTCGGCAAGCGGCACAAATTTTGAAACATTGAAGTCGGTTTTAGGCGAAGCGACATCCAGTAAATGGTGGAGGACACCGCGCATTTCTTTTTTGGTGATTTTTCCCGTGCCGATATCCATCCCGCGATAAACCTGCCGAGAATCGGCGGAAATAATTTCGCCATTGAATTTTCTCGCAATCTCCATCGCCAATCCCGACTTTCCTGAAGCCGTGGGACCAAGGAGGACGAGGAGTTTGGGCAGTGTGTGATATTTCATTGACTATTTGAATTACTAGAATATAATCAAATTATCTTAAGGAAGGGGTTGGCCCATCCTCACTGCAGAGAATGGGCGTGGCGCTGTTGCGCCATCAGGACCCTACGGAACTACCCCAGGAGGCATGAGGAGCTCGCCGCCTCCTGGGGATTTTTTATAAGCTCTTGTTTTTTACTTCAGAAACAATTTGATTTATAAATGTCCTTCCCACCATGCAGGACTGAGTCCAATTAATAAAGGACTGCACGCTCCTTTACTCTGACCCCCCTCTTTATACTCAAATGGAATTTGTATAACATCAGCTATAAAATCCCTATGACCAGGATCAAGTAACAATTCTTTAACTTTTTCCCTAATTTGTTTTATCTTAAAACATTCTTCACGGGGACGATATTCTATTTTTAACCATCTCCTAAATAGAGGATCTTTAAGTGATTCCTCTTTGTCCACAAACAGCTTAGGCAGTTCAATTCTTAAATTTGGACTATCTAAAAACTCCTTGAAACGCAATATTTTTATACTCAATGTTTTTAAAGATGCGAATGCGTCTTTTATATCGGCCACATCTTCTTTTGGCGATTCGCCGAAGTAAGATTCAATAAGTACCTGGATTCTCAAAAGCTTATGAAAATAGTCACTACTAAAATTATAAAACATAAATTCAAATATGTTCTTGCTCGTGCTTAATCTATTTTTGTCGAATTCTTTTTCAAAACAATTGATGACTTCATCAAAATCCAAAAACCGTGTGATATCCTGCCCTTGTTCTATTTTTTTCACTTTTTCCGCACAACTTTTTATATAGGCATCTATCTCCACAACGTCGCATATCGCCCTCTCAATTTTTTGGGGCATGCTTTCTTGCCCCGGGACTCTTTGTTCGATCGTCATCTTTTAATTTATAACAAATTATAATGACTTCCTATTAATTTCCTCCAAAATCTTTTCAATAAATTCCTCTGTCTTCATTTGCCCCACATCTCCTTTTCCGCGCTCACGGACGGCGATTTTATTGGTATCGACTTCCTTATCGCCAATAATTGCCAGATAAGGAATTTTTTGCATTTCGGCTTCGCGGATTTTTTTGCCGATGGTTTCGTTTTCTTTGCTCAATTCAACTCTAATTCCATTCTTCTTCAATTCCTCAACCACTTTCTCGGCGTAAGCTATCTGCTTCTCGGAAATTGTCAGCACGGCAACCTGTATGGGAGAAAGCCACAAAGGCAAGGCGCCGGCAAAATGTTCAATCAAAAAGGCAATTATGCGCTCAATGGCACCAATGGACGAGCGATGGACTACGATTGTTTGCTTTTCCTGACCATCGGCATCGGTATAAATAAGATTAAATCTCTTGGGCATCACAAAATCATACTGGACAGTAAAGGCGGTGTCTTCTTTGCCGCGGACATTGCGCATTTGAATATCAATCTTAGGTCCGTAAAAAGCGGCTTCGTTCGGCGCTTCCGTGAATTCCGAACCGCGTTTTTTTAGGAGTTCCCGCAGAGCCTCTTCTCCTTCATCCCATGATTTATCGTCCTTGTAATATTTTTTCTCATCCTTCCGATCGCCCAGAGACAGCCGGTACCGGAAGTCCTCGCCCATCTTCAGTCCAAATTTTTCGGCAACGAATTCAATCAAATCAAGCACCCCGCTAACCTCGTCCATCGCCTGGTCTTTGTCTTTGCAGATAATATGCGCATCAGCAAGACAAAAACCCCTAACACGAATCAAACCGCTAAGCTCTCCGGACTGTTCATAGCGGTATTGTTTGGCAAGTTCGGCAATGCGCATCGGCAATTCGCGGTAGCTCCGGGGCCGGCTTAGATAAAGTTCAAAATGGTGGGGGCAGGTCATCGGCCTTAGCATAAACTCTTCATCGTCAATTTTTATCGGCGCGTACATTGAATCCTTGTAATAGGGGTAATGGCCGGACTTTTTATACAAATCCAGCTTGGCGATGTCGGGCGTGTAAACATGCTGGTAACCGCGTTTTAATTCTTCATCAACGATAAATCTTTCCAAAACCCGCCGGATGGTAGCGCCCTTGGGCAACCACAGGGGGAGCCCCTTGCCGACGATTTCGGAAAAAGTAAAAAGTTCCAGTTCTTTGCCGAGTTTGCGATGGTCGCGTTTTTCGGCTTCTTCGAGCATTTTCAGATAATCGTCCAGTTCTTTTTTGGTTTCAAATGCCGCTCCGTAAATCCGCGTAAGCATTTTGTTTTTTTCGTCGCCGCGCCAGTAAGCGCCGGCGATATGAGTGAGCTTAAAAGCGTGCGGGTCAATTTTACCGACATCTTCAACGTGCCCGCCGCGGCAAAGATCGCTGAATTCACCGACTTTATAAAAAGTTATCTGCTCGCCTTTGCCCGCCAATTCTTCAACCAGTTCGTATTTGTACGGATTATCTTTGTAAAATTTCTTGGCTTCTTTTTCGTCCATCTCAATTCTCTCAAACCCGTTCCAGCCCTTCATAATTTCCTTCATTTTCTTTTCGATTTTCGGCAAATCCTCGTCGCTGATCGGTTCGGCAAAATCAAAATCGTAATAAAAACCGTTTTCAATGACGGGGCCGATAGTCAGTTTGGTTTTGGGATATAAATCCGAAACCGCCGCCGCCAAAAGGTGCGCGAGCGAATGCCTCAAATTGTGCAGTTGTTCTTCTTTATCCATGTTCAATGCGGGGAGTCTCCGCGATCCGCCCATCCCTTAGAATAAGATTTTTATAAATATCCAAAAGGGCGAAAAGGAGGCTTAAAACTATGGGACCTATCAGAAATCCGATAGGACCGAATAAGCTTAACCCGCCGAGGACCGAAAGCAAAACAAAGACATCGTGAATGTGCACGCTCTTGCTGATAAGCCGCGGTTTGAGGAAATTATCCACCAAACCGACAATAAAAAGACTCCAGGCGGCAAGACCGACGGCATTCAGTAAACCGCCCGCGAAAACGGAATAGATTATAGCCGGAATCAATACCAATGCCGTGCCGATTCCCGGAATTAATGACGCCAAAATCGCGACCATGCCCCACAAAGCCGGATTGGGTATTTTAAAAATCGCGAAGCCGGCTCCCGAAAGCAAGCCCTGCAGGACCGCCACCACCAGCGTCCCGCGGATGACCGACGTGATCGTAATCTGAATGCGCTTAAAAATATCCCTGTCGTATTTGTCGGAAAGCGGGCTTAATTCAATCAGCCTTTCTTTAAACTTGGCACCGTCTTTAAGTAAGAAATAAAAAGCAATCAGGGCGACTATGCCGCTCATCATAAACTGCGCCGCGCCGGTGAACAAAGAAACCAGATTTCCGGCAATCCAGCTCAAGGTGTTGCCGATATATTGCTTAAGGTTGATGTCAAAAGATTTGGCTGTAATATCCGGGTCAATCTTGTGCAAAACGTTCAAAACCGCTTTTGTCGCCGAGTCCACGATATTAAGCGATTGCCTGTCCGTCGCCAGCGAATTATACAAATCGGTAACGTCGCTCACTATTTTACCGCCGATTAACGCAAGCGGGGTAATAATCACTATCAGAACAATAATTACCGTCAGAATCGTCGCGATTGAATCATGTTTGCCGACTAATTTTTGAATCAATCTGTAAAGCGGCCTGAAAAGCACCGCCATCACCGCCGCAACTATAAGCGGATTAAGATAGGGAAGAAACACGAAAAAACTTAACACCAAGACCGCCGAAAGTAGGACTATGAAAAAATAGGTTTGGAGATGGGAGTGGGACATAGGATTATGATAACAAAAAGAGGGGAAACAATAAATGCGGTGCCCCTTCGGATATACCGCATTTTTCCAATCCCGTTCAAGGCGGAGGGTGCAGGATTTGAACCTGCGAGGGGATTTCTCCCCAACCGCATTTCGAGTGCGGCGCGATAGACCACTCTGCCAACCCTCCGCCTTATTCGGGACGAGTCATGCCCATTCAACCACTCTGGCACGCTTCCAGTAATTAAATTATACCTCTTAGCATTCAATTTCAATAAAAGCGGCCTGGCATAACCAGGCCTGGTGTCGCGTGTCATGATGCACCATTAGCTCATCACAAAGATGACTCTCGTGTAGGTCAGCTGTGAGAATACGAGATAAAACGTGGCAACAAATATCGCGCATATCGCCGTCCCCACAATTATAGCTAACCCACACCTGCCGACCGTGGAAAGTGTTTCTGTGTTTCTTTTTGTTATGGCATTTACAGCTGCCTCCACAACGATGTACAAAAAGACCCCCGCGGTACCAGCAAGTGCGCAACACTTCAAGGTACAAGTGCAACAACTTATTATTGTATGCACCGCCTCCACGTTTTCACCCCCCCTTCGAGTCAAATACTAACCATACCTATCCCATTAAACTAATACCATAAAGAAGGTTATAAGTCAAAAATTATTATGGTTTAATAGCTTGACCCCCTGCCATCCCCCAAAACCTCTCCAAGGAGTCTAAAATCTCTCCATGGGTTTTGATTCTATTTTCAAAGCTCATGCCGGGACCTTCGGTCAGTGTTTCAACCACTACCACGCTTTTAGCCGACGGCCCGGCAATTTTTTTGCCCTTATAGAAAATTTCCCTTGACGACAACAGATGGTCAACTGAATAATCTTTGGCGCCTGATATAATGCCACCGACAATCTTTTCTCCAAACCTGGTTTCTGCGCCATCCGGCGCCAGTTTGTGATTATTTTTTTTGAGTATTTTCACTATTTCCTTGGCAATCGGGTCACCGGCGCCGAGTTCGCCATGGGAATAAACATATGTTGAGTGGGGAAATCTGAGTGATTCGGTAGGATCCAAAATTGTTTCCGGGTCATCTTCGTGTAAATCAATCACTATGAGCGGTGGATAAACCGAAGCTGTTTTAACAATCCACTCCGTAAAAATCTCCGAGTCATGATTGGATGGTTCCGGCAGATGCGGCATTGATGAATTTTTCTCGTCTGGTATTAAATGGTCGCTGTCACCGATGCTCCTGCCCTTATCGTAATTTTTTTTATCAAATAAATAACGCCAATTTCTGGCGTAACCCGCCGGATTGCACAAGGGCAAAACAATCAGGGGGATTCCTTTTTTAGCCAGTTCAATGAATATTTTTATGTTCCGGGCGATGGCAACTGGCCCCGCCGGCTCTTCACCATGAATTCCAGAAATCACCCAAATAGATTTTCCGGCTTCTAAGGTTTTTACGGCGATTACCGGCAAAGTTTTTTCCGGCTCGCTATATATTCGGTCGTAAATTTTTTCAACAACAAAACCCGGCGAATTGCCAAGTTCAAGATAGGCAGCGTAAAGCTCACCGATGGCCGGCCGGCCGTCTTCACTATATGCTTTGACGTCTCGTGGAATTTTAATATCTGCGGCGTTCATTGTGCCTGGGGTGGGACTCGGACCCACAAGCCCTTGCGGGCAAAGGATTTTAAGTCCTTCGCGTATACCATTCCGCCACCCAGGCATAGTGCTTAAACTCGGAAGAAATATAGTTTTGAGCAGTGTTGCGAGGCGATTTTGCACGGTTAGTTTTTGTTAAAATATCCCCGAAAACAAAAACTAAAAACCGCCGAGCATCAAGTTAGATTTCACGCTGGGAAATCTAACGTCTGCGAAAAACTATATTTCTGCAAATTTTTAAACCTGAGGCGCCGGGGAGAATCGAACTCCCGTATATTTCTTTTGCAGAGAAACGCCTTTCCACTTGGCTACGGCGCCACGATTGTCATCTTAACAGGGAACGCATACAGGGTTCAATACGCTGCGGTCTTAATTTAAAATACTTACTGAAAACTACAAATTTCCTCTTGAAAAATAAATCTTTAAGATTTTTGCGGTATAAGAAAGGAAATAATTTGATGCTATCATTTGTAGAATACCGAAGTTGGAAGCATCTTTGACATTTGTACACGTTCCCCTGATCTAGTTGAAGTTTTCTCCGCAATATCTCGCATAAAGAACTAAGAAAATCAAAACTTCCTGACGTAAAGATGACACTAAGTTTTTTCACAATTACGTCTTTTTTCTTACCCTTTTTTGTATATAACGAAACACAGCCATCCCCATCCATATATCCGCGTACAAAATCACTTAAATATTTATCCGGTATCGCAGGAAATTTAATAGTCAATGATTTATTTGGATAAAGACCAAGTTTCGTAAGGGAGTCGTAAATTTTATGGCTACCTATTCTTAAAAGGTACCTAATTCTCCCAATCGGCGGTTTTGAAACTACTATGGTATGCTCTGATTCTAACCACTTTCGAATCCTCACAATAGAGTCCCTATCTACGCTTGTTACTCGCAAATATTTACCCCGCAAATAAGAAGCATCTTCGAGACTTCCGTCGGCATAAAGATAGCCAAGAACATAGGCCATTGTAGGATCCCACCGATTAAAAAAGGCTTCATTTACCTTATATTTGACACCCATTACCTAATTATAAGTGGTAATGCTTTGCACTGCAAATTTATTTTTGAGTCTTTTCTAAAACTTCTTCTACCTTGGTAACTTTCTCCATAGATTTATCAATCTCAAATCTTATCTTGGGCACGATTCTCATAAAAAGCCGCTTGTTGATTATCTGCTGAATCTGATAAATATCGGCTTTTATTTTATTCAAAACCTCTTCGGCTTTATCTTCCGGAAACACCGACACCCAGACGGTCGCGTGTTCCATAGTTCTTGAAACTTCAGCCCGGGTGACGGTCACGACCGCGTCCGTGCTGATTTCGGACTTCAAAGCCGCCCCGACTTCTTTTCGCAAGAGCTCATTCACTTTTGGCAATCTTTCCGTCATAACTAAACTTTCCTCTTAATTTTTTCTTCGATAAATATTTCCAGCAGGTCTCCTTCCTTGACGAGGGGAGTATCCGCGCCGTTCTGGATGTCAAACCGGATGCCGGCTTCCAACCCTTCCGCCGCCTCCGCGACATCCTGTTTGCCCGTTTGCAGCTGTCCGACTTTGCCCTGAACGAGAAGCTGGCCGTTTCTTATGGCTGATACTTGCGCTCCGCGCGCAATCTTTCCTTGGATTATTTTCCCGCCGACGATTTGCGATTTGGGAGTTCCGCCGAAAGTCGCCAAAACTTTCATTTTGCCGATATCTTCCCGTTTGATTTCCGGCTCAAGCAAATCGGACATTACATCCCGCACCGCTTCAATTAATTCATAAATAATATCAAAGGTCTGGATTTTCACTTTTTCGCGTTCCGCCAGCTGCAGTGTTGATTTTTCAACCGGCACATGAAAGCCGATTATCGCCGCGCCCATTGACCTAGCGTTTCGGATGTCGTTATCCGTGATTTTCCCGACGCCATAGTCGACAACTTTGTAAGCCACTTCTTCGGATTTTATGGTTCTTAAAGATTTGTCTATGGCTTCTAACGAACTTTGGACGTCGCTTTTAACCACGAGGTTGGCGATTTTCTTGCCTGTCGGCTGAGCATCTTCAATAAATAAAGCCGTGTGCCCGTTTCCTTTCTGGGATTCCAGTATTTTTGCCGCTTCGTCCCGGCTGGCAACAACAAGAAACTTTTGCCCGATATCCGGCGCTGATTCCCAGCCAAGCACAACGCACGGCTGTGACGGATTTGTGGATTTTATCGCTTTGCCGGTAAAATCTTCAATTAATTTCGCTCTGGCGATGGCGTTGCCGGCGACAATCCAATCCGAAACATTCAATTCACCCTGAAGGATTATCAGCGTCGCCACGACGCCGCGGCGGTTATCTAAATGCGATTCAATCACATAGCCCTCCGCCGGCATACCCAGCTTCAGCGGCAATTCTTCCATTTCGGCGACGAGCAGAATCATTTCAAGGAGGCGGTCTATTCCTTCGCCGTTTCTGGCTGAAATCTCAACCACCGGCACTTTGCCTCCATAGTCCTCCACAAAAACCTCCTGTTCCGCTAATTGCTGGCGTGCCTGCGCCGGATTGGCGCCTTCTTTGTCTATTTTGTTAATGGTAACCACAACCGGGATTTTCGCTTCTTTGATAATTTCAATCGCTTCCTTTGTCTGCGGCTTCACGCCTTCATCGGCGGCGACAACCAGAACGGCAACGTCCGCCACTTTCGCCCCCCGCGACCTGATGGCGCTGAACGCTTCATGCCCGGGTGTATCCAGAAAAGTAATTTTCTTTCCGCGGCACTCCGCCTGATACGCTCCCACGTGCTGGGTAATCCCGCCGGCTTCTTTTTCCGCTACTTTGGTTTTTCTGATTGCATCCAAAATCGTGGTTTTGCCATGGTCAACATGGCCCAATATAACCACAATGGGGGGACGGATCATTTGATTTTTTTGCCTTGACTCGCCGGAGCTATCGGCAAAGGCGGTTTTATTTTCAGCCATGATATTAATAAGCGTGAATTAACGAAGTATAAATCAAAAACCGCGAAGTGTCTAATAAAATGTATAGACCTTTAGCTATTAGTGATTTGCGTTTTCTTCCTTAATTTATAAGTATTCCCGTGCCGCATTAGTCCAAGGTATGATTGCACACTGGCATTATTCCGATTTTTCTTGAGCCGCTTAAATATACGCCGTTTTGTAGATGTCCGTAATACCCGATATTTTGGAAAATGTACCCAGCCAAGAAAATCAACTCCTGAAGTAATGGTCCTTATGGAAACCTTATTTGGATGAGGCGAGAGTTTCAAACGATTCCCTAAAAATTCAGATATTTTAGTAATAAAATTTTCTAGGTGTTTTTTATTTCTGTGCACAATCACAAAATCGTCGGCAAAACGGATATAGTGCCGTGCTCTCAGTTTTCGTTTCGCGAATTGATCAAATATGTTCATATATACGTTCACGAACAATTGACTCGTGAGATTCCCAAGTGGTAATCCAGTCCCGGGCTTTTCTTTGGTATGGAAACTATCAATGATTTGCGCCAATAACCATAATATATTTTTGTCGCAAATATATTCAGCCAAAATTGTCTTAAGTATGCCATGATCAATGCTTGCAAAAAATTTTTTAATGTCGCATTTTAAGATCCATGCTGTTTTTGTGTGATTTTTGGAAACTTTTCCGATGAAGCTACGTAGGCGATTTATGGCCTTGTGGGTGCCCTTACCTAAGCGTGAGGAATATGAATCGAAAATAAATTGTCGCTCAAAATAAGGGGATAAAATTCTAAAAACGGCATGGTGTACAAGGCGATCACGGACACTTGCTTTGTGAATTTCTCTCGGCTTTGGGTCGTTGATTTTAAATGTGTGGTAGCCGCCGTGCTTATATGTTTTCTCGACAAGCTCATGGTGTAAAGAAAGAATATTATCCATAAACGCAAAAGAGAAGGCGGCCACATCTTCCCGCCTCTTTTTAGCCCTAAAAAATTCTCGCCAAGATTCAAGCAAATTTTCTAGCGATATGATATGCTGGTACTTATGAATAGTTCCCCTTACTCTCTCTCTCTCTCTCTCTCGTAATCAAACCTCGATTCTTCAGCGAGTTAAAGAGGGATATTTGTTGTGGATGAGTATTATTCCGCATATAGCCAAGGGCGCCCGCCGTACAATCGGCGCACGAATTGAAAATAAATTTCTTGACCTCTTAGAACTAACATATACCGCATATTTTACCCCAAAGGAACAGAAAGTCTTAAAAATATCGGAGTGTATTTTCGTTCGCGATACACTAACTTTTTTAATTTCAGTCGCATGGAGCGGTAAATTAATATCCAACCAACACTATGAAGAAGTCGCCATAAAGCTGGAAGAAATCGGCAAAATGTTCGGTGGCTGGAAGGGTAGCCTGGACAACCCGGGGAAGAAAAACCGCACCCTATGAGTGCGGAAAAGAAATAATTTCGAAGACGGAAGACAAACTCGTTGTCCTGATTCCACTGGTTGTCCGGCTTGGCCCAATCGTTGTTGAGCCACAGGCCGTCCTCATTGCGGTTGACGTTGAAGACGTTCGGGTTGCCGTCGCGATCCGTTATTGTATGGAGCACCATCCGTGGCACTGCCTGCATAATCCGCCTCTGGCGGAAGATTTCAGGCTGTATATTACTTGGGATCGAAAATCCGCCAGTGCATCATACCAAGTGTTTCTTTTTTGAATGACGAAAAGCAAGTCCTCTCCGCCAAGCCGTAGCCGGGCGGACTCTCAACCTGCATTCGCCAGAATGGTTTCGAAAAGGCGCACCCGTTCGATACAACCAATCCAAAACCAGCATAGCAAAAAATTTGTGCCGGAGAAACCAAAGTATCAAAGAGAAAAAGATTTAAAGCGCAAGCAAGAACGGAAAAGCAACTAAGATTTTAAGTTTTTCTTGCGAAGACGGAAGACAAACCCGTTGCCCTGACGCCACTGGTAGGCCGGCTCGGCCCAATCGTAGCTGAGCCACAGGCCGTCCACACCGCGGTAGACGCTGAAGACGTACGGGTAGCCGTCGCGAGCCGCTATCTGTTTCATTGCAATACAGAAATATTCGCCCAACGGCTGATTCATGTATTGCAATCTGTAATGAGGGCCAACCTCGGTAGGACAAAGATCTAAGCCCAATTCATTTGCCCTCGCATAAATCTGATCAGTGGTAGGAGTACCCTGTAAGCCAAGACTATCAACTTTGAGGCGAACATAATCGCCAACCTCGGCTTGCTCAAGAGTTTTGAATTCTTTACTTTTCATCATGTCGAGAGCGTAGTCGCCAATTTTAATATTCCTTGCTCTCATTTCTTTTTCAAGTTCTTGCCATGTTTTACCGCCGATTGTGATGGTCTCTTTTCTTATCTCGCCTTCAGGGAAGGAGGTATAGACGTGTTCGATGTTGTATTGCTGGATGGCGTCAAAAATGCCTGGCTCAAGTTTGCCCACAAACACTTTTGTATTTTCATTAATGTCTCGCGAAGTATGCGCGATTTGTTCGCGGGCACAGTCAAAGATCACGAGTATATCTTCTTCAGGGTTTCTGTTTTTTTTCAATTCGGCGATGCGGGGGTCTTTTTCGTAGCCAAAACCTTTGATGGGAGAGTCAATCTCATAGAGGAATGTAAGGTCGTCTTTGGCGAGTATCTTGTCCGACTTGGTTTTCTTTTCAATTTCAGTCATTTTTTTCATATCGGCATTTTTCTTTTTGTAACTGTCAGCTTCGGGACCGAATTCCTCCAGTTTATCTTCCAAAACTTCGGACATAATCGGTTCTAATTCTTGATGCTCCTGAATCCCCCGAATCTGGCCAATCTGCGAACCGTTCATTTGAATGGCGATGCGGGGTTGAATGGGATTATTGTCTTTGTCGTATGTGTAGTAAACATAAAAGTCCCCCTGTTTTATATAATTCCGGGCAGTGGTTTGGCCTTCTATACACCAGCCGGTGCCTTTGGCTTGCACGGAATCAAAAAGTTTATCGGCTTCTTCTTGGTTGCCTTTGTCGTATTTGACCCACTTCCCCCCGATTTGCTCTCTGCTTTCAATTTTAACAGCCAAAGATTCTGATATAAGTTCCGCGTAGAGTTTTGAGAACCGCTTGGAAAAATCCGCTTGAACGGTAGGGTCTTTCAGCTTAGTCTTGTCCTCAACGGCTCTTTCATATATATCAAGGATTTTCGCGAGCGGTGCACGATATATATCCGGATAGGGAGCGACCGTGGATTCTGTTCTTGTTTTGAATTTTCCAAGCGTCTTATCAAACTGGCTAAGCTTAATAACGTTTCTCCATACAAAATATTTAAACCACGCCGGATACGCGACATCATCCGATGTTAGATAATCAACCCATTGATCCAAGGAGTGCTTCTGGTCGGCAATTACGGTCTCAATCATTTGATCTCTGATATTTTGCGGTATTTCTTCTACGGTTTGACCTCTTTCCCTGGCCGCCCGTTTTTGAAGTTCAAAATATGACTCGGGCACTTGTTCTGGCTTGATTATTAAAGCGTCGTATATCTTATCACGGAACATTTCCATATTACGTTCATGCTTCCGTTTATCCGGATTGAGGAAAATATTACCCAGGCGGCCCATATACGCCTCAATTCGTTCCCTTGGATTGTTGGGTATTTTCTCGCCGGTGTGCCGTTCTTTGCGCTTCACCGCCCGCTCAACTTCGGATGAAGTTTGAAGTTCCGGATTCTTAATATGTAGAGAGTGTTTTTCCATGGGGTGTATCTTACTATCTTAATGGCTGGCGGGCAAAAATACAAACAAAGCCTAAAGATTGGCTTTTTCGCCATTTCTGCGGTATTTTGTATCTATGCCTGAAAAATTATTCATTTCTACTTCCATACCCTACGTCAACGCCGCCCCGCATATCGGCCATGCTTTGGAATTTGTCCAGGGCGATGTTCTGGCGCGCTATTACCGCGAAAAAGGATTTGACGTTTTTTTTCTTACCGGCACCGACGAAAACTCGCTGAAAAATGTTTTAGCCGCTGAAAAAAGAGGGATTGACGTGAAAGTCCACGTAAAAGAGAATTCGGACATATTTGAAAAGTTAACCAAAGTTTTGGACATATCCAATGACGATTTCATTCGTACCACCGAGGAACGCCATATCGCCGGCGCCCAAAAACTCTGGAATGCTTGCGACAAAGCTGGAGATATTTATAAGAAAAAATATGAGGGGCTTTATTGCGTCGGCTGTGAGTCGTTTTATACGGAAAAAGATTTGGTAAACGGATTGTGCCCGGAACACCAAACAAAGCCGGAAGTAGTCAAAGAGGAAAATTATTTTCTCAAGCTGGGCAAATACCAGGATAAGCTGAAAAAACTGATTGAAAATGATGAGCTTAAAATCACGCCTGCTTCGCGTAAAAACGAAACGCTGGAATTCATAAACAAGGGACTGGAAGATTTGAGCATTTCCCGAAGCCAGGCAAGGGCTCACGGCTGGGGCATTCCCGTGCCGGGCGACTCCTCGCAGGTTGAGTACGTTTGGTTTGACGCGCTTTCCAATTACATAAACGTAATCGGCTACGCGAACGATGAAAAAAGATTTCAGGATTGGTGGGTAAACAACAAACGCAAAATTCATTTGGTCGGTAAGGGTATTGCCAGATTTCATACCGTCTACTGGCCCATAATGCTTCTTTCTGCCGGATTGCCTTTGCCAAGCGAGATAATCGTTCACGGATATTTTACAATCAACGGCCAAAAAATATCTAAATCTATCGGTAATGTGATTGACCCGTTTAGCGTCGTCAAAAAATACGGCGTTGACCCGACACGTTATTTTTTGCTCCGTGAGATACCTTCCGGCAAGGATGGGGATTTTTCTTATGAAAGATTGGAGGCGCGTTATAACGGCGACCTGGCGAATAATCTCGGCAATCTGGTCAGCCGGGTAGCGAAACTTATTGAAACAAATCTGGAGGGGGAGCTGATATTTAATCCGGAATTTCTGGACAAGGAGGCGGAAAAACGGATTGAAGCCGCGAAACAGAAATATGAAAAAGCGGTGGAAGAATTTCAGCTTCATACGGCGCTGTCGCATATTTGGGAACTTCTGGATTACGCCAATGTTTATATTGACGGAAAAAAGCCGTGGGTTGATGCCAAAGAAAGCCCCGAAAAATTTCTCAAAACAATTACCACCTCCACGACGATAATTTTAGAATCTGCAAAATTGCTGAAACCTTTTCTCCCGGAAACATTCGAAAAAATCTACAAAACTTTCGGATTTGAACCAGGCGTAGGCGCAAAAGAGGATAAAATTATTATTTCAGAAATCAAGCCGCTGTTCCCGAAACTCCAATAAAATGAAACTGATTGATACTCACTGCCATTTGGCAATGAAGCAATATGACGCTGATTGCGAATCGGTAATTAAGCGTGCACAGGAAGAGGGCGTGGGGATGGTATCTGTCGGGCTGGGATTGGAATCGTCAAAAAAAACCATTGAGCTTGCCGAAAAATATGAAAATATCTGGGTGGCAATAGGTTTACACCCGAATGACCGTGAAAAATTTGAACCCGAAAAATACAAAGAACTGGCAAAAAATAAAAAAGTGGTGGCGATAGGCGAGGCGGGATTGGATTATTACAGAATGCCTCCGGAAGACAAAGAGAGACAGAAGGCATTATTTATCCGACAAATTGATTTGGCCAAGGAATTAAACCTGCCATTAATAATTCATTGCCGCGATTCTCATGATGACACGAAAAAGATTTTAAAAGAGAAAAATGTGAGCAGGGCGGTAGTGCATAGTTTTACAGGCAACCAAAAAGACGCCGAAGAGTATCTTTCACTTGGCTATTATCTGGGTTTCAACGGAATTATTACATTTTCAAATCAATATGATGAAATTATTAAAAACACACCGATAGAAAAAATCCTGATTGAAACCGATGCCCCGTTTCTGGCTCCGCCGCCATTCAGGGGAAAAAGAAATGAACCGGCTTATGCAAAATATGTCGCCGAAAAAATCGCGAAAATAAAAAATATGCCGCTGGAAGAAATAAGTGGTAAAACAACAGAAAATGCGGTAGAATTATTATCACTTTCTTCATGTAATTAAAGTTGCTTTTGTGGTTAAGTTAAGCTATCCTTTATATACACTATGAAATGCAAAAATACCCTACAAAAGGGCTCTGTCCGTTATATCGTCTTCAAGGAAGGCGAGGATTGGTATGCGGCAGGATTAGAATTTAATATCGTGGAATCAGGAAGCACGCCCGAGGAGGCAATGTTGCTTTTATTTGAAGCTTTACGCGGCTACGTGGAATCAGCACAAAAAATTAAAGCGCGACCATATATATTGAATCAAAAACCCGATTCGGAATATGAATCACTCTGGAAGGCGCTTTGCGAGATGAAGGAGAACGAAAAAGAATTCCCACTGGTATATACATTTGGAAGTATTAATCCGTTAAATTATATTCCGGCATAATGCCGAGGAATTATTTCAATTGGACAGCCGAAGAGGTCATGCGTTTTTTGAAAAAGCATGGCTTTTCTTTAAATCACACGCATGGGAGCCATTATTATTACGTCGGGCATTACGGGAAACAATTTCAGCAAGTATGTATTCCTTTTCATGGTCAAAGATCATTAAAACCAAGAACTCTTAAAGCGATCATTCTGCAATCGGGCATTCCGAAAGAAATATGGCTCAACGATGATTAAAAGACCAAATGCCGCCGAAAAAATCGCGAAAATAAAAAATATGTCTCTGGAAGAAATGAGTGGTAAAACAACAGAAAATTCAAGAACCCTATTTAAATTATAAAAAGAAACACCCCGAACCAGACGAATCTGTGTTCGGGGTGATAAACCCAAGCTTTTCAATCAGCAATCAGCTTTTTCAGGATCCTACCCCAGTCCTTTGCCGGGCTTTCGCTTTCTTCCTCGAGAAGCGGTGCGTGGACAAACATCACCTTCGCACCGTCAATCCTGAAAGCATGCCCCTTTCCTTTCTCCACCTCTGACCAGTAGGCGGCACCACCAAGGACCTCAATGGCAGCGCTCAACGGGTCCTGGTGGTGGTTTATGTTCGTCGCCATAGCGACGAACTTGGCTCCCAACTGAACTGCCCGAAGAGCCAGTATGAAACCGTAGGGCGGTTCAGCGTGGACATTTTCAGCCTTTGTTCTGGCTTCAAACGACAACCGGAACCGACTGAAGGGCAGGTTCATGTCCGTCAGAACGACTTTGTAGGGGAAGGAAACTCCGCTGGCGGCGGCGATGCCATCCAGTTGTTCATATTCTTCCCCGCCGGAGCCCTGGTGCTTTTCTACCCGTCCCCCCATTAATACCACTGCCTCGTCAAACGATTTGGCAATGGTTACCTCGTGTCCTTTCAGGGTTTTCCGGGCTGATTTCTGGTTCCCTTCCGAATCGTCAATGACCAGGATTTTCATTTCTTTCTCCTTCTAGGTTAAAGAGCTTTCATTTACGAGCCCGCGACACCATGTCGTGAGCTCGATAAATGGCAGGAGCATCGGGGCATTTCTCGCTATTCTGGGCGTCTCCTTCTCTTGGTATAAGAGTGCGAGCCGTCCGCGCGAGCGCCTACCTGATGACTCTCCTGCCAGCGAGGTACTACTTAAGGACAATCATATGAACCACCTCCTTTTCAAAGATCTTCCGAGTTCCGCTCGGTGCGGGTAAACTTGACAATTCAAGCTTACACTGGCATTATATCATTTAGGATTAGTGGTGTTCAATACCACCACATTTTGAGGATTTTAGCTCCCTATCCTTGGGGGCTTTTTGCAAAACTTTCCTATTATTTGTAGTATTTGCTTATGGCTTACAATGAATTATTGGCAACGGAGGTTTTGGTTTCCAGTAACTTGCTCACGCCCAGCGAGGCGAAGATTTATTTGGCTTTGGTGGAACTGAAGGAAAGTTCCATTGAAGCAATCACGAATAAATCGGGCGTACACAGGCGCAATGCCTACGACGCTTTACAGTGCCTGATCGCCAAGGGATTGGTTTATCAGGTATTGCCGAAAAAGGTGTTAACTTTCGCGCCATCCCACCCAGACAAGCTCCAGGAATTAGCAAATGACCGCATTAAAGACGTTGAAGATATCCTACCCAGTTTGAAAAGTAAATTTTCTGAAAAAAGCGCCTCGCAGTCGGTTTATATTTTTAAAGGCGTTGGGGGATTAAAAAATTACATCAACCTGATTCTGGAAACCAGCGAAGATATCTATGGCATTAACAGCAAGGGAACATGGTTTGACCCGAGAATAAAAACTTTTGCCGTCAGAGCCGGGCAGGAAGTAGTAAAGAAAAAAATCAAAAGCCATTTGATTTACGACTGGCAAATAAAAGAACATCCCGAAGTAATCAAGGCAGTTGGCAAACCCTATAAGTTTTTGCCGCAAAAATATTCCAATGATTCATCTATAGATATATTTGGCGAATATGTAGCAATATATTCCGGAATTAATGTTAATGCCCTTGACCAGGATATAACTATCTTCATTTTGAAGGATAAAACTCTGGCTCGCGACTATAAACAATGGTTTGATTTCATGTGGGACGTGCTACCGAACGAGAAAATTTGAAAATGAAATCCTACGACCATCAAAAAACCGAAAAGAAGTGGCTCAAGAAGTGGCTGGAGGAGAAAATATACCAGCCGGATTTGGCGCACCCAAAAGGCAAGGGCAAGTTTTATAATCTGATGATGTTTCCGTATCCTTCGGCGGAGGGGCTGCATGTCGGCAATATGTACGCCTTCACGGGTTCAGACATTTACGGACGATTCAAGAGAATGCAGGGTTATGATGTTTTTGAGCCGTTCGGGCTGGACGGATTCGGCATCCATTCCGAAAATTACGCCATTAAAATCGGCACGCATCCGGTTGATTTGCTGAAAAAAAGCGAAAAAAGATATTACGAGCAGGTGAAAGCAATAGGCAATGGTTTCGCCTGGGACGAAAAACTGGAAACCTACGACCCCGAATATTACAAATGGACCCAGTGGATTTTTGTCCAAATGTTCAAGCATGGTTTAGCCTACCGCAAAAAAGCGCCGGTCAACTGGTGCCCGTCGTGCAAAACAGTGCTAGCTGACGAGCAGGTAATAGCCGGCAAGTGTGAAAGATGCGGAACAGAAGTTATAAGGAAAGAACTGGAGCAGTGGTTTTTCAAAATTACGGATTATGCCGAAAAACTTCTGAAAAATCTGGACTGGATTAATTGGTCTGAGCGGGTTAAAATCGCCCAGAGAAACTGGATAGGAAAATCTGAAGGAGCGGGGATTGATTTTGAAATTGCTGGGGCTATTGCTCCATCATATGTTTTGCTACACGGTTATACCGGTTCTCCAGAAAACAATTTTTTTCCATGGCTAAAAAAAGAACTTGAAAAAAGAGGGGCCAGGGTTTATGTTCCTGAACTTCCGAACACAAAAGACCCGATTGTTAGGGATCAAGTTGAGGCGGTATTAAAAAATGTACCTTTTGATGGAAATACGATCATTGTGGGCCATAGTCTTGGAGGTGTTGTAGTACTTAAAATTCTTGAAAAACTTTCAACCCCAGTTCGAAAAACAGTTCTGGTCGGGTGTTATTCAGAAAATCGATTCATAGATGAAAACTTCCCGCTGCACACATTCGATTGGAAATTTAATCCTGAAAAAATTAAGTGCAACGCTGGAGAAATTTCTATTCTCAGGGATTTATCTGATGATACTGTACCGCAAGACAACACATATTCTCTGTATAAGTTGATCGGTGGAGAACTTTTTGATTACAATGCCAGTAAACCTCATTTCAGCGGTAATACCGAGCCAGAAGTGCTCCACCACTGCATCGATTCTATTCGCGTTTTCACGACCCGCCCGGATACATTGTTTGGGACAACTTACATGGTGTTGGCACCAGAATATGAAGAAATCGAAAATCTTGAATCGAAAATAGAGAATTGGGAAGAGGTGCAGAAATACATTGAACGGGCAAAAAACAAATCAAACGAAGAAAGAATCACCGAAGGTAAAGACCCTTCGACGGGCTCAGGACTAGGCAAAACTGGTGTTGAATTGAAAGGCGTTAAGGCGATTAATCCGGCAAACAATCAGGAAATTCCGATTTGGATTGCTGATTATGTCCTGAGAGATTACGGCACTGGTGCGATTATGGCTGTGCCGGCGCACGATGAAAGAGATAGGGAGTTTGCGAAAAAGTTTGATTTGCCGGTCAGCGACGCACCGCTTGTTGATGCAAAAGAAATAACCAAAAAGGTCGGTGGAGAATTTAAAACCACTTACCGCCTGCGCGATTGGCTGATTTCACGGCAACGTTATTGGGGACCGCCGATTCCGATGATTCATTGCGACAAATGCAGTTGGCAGCCGGTACCGGAAGAAGATTTGCCAGTTGTTTTGCCTTACGTAAAAGACTTTAAGCCGACCGGGACCGATGCCTCTCCGCTTACCACGGTTAAAGAATTTTACGAAACCAAATGCCCAAAATGCGGGGGACCGGCTAAACGCGAGACGGATGTTTCGGATAACTTCTTTGATTCGGCTTGGTACTATTTCCGCTATCCTTCGGCTCACTCCGCTCGCTCAGGACAGGTTCCTTCGACTCACTCCGCCCATTCGACAAGCTCAGGGCAAATCCCTTTTGACCCGGAACTCACAAAAAAATGGCTGCCGGTGGATATGTACATCGGAGGGGCCGAGCACTCGGTTCTGCATTTGTTCTACACCAGATTTGTGACAATGGCATTTAAAGATTGGGGACTGATAGATTTTGAAGAGCCGTTCCATAAATTCCGCGCCCACGGGCTTTTAATAAAAGAAGATGCGAAAATGTCAAAGTCAAAGGGGAATATCGTAAATCCCGACGAATACATTGAAAAATACGGCGCGGATGTTTTGAGAATGTATTTAATGTTTATTGGGCCGTTTGAACAGGGGGGGGATTTTAGGGATGATAGTATTATCGGCATTGCCAGATTTCTCGGTAAGGTTTGGGCGGCGGCAAATAAAAAAATCGGTGATGGAGGGGGTGGTTTGCCAGTAATAACTAACAAAACAATTAAAAAAGTGACTGAGGATATTGAAAATCTTCGGTATAATACGGCAATCAGCGCTCTGATGATATTCCTTAATGAGATGGAAAAAGCCAATGAAATTACGCGGAGTGATTTTGAGGCATTTATAAAACTACTGGCGCCCTTCGCGCCGTTCATCACCGAAGAAATCTGGCGGAACATTTCGAAACACGAAAAATCGGTGCATATTGAACCGTGGCCGGAATATGACCCGTCTTTAATTAAAGATAAAACAGCAAAAATACCCGTTCAGGTTAACGGAAAATTGCGGGCGGTTATCGAAATGGATTTTGACTCAAGCGAGGAAGAAGTCGTAGAAAAAGCGAAAGCTGACCCGAATGTGCAGAAATATCTGCCTACTCCCCCTAAAAAAACAATTTTCGTCAAAAATAAACTGGTGAATTTCGTCCTATAAAACGAGCCTGCCCCCATGCATCCCCCTGTAAAATAAGCGAATAACTTACTGAACAGGGGGGCACATAGGGGCAGGTATGAGCGTTCTGCCGTAGATATTTTATGTATCCACAACAGGCGGACCCGTCGTTGTTGGGTAAAAAGATCTTGTCATAACAATATGTAAGACGACCCTTCTGGGAACAGGGTTGCTTGTTTAATTGTGGCGCAACCAAAACACAATATATGTCGTCCTACTAAAGGTAGGGTTGTCTGATGTTTTGGGTCTTATGTGTTCTTAACTATAAAGGCTACATGTGCTACGATGTAGCCAATGAATATGGAATCCATGCAGGAAAAAATCGGCGGCTCTCAAAAGACATTCTTATTCGAGGATATTGCAGAACGATATCATAAGGACATAATCAATTTCTTCTACCGACTGCTCGGCAACAGGTTTGAGGCGGAAGATCAAGCCCAAAATGCGTTCGTAAAAGCCTACCTCAAATTCGACACCCTGAAGGATGTCAACAAGGTTAGGAGTTGGCTGTTTAGTATTGCCAAAAACACGGCGATAGATTTCTTTAGAAAAAATAAGAACAGAGAGGTCGCGGTCGACACCGATGTGTTGAAAAATCTGTCCACCGTAACTGGAAACGAATATATAGACCAAGTTGTTCGAAAGCATATTGCTCATTCAGTAGATAATATAGTAGACAACCTAAATAGCAGAGACCGGATGATTATTAAGTTGCTGTATTATGAAGGATTCTCATACGAAGAGATCTGCGGCATTTTGCATGTAAATAAAAACACATTAAAGAGCCAATTACGCAGAGCGCGGCGTATATTATTAAAAGAAATTGAGGCGCGGGGAATCATGGACAACGTATTATCCGAAGAAACACATTAAATAATGAGTAGCGATATAGGAACAATAGATCAATATATAAGAGACAGGGTGCAGACGCTTAAAATCCAAGGAAGCGTGGCGGAGCCGTCTTCGGATTTTGTGGAAAATACGATGCTCCGGGCGATAAAAGCCGAAAATCGTTTCTGGAGAAGATCATTGATTATAGCCGGCTTTTTAGCGGTATCTCCGGCATTGTGTCACTTGTTGTGGTGCAAGGTTATCCGTCATGATTTCTTTTCATTGAGCAGTATGCCTCTGGGATATGTCTGGACCTCAATTTACCAGGTACTGATATTACCAGCTACATTCTATGTGCTTATAGCGCTTTCGGCGGTTTTTCTTCTTTACTGCTGGCGGTTCAAGGTTAAGATCCCTATTATTGTTAATAGGTAGTTTCTGCTTCTTGTTTAAAAAGCCACGCTGGAATAAGCGGTCTTTTGTTGTGGCATTTTGAAAAATAGTGTTTTATAATGTTTACATGGCGGAAATAACTCAAACACCACTCGAGCAGGAGATTGCCCAAATAGAAAAAACATTAGCCGAAAAAAGGTCGGTGTTGGAACAACAGGCAGGGATTGCTCCAGATCAAATGCCTCACCCCAAGGAAACGTTGCGCGAAGTATTGAGAGAGGGGGCAGCTCCGGGAGCGGCAACGCAAGGGCAGGTTCAGCTGCCGCAACCGATTCCGGTTCAGCCGCCGCCCCGATCGGGCGGGGTAAATATTCCTTCCTACTTAATGCCTGAATTGAAAGACAAAGTGCAGGAATATGTCAATCTGGCTTTCACCGAAAGTATTTTCAAGGCGATAAAGGAGGTCCGCGCCACGAATAACGCCGCACTGATTGACGCCGTTCACGACGCCATTACCGACGAACTTTGGGTACAGCTGAAAGAAAGAGGAAAATTAAATGACGTTCAATAAAAAATAAATGAGTCCAATTATCGCGGTTCTACTGATTTTCATTTTGCTGGCAATAGCCATTGCCGCTTTGGTTGTGTTCCAGGGCTTTCGGAGCAAGGGGCAGGTTCAGAGAGCGCTCAACATGACGCTGTTGCAGATAAGGGTCCCGCGTGAAATTCCGAAAGACGGCCAGCACAAGCAGGACAAAGAATTGCTGGGAATCGCCGAACAGCTTTTTTCAAGTTTTTCCAACTTAAAATCCAAAGGCTGGAACAGATTAATATTCGGCGACCCTTATCTCGCGCTCGAGATAAGCGTCCACAACGTGGGAGAAGAAATGCTTTTTTATGTTTCAGTTCCGAGAAAAAGCGCCGATGTGATTGAGAAACAGATTTACTCGTATTATCCTTCGGCTGAAATAATCCAAGCCAAAGATTACAATATTTTCAATCAAACCGGCGCGGTCGGCGGCGGTTTTTTGTCGTACGAAAAAGAAGCGATTCTTCCTTTCCGGACTTACGAAAAACTCGAAGCCGATCCTTTGAGCGGAATCCTCACTTCAATGTCCAAACTTAGCATGGAGGGCGAGGGCGCGGCTTTTCAGGTTATCATCAGGGCGGCGCGCAATAAAAAACTTATTTCCCGCGCCAATAAAGTGGCAAGGGAGATGCAAGCCGGCTACAAATACGACGAAGCGACTCAAAGAGCAAGTAATCCTCCGAAACCGAAAAAACCGGAGCCAAATAAGCCGCCGGAACCGGAAAAGCCCAGAGTCATCACTCCGACCGACGATGAAATTATAAAAGCTTTGGTCGCGAAATCGGGCAAGGTAAATTTTGAAGTCAACGTGAGATTTCTGGTATCGGCGCTGGACCCGAATCGGGTCAAACAAATATTAAGCGACTTCCAGGGTTCCATAAACCAGTACTTTTCGCCGGGGATGAACAGTCTGAAGTTTGTCACTCTTGAAAGCGGTTCGCTGAATAAATTAATTTACGACTTTTCTTTCCGGCTTTTTAATGAAAAACAAAAACTTACGCTTTCCACCGAAGAGCTGGTGAGCTTGTATCACTTCCCGCTGGCGACAACTACGGCTCCAAGCGTAAAATTCCTGAAAGCAAAACCGACGGAACCGCCGCCGAATCTGCCGGCTACCGGAATAATGGTCGGCGTAAACGAATTCCGCGGCCAACAGCGGGAAATCCGGCTGACCGACGAAGATCGCCGCCGCCACTTGTACATTCTCGGGCAAACCGGCACCGGTAAAACCACGATTATGAAACTGATGCTGCGCCAAGACGTCCAGGAGGGCAAAGGAGTTTGCGTGATAGACCCTCACGGTGAATTTGCCGATTATGTTCTTTCGATCACGCCCAAAGAAAGAGCCGAAGATATAATTTATTTCAATCCCGGCGAACTTGATTTCCCGCTAGGTTTGAATATTTTCGAATTTGACCCGAACCATCCCGAACAAAAAACGCTCGTCATCAATGAACTTTTCGTTATAATCGACAAACTTTATAATCTGAAAGAAATCGGCGGTCCGATGTTTGAAAAGTATTTCAAAAATGCCTGCCTTCTGATAATGGATTACTACGAATATATGTACAAATTCAAGCTCCAGCTGGACAAAGAAGGAAGAGGCGGCGAATTGAGCTGGGAGGATGTCGAAAAAAGCATGCCGATACTGGCGGATATTTCCCGGGTTATGGTCAACGAAGAATACAGGAATAGATTGCTGGCGGTTGAAATAAATCCCATGGTCAAACAGTTCTGGGAAATGGAAGCGACAAAAACAACCGGCGAGCAGAGCTTGGCTAATTTCGCTCCGTATATAACGAACAAAGTGGATACTTTCGTGTCGAATGATTATCTCAGGCCGATTATCAACCAGCAGAAGAGCGCCATTAATTTCCGGGAAGTGATGGATCAGGGGAAAATACTGGTGGTTAACCTGTCCAAGGGAAGAATCGGCGACATCAACGCTTATCTGCTCGGCCTCATCATTGTCGGCAAGCTTCTGATTGCCGCTCTTTCACGCGTGGATATCGCCGATGAAAGGTCGAGAAAAGATTTTTACCTGTACATAGATGAGTTCCAAAATTTCGTCACCGACAGCATCTCAACGATTTTGTCGGAAGCGCGCAAATACAGGCTGGATCTCATAATCGGCCATCAATTTATAAAACAATTGCCGGAGAAGGTGCGCGATTCTATTTTTGGCAATGTGGGTTCAATGATAGTGTTCCGCGTCAGCGGCGAGGACGCCGATTCCGTACCGCTTAAAGCCAGATTTTCGCCCGCCGTAGGCCCTGAAGATTTGGCGAACATCGAAAATCTTAACGCTTACGCGAGTTTAATAATTAACGGTGAACCGGCGCGTCCGTTTAAAATCAGGATAGATATCCAGAAAAACGGTCCCGAGGAAAACGCCAAATCAATCAGAGAGCTGTCCAAACTTAAATACGGAAAGCCCCGCGAGCAGGTCGAAGAGGACATTCGCTCCCATTTCAGCCAATGACTAAGAAAAAAGATATTTATTTAGCCCTTGTTTCAGGGACGCTTGTTGGTTTGCTTCTCTCAATTTTGCTGTCGTATTTGGGCACTAAGCGATTGCTAATTTTCCCTGTGTGGATATTACTGCCTCTGGTTCCCGTGCTTTTTACCGCCGGTATCATACTGGGCGGTTATCTGTCCCGGCGGTGGCAATTTTTTTATTCTTTTTCGAAATTCGTGGCCGTGGGATTTTTGAGCGCCGCCATGGACAACAGCATCGTAACACTCTTAATCGTACTCACCGGCGTGGCAAAAGGAGCTTATTTCCCGTTCGTAAGAGCGGGCGGCATCGTAGTTGCAATAATTAACAGTTATATCTGGAATAAGTATTGGGCGTTTAACGCCGGCAAGACATCAAAAAAGGGAAGTGAATTTATAAAGTTTTTAGCCGTCACATTCAGCGGCATGCTCACTAATATAGTGCTTTCGTATCTGGTGGTTTCCGCGAATCCTTTGTGGGGCTTAGACCCTAAAGCGTGGGCGAATATAGCCGCTGTTGTGGGTTCAGCGGGAGCTTTATTGGTGAATTTCACCGGTTATCGGCGTATAGTCTTCAAACCCGCAAAACTCTATGATACTGTAGATAACGTAAATAAATAACCCAATGCTCTACAGGAAATACCGTCCGGTAAAATTTTCCGAAGTCGAAGGCCAGGAGCATATCGTTCAAACTCTAAGAGGCTCCCTAATAAGCGGCAATGTCGGCCATGCCTATTTGTTTTGCGGACCGAGAGGAACCGGGAAAACTACCCTTGCCCGTTTGTTCGCCAAAGCATTGAATTGCGAGAAACTGAAGCCCGGAGCAATATCAGGCAGTTCGCCCGAGCCATGCAATCTGTGCTCATCCTGCCAAGAAATAGGTGAGGGGCGTTCTTTGGACCTTATTGAAATTGACGCCGCCTCAAACCGTGGAATTGACGAAATACGCAATATAAAAGAATCAGCCCGCGTGGCTTCAAGCGGCAGCCGTTACAAGATTTTCATAGTGGACGAAGTCCATATGCTTACACAGGCGGCTTTTAACGCGCTTCTCAAAACATTGGAAGAACCGCCGCCGCACATAGTGTTTATTTTAGCCACGACCGAGCCGCATAAACTGCCCGAGACGATTCTTTCGCGGGTCCAGCGTTTTGATTTCAAAAAACTGAACAGCGAAATAATCAAACGCAAGCTGACGCGTATCGCCAAAGCTGAAAATATCTCCATCGACGACGAGGCCGTAAACTCAATAATTCAAGACGCCGGCGGCTCGTTACGGGACGCGGAATCAATTTTAACCAAGCTTATTTCTTACGCGGGCGCGACCATCACCGCCGATCTGGCATCGGAAGTTTTGGGCATTGTTCCTTTGATCACCCACGAAAAACTCCTTTCGACCCTGATAAGTAAAGACACTAAAAAGGCGCTGGACATAATCAAAGACCTGCACGAATCCGGAATTAATCTTGAAAATTTTATCGCTCAATTTCTGCGTTACTTGAGAAAAATACTCATTGATCTGATAGAAAAATCGGCGGCGTCCGAGCAAAAGGGGATGGACCCGGCGAAAATTGTCTCAATTATCCAGACAGTCACCAAAGCCAAAAACGATTTGGCATCTTCTCCAATACCGCAATTGCCTTTGGAACTCGCCATAATAGAAATAACAAAAAACGAAACCAAATGAGCAACGGCAAAAAAACGGATTCCGAAAATCCCAGTATTGACGCCCGGATTAAACTGCCGAAAAAGAAATTAATTTTCTATCTTATCACCTTCGTCGCCGTATTCTTGATATTCACTCACCAGACCGAATTCACAACCGTTAAAAATTTATTTAAAGAATCAAACTCCGAATGGCTTTTCTGGGTGGTAGTTTCGCAGTTGGCGGCTTATTTTCTTTTGGCGTTGAACTACAGGGAAGTTCTGCGCATAAAAAAAACGGAAGTCCCCACGGGCGAATTATTCCCGCTGACCTTCATAATTCAATTTTTCAATCAAACTCTTCCGAGCGGCGGCATCGCCGGCCAGGTTTTTTTCATAAACTACCTTTATAAAAAAGGCTTCACCCTCGCCGAAGGCATCGGGCGGGCGATTCTTGAAATGCTTACCCTTTATCTGGCTTTCGGCGTCTTTTTCCTCGCCACAATCGCTTTAATTTTCAGGGAGCATATTATCGTCAGCCACCCGACAATTTGGCTTTTTATTTACGCGTTTATCTTTGTCGCCATTCTGGCTTTCGGCGTCTTTTTTGCCGCCCAGAAAAAAAGCAGGGTTCGCTGGCTGGAAAAAACCGTATTCAAACTTTACCGTTTCTTTATAGATGAACCGTCATGGGCGAAAATTCCTTTTCTAAAAAATTTCGTGGATTATAAAAAACACATCTCTCCCGTTATGAATGAACTTCGGGCGACCATGAATATCGAAGAATTGCGCAGACACGCCGCTCCTTTTTGGTGGGCTACGGCCTGGCAGGCGCTGATATTGGTAGCCAACGCCCTGACTCTGCATTTCCTGGCTTTGGCGCTGGGGTATCGGCTGCCGCTGGTAGTTTCATTTATAGCCTACATGCTGACGCGGTTTGTTATCCTCACTTCAGTTGTCCCGGGAGCATTGGGAATATCGGAAGGGGCGATGACTTTCGCGCTGGCGACTTTCGGAGTTCCGCTCGGGGCCGCGTTTTCAATAACCATTTTATTCCGCGCCTTTACCTTCTGGCTGCCCATGCCCATAGGCTGGCTGCTTTATTCCGGAATGAACAAACAGCCGGATTAAATCGCCTGTGTCGATAACTATTGCAGAGATTATTGGGTGTGCTATAATGTGCCTACGGGAACAATTGATCTAATACCTCCTCTTTTTCGCCCTCCAACCCGAGGGCTTTTTTTATCCGCGATGACAACCTCGTTTTTTTGTGATAATTTATAACCGTATTGCACCTGTGGATAGGGGATCCTTGAAAATTTGTACAACGATGCTATTATAATAATATATAAACCGTTGTCCAATGATAATCAAAATACTTGAAAAACAGAAAGCGATAAAACTTAGGAAGAGTGGGCTAACTTACAGCGAGATATTGAAAAAAGTCCCGATATCAAAATCAACACTTTCATTATGGCTACGGAGCGTGGATTTGGCTGAGCATCAAAAACAAAGGATTACCGAAAAACGGATACTTGCTATGCAGCGAGGATGGAAAAAGACACATGAGATAAGAATGAAACGTTGGGCCGAAATAAGAAACCATGCTTCAAAGGAAATAACACATCTTTCTACGCGAGAACGATGGCTTATAGGGATCGGATTATACTGGTCGGAGGGGGTTAAGGAGAAGGAATATGGGTCCGCCACGAATGTGAAGTTCTCCAATTCTGATCCATTAATGATTTTAGTCTTCAGAAACTGGCTGAAGGAATTTACGAAAGTACCAGATGAGAAAATAAAATATGAGTTGTATATCCATAAACACGCCAACTTGAAAAGGGCATCAAATTTTTGGACAAATAAATTGAATATCAACCCCGACGAATTACGAATATATTTTAAACCTGCCAACTTGAAACCAAAACGAAAAAATATCAATGAAAATTATAATGGATTAATCAGAATTAGTGTTAATGGCAGTATAATTGTAACAAGACAAATAAGTGGATGGGTTGCGACGACGTTCGCTCGCCCAGCCCCGCCACAAGCGGGGCTGGGCTCGCATTCGCGGCGGCTTCGCCGCCGCTCTGGGGCAAAATGAAGCGGAATTTAATTGTTTCGGGCGAGTAAAAAATGTTTGAAAGAAATTTTTTGGCAAAAAGATTTCTTTCAATTCCCTTAGTTTTTTTGATTCCGTCAACGAAAAATTTTAAAGTGTTCGTGATGTTTTCGGCGGAAAATTTAGAGCATGACTTCGTTAGTTCGCACCCATTTTGGTGTCGGGCTTCTGAGTCGTTGTTTAGACGAAAAACAAGATTTTCAATATAGTTTTTATCCAGCAAAATTCGCTCTAAATTTTCTAAACAAAAATTTTCTAATCTTTCGGCGGAAACTTGTTTTACCGGACAACTTTGCCAATCAAATTTTGTGGTGGAAGTGCAACGATAGTAATAATATCGGCGGTCAAATTTTCCATCTCTGTGCTTATTGCTAAAACTGCCACTCATATTTGAACCGCACTTCTCGCATTTTATCAGTCCGCCGAAAAGAAAATTTTTGTATACTCTAAAATTTTTCAGTTTTTCTTTATGGATTTTTTGAGCAAGGGCAAAAATTTCTTCTGAAATTATTGGCTCATGAACGCCTTGGTAAATTTCATTTCGGTGTTTAATCCTTCCAATGTAAACAATGTTTCGCAAAAGATAAGCCAAGACCGTTTTTGAGAAATTTTTGCCAAACTTGCTTTTTATGTTTCGTCCTTTCAACATACTATAAGTTTTCGCCAATGAACCAGTTTCAATATAAGTTTCAAAAATTGATTTTATTTCCTCTGCTTCTTTCGAATTTACAACAAGTTTTTTATTTTGTCGTGAATATCCATAAGGAGTAAAACCGCCATTGCACAAACCTTTTCTGGCTCGCTCTAACATTTTGTCTTTGGTTCTCTCGCTGGTTAGTTCTCGTTCAAACTGCGAAAAAGTAAGCATTATATTGCGAAGCAATCTTCCTGCTGGCGTAGAAGTATCAAATCTTTCCGTAATGGAAATAAAATCAATTTTTGCTTGCTCAAAAAATTCTATCAGTTGGTAAAAATCTTTCGGCGAACGAGTGAGCCGATCAATTTTGTAAACCAAAACCACGTCAATTTTTTCTTTTTTCAAATCTAAAAGCAATTCCTGAATTTTCGGTCGTTGCAGGGTTGCCCCGGAAAATCCAGCATCATTGTAAATTTTAAAAACTTGCCAATCATTTTGGCTCGCAATAAACGAGCGAATTTTTTGCTCTTGGGCTTCGCAAGAGGAAAATTCTTTTTCCGCTTGCATGTCTGTTGAAACACGAGTATAAATTGCGCAATTTTTGTAATTCATGTTTTTATAACTCAAAGGGACAACCCTGCGAACCCAATCCCGCTTGCGCGAAATTGACAGAAGTTGCCCCTTCGAGATTACAACGATTAGGTTGTAATAAAAATCGCGAAGCGTATTGGATTGGGTTCACTTCTTATTGTATCACAGATTTGGAAAAAGAAAAAATTACTCGTCCGAAATGATTAAATTCCGCTTCATTTTGCCCCAGAGCGGCGGCGAAGCCGCCGCGAATGCGAGCCCAGCCCCGCTTGTGGCGGGGCTGGGCGAGCGAACGTCGTCG
>VMGJ01000004.1 GCA_007376485.1 Parcubacteria group bacterium Licking1014_17 | reverse complement strand
TTCTGCCGAATTTAATTCACAAATGTAGAAAACGAAATCTAAACTGACGGAATTGCCCGCCCGCCGCCGAGCGGCGGGCGGGCAGAAAAACCCGTCGGCGAGCGGGCAAAAAATTTCCTCCCCTAAAACCCCTCCATTTTTTGCCCGCTCGCCGAAGTTGGCAAGCTTTAAAAACTTGACTTTTAGATACACCATGCTATCATATAAGCGACATCAAAATAGTATTTGAATGTCCTCCGCCACGAGAGAGTCGTGGTAACCGCACATCGAAAATTAAACAGGAGGTGCTAAGTGAATCCCATTCAGACGAGATTGATGATTGGTCCCTCAAGTGGCTGGTTGTATGCGAAAGAAATCTACTCGTTGCGCCAACAGGAAGGCATTTTGAAACAAGCCGGAGCCAATAATGATTTCCGGCGGCATTCCTTTGGCGATTGAAAACATGGATTCAAGAAAGGATAGCGGCTTCAATCTGTCAGAGCTGGAAAAACTGGTAAGCATTGGCTGTCGTTTCGTTTTAGATGTCCAGCATGCTTATGAGCACGACCACGAAATGGGGTATGCCGCTGACTTACTGGAATTGCTGAAAAATCAGTTGGCACATCTCCACGTGAGCGGAGAAACAGGCGACAATATCCACTCGCTGGTTTGCAAAGCAACGAATACCAGAAGGATAGTGGAATTCGTCGGTCGAGTGCTTTCCGTCAAAAACGTCCCGTTGATTCTCGAAGGAGAATATGCAACTTCCGACGAACTCAAACAGGAAATAGAGTTTTTGAAAAGAGAACTCTGTTCCCGCTGATTCGGAAGGAAATCGCGCGCATAGTGGCAGTGAATTATAGTAACTGCCACTTTTTTATTTTAAATAATAATTCTTTCTTTTTTTATCTAATTGTGCTATTATTAAATTGAGAAAAATTTATGAGCAAGCTACCAAAACCAAATAAAAAATCAATTATTTTTGAAGACGATAATGTTTATGCCTGTTTAGCAAAATATCCGATTACCAAGGGTCACACAGTTGTCGTATCTAAAAAAGAGTTTGACGATTTGAGCAAAATGCCAGACATTTATTATGATTTTCTTATGGACATGGTCTTTGCGGTAAGGAATTCCTTGATAAAAACTCTGAAAGTGAAAAAAGTTTATCTAGTTTATATGGATGAAACAAATTTTGTCCATTGGCATTTGATACCCAGATACAAAGAAAAAGGATTTAATGTTTTTCAACAAAAAACTGAATTCTTGAAAAATTTTCCTCTTGCTGAAAAAATTAAGAAAAATTTATTTTTCAAATGACTTTCGTTTTCGTAGTATCTAAAAAGTCAAGTTTTTAAAGCTTGCCAACTTCGGCGAGCGGGCAAGCCGACGGGTTTTTCTGCCCGCCCGCCGCTCGGCGGCGGGCGGGCAATTCCGTCAGTTTAGATTTCGTTTTCTACATTTGTGAATTAAATTCGGCAGAATAATTTCAAAAGTTTGTAAGCGTTTTAATTCGGCAGCAAAATCGCAAAACGATTTTGCTGTGTCTCCTGAACAAAATCCGAACTTTTTTCCAGACAAATCCCGATGAATGAAACCACCCCGTCCAGCGGGGTGGTTTATGTTGGGGAGGGGACAAAACCTTGATATTTTAATTAATCTATTGTATTATTAAAGTATGCGAAGCAAGAAGGACAAGGAGCAACAAGAGCTTAACGAGGCGCCGGTAACATTTGCGGCGTTTTTGGAGTTCTATAATCAAAATATTCCAGCAGGCTTTCCCCGTTCTACAGTTGTGACACTAAAAAAGTTTCAGGAGGCACATCCTACGCTTTTTAGGCAGAAGGATGTCTGGTCAATTACCCGACATCGAAAAAAACTGATTGATTGGCTCTCTTCGAACCCCAGTATTTAATGGAAAATATTGAACGGCACAAACATGAGAAAACAGCCAGTTTTTATGGCATGGGAATCGCTCCCAGTTTTTTGGATATTTTAGAGCAGTCGGGGTTCAAGTCACCGACGCCGATTCAGGCGCAGGCAATTCCTATTGCGATACAGGGTAAAGATATCGTCGGTATCGCTCAAACCGGCACAGGTAAAACTCTGGCATTCGGCATTCCTATGCTCCAGCGTTTGAGCCAGATCAAGGGCCAGGGTTTGATAATTTTACCAACGCGCGAGTTGGCGTTGCAAATAGAAGAGGCGCTTATCGGGATTGGCCGCGATATCAGATTAAGAACGGTGGTATTGATTGGCGGCGCTCCGCTGGGGCCACAGAAACGGGCTATTGCGAACAAGCCGCATGTTATTATCGCTACTCCCGGGCGATTGATAGATCACCTGCAGCAAAAAAACATCCACCTGAACGATGTCCGAGTAGTGGTATTGGACGAGGCCGATAGAATGTTGGACATGGGATTTGCTCCGCAGATAAAGCAAATCTTTCGCCTATTGCCCGGAGAGCGTCAAACTATGCTTTTTTCAGCTACCATGCCGCCGGAGATTATGAAGATGGCGGCCGGGCACATGAAGCTGCCTATACGGGTAGAGATCGCGCCGACAGGTACAATCGTTGAAAAGGTGACTCAGGAGCTTTTTATTGTATCCAATGTTCAGAAATTTTCCCTTTTAAATAAATTACTGGAAAGTTATTTGGGTTCGGTTCTTATTTTTACGAGAACTAAACACGGTGCCAATAAGATTGCGCGACAGTTGAGGGTCGTTGGTATTAGCACGGTGGAAATTCACTCGAATCGCTCTCTGGGCCAGAGGCGGGAGGCGCTGGCAGGATTTAAGTCCGGCAAATACCGGACATTGGTGGCTACCGATATTGCTTCGCGCGGTATAGATGTCAGTGGTATTGAGTTGGTGATTAATTACGATATGCCCTCAACCTCTGATGGCTATGTGCATCGCATCGGTCGTACCGCCCGCGCCGGCGCCGGCGGCCATGCCATTACCTTTGCCATGCCCGATGAGTTCAGGGAAGTTCGTGCCATTGAGCGCCTTATTCGCAAGAGCTTGCCGGTGTCCAAACTTCCGGAGTTGCTTCTTGTGCGGACAGTTCAACCTACTCGGTCTTTTGGTTCTCCACGGCAGAATCAGCCCGCTTCGCCAATGGGTATGCCAGCCCGGTCCTCGCAGTATAGTTTATACTCTCGCAGGGGGAACTTTCGCCGTCGCGGCTTTCGCCCGCAAACGAAGCCAAGGTAAGACAACCTGAATTATTAGCGGTTTCAATTATGCTTATTGATAATATTACAATTAGGGTTAATGCCGGAGATGGCGGAGACGGAGCAGTTGCCTTCAATACAAATATAAAAAGTCTCGGGCCTGTTGGTGGAGACGGCGGAAGAGGTGGGGATGTTTACTGTGAAGGAGTTTCCGATCTAAGCATGCTGATGCAGTTCAAAAATAAAAAAGAGGTTAAAACAGAAAATGGCGGACGCGGGCGAGGTCAATTCATAGACGGAAGCAACGGAAAAGATCTGACGATTAAAATTCCAGTAGGAACGGTTATTACGAAGATTAAAACAGGTTTGCCTGCCGGCAAGGCAGGCGAAGTGGGGGAAATCGTGAAAATTGGCGAGAGGCTCCTCATAGCCAGGGGCGGGCAAGGCGGGATAGGTAATTTTAAGTTTAGGTCCGCTACGAATACCAGCCCGAGACAATTTACCGAAGGCAAACCGGGGGAGTCATTTACTATCCGTTTTGAGCTTAAACTCATCGCAGATGTCGGACTTATTGGCATGCCTAACGCCGGTAAATCTAGTTTGTTGAATGAACTTACCAGAGCGAAAAGCAAGGTAGCCAATTATTCTTTTACCACCCTTGAACCCAACCTAGGCGTCTATTACGAGCTTATTTTAGCCGACATCCCCGGGCTTATTGAGGGTGCTTCAGCCGGCAAGGGATTGGGTATAAAATTCCTTCAGCACATTGAACGTACGGGCGCTCTCTTCTATCTTATATCTGCCGAATCGGAACATCCGGACGCGGATTACGGAATCGTCAAAAGGGAGCTGGAAAATTACAGCAAATTATCGGCCGGAAAGGCAGAATACCTATTTTTAAGCAAAAGCGATATGGTGTCTCCGGCCGAACTCAAAAAGAAAATTTCAATACTCCAAGAAATAAACAAAAAAGCGATTGCCGTCTCTATTCATGATGAAGCCAGCCTCGACGAAGTAAAAGAAATTCTAAATGCCATTAAGGCAAAAAAAATAATCATGACCAAATGAGGCATCCCCGATCTAATCTAGCCCGAAACTTTTTTCTGCGTCTAAATTAAGCTCCGAATCAAAAGTGGATTTTTCGTAAAACTTCAGATAAACTCAATTTAATATGAATAAAAAGACAGCGGTTGTTGCGATAATCGTCATGCTCGTTATTGCGGTGTGGTTTGGAATAAGGTTTTTTATCGGTGGGAACGAGGATACCTGGATTTGCGACAACGGCCAGTGGGTTAGGCACGGCAATCCGAGCGCGCCGAAACCCACGGAAGAATGCAAGTTCATAAAATACGGTAATCTCGTTTCCGGGCAGGGCAGTGGTGAGCAATGGGCTTTGCTTTACGAGGAACCCGGCGGCGATCCCGAGCCGGCGCTGAAAGCATTTCTTAAATTCAACGACAGCAGTTTCTGCAATCAGGGGATAACCAACCTGCCCTGCTTTGACACCAAATGGAATATCGGGAATCTCGGCGACAGATTAATTGTTGAGGGGTCGCTAACCGGCAGCACGGTTACCGTTTCGAAATTATTCGTCCAAAATCCTTTGATTAGCGTGAGTTCGCCGACCCTGGGGGAAGTTATTAAAAGCCCATATGTGATTAAAGGCGAAGCGAAGGGTCCCTGGTATTTTGAGGCGTCATTCCCGGTCAGATTACTGGACGGAGACGGCAACATATTTGTCCAAACCCAAGCTACGGCAAAATCCGACTGGATGACGGAAAACTTCGTGCCCTTTGAGGCTAATCTTGAATTCAATGTGTCGCAGACAGACGAGGGAACTTTGGTTTTAGTCAAAGACAATCCTTCCGACTTGCCTCAAAACGCCGCCGAAATAAGAATACCTATTAAATTCCGGTAATTGGCAATTAAAAAAACCACCTTTTGCTGTCCACTGTGTAGCGGAGGCGGAAGCTGGTAAAAAAATTGCCCTCTAGTTGAGGGCAATTTCGTAAAAGAAGCAAATTCAGCAACCTACGCCCTCAGCGCGGGCGAGACTACATAAAGCGGCGATACCGCCAAAGAGCGTCAGCGCGTGTACGGGGTTTTCTATATTATGCGATCTGAGGAGATTGCTCCTTTTTAAATCGGAACCTGGAAAAATAGCATTGTAGTGAATCAGGGCATGGTCTCCGCAGGTCATTTGCCAACTACGGTCTTTCCCGTCAATGAACAAGGAACAATTTATCCTTTGCTGGCATATGTGGTAGTGGATATCCCCCATGGTACGGGATACTTTATCGGCGAAATTTTTTTCATCGACTTTTGAGAAAATCCACTCCTCCAACATGCTGCTTAAATAGCCGCCGATTGAATAGACACGACTTCCACCAACAACATCGGTAGCGGCAAACCATAATTTGACGACTATCAGCTGTTTTTTCGGTTCCAATACGAAAAAGTCATAATGGTCTTGCCAACGATTGCACAAATTGAAAAGCTTTCCCAAACTTTCAAAAAACTGGTGGGCGATCGCGTAGTTTACAAAGTGTTCGCAGCCCATACCCTCGCAGAAGCGGCACGCAGCACCGTCTTCATCTTCGCCGGTGCCGTCGCACTCTGCGCACCCATCTCCCAGTTCATTAACATCGGGCAGTGCGGCCCTGACAAGCAGTCGCCGCTCATTTTTTTCATCGATCGAATTCATTGACCAGTTACTGTTCTTTTTATGCTCTTCCCCGAATCTTTTTAGCCCTACACTTAAGCGATAGACATGACGGGAATCAATTTTCACGCCGATGGTTGGTGTGTTCCTCTCTCCTTCCGAAAAAAGGTCTACACCATATGATTGCCTGTAATACTCGATATCCAAATACTCATTAAGAAACATGGTCTCCTCCTTTTTCGCGTAAATTTTGAAAGGACTGGCATCGAATACCCGCCTACCAGCATAAACCGGCATGTGGTATAAGTCAACCTCGCCGTGTTTATTAATTCAATTGCTGGTATAATTGTTTATATGATCGAAAATATCAAAAAGCTTTTCCGGGCGGCGAATTATCTGTCAGCCGTTCAGATTTATCTGCAGGATAATTTTTTGTTGAAAGAGTCGCTCAAGAAAGAACATATCAAACCGCGGCTTTTGGGACACTGGGGGAGCGTGCCGGGAATTACTTTTACATACGCTAATCTCGCGTATCTGGTTAAAAAATATAGCGCGAGTATTATGTTTGTTCTCGGACCGGGCCACGGTTATCCGGGCTTGCGTTCTAATTTATTCATAGAGGGCACTTTGGGAGAATACGACGAAAAAGCGAAGCGGGATTACGACGGCATCGCTTATCTGGCGAAAAGTTTCAGCTGGCCCTACGGTTCGCCCAGCCATTCAAATCCGGGAACGCCGGGCGCGATTGTCGAGGGCGGAGAGTTGGGCTATTCGCTTTCGACATCGTTCGGCTCGGTTTTGGATAATCCCGACCTGATTACCGCCTGCCTTATTGGAGACGGCGAAGCCGAAACCGGAGCGCTTGCCGCCGCGTGGCACGCAAATAAGCTTCTTGACCCCGCCGGCAACGGCGCCGTGCTTCCGATTCTGCACTTGAACGGCTACAAAATTTCCGGACCGACAATTTTCGGCAGAATGAGCAACCGCGAACTCAAGGCGCTATTTACCGGCTATGGCTATGAACCCATGATAATTGAATTCAGCCCGAAGATTTTCGAAAAGGCGGTGGAAGTTTTTGAATCGGCTTACCAGAAAATAAAAGAAATCCAGAAAAAAGCGGGTGAAGAAAAAGTCCAGTTCCAGCCGCGCTGGCCCATGATAATTCTCAAAACCCCGAAAGGCTGGACAGGCCCGAAATCATTCAAGGGATTAAAACTTGAGGGTAATTACGCTTCACATCAGGTTGTCTGCCCCGACGCCAAAACAAACAAATCATCGCTGAAAACAATCGAGAAATGGCTGCACGGCTATAAGTTCGAAGAATTATACGAAGAAAACACGGGTTTTTGCCAGGATATCAAAGATTTGCTGCCCGAAGGGGATTTAAGAATGGGCAAAAATCGCCACGCTTTCAGCGGTCAGATTTACAAACCGCTAAAGATGCCCGATTTGTCCCAGCTTGAAATAAAAATATCGGCGCCCGGCAGGGAAGAAGCGAGCAGTATGAAGGCTCTGGGCGAAATGATGAAAAGAATTTTCGCCCTCAACAGAGAGGAAAAAAATTTCAGACTTTTCTCTCCCGACGAAACATACTCAAACAAACTTGATGCCGTTTTTGAAGAAACCAAAAGAGCATGGGTGCTGCCCGGCAAAAAATGGGACAAAGATATGGCTCCCGACGGAAGGGTGATGGAGCTCTTGAGCGAGCAGACATTGGAGGGCTTAATGGAGGGCTATATTCTCACGGGTCGCCACGCGGCGTTGGCTTCTTATGAGGCGTTTATAGAGGTGATTGCCAGCATGGCCGACCAGCACGTAAAATTTTTAAAAGAAGCTAAAAAATATCCGTGGCGCAATCCGATTGCTTCGACCATTTATATTCTCACTTCGCCGGGCTGGCGGCAGGACCATAACGGCTTTTCACACCAGAACCCCGGTTTTGTCAGCGGAATGCTCGAAAAGCACGTGGATTTCGTCAATGCCTATTTCCCGGCGGACGCCAACACAACTTTAGCTGCCATGGACAACGCCTTCAGAAGCACGAACGAGGTGAATCTCTTGGTTGCCGGTAAAACCCCGGAGCCGCAGTGGCGGACTATGGAAGAAGCCAAGCGCGATGTTGAACGGGGAATAGCGACCTGGAATTTTGCCAGCGAAGAAAATCCCGATTTGGTGATGTGCGGCGTCGGAGATTATTTAACCAAAGAAGTTTTGGCCGCGATAAGCATTCTCAAAGAAACCGCTCCGGAAATTAAAATAAGATTCGTAAATGTTTCCCAGTTGACGACATTGGGTTTGGGCAGGGAAAAAGATCCGCTGACTAAAGAAGAGTTTGCCGGATATTTCGCCCCCGACAAGCCGGTAATTGTTAATTTTTACGGCTATCCGGCAATCGCCGAACACGCTTTTTTCAAAATGTGCGACCGGAGATGGACTTTGGTCAACGGCTACCGCGACCAGGGTTCAACGACGACTCCTTTTGATATGCAATTAAGAAATCGGACAAGCAGATTTCATTTGGTTATCCAGGCAATAGAGTTTATGAAAGCGAAAGGAGTTGTTGAACAGGCAAAAGCCGAGCGGCTGACTTCCGAATACACCCAAAAAATACGGGAGCATAGGGATTATGCCATCGCGCATGGCGAGGACCAGGAAGAAATTACGAATTGGAAGTGGTCCCGTACGAAGACTGAAATATAATTTCGGCAGAAACCGGAGGTTTCTTGCTTTGTCCGGGATGGAAATAAAATGGGGAAAAATTATCTCATTGTAAATACCGGAAGCGCGTCAAAAAAATACGCTCTCTATCGCGAGGGCGAGTTGGCGCTTATTGCCCATTACGAAACCGTCGGCAAAGATTACATTCTGGAAGTTAAAATCAAGGAAAATAAAAAATCCTTTGATGTTACGCCGGAAGAATACAAAAATTCGGCCGAGGAGGTTCTAAAATTAATCGTCAGGGAAAATCTGCTTTTGGATGTTTCAATGATAACCGCCATCGGCTTCAGGGTAGTTCACGGCGGAACCAACCGCCAGCCGCTGGTAATTGACGAAAAAATCATTAAAGAACTTGAGGCGTTGATACCGATGGCGCCGCTCCACAACGCTCCCGCCATCAAAGAAATAAAAATATTCGCCGGCTTGTTGCCGAATATCCCGCAGATAGCGGTTTTTGACACAAGTTTTCATGCTACGATTCCGGATTATGCTCGCCTTTACGCGATTCCCCAAAACATTCCAGACCAGCACAAGCCGCAAAGATACGGCTTTCACGGCACCTCTTATGCTTCAGTTTTACGGAAAGTGGAAGAAATGTACAAAAAAACACCGGAGAAAATGGTTATTTGCCATCTCGGCAGCGGAGCCAGTATAGCCGCGATTAAAAACGGCAAATCCGTGGATACCTCAATGGGTTTCACGCCGCTTGAGGGCTTGGTTATGGGCACCCGCCCGGGCGATATAGATGCCGGCTTAATTCTTCATCTTCAAAAAGAACTGAAAATGTCTCCCGAAAAAATGGAAGAATTTTTGAATTTTCAGTGCGGACTAAGGGGCGTGAGCGGGCTGACTTCCGACGTGCGCGAGCTTATAGAACTGGATAAGACCGGCGACGAAAGGGGAGTTCTGGCTTTGGGTATGTTCGCTTACAGGGTTAAAAAATATATCGGCGCCTACTTCGCGGCGCTTAACGGTCTAGATGCCCTTGTTTTCACGGCTACCATCGGCGAACGTTCGTCCTACATGCGAAAAAAAATCTGTGCCGGTCTGGATGCTTTGGGGATAATTCTCGACGACAAGAAAAACGAATCCAAAACGGACGGCGAAGGAGAAATTCAAAAAGACGGCGCGCCGGTAAAAATACTCGTCATCAAAACCGACGAACTGGGACAAATCGCGCGGGAAGTCGATTTAACGGTTGAGAAATTAAGCTACGAATAACAGGCCGCAACTGAAGGAATACATCTTTTCGCAGATGTTCGGGCTTTCCGGCGAAGCCTTCACTTATACCTCGCCAGTTTTCTCCCTTCGGGAGACCAAGCAAAACTGGCTCGCTATACTGCTCAAAGACACATTCCTTCATAAGTAGGAAATTATCCGCTTATACTAAGTGTTGCCACGCGGGATGGATAGGATTATACTAAATGTTATTAAAAATAACTCGCATGCCGCTTTTTAAAAGGCGTCATGTGCCAATAATAATATGCCAATCATCGCCGCAATTATTGTCGTCATAGCTCTCTGGCTCGTGCTTTCGTATAATACGCTCGTCAGAAGCCGGAATCGCGTCAAAGAATCATGGTCGGACATAGACGTCCAGCTGAAACGCCGCTATGATTTGATCCCGAATTTGGTTGAAACCGTGAAGGGTTACGCGGCTCACGAAAAACAAGTTTTCGAAAACGTTACGGTAGCCCGCGCCGCCGCCATGAGCGCGACGACAGTCGGAGAAAAAATGAAAGCCGAAAACGCGTTGAGTAGTACCCTCAAGAGCTTGTTCGCCGTCGCCGAAGCGTATCCGACTCTCCGCGCTTCCGAGAACTTCATGAAACTTCAGGAAGAGCTGTCCGACACCGAAAATAAAATCCAGGCTGCCCGCAGGTTCTACAACTCCAACGTTCTGGTTTACAACACCAAAATTCAGACAATTCCGACAAATATTATCGCCTCAATGATGGGCTTCCAGAAAGAAGAATTCTTTGAAATCGGCGAAAAGGAGCGCGAAGTCGTCAAAGTTGATTTCAGCCAAAAATAAAAATGGCTGGAGACCAGACAAAATTCGTTTTTATCTTTGGCGGAGTAATGTCGGGGATCGGCAAGGGCGTTACGGTCGCCTCAATCGGCAGAATTCTAAAAAATCTTGGGATTAGAGCCACTGCCGTAAAAATTGACCCCTATTTAAACGTTGATGCCGGAACTATGAATCCCATTGAACACGGGGAGGTTTTTGTTACCGAAGACGGGATGGAATGTGATCAGGATATCGGAAACTACGAAAGATTTCTGGACGAAAATATTCTAAAAGACAATTACATGACAAGCGGTCTAGTTTATCTCACCGTAATTCAGAAAGAAAGAAATCTTGAATTTGGAGGCAAATGCGTTGAAACCGTTCCTCATATACCGGAAGAGGTAATAAGGCGCTTGAACGTAGCTGCCCATAAAACAAAAGCTGAAGTCGTGATAGTGGAAGTGGGTGGAACCGTTGGCGAATATCAGAACCTCGTCTATCTTGAAGCCGCCAGAATGCTGAAACTTCAGAAGCCGGAAAACATTCTGTTTGTTCTTGTCAGTTACCTGCCCGTACCAAGCAGTTTGGGCGAAATGAAAACGAAACCGACCCAATACGCGGTCAGGACATTGAATACCGCCGGTATTCAGCCGGATATTATCATAGCCAGAGCGTCGTCGCCGATTGACGCTATCCGCAAGAAAAAAATATCGATATTCTGCAGCGTGAAGCCGGAGGATGTCATTTCCGCGCCTGATGTTTCAAATATCTACGAAATTCCCGTCAACTTTGAAAAAGATAAAATCAGCTTGAGATTAATAGAAAAACTTGGGATCAAACCCAAAAGCAAAAACGGCAGAGCGTGGCAGAAACTGATTGAGAACATTAAAAAATCCGCTAAGCCGGTCAAAATCGGAATAGTCGGCAAATATTTCGCCAGCGGCTCTTACACTTTAAAAGACTCGTACATTTCTGTCATTGAAGCCGTGAAACACGCGGCTTGGTCATTGGGCAGAAAACCGGAAATTGTCTGGCTCAACGCCGAGGATTACGAGAAGGATTCCAAATCTCTTAAAGAACTGGAGTCTTACCACGGAGTTATTGTTCCGGGCGGTTTCGGGACAAGAGGAACAGAGGGGAAAATAAAGGCGATTGAATATCTCCGGAATCATAATATTCCGTTTTTGGGGCTGTGCTACGGGCTTCAAATGGCGGTCATTGATTACGCGAGAAATGTTTGCAAACTTAAAGGCGCTCACTCGACGGAAATCGACCCTGCGGCGCCCCATCCAGTAATAAGCACAATACCCGACCAAGCCGTTAATATTTCCAAAAAAGATATGGGCGGAACAATGCGGCTCGGCAGCTACGCCTGCGAACTGAAAAACGGAACGTTTGCCAGAAAACTGTACAACACAAAAGTGGTTTTGGAACGCCACCGCCACAGATACGAGGTCAACAATGATTACGTTTCCGCTCTGGAAAAAAACGGCCTCGTCGTTTCGGGAACAAATCCCAAAACAAATCTGGTGGAAATAATCGAACTGCCGAAACATAAATTTTTCCTGGCGACCCAGTTCCATCCCGAATTTAAATCCCGCCCCTTATCTCCCCACCCCTTATTCAAAGGCTTCATTGAAAAAGCAATTCAATAATTTCAAAACATACGGGTATGGAAAACCTATACACCTACAAAGACAGCAATATCAGAAAGTCGATTTTGTACCTGTTTTTCTTCGCCGTTCTGGTAATCGCCGTTGGCTGGATTTTTTCAAGGGCATATAACAACCCCCTGATTCTTTATATCGCCGTGGCTTTCAGCATCTTCGGCAATTTTTTGTCTTACTGGTATTCGGATAAAATCGCACTGGCGCTTTCCGGCGCCCATCCGGCAAGTCATGAAGAAAATACCGACCTTTACCATCTGGTTGAAAATCTTTCCATAACCGCCGGCCTACCGATGCCAAAAGTTTATATAATTGATAGTCCCCAGATAAACGCTTTCGCCACCGGCAGAAATCCGGAACATTCGGCGCTGGCGGTAACGACCGGAGCGCTCCAGCGCCTGACCAAAACGGAGCTTGAGGGCGTAATCGCCCACGAAATGTCGCATATCGGGAACAGGGACATTCTGATTGCTTCCATCGCCGTCGTTTTGGCGGGGTTTATCGCGATAATTTCCGACTTTTTTATCCGTTCCCGTTGGGGATTTTTCGGGAAGTCAAGCGATAGAAACGGCAAGGGGAATATCTTCGGCATAATCGCGATTGTCGCCGCTATACTGGCGCCGATTGCGGCGACATTGATACGCCTTGCCGTATCGCGGCAGAGAGAATATCTCGCCGACACGACCGGTGCGCTATTGACCCGCTACCCCGAAGGTCTCGCCTCGGCTCTCCAGAAAATATCCGAAGACGATTATCAGATGACGCAAGCGCGAACCAATACGGCGCATTTGTTTATCGCCAACCCGTTCAAGGGCAAAAGTCTTGCCAATCTCTTTTCCACTCATCCGCCGATAGAGGAAAGGATAAAAAGGCTCCGTGATTTGAGGGTTTGAGTTTAATAAAGCGAGCCAATCTGCATCCAGTATTTTTACTGGATTACTTCGGGTACGATTGCCGCTTGGAATCAAAAAATCCGATTTTCACGCTGTTTTATATTATTTCTATATAGTGAAGCCCCCGGACTTTTGGTAGAACGGGGGCCTCTTGAAAGTGAAGTATCGGGAGAACAATGATTTAATAGTACACCAGAGCTGAAAACAAATCAATTGGTGGCACCAGAGGAGTTCGAAATAAAAAAATGACCCGGGGATCGGGCCAAAAAGGAGGTAAAAATGTGAAGCAAAGTCGAATTGGCAAATCTAAGTTATTTTTTAATCCTACCCTTTGATATCTTTATAAGCCCCCGGAAAGCAAAAGTCAACATGGACAAACAACCCGTAAAATATTATAAAATAGTAAGGTGATTGGAGAGGTGCAGGAGTGGTTTAACTGGCAGTCATGGAAAGACCGTGTACCAGAAATGGCACCGTGGGTTTTCCCGACTTATCTGAGCGCAGTCATGACGTTTTAGTCATGGCGAGCACAGAAATAAGCGCAATCCCTCTCATGGCGGAGAGGTCGCATAGTGGTCTAGTGCGGATGCTTGGAAAGCATCTATAGGGGCAACCCTATCGCGAGTTCGAATCTCGCCCTCTCCGCCATGTGTGGGACGAATCCCACCCCTCCCGCCCGCCTCGCTTTGAAGCGGAAGCGAAAAGGCAAACCGCCAAAGAACCTGAAAACAAATCGGCTCGAACCATATTTTGTAAGGGCAAAAAAAATCATACTGATTTTTCTCAATGAGCGGCAAGTTGCCGCTCATTGACTTTTATTGTGTAATATGCTATCTTTGAGTGAAACCTAGACGCGGTGTCTAGGTGGATAAAATTGCACCTTGAAAGGAGGTGAGATCATGAAGGTAGGTGAGCAAGTTCGGTTGGCAAGACTAGACGTTGTGCCTCGTGATTCCGTGGTGTTCGCTGGTCCCGCCAAGGAGGTCATGACCCTCGTCCCATTCTCTCGGTACGACAACGATGCCCTCGGTACCGACGAATCCGATGAAGAGAAGGTATATCTTCTCAGCAAGACTGGTCAGGTCATCACAGAGGTGCGCGGCGGGTACTCTTCTCGCCACAGCGACGGGTCTTACAGTTCGGGGGAAGGTGAGCAAGTCAAGGCTACCCTGAAGAACCTACGCAAGGCAGAGCGTGGTCGTGTACAGTTCGTGCTCGTGGTGAAGAAGCAGAAAGCGGAAGACAACACGGTCGTCACGAGCCGAAGCGAGAACCATGAGTTTCGGGGATTGAAGACTCGAAACGATGTCGCTGCCAAGCTCTACGCGATTCAGTGACCACCATCAGTTCGTCAGTCCGGTCGCCCGATAGCCATTGTGCTGTTGGGCGACTTTTTCATTTTTAAAGAGCGAGAATTTGCCGCCAAAGACAGCTAATTTTTCAATAATTTCTAAATTGAAAAATTCACTGAATTGAGTTATACTTAACTCAATTAAAAACTTGAAATTGTTAATGTTCTCGGCTTCGCCTTTCATTTTGCCCGCCCGCCCATTCCGAACCGCACAAGGCGCGGCGAGGACAGCCCCGAAGCAGAGCAAGCTCGCTACGGGGTAAAAATTCCGTTCGAGCTATTTCAAGAATACACCGCCAGTTGCCACATTGTACAGAAAATATGCCATCCAAACTACAAAAACTAATTCTTGAACCGTATCCGCTAAGGACGCTTTTCAAGCGCCTCATTAAAAAGTTCGGCAGCTGTCGGCAGTGACTGGAAGCGGGGGCGCTGGAGCGTCCGGAATACGCCTATTGTGTTTATAATGCGGCTAATTTGGCAAAGAAATTGGGATATAAGAGAATAAGCGTTTTAGAATTTGGCGTGGCCAAGGGAGATGGTCTTTTGAATCTTGAGTATCACGCCCAGGAAATTTCCAAAATGTTAGATATAGAAATTGAAATTTACGGTTTTGATACGGGCGAAGGACTGCCGGAGCCGCAGGATTACAGGGATGTACCATACCATTGGAAAAAGGGATTTTACAAAATGGATGTTCCGGCGCTAAAAGCAAAGCTGAAAAAAGCAAAACTGGTATTGGGAAACATTAAGGAAACAGCCGTAGATTTTTTTGAGAAATATAATCCGGCGCCAATCGCGGCTATTGCGTACGATTTTGATTTTTACTCTTCCACAACTATTGCTCTGAAAATGTTGGAAGCCGGAGAAAAATATTACCTGCCCCGTGTCTTTTGTTATTTTGACAATGTTGTCGGTAAGGAAGTAGAACTATATAATGATTACACCGGGGAAAGGCTGGCAATAAACGAATTTAACTATGCCCATCAAAATATGAAACTTGGGTCTCCGTATCATTTCCTGGCGAGGAAGGTCGTAGATCCGTGGTGCCATCGAATTTGGATATGCCATTTTTTCAGCCATAGCCGTTATAATGATTTTGTCAGTAAGGAAGACCAGTAATTTATTCGGAGCTCAGTACTTTTCGCCCTTTCCACGAAATATCAAAAAATTTTACCTTTATGCCAAAAGATTCTGAATACAAGCCCAATTTACCCACCGACAAGAAATATCTTAGTGATGTGGCAAAAACAATCAAGGAGCGGGAGCCGTTCGAAAAAATAAGGTTTGAATATCTCACTGACGCTTTAAGTTCCCTCGGTTTTTCAGAAGATCCATACTCTCTTGTTTCATTGAATAATTTAAATCCCGGCTCTCTGAAAAATCTTGTTTCTCGAAGTTTTGAAAAAATAAACAGTGCTGAGCTAACTGGCAGAATCAAAGACAACTTGATTCGTTTGTGGGATTATTTAGCCGAGGAAGATAAACTGGAAAAAGCCGAGCTTATTTTCGTTTTTGGAGCATTTGGGCTTCAAAAGGTAGATGAAGCGATAAAATTATGGAAGGATGGTTTTGGAAGTAAAATCCTCTCTACAGGACAAAAGGCCTCCTATATGAAAGATGTTGATGTGACAGAGGCTGAATATTACGCAGAAATTGCGAAAAAAGAAGGTGTCCCCGAAGATAATTTGATTCTTGAAACTTTGGCAAAAAATACCCCCGAGAATGCCGTCAATTCCATTTCTAAACTCCGGGAGATTGGCTTTTTACCCAAAAAGATTATTTTAATTACACTTACATATCATATGCGTCGTTCATACCTAACTTTTAAATCTGCTGCTAAATCTGTTGTCGGGTGGGACCCTGTTTTGATTAGACATCCGGTCCCTTCCGTAAAATACACGCGAGAAAATTATTTCAAAGACCCCGACGGATGGTCTTATATATTTTTTGAGTATATAAAAATGTACGGCGCCCGCTTAATGAAGCATTTTTAAAATAAATAAAATATTAAATTAAAGAAACTATGGAAAACCAAACAACAAAGTCCACTGGCTGCTGTGAGCTGTTTAACCCAGAGCCGTGGCAGGATCCTTCGACCGGCTCAGGACAGGTGAAAGAGATAGTCTGGGAAAATAAAGTCTTCGTCAAAGACCATGTTATGAGTTTTTTGCATATTCCCTTGAATATGGGAAAGAAGATTGTAAAAAACATGGGATTGATTGAAAAAGCGGGGGCCAAAGCGCCTTACCAATTAATGCTCACCGACGAAAAATCCCCTTGGGGCGCCGATATTTATATTGATGTCTCAAAAGAAGTTCCGGGCGCGCAAATGGCAACCATTTCAGGCACATTCCTAACAAAAGTTTTTGAGGGACCCTATAAGGACGCGGGCAAATGGGCGATAGAAATGCAAAAGTACGTAAAAAACCAAGGGAAAGAACTGAAAAAGATTTATTTTTCCTATACTACCTGCCCGAAGTGCGCCAAAGTTTACGGCAAAAATTATGTCATTCTTTTCGCGCAGATAAAATAGAACTTATCACAGATTGCCCAGTTTTTTGACCTCGTTGCACAATAATTTGGGGACGCCGTCCCTGTCGTTCAGCGTGCCTGAAATAATCACAATCCTGTTTTCCTGAAAGGCCTCGGGGTTCTGTTCCAAAACATTCGGAAAAACCACGACTTCTATTTTGGAAGTTAAATCCTCAACCCATGTGAAAATCATGGGCTTGCCGGTTTTGGTGATTATTTTTTGTATCCTTGTGATAATACCCCTTATTTTTACCCGCCCGCCTTTGCCCCCGCCGGCAATATCTTTGATATCCGACAGCCCTTTTTCCAAGCTCAATTTTTCCTGAAAAGCTTTGAGCGGATGGTCGGAAACAAACAACCCGAGCAGTTCTTTTTCCCACGCGAGTTTCTCCGAACGGCTCGCCGGCGGAGTTTCTTTAAGGCGCAGCGCCGGCTCGGCCGACATCTGCAAACCGCCGAATAAACTTACCTGGTTGCTGTCTTTGGCTTTTTTCTCTTCCTTGGCGTATCCCAAAATCTGGTCGAGATTGTTGAGAATCCTTGCCCTTTCTTCGAGCCCGTCAAAAGCGCCGGCTTTTATCAAACTCTCCATGGACTTCCTGTTTAGGTCTTTGTCCTGCACCCGGCTGATGAAATTTTCAATGGAAGTGAATCTGCCGTTGTTTTTTCTTTCTTCAACTATGGATTTCACGACGTTGGTTCCGACGTTTTTTATTACCGCGAGCCCGAACCTGATTTTTACTTTAGGTTCGGACGGGGGGGTGACAATCGTGAAACCCTCCAGACTTTCATTAATATCCGGAGCCAGAACTTCGACGCCCATTGACTGGCATTCTTCGATTAAAAACGCCGCCCGCTCGATATCGCCGATTTCGGAATTCATCAGCGAAGCCATGAATTCGGCGGGATAATTCGCTTTAAGATAAGCGGTTTCATAAGCAATCATCGCGTAACAGGCGGCGTGCGACCTGTTGAAGGCGTATCTGTTGAACGGCTCCACGAGTTCCCAGAACTTGTCCGCTATCGCTTTGGGCGTGCCGACGTCGGCGGCTCCCTTTTTGAATTTATCCTCCTGTTGCATCAGCAAACTACGGATTTTTTTGCCGACGGCTTTGCGCAAAACATCCGCCTCCGCCAGCGTAAATCCGGCAAGTACCCTGACGGCTTGGATCAGCTGTTCCTGATAAACCATTATGCCGTATGTGTTTTTCAAAACCGGTTCCAGCAAATGATGAAGATATTCCACCGGTTTTTTGCCGTGCTTGCGGGCGATGTATTCGGGAATAAGTTCCATCGGTCCCGGGCGGAAAAGGGCGACCATGGCTATGATGTCTTCCAGTTCCGTGGGTTTCATTTCTTTCAAATAGCGTTTCATACCCGCGCTTTCCAGCTGAAATACCCCCGTCGTTTCGGCTTTCTGCAGAAGTTTGAATGTTTTTTCGTCATCGAGAGGGATATTATCAACGTCGATTTTAATATTCCGCCTTTTTTCTATTATCTTTAACGCGTTCCTGATGATGGTAAGGTTGGATAAGCCCAAAAAGTCCATTTTAAGCAATCCAAGGTCTTCAATAGCGTGCATTTCGTACTGGGTGATAATGTCGCCTTCATTCGTGCCCTTTTGCAGCGGCACATATTCGGTCAAGGGTTTCGGCGTAATCACCACGGCGCAGGCGTGGGTGGAGGCGTGCCTGACCAGCCCTTCAAACTGCATCGCGGTGTCAATCAGCTTTTTGGCGTCGGCATTTGTTTCGTAGAGCTGTTTCAGCTCGCTTACCTCCTCAACGCATTTTTTCAGATAGCCGGATTTTTCGTTCTGCTGGGGATTAAACGGAATCAGCTTGGCGATTCTGTCGCAAAAATCGTAAGAAAGGCCGAGAGCCCTGCCGGCGTCGCGGATGCTGCCGCGGGCGGCCATGGTGCCGAAAGTGATGATTTTCGCGAAATGGTCGGCGCCGTATTTTTGCTTAACGTACTCAAAAACCCTGTCGCGCTGTTCGTCGTCAAAGTCCAAATCGATATCGGGCATGCTGATTCTTTCGGGATTGAGGAAGCGTTCAAACACGAGATTATACTTGATGGGGTCTAAATTGGTAATGCCGAGAAGATAAGACACCAAGCTGCCGGCGGCAGAGCCGCGTCCCGGACCCACGATAATGCCGTTGTTTTTTGACCAGTTCACGAAGTCCTGCACGATTAAGAAATAGGCGGCGAATTGCGTCTGCTTTATGACCCCAAGTTCAAATTCCAAACGTGATTTTATTTCCGCGGACGGATTGCTGTATCTTTTTTCAAGTCCCTCGTAAGCCAGCCCCCGAAGATATTCATCCGCGGTTTTGCCTCCGGGCAGGGGAAATTCCGGCAGAAAAGTTTTACCCAGCTGGATTTCCACGTTGCAGCGGTCGGATATTTTGGCGGTGTTCTCGATGGCCTCGCTGACACCGGAAAAATTTTTCGCCATTTCTTCCGGCGGCAGGAGTGAAAAATCATTATCTTTGAAGGTCAGGCGGTCTTCACTTTCAACGCTGCTGCCGGTTGAAACCGCGAGCAGAACGTCATGGGCATAGGCGTCTTCTTTCCTTAAATAATGGGAATCCTGGGTGGCTACCAAGGGAATGCCGGTCTGGCGCGAAAGCTCAATCATCCGCTGATTTACGATATTCTGCTCTTCAATATTCGGATGATGCTGCAGTTCAAGAAAAAAATTGTCCACGCCGAAAATATTCCTGTATTCCTCGGCTACTCTTTTGGCTCTTTCGGCATCGTTTGAAGCCAGCGCCCGCGAAACTTCGCCGGCAAGACAAGCCGAGAGAGCTATCAGCCCTCCCGAATGTTCTTTCAAGAAATTTTTGTCCGTTCTGGGCTTGTAATAGAAACCCTCCAGATGCGCTTTGGTGACAATCTGTATCAGATTGCTGTAGCCCTCGTTGTTTTCCGCCAGCAATACCAAATGAAAATAATCGCGCACGCCGGTTTGCCGGGCGTTCATATTTTCGGTCACGTATATCTCACAGCCGATAATCGGCCTGATGCCTGCTTTCCTGGCCTTCTGATAAAACTCCACAGCTCCATACAGCACGCCGTGATCGGTGATCGCCACCGCGTCCATCCCGAGTTCCTTGACCCTCTCCATGAGATCGCCAACTCTGGTTAAGCCATCAAGAAAAGAATAATGGGTGTGAACATGAAGATGAGTAAAACGCATGGGAATATTCTATACTCCCGCGGGCTAAAAAACAATTTTGACAAGTGTAAGATTTTGCTTAATCGTCCGTCCCTACCAGAACACATAATTGACATAAGTGTAAGTATTCATTAAAAATATCGTCTTAATGGTCAGGAGGGTTCAAAAATGGGAGAGAAAATCAGATTCGCCAAGGATTTTTTAAGAGCGGCGGCAAATTCAGGACTTTTCAGCAATCAGGCTCCGGTGGAAGTGATTGAAAAAGAACTTAGGCGCCGCGGCTACGAAGTAAATCCGACCGTAATTCTGCCTCTTCTTGATAGAATGGCCGCCGCGGGATTTATCCATGAAATCGACGGCAAACCCCGCCTGACCGAAAGAGGGAAATTAGCCATAAATTCATGACAAAACCCGACATACTTTCTTTATTTTAGAGCCACCGCGAGGCGGCGGCTTTATTTTATTAAGAACAGCCGTAATTTGTGCTATAATCCGCCAACTGGCATAATGTAATAAAAGCCCAGTAAAAACGTCTAAATATGTTGGATGACCAGTCTTTCATCGCCGTATATGATGAGTACGCCCAGAGGATATTCAAATATTGCTACTTCAGGGTTAACTCAAAAGAAGACGCGGAAGATCTAGCTTCCCTGGTTTTCACGCGCGTTTGGGATTACATAAGCGCCGGCAATAAGATAGACAGCATCCGAGCATTTTTATACCAAGTAGCCCACAACCTGATAATAGACCACTACCGGAAAAACAAGGAGGCAAGGGAAGTGTCGCTGGACAATCCCGATAACCCGATAGATATTCCGGAGGAGAGCGATTTCATTCAGGACGTGGACCAAAAAGGCATGGTGAATGATATCAGGAAGAAACTTCACCAGCTGCCGGATAATTATCGGGAGGCGATTATTTTGCGCTACATCAACGACCTCTCGATCAAAGAAGTGGCTCAAGCGATGGACATTACCGAGAATAACGCTTCAGTCATTCTTCACAGAGCAGTCGAAAAATTGAAATCAATGGTTTAATCATGAACAGAGACATATTCAAAAATCTGGAAGAAATAAAAAAGGCGGAGTTCGCCGACAAAAACTGGCTTGAGTTAAATAGGCAGAAACTTTTGGCGTACGTAAAAACCAAGCCATTGATTCAAGCGGCGAAAACCAAATGGCAGGTATCGCCGGTTGCCAATCTTTTAAAAGTATTTAACGGCATCGGCTGGAAAATGGCTCCGGTTGTTTTAACGGTAGTTCTGGTTTTAGGCGGCAGCTTGAGCGCCGCCGCGCGCGGGGCAAAGCCGGGCGACGCACTTTACGGCTGGAAAATAAATATCAATGAACGGCTGAAAGCCGCGATGAAACTGGACGTCGGCAGCAGGGCTGATTTTGAGGTCATGCTTGCCGGCGAACGTTTACGCGAAACCACCGAAGTCAGCGCCTCAAAGAATACCGGATCGAAAGTGCTGAAAGAAACGGGCACAGTTCTGGAAACACAGCTCCAGAGGGCGGAAAAGGAAATATCCAAACTGGAAACAATAAATCCGGATAAAGCCTTGATGACTTCCATCAAATTCAAGGCTGCTTTGAACGCGCATCGTGAAATTCTGAAAAGGTTGGAAGAGAAAACCACCAACGGTCCGAAAGCGCAGATACTCACCACTATCGAAGCAGTTGATAAAACCGTCGCCATCCTTAACGATAAAAACGCCGGCATTGTTCAGAGGAAGCAAGATACCATAAATAACGAGCCGGCGGCCGATGCCAAGGCAATGACCCAAAATTCCTACGATGCCGCATCCGGTGAAATTAAGAACATCGCCGATTCCATAAGTGTTGCGAGCGGCAGCAGTGATTCCCTGAAGGAAGCCCAAAATCAATTATCCCGGGCAAACGATATCCTGCTTACCGCTAAAACGGAACTGGATAACAATGATTACCAGAGCGCGATAAGCCACATTCAGGAAGCCACAATTTTGGCTTCAAACGCCGATGCATTGATCAACGTTGAAGATAAAATAAGCGGCGAGGTTAAAAATGTGCTGTCGCCCGAAAGCAATACGCCGGCTCCTTCAGCCGAACCTGCTTCGAACCCGACCGCCAGTCCAACTTCCGCGCCGGCTAAGCCCGTGTCTCAAATTACCCCTACGCCGAAACCGTCCATAGAAGTGCTGCCGCTCGAAACCTCCGGCAACATTCCGTTCAAAGTGACTTTGGAAGCCACGATATCAAATTTTACCAACTGCGATGCTCCCTTAACTTGGGATTTCGGCGACGGCACCAAATTGGTAACAAATCCCTGTAAACTCGGGGGGAATTTCACCAGTAACGTAATATCCGTGTCTCATACATACAATAAAGAGGCGACCTATAAAGTCAAAGTACAAACGGATGTGACCGCTCCAAAAGAAGTCACGGTAAATGCTGTCATTCCGCTGAAGCCGACGATTTTCTACACCGACGTAATTTCGGGTCCGGTGGGCACAAGAGTCATGGTTATAGGCAAGGGATTCACCCTTTCAAATACCGTTAATTTCGGCATCAGTATTATCATGGATGTGTCCTCGGCAGACGGAAAATCCCTAATCTTCACCGTCCCTCAAAACATCACTCCGTCCTGCGTTCTTATGGATCCGCCGTGCAATCCCGGAATCAGGCCTATCATAACCGGAGAATACAGAGTTTCAATCACCAATAATCTCGGAACCAGCAACGAAACCGGATTTATCGTAACCGTAGACAACCAATAATTTTTCTCAAACGCTTGTAAATCGGTTCAAGCTGTGTTAGATTTGGCTGACTATGGGAGTACCACGAGCCCACTCAACCAGAGCCCAAAAAGGGAGGCGTAGAAGCCATCTCGGTTTGTCGCGTTTAGCTTTGGTTCCGTGCTCACATTGCAAGAAACCGATGATGTCTCATCGCATGTGCAATAATTGCGGGTATTACGGCGGCAAAGAAATTGTTAATGTTATAGCGAGAGAAATGAAAAAGAAAGAAAAGAAACAGAAGGCTAAAAAATAAAGTTTATGGCTTCCAGACATTTATCAAGAAGTATCGCGATGCAATCCCTTTATGAATGGGATTTCAAAGGCAAGAAGATGGAACTTCTGCCTTCGATTATCGAGCATAATATTAAAGAGTTCGGCCCGGGCATAGAAGATACTGAATTTATTGACAAACTGGCTAAGGGAGCCGTGAAGAAAATCGACCAGATCGACCCCATAATCGAGAAAGCGGCGCCGCAGTGGCCCATAGACCAAATCGCCATGGTGGACAGGGCGGTGCTCCGGCTCGGCATTTACGAACTTCTTTTCGGCAATCACGAAGAAGTCCCGCCTAAAGTGGCTATCAACGAATCCATAGAATTGGCAAAAACATTCGGCGGTTCGGCTTCGGGCAGATTCATTAACGGAGTGCTTGGCACGATTTACCGCGAGATAGGAGAGCCCGGAAAGGACAGTCACCCGCCCAAAAAAGAGCAACAATAAATTTCCTTTTCATGCGAATGCTGCCGATGAAATATCTGAAGCATCCGCATGTAAGGGGCTACCATTTTGGAAAACAATATCTCGCAGCTGGAAAAATCTTTAGGTTATAGTTTTAAAAACAAAGACCTGCTTTTGCAGGCGGTTACCCATCGTTCGTATCTCAACGAAAATCCCGACTGGCGGCTGCCGCACAACGAACGGCTGGAGTTTTTGGGCGACGCGGCGCTTGAACTGGTTGTCACCGAATACTTGTACGAAAATTTCCCGAATCCCGAAGGCGAACTGACCAGCTGGCGTTCGGCTTTGGTGAATGCCGATATGCTCTCCGTGATTTCGTCTAAGTTTGATTTGAATTCGCACATCCTTCTCTCAAGAGGAGAAGCAAAAGACAGCGGGCGGGCGAGGCAATATATTCTAGCCAACGCTATGGAAGCCGTCATTGGCGCCGTTTATCTTGACGGCGGCTATGAAGCCACCAAAGTTTTTATTTCAAGATATCTTCTGCCGGAACTCACAACCGTCCTCAAGGAAAAAAGCTATAAAGACCCGAAAAGCAGTTTGCAGGAAGAAGCGCAGGAGCGGACGGGAATTACGCCCTCTTATGAAGTTTTGGAAAATTGGGGTCCCGACCACATGAAACAATTCCGGATAGGCGTTTATTTAAATAAAGAACTTATCGGCGAAGGCGTCGGTTCGTCCAAACAGGAAGCCCAGCAAGCGGCAGCCGAAGACGCGCTGATGAAAAAGAGCTGGTAGGCAGTCCGCCAACTGGCTCGCTGTACTGCTTAAAGACACATTCCCCGATTGGAAAGGCGGCAATCTCAAGAGCCCTCAAAAAAGTCGGCTCGCTTGTATTTTTCGGGGTAGTCTAGTTAAATAAATTTATGGCAAAACAAATTATAGTAATTCAGGGCGGGGATTCGTTTAATACCTATAAAGAATACATCTCATCACTCAAAAATTGGGAAGTCACTATTGATAAATTTAGGCACTATAAGGACTGGAAGGTGACATTACCTCAAAAGCTTGGAAAAAGTTATGACGTTCTCATGCCGCGAATGCCGAATAAAACGAACGCCCGATATGAAGAATGGAAAATTTGGTTTGAGAGAATGTTCCCATTCTTAAATGGTGAGGTTATTCTTATCGGTCATTCTCTCGGCGGGATGTTTCTCGCAAAATATTTAGCGGAAAATGATTTTCCAAAGCGGATTAAGAAGTTGTTTCTTATTGCTTCACCACACAATAGAACCGAGGACATAGGGGATTTTTTACTTCCGAAATCTCTAAAAAAGATAAGTGAACAAACAAAAAATATTTACCTTTTTCACAGCAAAGACGACCCCTCTGTTCCGTTCAGTGAGCTCGCAGCGTTTCGGAAACAACTGCCAAAAGCCAAGGCGATCATATTTAAAGACCGCGGGCATTTCAACCAGAAAGAATTTCCCGAACTTATCCGATTAATTAAACAACAATAAACAAAAAACCAACCACCCCCCTTATAATTGGCATTTTTGCCAATTTTTGTTTTGAGGGGTCAAGAAAATAGGGGATCTCTGAACAGGAAAATATTAACATCTTTTTTGTCCTGGCCAGTCCGAAATGCATTAAGATAAAAATCACCATTGAAAATTTCCCGGAAATGAGGTAAAATGCCGACAAATAAGGGAAAAAGTATCTGACGTCGTTTTTAATCCCTATGTTTGAACAATCTTTCAAAAATATAGATGATATACTGCACCGGGACGCGGGATGCGCCACCGAGCTTGATTATATCGAGCAAACTTCATGGATTCTTTTCTTGAAATATCTTGATGATTTAGAGCAGACTAAAAAGACTGAAGCGGCGCTTGCCGGCAAGAAGCACGAATTTATTATCGCCCCGCAATATCGCTGGGAGGCGTGGGTCGAACCAAAAACAGCCGACGGCAAGCTGGATCATAATAAAGCGCTCACGAGCGATGATTTAAGAGATTTCGTGAATGACAAACTATTCCCATATCTGAAAAAATTCAGAGCAGAAGCCGACAGCCCGGACACTATTGAATACAAAATCGGCGAGATATTTATTGAGCTGAAAAATAAGATACAGAGCGGATACAGACTTCGCGAGGTTTTGGATATTGTTGACGGTATGCACTTTCGTACCGACCATGAAAAACATGAGCTTTCCCATCTTTACGAAGAGAAAATTAAAAAGATGGGTAATGCCGGCCGCAACGGCGGAGAGTATTACACGCCCCGGCCGCTCATTAAGGCAATTGTTAAAGTAGTTGCGCCCAAAGTTGGCAACAAGATTTACGATGGCGCGTGTGGCTCGGCGGGTTTTCTTGTGGAGGCTTTTGACTATCTGAAGAAAAGTAATGATTTATCGACTGCTGAATCAGTAAAACTTCAAAAAGACACATTCTATGGCAAAGAAATAAAATCACTTGCTTATATTATCGGCGTAATGAATATGATTCTGCATGGCATTGAAGCCCCGAATATTCTTCATACCAACACCCTTGCAGAAAACATAAACGACATTCAAGAAAAACACCGCTATGATATTATTCTGGCAAATCCGCCTTTCGGCGCCGGCATAGGAAGAGAAATTCAACAGAACTTTCCCATCAAAACCGGCGAGACGGCATTTCTATTCCTCCAGCATTTTGTAAAAATTCTTAAAGCCGGTGGCAAAGCGGGTATCGTTATTAAAAATACTTTTCTTTCCAACACCGACAATGCCTCGGTCAGTTTGCGCAAGTTACTCCTTGAAAGCTGCAATCTCCACACTGTGCTTGATCTGCCCGGCGGTGTCTTTGCCGGTGCCGGTGTCAAAACAGTAATCTTGTTTTTTGAAAAAGGCGCGCCAACCAAGAAAATCTGGTACTATCAGCTTAATCTTTCCCGCAATCTTGGCAAAACCAATCCGCTCAACGAATCCGATCTTGCCGACTTCGTAAATCTCCAAAAAACCAAAACCGACTCCGAGAATTCATGGAGCGTGGACGCCTCCAAAATCGACCCCACCACCTTCGACCTCTCCGTCAAAAACCCCAACAAAAGTGGGGAAGTGGCACTACGAAGTCCAAAAGAGCTTTTGAAAGAAATAAAGATGTTAGATGCAGAGGCTGTGGATAACTTAGAAAAGATAGCATCAATGGTGTAAAAATACAGTTACTATTACAGACTTAGAGTGTCTAAGGATTATGACAAAAAAACCCTTATATATAAGGGTTTTTTTGTTGTACTTACAGGAGCCGCGAACATAAAAACTATTTCAATGCGAAAGTCACTTATATAAGACTTGATTTATTTCTATGCAGGAGTACAATAGTAATTATGAGAGTAAAAAATAACTAAAAATTATGAATCAATCAGACCCACTTCAAAAATTGATTGTTAGTGAATCACAGGCGGTCGATAGGCAGGCTCTCGCAGATTTGCTGTCTCCATATTTGTCAATAAATAAGGAGACACAATCTTTTGATTTTTCAGGAACGTTTCTTGAACTAACAAACGCTGACAGAATTCTTATCGTGCTCTGTGCCGTAAAGGCAAGAAGTCTTGTTCTTGGTTCAGATGAAAAGATTACGCCACTGGAAATTATCAAATTGGAAATTGCACCAGAGGGAAGTATCAAAAACACTCTAAAAAAACTTCTTGAATCAAAGGATATTAAGTCTGACAAGGGCCAATACTATTTGCCCAATTATAAACTTCTACGGGTCATAGCACGATTTAAAAAAAATAATCAACAATAATATGGAGAATAACGATTTTGAACATAAAATATTGGCGCGTATGGATAAATTTGAACAACGAATTGAAAAAAGGATTGAAAAACTAGAAAAAAATCAGCTCAGTAGTAACGAGCCCACTATCTCGCAGGGTAACATTAAGAAATTGTCGATTAAGGAATTTCTTATGACAAAAAAAGTGGACGATGACGTTAAGCGTACACTAGTAATTGCATACTTTATTGAACATATGGAGAATATAATGCCGTTTAACACTGATGATCTGAAAAAAGCCTTCCGTTTAGCAAAGATTCCATTACCGCTAAATATTAATGACAAAATAAACATGAATATCCGCGGAGGCCGTATTATGGAGGCAGAAGAAAAAAAAGATTCAAAGAAAGCATGGGAACTAACTGCAACCGGAGAAAATATAGTAGAGACCGAACTTACTAAATAACGTTATCTTGAAGCAAACCATTAAAACCAAAACAGGTGCAACAAAAAATGAAACTTCCGTAGAGGTTTATTTACCTTCTTGCGTACAAATAGAACTTGTACAGGGGAATGAACTTCGTCATTATGAAGTTTTTTTCTCACTTGCTTCAATTTCGCTTTCCATCGCTGTAGGATTTTGGACGGCGTATATTACGAGCGCCAAAAGCCCATCTCTTTTATGGAGTGCGTTCGCTTTTACCTTTTTGGCAATAATCAGTGCGGTGGTCGCTCTGTACTATAGGTCGCGAGTCTATAATGGAAAGATTAAGAAAGTGGCATCATTGGATCAATTTGCCACTCAGTTAACCCCTAAATAATGACCTGGCGAACCAAAAAACTTGGCGAGGTTTGTGATTTCTTTACCGACGGCAATTGGATTGAAAGCAAGGATCAATCAGACGAAGGGATTCGGCTTATTCAAACTGGTAATATAGGAAATGGAATTTTTAAAAACAGGGGAGGAAAGGCGAGATACATTTCTGAAAAGACGTTCAAAAGATTAAAATGCACAGAAATAATGCCTGGCGACATTTTGGTGTCGCGCTTACCTGATCCTGTCGGTAGGGCTTGCGTCATTCCTGATATTAAAGAGAAGATGATCACAGCTGTCGATTGTAGTATTTTAAGACTAGATAAGGCAGTACTACCGCATTTTTTTAACTACTACTTACAAACAAATCAATATTTGCAAGATGTTGAATCTAAAACATCGGGTACAACGAGAAAAAGAATTAGCCGGAAGAATTTAGGAATGATCGAAATCCCACTCCCGTCGATCGCCGAGCAGAGGCGGATTGTAGGGAAGTTGGATGAGGTTTTTGAGGGGGTGGAGAAGGCGAAGGAGAATGCGGAAAAGAATTTGCGCAACGCCCGCGAGCTTTTCGAGTCATATTTACAAGGTGCGTTTGCGAATCCGGGGAAGGGATGGGCAGAGAAGAGACTTGAAGAACTGGGGCAAATCACATCAAGCAAGAGAATCTATAAGAAAGAATATGTAAAAGAGGGTGTGCCATTTTATCGAATCAAGGAGATTAAGGAACTGGCTAACGGACATGATATATCAGTGGAGTTATTCATTTCTAAAAAAAGATATTCTGAAATTAAAAATGTTTTCGGTGTGCCATTGGAGGGCGACATTCTTATGACTGCCGTGGGAACAATCGGTGAGATCTATGTGGTTGGAAAAAATGAGGAGTTCTATTTTAAGGATGGGAACGTACTTTGGTTCAAGGATTTTGATTCCGCGGATTCGTACTTTATGAAATTTGTTTTGATGTCATTCGTTGAAAAGATAAAGAAGTTATCGCAAGGCTCGGCATACAATGCCTTAACGATCGAGAAGATAGAAAAACATAAAATATTCTTGCCGCCACTTTCCGAGCAAAAGTCCATCGTCAAGAAGCTTGATGGGTTGGCGGGGGAGACGAGGAAACTGGAGGAGGTATATCGCAAAAAGCTAGCAGATTTGGAAGAGCTTAAAAAATCTGTGCTGAAAGAGGCATTTTTGGGGAAATTGTAGTCATAACCGTGAAAGCATGGTGATTTGCTTACACTTTTCACGATTATGTTGACAAAAGAGTGAAGAAAGATTAGAATACCAATATATGGCAAAAACACTCAATGTATACAGTAAGATAAGTTCTCTCCGCGAGAGATACTATAAGGCTTCCATAGGCAAGGATGCGCTTATTAAGCTTATATCAGAAGCAGAAGTTGCCGAGCAGGTTTACAACTCCAACGCTATCGAAAACAGCACACTGACGCTTGAGGAAACGGAAAAGATTCTTCTCCAAATTGACTTGGATAGATATATCAGTCAACGTGAAATTTTTGAGGCAAAAAACCTTGCGCGTGTCGTCAGTTATATTGATACGAGAGCTAAAGAGCAAGAGCTTTCTCTTGAAGTCATTTTATCACTTCATAAAATGCTGATTTCGAATATCCGTGATGACATTGCCGGAAGATTTCGCATGAATGATGAATATGTCCGTATCGGAACTCACATATCCCCAAGTCCGCAAGAGTCACAAGATCGTCTTAAAAAGATGCTTGCGGAGTATCATGCAACAAGTCACGAAAATATTATCAAGCGTATCGCGCGATTGCATCTTGGGTTTGAGTATGCCCACCCATTCATTGACGGCAATGGTCGTATTGGACGCGTCATCAACAATTATTTGCTGATTCGGGAGGGATTTGTTTCCATTAATATCAAATTCATTGATCGAAAAAGATACTACGAAGCATTTAGAGAGTTTGATCTAAAAAATAAAGCCGATCTTATGGAAGAAATCGTAGGGAAAGCGCTCACAAATAGCTACCATAAGCGATTAGCGTATTTAGAAGGCAAGAAAATTATGACGCTCGCTGAGTACGCAAAGAGCAAGAAACTCTCCCATTCGAATCTCATCAATAAAGCTAATCGCCAAACCATCGAAGCTTTTCTGGAAAAGAATGTTTGGAAAATTGGCGTATGAATGAGGCGGAAACAAGAGCCGAATATATTGATCCAAAGTTAAAAGCGAGCGGCTGGGGTGAAGTAGAAGGATCAAAAATTCTTCGGGAGTTTCGCATTACCGAAGGGCGCATTTTGACTGGCGGAATACGAGCCAAGCCGGAAATTGCCGACTATATCTTAGTTTTCAAAAATCAGAAATTGGCAGTGATTGAAGCCAAACAAGAAAACTTGTCGGCAACCGAGGGTGTCGCACAAGCCAAAGCCTACGCCGAGAAATTGAAGATCGAGCACACATATGCGACTAACGGCAAAGAGATTTACCAGATATCAATGAAAACCGGTAAGGAGGGCTACATAGAGAAATTCCCGACACCGGAAGAGCTGTGGAATACCGTTTATTCTGACCCGCCCGCCGGCGAGGCAGGTCAAAACAAATGGAAAGAAAAATTTGCTTCTATTCCATTAGAAGGAGAGCTTGGAAAGCGATACTACCAAGAGATAGCTATTAATAATGCCACTAACGCCATAGCCGAAAATAAAAAACGAATTTTACTAACACTTGCTACTGGCACTGGAAAAACAGCGATCGCGTTTCAGATTTCATGGAAGCTATATCAAACAAGGTGGACCTTGCAATGTGACGGCGGGAGACGGCCGAGAATTCTTTTTCTTGCCGATAGAAATATCCTCGCTGATCAGGCATATAATACTTTCACGGCATTTCCAGAGGATACGCTGGTAAGGATTAATCCATTAGATATAAGAAAGAAGGGCGGCGTACCCACGAACGGAAGCGTTTTCTTTACCATTTTTCAAACATTTATGAGCGGGCCTGGCGATACGCCGTATTTTGGTGATTATCCGCCGGACTTTTTTGACTTTATTATTATAGATGAATGTCATCGCGGCGGCGCAAATGATGAAAGCAATTGGCGTGGCATTTTGGAATACTTTTCTCCGGCCGTACAGCTCGGCTTGACTGCAACACCAAAAAGAAAAGACAATGTTAATACCTACAAATATTTTGGCGATCCGGTCTATATCTACTCACTAAAGGAAGGAGTCAATGATGGCTTTCTGACGCCATTTAAAGTTAAGCGAATTCAGACCACTTTGGATGAGTACGTCTACACATCCGATGACCAGATTATTGAGGGCGAGGTTGAAGAAGGTAAAATTTACCAGGAAGAAGATTTTAATAGAATCATTAAGATTAAGGCACGGGAAGCAAAACGGGTAAAGATAATGTTAAGCGAAATAAACCAGAATGAAAAAACGATCGTGTTCTGTGCCACACAAGATCACGCCCTTGCCGTTCGGGATTTAATAAATCAATTCAAGATAAGCAAAGCACCGAATTATTGCGTACGTGTAACTGCCAATGACGGCACCCGTGGTGAGCAATATTTGCGTGAGTTTCAGGACAACGAGAAAACAATCCCTACAATTTTGACCACTTCGCAAAAGCTTTCGACAGGCGTGGACGCGCGCAACATCCGGAACATCGTTTTGATGCGGCCAGTTAATTCTATGATCGAGTTTAAGCAGATTATTGGACGTGGCACCCGTCTTTTTGATGGCAAAGAATACTTTACGATCCTTGATTTTGTAAATGCTTATCATCATTTTTCTGATCCTGAATGGGATGGCGAGCCGATAGATCAAACTACAGAGAAAGAACCACGCAAATCAAAAGAACTCGAAGAACCGAAAGAGTTACCACTCCCACCCGAACCGCCAGAAGAACCTATGAAAACATTATTAATCAAGCTACGTGACGGCAAGGAGCGAGAGATTCAGCATATGATTACCACCTCGTTTTGGAGCGCGGACGGTAAGCCGATTTCTGTAAAAGAATTTATGGATAATATGTTTGGAGCATTGCCTGAGTTTTTCAAGAGCGAAGAAGAGCTTCGCAAAATCTGGTCTAATCCCATAACACGGAAAACTTTTTTGGAAAAAATCAGTACGCTTGGCTATGGCAAGGATGAGTTAGAAACACTGCAAAAAATGATAAACGCGGAGCAAAGTGATCTGTTTGATGTTTTGGCGTATATTTCTTTCGTAACTCAACCGATTACAAGGAAGCAAAGAGTAGAACAAGCGAGAGCAAAGATTTTTGAAGGGTTAGACGCGCGGCAAAAAGAATTTTTGGAATTCGTGCTGGCAAAATATGAAGACAGAGGCGTGGAAGAACTTGATGAGGAAAAATTGCCAATCCTTTTAAATCTGAAGTACCACGCTATTGCTGATGCGGAAGAGGCATTGGGTGGGGTAGAGGATATACGCTCTGTTTTCTTCGCGTTTCAGAAAAGCTTATATGCTAAAGTAGAATCGTTTAAATGAAATAATTTTATGTATCACAATAATCACAATTCAAAAGAAAAGAAACGAGTGTTTTTAAGCTTTGCGTCTGAGGATCTAGACCATGTGAGGGGGCTGCGTTTATTAAAAGATAATCCCAATTTTGAGCTTGAATTTTATGATGAGTCAATTAAAGAACCAATTGATAGTCTCAATGCAAACTATATAAAGAGAGTTATCCGAGAACAAATCAAGAGGGCAAGTGTAACCATTTGTTTAATCGGCGAAACCACACACAAAAGTAGATGGGTTGATTGGGAACTAGAGACAAGTGGCGAGGAGAAAAAAACAATTATAACTATGGCTATAAAGGGCGTAGAAAGAACAACATTACCTAAATTCATTAGGGAGAATGAAATTACTTTTTGGAGTTGGGATCCCGAACACTTAGTAAAATTAATAAGTGAGATATAAAAATAAATAACGAGAGATAAAAAAAGGCATCAGATATTTTTTGCAAAATCCCATCGGCAAAAATCAAAATCGTAAAAAATTTAAATATAAACTTATAAATAATAATATGGCACAAGATATAAAAATTTGGGAAGTGATAGAAGAAAAATTACACGAGGTAAAAAAGGATAAACTTAATCTTGAAGAGAGGCTGGAAACATGGGCTGAAAACGATATTTCAACCATATCTAATGATTTTTTGGTGATAGGACGCCAAATTGAGACGGATTTTGATGGGGTAATTGATTTATTGTGTCTGGACTATAATGGCGATCTCATAATAATTGAACTAAAACGTGACAAAACACCGCGAGATATAGTTGCTCAAGTGCTGGATTACGCATCATGGGTTGAAGGCTTAACGAATGAAAAGATCAGTAACATCGCGAAAAATTATTTTGGCACCAAAAGGACACTCGAAGATGCATTCATGGAAAAATTTGGCACCGAGCTGCCAGAAACCCTTAACGAGCACCATAAAATGCTTATTGTTGGATCAGAAATCGATAATAGTTCTGAAAGGATTATCGAGTATCTATCAAAAACTTACGGGGTGAGTATCAATATAGCGACCTTTCAATATTTTAAACATGGCGGCAAGGAATTTATGGCGAGAGTATTTTTGATAGAACCGAGCGAGGCCGACTACCGCACACAATCTAAATCTACTTCAAAACGAAAGCCGCCATTAACGGTGGAGGAGCTTGAAAATATCGCAATAAAAAATGGAGTTGGCGATTTGTATAATAAGTCGGTTAATGAAATAAAAAAATATATTGAATACATTGCTACCACAAGAAGTAGTATCGTATTTATAGGCATAGCCGGCAAAGAAAAAAGCAGGAGGTCAATTATCAGCATACTCCCGGAATACAGCAATCAAAATAAGGGGCTATTTATTGAAATTCGATTACCTCATTTTCAACAATATTTCAAAACTAAAGCACAGGATATAAAAAATTATTTACCACCGTGCACAACCGAAAAAGGATATGGATGGGATGATAATTATTATGGTGGCTACTTTAAAAACGGGGAGCAAGTTGAGAAATTTGTTTCATTATTGCGAAAACTAAGTAAGTAATAATGAAATATCTTAAAAAATAATAAACAAATTATGAACAGAATAATCATTAAAATCGTAAAGGATGTTTATAAATCACTGGGTTCGGGGTTTTCGGAGGATGTTTACGATAAAGCAATGCAGGTGGGACTTCGTTTGGCTAAGATTAAATACGAAAGCCAGAAGGTGGTGGAGCTCAAATATAAAGACCATTATGTCGGTGAGGGATATCCGGACATTATCGTCGGCTCCGGAAAAAACAAGTTTATCCTTGAGTTAAAAGCCGTTGGCGGAGCCATGGGTCCGTCGGAAGAAGTTCAGATCAAAGGCTACATGAAAATCCTTAAAATCAAACACGGTCTTCTCATAAACTTTCAGCAGCCCAAAAAAGAAGGAAAATCCCAGCTTGAAATAAAAGAAGTAAATCTGTAGTAGCCCGTAATACATGGCAGATACGGCCAAAAGCGAGCCGACTTTTTTCATATCAATAAGTATAGGTCCGTCCAGGCCGGAATGTCTTTGAGGCCGCTTAGAGGCTGTGGATTGATTGGTCGGCAATAGTATAATATCTGGCGTATAGCCAACTATTGCCGAATCCACAGCCTCTAGCGAGTGAGAGATTCCGCTGGAGAATCTTGAACGTGACGAAAAGACGTTCCGGCTGGACGGAATGGTCTTGAAAAAGAGCTGGCGCGAGATATTGCCAAAAAACGCTTTTGATGCTAACTTTATCCCATGCGAAATCGCGCCCGTCCTGCCGGACATAAAGGCAAGCGGGCTATTTCGTTCGGGATAAATAAAATGCTTAAAATTCGCTTACAAAGAACGGGTAAAAAGAAACAGGCATTTTTCAAGGTCGTGGTTCTTGAGCACACCAAGCGCACGGGCGGGGCTTATTTGGAATCGCTCGGGTCATACGACCCCCATGCCAACAAAATGAGCGTGGATAAAGAACGCGCCGCCTACTGGCTCTCCAATGGCGCCCAACCCACGGGAACCATCCACAATCTTTTCATTAATGAAGGCATAATAAAGGGCGAAAAACTGCGCGTCTGGAAACCCAAGAAAAGAGAGCAGGAAAAAACGGAGGAAAAGAAACCCGAAGAAAAGAAAATAGAGGAAGCCCCCAAGGAAGAAGCGCCGAAAGAAGCGGAGCCAAAAACCGAAAGCGAACCGGCTGCCGCGCAGTAAGGATTGCTGCTTTTACATAACATAGTGAATGGTCGTGAGGCGGGCAATTGTTACGTTGCGCGCCGATTAAAAACACGTTTTTATTTTAGCCAACGCGAGAAAAGTAGGTTCCGTCTGACAAATTCGGTAAGAAGGAAAATGCTTTCATCGCCAATCAAATGGATAAACCACTTGACCAAAGTTTCGTGGAATACATTATTAAGCAGATAGTGAATAAACCGGATGAAGTCCAAGTCAGCAGAAAAACAGATGAAATGGGAGTCCTCTTGGAAGTCAAAGTAAGTCCGGACGATATGGGTCTTCTGATAGGCCGCTCCGGCTCAACGGCTAAGGCAATCAGGGTTCTTGCCCGCATAATCGGCATCCGTAACAATGCCCGGGTAAACCTAAGAATAATTGAACCCGAAGGAAGCACGCACCAGGGAGGCGGAGAGAAGTCCAAAAACATTGAGGACGTCGTCGGAGAAATCGGGATGTAATCATTAAAAAGACATTTGCGAAAATACTCCTTCGGGAGTATTTTCGTTAATAGGATGAGGTTCGATATTATCACAATTTTCCCGGACATTTTTAACGGCTTCGCCGAACAAGCCCTTATTGCTCGCGCCCAAAAGAAAAAAATCGTCTCTATAAACCTCCACAGTCTCCGGGATTGGACGGCGGACGCGCATAAAACCGTTGATGATAGGCCTTACGGCGGAGGCGCCGGCATGGTTATGATGGTTGAACCGATAATGAAAGCCGTTAAAGATATAAAGAAAAAAGGGGCGGGGAGCAAATCCAGGGTTGTGATTTTTTCGCCGAAAGGCAAAAAATTCACGCAAGCGACGGCGAGGCGGTACGCGAAACTGGACCAGCTGATTTTAATATCCGGCAGATACGAAGGCATCGACGAAAGAGTGGCTGAATATATCGCCGACGAAGAAATTTCAATCGGGGATTACGTGCTTTTCGGCGGAGAGGTTCCGGCAATGGTTGTCATTGAAGCGGTCACGAGATTACTGCCGGGAGCCGTCGGCAAACTGGAATCGCTAAAAGACGAGACCTTCAACAGCGCCGTGAAAAACACCATCGCCGGTAAACAACAGTTTGAGTTTATTGAGTACCCTCATTATACGCGACCCGATATTATAGAAATTAACGGCAAAAAAAGACAGGTACCTAAAGTGCTTTTATCCGGCGACCACAAAAAAATAGAAGAATGGCGGAAGCGCCACTCGACTTGGCGAGCCAGAAAGATTTGATATATAATCAGGGTATGCGGAATTTCCAGAATTTTATTGAACATTCGGAATTGAGTCCGGAGGATAGGGCAATGTGGGAAACTATTATGTTAAAGGCGCCGAAGGGAGCGGTTGAGGCAGTCGCGGAATACATAAACGAAATCCCCGAAAAGCTGAAAAATGTCACTGAAATAATCCGCCTCAAGAAAAAAGCTTTTTTGGAAAACGATACCAATCTTCTGGATAAAGTGTTAAGAGAAGAGAATTTTTTGATTAAATAACCACAATGGAACGTTTCATAGAACAACTTGGAAGAAACCCAGAACCACCGAACAAAGAAGAGCTGGAAAAATTAGACGAAGGAGCGGAGGGTATTAAAAAAATGGGCGAAGAATGCGTCGAAAGAGATGCTGGGAAATTTTTATCCGAGAAAAGTCCGGGAAGTCGTGCATTCGAAGGATTTAAAGCAAAACTTGCGATTACGGTCATAGCCATGACACTGGTTTTGGGCTCAATAGAAAAAGCCCACGCCGGCGGATACCCTTACTATTATTCTAAAAATCAGGCTATTAGAAAGGGCGTCAGGACAGGAATAAATACAGCTACGATAAAATACGAGCAAAATTTAGATAAAAAAACCGAGAATGAGATTTCTTTGAAACTCGCGATACTTGAAGACGAAACGTTTAATATTATTGCCGAAAACAATCCCGGAGAAATCGCGGATGCTGTTTACGATATACGAGCTTTAAGAGCCGAAAAAGACCAAAAAATAGACGAGTTGGTGGATAAAGCCGACAAAAACGAAGAAGAAATACAAAAAAACGCTCCCAAGAAAAACAGGAAAAATATGACAGAAAACATAAGAGTAAGAACACAGGCGCAGATTACCAATACGGAAAGCAAATATGACAGGGAAATAGCAAAATTGATGAATATGCTTTTGGCAAAGCCGGAACTTGAGGGCATATTCCGCGACTATGAAGCGCAAAAAAGAGACATTACAGAGGAAGCGAGAGTGGAAAACCATCAGAAAAAAGAGAAGGTGCGGGTGATAGAGAATATCGGCGGCAGTATTTTCAGCGAGATCTTACACAAAAAACATAGATATTAATAAAAGCCGGGGGTAGTATTGACAGTGCATAACCCCTTTGCTAAACTCGTCATAGCCATGTAAAATATATCCACAATTTACAAGAGCGTTTAAACATTCGGGAGTGTTTCTGGGAGACGAAGTTCCGGGAACAGTCCCGAATATTTAATTGATAGGACATTAAAAATTAGCGGTAGGGATGATGCAATTTCCTACCGTGAACCAGATCTATCCCGTACGAAGTCCGAAATTTCATTTCGGCAGAAACCATAGGTTTCTTACTTCGTTCGGGATCTATAGCTCCGACGCTCCGGTTTAACGCCGGATGTTGGAACTATTCTTTAAGAGAGTTTGATCCTGGCTCAGGATGAACGCTGGCGGCGTGGATAAGGCATACAAGTCGTGCGATACAGAGTCTGCAAGGATTTTGTATAGCGGCAAACGAGTTAGTAACACCCTGGTACGTGCCCTGAAGACGGGTATAATTCGCCGAAAGGCGAACTAATCCCCGATGGTCTCGCAAGAGTAAAGTCGCAAGACGCTTCAGGAGCGGCCTAGGTCCTATCAGCTAGTTGGTGAGGTAACGGCTCACCAAGGCTACGACGGGTAGGGGGCGTGAGAGCGTGTTCCCCAACGATGGAACTTAGACACGGTCCATACACCTACGGGTGGCAGTAGCCGAGAATATTCGACAATGGGCGAAAGCCTGATCGAGCGACGCCGCGTGGAGGAAGAAGGTCTTCGGATTGTAAACTCCTTTTGCGTGGGAAGAACAATGACGGTACCACGAGAATAAGAGGTTGCCAACTCTGTGGACTCAAAAAGAGTCGGCGCAGAGCTCTCTCAGTAATGAGAGATAGGAAAACTCAGCTTATATGCGGGAACATCTTTTGTCGTCCGCTGAATACCTTGCATTATGGCAAGGCACGGTAAAAGACAATCCGCAGGGAAGTATGTTAAAATGAGGTATGACCGAGTATCAAAAGAGTATAATTATAGGCACTTTATTGGGTGATAGTTATATTCATTACTCGAAAGCTGGAACTACCAGTTTAAGTATCAAGCAGGCTAATCGATATAAGGAATATGTTTTTTGGCTGTATCAAAATCTGTATGATTTATTTCATACAGAACCAAAACAAAGGACAGATAACCAGCAATGGTATGCGCGTTCATTTTACTCAAAGGAGTTAAATGAACTTCATGGTTTGTTCTATAAAAATAGAGTCAAAAAAGTTCCTGAAAATATCGATAAACTGCTGATTTCTCCTGTCAGTTTGGCAGTTTGGTTTATGGATGACGGCACGCTTGATTATAGAAAAAACGATCACTGCGCGTTTCATTTATGCACCAACTGCTTTACTCTAAGAGAAGCGAAGAGACTTGCCAGTGCACTGGATTCCAATTTCAAAATAAGCACGTCGGTACATTATACGCTTTGCCGTGGAAAACGGCAGCCGAGAATATATATCGGAGCGCGAGGACGAAGCAGATTCACACAACTGATCTCGCCCCATGTACTTGATTGCTTTAGATATAAATTACCTCGATTTAGATACCCCTCAGAGACTTGTCGTTTAAACACGACGGATGGAGGTCGGTTGGCATCCATAACACGCTGAGCCCCAGTTTTTTAACTGGGTGATGATATAGTCCATACTACTAATACAAATAGTATAGCCAGCAGCAGCGGTAATACAGAGACCTCGAGCGTTATCCGGATTTACTGGGCGTAAAGCGCGAGCAGCCGGCTCGTATAGTCTGTCGTTAAATCTCACCGCCTAACGGTGAAACCGCGTCAGAAACGTACGGGCTAGAGCAAGTCAGAGGCAAGCGGAACGTGTGGTGTAGCGGTGAAATGCGTTGATATCACACGGAACACCAAAAGCGGAAGCAGCTTGCTAGGGCTTTGCTGACGGTCAATCGCGAAAGCGTGGGGATCAAAAAGGATTAGATAAATCCTTGCGTGCATCGATAAAAATCGAGGAGCATGCTAAACGGTGTCCCTCTCGATAGTGATATCGAGATGTGCATCCAGCTGTATCGGGGAAACCCTTCTTATCTGAAGGGTAATCCCGAGGGAAGTCCGACGTAACGTCGGACCCCGTAGAGACTATGTAATATCAAAAGATAGAAAATGATTAAATCATTTTTGTCGGATAAATGTAAAGAAATAATTTTGGGTTCTTTGTTGGGCGATGGGTCGTTAAAAATCCATCCGCCTTATAGGAACGCGAGATTTTCTTTTAGGCATTCGATTAACCAGAAAGAATATTTTTTCTGGAAAGCGGAACAACTAAAAGAAATCACTAGCAAATCATATTATTGGAAAAGTAAGGAGTCTGATGGTCTAGGCGGAGAAAAATTAAGATTTCAAAGCCTAGCTCTTGAATCGCTTACTAACCTACATGATTTGACGAATGATAAGGGTAAGTTTCGTGTTCGCCGCAAATGGTTGAACATGTTAAGCCCTTTATCTCTGGCAATTTGGTGGCTTGATGATGGCTCACTGATTGTAAATGGAAGACGCGGCGTCTTATGCACCGACCCATTCACATTAGAAGACCAGAAAATTCTTGCCCGATACTTATTAAAGGTATGGGGCGTGACTACTCATATCGGGAAGATAAATCGAGATTGGAATGGAAAACATATTGAGTATTATCGGTTATGGATCCGCTCCAGCGAAGAATTGCAAAAACTTCTGCGAATTATTTTGCCCTATATTAAAGTACCCCAAATGTTGCCTAAGGTTACGCTTCTTTACAAAAACATTGAATTACAACAACGCTGGATCTCTGAAGTTTCCAAATTAACTGGGTTTCCAGAAGATTTAGTCCAAAAATATACTGATGAAAAGAAAAAGAAATGGAAAAATTTCAGAGAATGATATAGTCCGATCCTCCAAGTAATTGGAGCGCAACAATTTTTGTTGCAATTAAACAAGTAGACCCTTGTAGTCCACGCCCTAAACGATGCAGACTGGCTATTGGGAGCATCGACCCTCCCAGTGGCGTAGCTAACGCGTTAAGTCTGCCGCCTGGGAAGTACGATCGCAAGATTAAAACTCAAAGGAATAGGCGGGAGCTCGCACAAGCGGTGGATCATGTGGTTCAATTCGACACAGAGCGAAAAACCTCACCAGGGTTTGAAATACAGCTGCAAGCCTGACGAAAGTCGGGCCGCCTTCGAGGGTGCTGTACAGGTGCTGCACGGCTGTCGTCAGCTCGTCAGGCGACTGGTTCCCTTAAGTGGGTAAACGAGCGCAACCCCCGTTGCCTGTTATATGTTGTCAGGCAAGACTGCCCGGGTTAACCGGGAGGAAGGCGGGGATGACGTCAAGTCAGCGTGGCCCTCTGATACCCTGGGCTACACACATGATACAATGGGCGCAACAATGGGCTGCCAAGCCGTAAGGCGGAGCTAATCCCATCAAATACGCCCTCAGTTCGGATTGGAGGCTGAAACTTGCCTCCATGAAGTCGGAATCGCTAGTAATCGCGGATCAGCACGCCGCGGTGAATACGTTCTCGAGCTTTGCACTCACCGCCCGTCAAGTCAGGGGAGCCGGGAATACCCGAAGGTCCGTTTATTTATAAATGGCACTACGGTAGGCTCGGTAACAAGGACTAAGTCGTCCAATAAAATGAGCGACTTGTCAAGAGCAATCTTGACAACAAATCTGACTGAAATCGGTGAAGCCTTCACTCTTATTTTGTGCTAAAATAAGGTATGCAGGTAATACCGAGGGAAGCTAGGAAAATCACATATTCAACTGAAATTAGAAACCTCATCAAGAAATTAACATTGACCGAATATCAAAGGGCGGTGTTAATAGGCAACATACTTGGGGATGGACATCTTGAACCAAATTGGTCAAAAACGAACTATAAATTGAAAGTCAATCATAATATAAAACACAAAGATTATGTGTTTTGGAAATATGAGATCTTTAAAGAATGGGTGCTAACAGCACCAAAGTTAGATGGGTGGAATAATTCGTTCCAGTTTAGAACTGTCAGTCATAGAGAAATAACAGAATTAAGAACAGAATTAAGAAATGAATTTTATAGAAATGGTAGAAAGATTATCCCCTCAAATATAGATGCCTATCTTAAAAATCCAGTAACATTAGCAGTTTGGTTTATGGATGATGGAAATGCAATTAAGGCAAGTGGGTACTTTCGTGGATATCACATTAATTCGCAGTCGTTTACTGACGAAGAAAATGTGAAAATAAAAGGAATGCTGTCAAAGATGTACGACTTAAGCATGGGTTTAGAAAAAAATCATGGGCATTATAGAATGTACATAAATAAATCGTCCGCCCAAAAATTCCACAACCTAATTGTAGACTATATAATTCCTTCAATGCGGTATAAACTCGGTTGAAGATGTGATTTTCCTGGCCCTGTAGAGACTTGATCCAAAAGGATCGGATGGCGCTTAGATTATGCGCCATAACACGTCGGCCCCAGCCCCAGTCTTTTAAATCGGAGCTGGGTGAAGATATAGTCCATGCCCGTGGAAACACGTGGAAGAACATGAACAAGGCACGGGTAGGAGAACCTGCTCGTGGATCACCTCCTTTCTATATAAAACAACCTTGAGAAAGGTTTGAGTATAGAAAACTTTGAGTGTCGATGCAGGTTATGCGAGGTTTGCCTCGGCTCGCCGAAGCCCGTAAGGGCGAAGGCGGCTTGTCGGTAGACACGTTATGTTGGGGGCTGGTAAATGCGCCCTCGGCATAACGTTCAACTCGCGTGATTTGCAGCCAGCCAACTTGGCTTAATCTGTTGGCGTTCGCGGATATCGAATAATTCGCAATGGTCTGGTTCTCGGTAAGAAATTACATCTATCTAAAACCGCCCTCCGGGGCGGTTTTAGTGTTTATAGATCCTTATTTTATTTATTCGTCGTCTTTCTCTGAAATTTCCGGCGAGCTGAAATCAAGATTGGCTTTATCTATTTTATGCTGTTTCATCGATTGGTCTACTCTTTTCATGCCATCTAAAAATACCTCTCTGATGTCGTCCATAAATTTATCTAAATCCTTGTCGGTGCCACCGCCCGCAACAAATTTAGTAAGTGCTTCTCTAATGATTGAGGCTCCCCTGTCGGAATTTTCGCGAATGATTCCTTTGATTTCTCTCAATCCCTCATTTCTTATATCATCCTCGGGGCTTTTGCCTGGCATATCTTCTATAAACCCACTCATATTTTATAACCAAGTAAATCGATTAACTGATAATTGACCGACTATACCGGCTGTTATTTTATTTGATACGTTATTGTCACATCAACCACGATATCGTTCTCGCCGGTGGGAAGCGACGGGCCAGCGCCGCCACCTCCGCCTATACCCAGATTGGCTTTATCATACGCCATCTGCACGGGGAAATTACCGCTCTCGGAAAAGTTTACGATTTTACCCAGATCAATACCCACCTGCTGTTCAAGTTCGACGGCTTTTTGTTTCGCTTTCTTAATAGCTTCCTCCCTCGCCTTTGCCTTCAGCGCGTCAGTATCTTCAATGGTAAAAGTAATGCCATCAATCCGATTGGCGCCCGCTGTCACCACGCCATCGGTAATGATGCTCACTTTCGTTAAGTCCCTGATTTTTACCTCGAAACCTTGGTTAACTATGTAGCCGATGATTTTCCCCGGTCTTTCGGGATTGCATTTCGGATAGTAGCACCAAGCGCCGTATTCCGGCTGGATGAAATAAGAGGACGTTTTGACATCTTTGTCTTCAACGCCTTGCTGTTTCAGATAGTCCACGACGGCATTGGATTTCTTGGTATTGCTGTCCTGGGCGGTTTTTGAATCGGCGGCGCGGGTTTCAATGGTGAAATTCATTACCGAAATGTCCGGTTTCGCTGTCACTTTACCCTCGCCGGAAAACGAAACCGTGTTGGTCGTCGCCGCTGTATTATAGGTGTGCTGAGCGCTGACCAAAAGGAAGATAATCAGCGAAATACCGGCTATTATCCCCACCCAAAAAAGAACCTTTTTTTGATTTTCGTTCATAGGTTTATTAATTAAATATTATATGATAGTAATATAGCATACATGGAGTTTAAGCAACAATTGGCGCTGGTAATCCATTGCGTAAGAAGCGCATATAATGTGGGCTCCATAATGCGCACCGCCGATGCCATGGGGGTCAGCGAGGTTTTTATCTGTGGCTATTCGCCGACGCCAAACAGCAAGAAAGTCGCCAAAACTTCCCTCGGCGCCGAAAAAGTCGTCCCTTGGAAAAAATATAACCACACCTGGGAACTTTTGAGAAACTTGAAAAGTAAGGGCTACCGTATTGCCGCCCTGGAGATAAACGAGAAAAGCAGTTTATTAGCCCGATACAAACCGAAGTTTCCACTGGCTTTGATGGTCGGCAATGAGAAAAAGGGCTTGAGTAAAATTATTCTCAAATACACGGATAACGTCATTAAAATCCCAATGCACGGCAAAAAAGAATCGTTGAATGTCGCTGTAGCGACGGGGATAGCGCTTTACAAAATTAATGAAAGAAGACGATAAACAGGCGGGGCTGATGTGTTTTGAGGGCTGTTGAAGTCGCTGTCAGCATGGTTTTGTCAATGATTGAGTCCGCCTAGAGCGGACGAATATCTTGACAAATGACAACGACTTCACCAGATGGATTTTCTTCGGACTTCGGCTGAGCTCAGTCGAGGCCATGGAGAAAATCCAGTCCCGAAAAACACATCAGCCCCAGACTCAGTGAAACTACCCACCAAGACAATTGAAAAAAAACTTTTTGCCGACGGCTGGCGGTTTGTTTGTGGCATAGATGAGGTCGGAATGGGCTGTCTTGCCGGACCCGTGGTGGTTTGCGCCGTCACTTTCACAAAAAATTTCTATAAAAAGACTCACAAAAAATTGTGCTGGCTGCGCGATTCAAAATTGCTTTCGCATAAACAACGCGAAAAATTCGCCGAGGAACTCAAAAAAGAAAAGGGGATTCGCTATGAGCTGGCTTATTGCCTGCCAAAAACCATAGACAAAATAAACATCTATCAGGCGGCGAGAAGAGCGATGAAACGAGCGGTCAAAAAACTAAAATTAAATCCTCGAAAAACTTTTATTCTCGTTGACGGTCCGGCAAAAATCCAAAATTTACAATACGAACAATCGGCAATCGTAAAAGGCGACAGGCGGGTTTTTGCCATCGCCTGCGCCTCAATTTTGGCAAAAGTCCACCGCGACAAAAGGATGATAAATTACGCCAAGCGCTACCCAAATTACGGCTTTGAAAAACATAAGGGCTATGGGACAAAACTCCATAAAACCGCGCTTTTGGCTTTTGGTCCCACCGAAATCCACCGCCGAAGCTTTGCACCGGTTTCAAAATTGGCATAAAATATACTTATGAAAATCGCAATTAATGGTTTCGGAAGGATTGGCAGGATATTTTTTAGGCAGGCGTTTGGCGCGCCTGAAATAGAGATCGTTGCTATCAACGATCTGGGTTCAGGGGAAAGTTTAGCTTATCTTCTGAAATATGACACTGTTTATGGGAAATATGACAAGGATGTCTCGTTCCAAAATGGAAATCTGATTGTTGCCGGAAAAAGCATCAAAGTTTTTCAGGAAAAAGATCCGGCAAAACTGCCGTGGGGAGAGTTGGGGATAGATGTCGTTGTAGAGTCAACCGGCGTTTTTGAAACGACCGAAAAAGCCAAGGCACATTTGGATGCCGGAGCAAAAAGGGTTGTTTTAACAGCCGCGGGGAAAGACGAGTCAATGCCGATAGCCACGCCCAATGTGCATATGGAGAATCTTCAGAAAGGCAAGATTACATCAAATGCTTCTTGCACCACGAATGCTGTCAACCCGGTAGTGGCTATACTCAACCAATCCATCGGAATAAAAAAGGCTTTACTGAATACCGTCCATGCCTACACCGCCACTCAAAATTTGGTTGATGGGCCCGACAAGTCTTCGACGGGTTCAGACCAAGGAAAAGGTGATTTTCGCCGGGGCAGGGCAGCTGGGCAAAATATAGTCCCTTCCACAACCAATGCCGCGAAGGCTACGACAAGGGTCATTACAGAACTAGAGGGTAAATTTGACGGTGTGGCTATAAGAATACCAATTGTTTCCGGTTCATTAATAGACCTGACTTTTATCGCCAGTAGGCCAACAACGGTTGAGGAAATAAACAATATTTTCAAAAATGCGGCCGCCAATCTGGGATGGAAAGACATAATAGAAGTCACGGAAGAACCGCTGGTTTCAAGCGATATTTTAGGCAACCCTCACGGAGCTATTGTTGATTTGTCGCTGACTAAAGTTGTTGATGGAGATTTGGTAAAAGTTTTCGCCTGGTACGATAATGAATGGGGCTACTGTGCTATGCTTTTGAAACATGTGCTCGAAGCAAGTAAATATCTATAGATCAGGCGTCAAGCAATTCCCTTATTTTAGACAAGTCTGACCTAAAATTCGCCTCCCAGTTTATGTTTCTCAAAATCGCCGCCGGATGATAGGTAATCAAAACTTTTCTGTTGAATTTATCAAAAACCTTGCCACGGTTTTCTCCCATCGCACCCTCAACGCCCAGCCCTGACATTGCTACCTTCCCCAAAAGCACGACAATTTTCGGGTCCACCGCTTCTATTTCTTTTTCAATAGCCGCCCGGAATTTTTCGATTTCTTCCGGCGTGGGCGTACGGTTGCGCCCGAACTCATCGGTCGGGCGGTATTTCACGATATTGGAAACGTAAAAATCCGACCTTTGCCAGCCCAGAGTTTCAAGCGTGGCATTGAGCAGTTTTCCGGCGCGCCCGACAAACGGCTTGCCCTGGATTTCTTCGTCTACTCCCGGCGCCTCGCCGATTATCATGATTTGCGAGTCGGGAGAACCGTCGTTAAAAACAAGTTTCCGCTTGGGATAAGCCCTTTTAATCGCCCCCCAGATATATTCAAGTTTTTGCTTTTTATCCATGTTTTTGGTATTCTATCATATCATAAATAGAATTTCCGGTTTTGCAAACTTGGGTGCGTAGTTAAGTGGTATAACGCCGTCCTGATAAGACGGAGGCCCCAGGTCCGATTCCTGGCGCACCCACAAAATTAATCTCCAAATATCAAATGTTGACAACAACATCCCGTTTTTTTGTTAAAATAACTTAGTATGGCAACCAAGAAAATAAATACTCCTGCCGACGCTGACCACGAAAATCCCGACGTAAAAACGATAGCCGATATCAGAGCACAAAAAAGGGCGTCAATGAACGTGCCGGTTTCCAAGCTCCCGTTAGTGGAGAAGGAGGATGTCGGCGAGAAAGATTTCCGTTCGTCTTTTCATTGGCGGGTATTCAGGGTGATGGCGGAACTCGTTGACGGCTGGACATTCCTCGCCGACATGAAAAAGAGGAGTGTCACGTTCTTCGGCTCGGCTAGGTTTCCGGAAGGAAGCCAGTGGTACGAAGAAGCGCGAAAGCTCGGTTACATGGTCGCCGCCGCCGATTTTGATTTGGTCACCGGCGGGGGACCGGGAATAATGGAAGCGGGAAATCGCGGCTCCTTTGAAGCAAAGGAAAAATTCGGGGAGGATAACAAAAATATCGGAGATTCCATAGGTTTAAATATTAAACTGCCGTTTGAGCAAAGAATCAATCCTTACGTGGAAAAGGCGATTGCTTTCCACTACTTTTTTGTCCGTAAAATGATGCTTTCATATTACGCTCAGGCGTACGTGTTTTTCCCCGGCGGCTACGGCACGTTGGATGAGCTGTTTGAAATTATCACGCTGGTCCAATGCAAAAAAATGAATGACCGCGTTCCGGTGGTATTAATAGGCAGGGATTATTGGCTGCCTATGGTTGAATTTTTGGAGAAGACCGTGTTGAAAAAATTTGAGGGCATAGATCCCGGCGATTTGGCTATCCTTAGAATCGTAAATTCAGCCGAAGAAGCGATGGAAATTATAAAGCACGCGCCGGAAAGAACGGAATTTTAGGTTTCCCAATTATCAATATTTATGTTATAAACATCAGGCAAGCGCCTGATGTTTGTGTATGAAGGGGGCCCGTAGTTCAGTGGCAGAACGTCCGCCTTGCACGCGGAAGGTCGGCGGTTCAAATCCGCCCGGGTCCACATTAAACGATTTCGCAAAATTTCTGCCTCGCCCGCGCCTTTGGCGCGGGACTCGGCGGACAAAAAATAAAGGTAATTCCACGGCTTTTTGAAATCTACAAAAAGCCGCTGGTTCAAAATTCGGCGGTTCGAGCCGATTTTTTTGATAAAATTTTTCATTTCTGAAAAATTGTTCTCCAAAGCGAAATTTTTGGCTTGGTTGGCTTCAATTACCCAATTTCTGACGAGTTCGAGCCAATGATTTCCTTTTCGCTCAAAATCCGATAATTTTTCCTCAATATCTTTCTTTTCCGCCATTAGTTTGTTTTTCTTTTCCTGAAATTCTACAAGTTCAAAACCGCCCTCAAGATAGCCGTCCATTAAGCGATCTATTTTTATTTTAATGGCGGAAAGTTCGGTTTTGAGATTTTGAGCGAAAAGGTTTGACGATTGGCTGTTTTCTTTTTCCCATTCGTTCACTTTGGCAAGATATTTTTCCCGCCAATCGTCAGGCAAAGAAACTTTTTGACAATTCTCTTTTACTTGCTCGGTTAAAACTTCTTCCCGCAAAAAGCGAGTTTGCGAACAATTTTGCGTTTTGCTTTTGAAAGTGCAATGGTAATAATGATATTTTAAACCACTTTTTTTGATTTTTCTTTCTGCAGTTATGGAATATCCGCACTCTCCGCAAACCGCAAAATTGAGAAATTGAAAATTTTTCGGCCCTCGCTTTTTGCGGGGCTTGCCATTCAAAATTAACGCTTCCTGTATTCGGTCAAAAAGTTTCTTTGAAATCATTGGCTTATGCGAACCTTGATGCACTTCGCCACGATAGCGAAAATGTCCGTAGTAAAATGGATTAGTCAAAATTTTCTGGATTGTGGATAAATGAGGCAATTTCCCGTCTTTGCCAACCAAGCCGAGAGAAAACATTTTGCTTTGAATTTTTGTCAAAGTATATTCGGTAGTGGCAAAAGCCCGCAAAACTTCTTTTACCTTGTTAAAAGTTTTTTTATTGGGTTCAATAGTCCGCAAACGAGGTTCGTTGAAATATCCGAGCGGGGCTTTTGCCGATAATTCACCACGGCGAATTTTTTGCCGTATTCCCCGCAAAATGTTTTCTCTTAAATTGTCGGTGTAATATTTTGCTTGACCAAAGGCAACGCTCAACATAAATTTTCCTTGTGGAGTTGGCTCAAACCAAAAGGTGGGGAATTTTAGCGAAGTGATTTTTCCGGTATCTACAAGATAAATCACTCGTCCGCCGTCTATTGAATTTCGGGCTAATCTATCGGGATTCCACGCTAAAATTCCCTCAGCGTTGCCTTTTTGAATTTCCGACATCATAAAATTAAAAACTTCTCGGCCCGGCTCTTTGGCTGTTTTGCTTTCGTAATATTCTTTAACCACAAAAAGATTATTTTGCTTGGCAAACTCTCTTAATTCCGTGAGCTGGGCCTCAATGGACAAAATTTGTCGTTCCTCGTCTTCGCTTGATTTGCGACAATAGATGAAATATTTAATCATAGTTTTAGAAGTTTTTAATTTTATGTTATTACGCCGACAATTTTAAAAATTTCGTTCGGGAATTACCTTTATTTTTTGTCCGCCGAGCCCCGCGCCGAAGGCGCTTTTCAAGAAAATCCCGCCGACGATTTCTAAAAAATTACGCTCGGGCGGGCAAAAAGGAAGGGGGGTGGGGGGAAGGAATTTTTGCCCGCCCTCGCTTTCCGATTCCAATTTTTTTCCGCCGCCGAATTTCGTATTTCGCTTTGCGAAATGCGCCGCCTGTTCTTTACTATTTTTGATTTTTGGTGTAGCATTGTAGTAGAAGAAAGGTAATATCACTTATACCTTAATTCTACTACTACGATATTAGTTATGTCAACAATCACTAAAAATTTAAGAAAACTACGGGATGCTAAGGGGCTTACTCAAGAGAAATTAGCGAGATTGGCTGATGTCGCCAATAATACAATTATCAAAATTGAAGCTGGCAAAAATCAGAATCCAACGCTTGATACCCTCAAGAAAATTTCGAAAGCTCTTGGGGTTAGCGTTGATGATTTAATAAAGTAAAAATGTTATGCGACAAATCGTCAAAAAAGAATTAACATGGTTTTCGCTTATCATTTTCGTATTTTTTCTCTCTATTTTGGCAAATGGTTTCTCGACCGCAAATTTTGTTTTTGCTGAAGTCCAACCGCTATCCAAACTCTCCGCAGAAAAAACCGAGTTTAGATTTATTAAAACATTATGGCGTGGCTCCCGAGGCGATGATGTAAAACGGTTACAGGAATTTTTGAAAAAATCCCCAGATATTTATCCCGAAGGATTGGTTACCGGTTATTTCGGCCCATTAACCGAAGCGGCGGTCAAAAGATTGCAGGGAAAATACGGCATAGAAACCGTTGGCATTGTTGGGCCAAAAACCAGAGCGAAACTGAATGAGCTTTTTTTGGCAAAAACTAATTCTAACAAAGAAGAAACAAAGTCCGAAGAAATACCCAAAACAAAAACAGAAGAAAAAAAAGAAGTTTCGCCAACTCCAATTTCGCCGGCTCCAAAGCCTCAATTTCAATCTGGTCCGCCGGCAACATGGCCGGATTGGCTGAAACAAGAAAGAACAAATAACATTGAGGACGTGCTCAAGGCAGAAGAATTTATGCGAAGTGCCGGCAGGACGATGGAAAATGATACTCTGCCCCAATTTATTGAATGGGCCAAAGAGCGCGGGATAAATCTGATTGGGGTAAAAAAGACCGATGAAGCTAACCCCAAAAGCGACTTTTGGAATTTTACCGCGCGCAAGATGTCGCTTACTGCCGTGCCTGGCACTGATAAGCGATTTGAAATGTTAAAAAAGCTTCCGGAGCATCTTTTGAATCTCGCCCGGGGCCAAGCAATTTTTTTCTGGGGTGAGGATTGCATAGGTTATGTCGCTCCGGTTTGGCACGACGAAGAACTTAGTCAAAGGTATCAGAAAAGGGACTGGGATATTCCCGCAGATGTCCGCTGTACATATGCGCCCGAGGTTTTTTCTTTTCCTTGGAGCGGCAGTTGTCTATCTCCCTACGATATGTTCGTTTGCAAGGGTATCGGTCTAGAAATTCATGAGTTCGCCCACGTTGTTGATTTTAATGGCATCAGGATGTATAAAGGGCGTGAATTTGCCCTTGGTAAAACAGATGAGGGAATTCGCGAACTCTATAATGAGTATAAGCGCGTGTTTGAACCCACTGAAGAGCAACGAAATTGGAAGAGAACTGACCAGCCTCCGCCGGGAATGCTGGATTATGGGCAAGCTGATTCTTTGGAAAATTTCGCCGTTCATTTTGATTATTACGTTAGCCAACCGTTAAAATTCCGCGAAAAAGCCACCCAAAATCCTAGCCTTGACGAAAAATACGAATTCCTGAAAACAAAAATATTTTTAGGGAAAGAATATTAAAACTTTTCAAATGCAAATGAAAATAAAAATTTTAATTATTGTAATAATTTTGATTGGCTTATTCCCAATAAGTTTTAATTTTGAAAAGAATGACGCTTTCGCTCAAACTGCGCCCTTGCTTAACACTTCAAATCTAACCCCTCCCGCGACATGGCCCGATTGGTTAAAAAAAGAATGGGAGAATAATATTGAAGAGGTGCGCAAAACAGCGCAGGAGATTGGGACCCAGGATTTTGACAATGAGGATTTGCCGCAACTTCTTCAATGGGCGGATGAAAATAAAATAAGAATTATTAGTATAGGCTCCGATGCGTTTGTTGCCGAAGGATCTCTTGTTGTAATGCCGGGCGTTAATAATGTTTTTAAAGGATTTAAAGCAATCCCTCCACATCTTGTAAAATTCCTTGAAAATGAAACGGTTAATCTGGCAAATAGATCTTGCCAGAATGGTACGGGGTTTATAGGCCTAAAGGAAGAAAAAAAGAAACTCAATTTTCTTTTGTGCCGACCATTTAACGAGAGTATTGCTGTTCATGAATTCGGGCACGTTGTGGACGGAGTCGGAATACGCAACGAAAAAGGTAATGAATTTTCTTTTGGTAGAACAGACGAAGGCATTGGGACTCTCCGCAAAGAATATGACCGTATTTTTCAGATTTCCGAGGAATATCAGCGCATGTATCGCGAGCGGCTTTTTACGGCATCGCCGCCTGGTTTTATCAGCGTCTACGCAACTAGATCTGAGCTTGAGAATTTTGCCGACCATTTCCGCGACTATATCTTTAACGCTCAATACTTTCGTGAAAGAGCAGCCAAAGAATCTTTACTTGCTGAAAAATACGAATTTCTCAAAAATAAAATTTTTCTGGGAAAAGAGTATTTTGAACAAAAATCTGTTGCTCAAGAAACAAAATTAGAAGTAAAAACGGAAGAGAAAAAAGAGCAGAAAACCGAATCCAAATTTACAAAATCCCTATACCGCGGAATAAAAAATAATGAAGTAAAAGTATTACAAGAATTTCTCAAAAAATTTCCCGAGATTTATCCCGAAGGTCTGATAACCGGCTATTTTGGTCATCTCACCGAAGCGGCGGTCAAAAGATTGCAGGGAAAATACGGCATAGAAACCGTTGGCATTGTTGGCCCAAAAACAAGGCAAAAATTAAATGAACTTGTTTTAACGAAACCGATTTCCACTGAAAAGATAGAAAAACTACCTGCTTCTCAGACATTAGCTCCGCCCGCGAATTGGCCTGATTGGCTGAAAAAAGAATGGGGAAATAATATAGAAGAGATACGCAAAACAGTAAAGGAGATTGGAACCCAAGATTTTGACAATGAGGACTTGCCCCAGCTTTTTCAATGGGCAGACGAACATAAAATAGAAATTGTCATTATAAGTGATCGGGGTGTGTCTTTAGACAGAGGGTCACTAGTGGTAATGCCCGGTATTAATCAGCTTTTTAAAGGAATGAAGGCAATGCCTCCACATATTATAAAATTTCTTGAAAATGAAACGATTAAGCTTATAAATGGATCTTGTTTCGCTCCAGGTTCTTCCTCGGTAGCTTCTGATCTGGCGGTAAAAGAGAAAGGAGTTAACAAAGTGAATTTTCTTTTGTGTAGAGGGTTTAGCGCTTCGGTTTTTGCCCATGAGTTGGGGCATATTGTGGATTTTATCGGCATACGCAACGAAAAAAGCAATGAATTTTCTTTCGGCAAAACAGACGAAGGCATTCGCGCTTTCCGCAAAGAGTATGATGATATTTTTCTTTCCGAAGAGTACGAACGCAAGTATCAAGAACAATCATTAACGGCGTCGCCGCCGCCCGGTTTTATTAGTAGCTACGCGGCTAGAGCTCAGGTTGAGAATTTTGCCGATCATTTTTCCGCTTATATATTTCAAACCGGATATTTTCGCGAAAGAGCAACTAAAGAACCTTTACTTGCTCAAAAATACGAATTCCTGAAAACAAAAATATTTTTAGGAAAAGAGTATTAAATTTTTAGATATATTTGATATAATTAAAAATATGAGTAACACATCGAATCGCATCTTTGCATTTATTTTCTTCACAATAGTTTTATTGTTGTTGCTTTGGATGCCTACGTGGACGAAAATAAACGTGGGAGATGCCCCGGGGGTAGTTTATAGCCCTCCGTGGATCGGCTTCCTTATTATCCTTGTCGGTTTGGCATACGAAATATTCAGGCCAAGCTTGAATCTAAAAAGAGATACAAATTGGAAATGGATTTTGGCGGGAGGGTTTCTTTTTCTGATTATACTGACGATGATTTTTGTTCAGGAAATTTGGATGCCATATAAACACGGGTATTCGGTCTTTGGAATGAAGAGTTTTGAATTTCCCCTTGGAAGCAGCAACATCAGCATTTGGCCGCAACTTTTATGGGATTTTCTTAATGTTCATTTTACAGATACGACAGTTTTGGCTTTGCTGTTTGGAACCTTGTTTCTGACAAAGTCAACCCCGCAAACATCAAGAAGTTATAAGTTCATACTAATCGGCGCAATAATATTTACAGCATTTTTGATGTTTGGGCATTTCGCATTTTTAATTTTTAATATAGACCCGACTGGAGGGTACTATTCCAGATTTACCAGAATAGAACTGCTTAGCCAATATTGGTTTCAGTGGGCACCCCCCTTCCTTTTTGCCCGCCCGAGCGTAATTTTTTAGAAATCGTCGGCGGGATTTTCTTGAAAATGGGTTCTAACTTTATCTAAAATTGACCACAGAATTGAAGAAACCCGCTTAAGCGGGTTTCTTCAATAAAAGCAGTTTTATTTCTTCTTCGCCAGATCGATATCTTTCTGGTTGAATTTGCCGTCCTGATTTACATCCGCCAGTTTCAGCTGGACAGGACTCAACAGTTTTCCGGTTTTATTCAGGCTTTGTTCCATAAGAGAGACGTCGGTTTTGTTTATCTTGCCATCGCCATTAACGTCTCCCCAAAGTTTTACAGTCAAAGACATAATAATATTGGCATCGTAATTATTAACTTTACCGTCATTGTTCACGTCTCCCTTAATATTATATTCGTAATTATCACTTCTCAATCCTTTCGTCGTCTGCTGGATTATCAGCGCGTCTCCGATATCCACTATGCCGTCGCCGGTAACGTCTCCGACTTTAAATATATAAGGGATTTTTACCGGATACCCAACTTCTTTGTTTGCGATTATCAGCCCGTCGTTAAAACTGACTAAGCCGTCCTTATTCAAATCGGCTCTGGTTATCTGGTAGCTATTTAATGTCCTCATGCTATTTACATACTGAAAAATCAGCAGAGCGTCGCCTGAATCCACCTTGCCGTCGCAATTGATATCACCAAGCGTGATACAGGAATACGGCGGCGGCGATTGGGTTATAACGGGAAGAGTGCCTCCGTGGGCAGGAGTCGGAGTAATCACGGGAAGCGTGCCGCCATGGGTCGGAGTTGGACAAGCGGCAAATTCACATTTGGGCGGAATACGGCTCACATACGTTTTTCCATCAGGGCAAAGCTTGGCATCTGCAGTACAGGCGGAACTGCCGAAAAGCCAGGAAGTAATGCCGGAAATGGACGCCTGCCCTGATGTCCCGCTACTGTTATACACAAGCAGAGCCGAGGCCAAAATCAGCGCGAACAGGACGACGACAATTGTCGCGCCCGAGAATCTGTTGTTGTAACTCATGTTATATTATATTAAATTAAACTGTTACTATGTTAGATTATACATTGAATCGGCCAAGATGTGTTGTTTGAGTTATTCACAGGCAGATACTTTGTCCGCCACAGACTATTAGAGTGGCTTAACAAAATGATTTCAAAGATAAAATCTATCATTAAAAAAATAACCCCCCAGTGGGCGATTTCCCTGTATCATTACTCCCTGGCGGTTTTTTCGGCTGCCATTTATGGCTTCCCCTCTGAAAAAATGGCGGTCATCGGAGTTACGGGCACCAAAGGCAAAACAACAACAGCAAATTTTATTTGGTCCTGCCTCCAAGCCGGAGGTTATAAAACCGGAATAATTACAACGGCGAACATCAGGATCGGCGAAAAAGAAACGCTGAATAAATACCACATGACCATGCCGGGACGGTTTGTTATCCAAAAGTTATTGCGCCAAATGGTAAAGGAAGGCTGCAAATACTGCGTTGTTGAAACCACCTCGGAAGGAATAAAACAGCATCGCCACAGAGGCATTCATTACGATATCGCGGTTTTTACCAACCTGACGCCCGAGCATTTGCCGTCGCACGGGGGGAGTTTTGAAAAATACAAACAAGCCAAGGGCAAGTTGTTTGAATCGCTGGCTAAACACAATCATAAACACGTCGCCGGCAAACTGATTGAGCCAACAATTATTATAAACAACGACAGCGAACACAAGGATTATTTCTTAAGTTTCCGGGCGAGCCAGAAAATAACCTACGGGCTTAATCAAGGCGCCGATTATGCGGCTGAAAATGTCCGAGATACCGCCTCCGGCGTAGAATTTTCGGTCAAAGGAGTGATGTTTCATTTAGGAATTTTGGGACGCTTTAACGTCTACAACGCTCTGCCGGCAATTATAATTTGCCGGTTGTTTAAAGTCCCTGATTTATTAATCGAAAGGGGACTTAAAAATTTGAGATTGATACCGGGCCGCATGGAGCTGATTAACGAGGGGCAGAATTTTACCGTTATCGTGGACTACGCCCATGAAAAAGAAAGCATCACGGCGGTGCTGGAAACGGCTCAAAAAATAATAAAGCCCGGCGCGAAAATAATAATTCTTCTCGGCGCCGAAGGCGGAGGCCGGGACAAGTTCAAGAGACCGGTGATGGGCAAATTGGCGGGCGAGATGGCCGATTACGTGATTGCCAGTAATGTTGACCCTTATGAAGACGACCCGACCGAAATTGCCGAAGATATCGCCCGGGCGGCGGAAGAGGCAGGAAAAATTAGGAATCAAAATCTCTTTGTCATTGAAGACCGGCGGCAGGGCATCAAAAAAGCTCTTGAGCTGGCAAAATCCGGCGATATCGTCATAATTACCGGCAAGGGAGCCGAGCAATCCATATTTATCGGCGGCAAAAAATACGACTGGGATGACAGGACGGTCACTAAAGAGGAACTGAACAAACTACTATCAGGTAAAAAATAGATATGCCCGTTTACCTTCGTCCTTTTTGCGTGCTAAAGTGTTAGGGTGAAGAAAGAGGAAGGCATAATATTTGACGGTTTAAACGAACGGCAGAAAGATGCCGTTTCCGCGCTTGATGGACCGCTCTTGATTCTTGCCGGAGCCGGCTCGGGTAAAACCAAAGCGCTAACGCACCGGATAGCCAATCTTATGGCCAACGGTATTAATCCCGAAAATATTCTCGCCGTAACTTTCACCAATAAAGCCGCCAATGAAATGAAGGAGCGGGTCAAGGCACTGCTTTTGAGAAGCGGGGAGAGCGCCGAGGCGATTAACCAGTTAATGCTGGGCACGTTCCATTCGGTCTGCCTGAAAATTCTCCGAGCCGATATAGAGAAACTCGACTACAAAAAAAATTTTGTGATTTACGACACCGACGACCAGAAAGCTCTCGTAAAAAATCTTATGGAGCAGGCGGGCATAGACACAAAGCGCTACCCGCCGATAGCGATACTTGAAAAAATATCCCAGATGAAAAGCGAGCTCGGCGACCCGGAATCTTTTTTTGACAAACGCCGGCCCAATTCTTCCGACAGCGTGGCGGCGCTCATTTATCCGGTCTACCAGCAGAATCTCGAAAACAGCAATGCCGTTGATTTTGACGACATGATAAACCTCTGCATCCTGCTTTTCAGAAAATTTCCCGAAACGCTGGAAAAGTACCAGGACAAATTCCGTTACATCCTCATTGACGAGTATCAAGACACCAACCACGCCCAATACGTGTGGGCTAACATGCTTGCCAAGAAATATAAAAACATCGCGGTGGTGGGCGATGACGCCCAGTCAATATACGGCTGGCGCCGAGCCGACATCCGCAACATTCTGGATTTTGAAAAAGATTATCCCAAGGCAAAAGTCGTAATGCTCGAACAGAATTACCGCTCAACCCAGCAGATACTGAACGCCGCGAATAATCTGATAAGCAAGAATGAAAACCAAAAACAAAAAAATTTATGGACCGAAAAAGGCGCTGGCGATTCAATAACCGTGAAAGAAGCCAATGACGAGCGCGAGGAGGGGGATTATGTCGCCGGCATGATTAAAGAATTATCGGAGAATTATTCGCTGGATGCCTTCACCGTCCTGTACCGGACCCACGCCCAGTCGCGGGCGATTGAAGAATCAATGCTCAAGCATGGCATTCCTTATGCCATTGTCGGCGGGGTAAGATATTACGAACGCCGAGAAGTAAAGGACATTTTAGCTTATTTACGGCTGGCGCTAAACCCGAGAGACAAGATAAGTTTGAATAGGATTTATAACGTTCCCACGCGAGGAATAGGAACGGCAACCTATAAAAAGCTTAATGATTTAAATATCCCAGTGGCAGATTTGGCTGATATACCGGCTGAAACTTTTGGAAATATCGCCGGACGTCAGACAGAAGAAATCAAGAATTTGAGCCGGTTAATAAGCAAATTTGGCGATAATGCCAAGGAATTCAACGTCAGCCAGCTCATAAAATACATAATTTCCGCCATTAATTACGAGAATTACATTAACGACGGCACCGAAGAAGGAAAAGAAAAGTGGGAAAACGTAAAGGAAATATTCACCGCCGCGGCCAAATTTGACGGCATAAAACCGCCCGAGGGGACGGGGAAATTCCTTGAAGAAGTGGCGCTGATACAGGACACCGACGTTAGGCGCGGAGCCGACAAAGCGGTTACGCTCATGACATTGCATTCTTCAAAAGGGCTTGAATTCCCGGTGGTGTTTATTATCGGGCTTGAAGACGGATTATTCCCGCACGCCCGGACTTTATACAACCCCGGCGAGTTGGAAGAAGAACGCCGGTTGTGCTACGTGGGCGTTACCCGGGCGATGGAAAAACTGCACCTGACTTTCTGCCGGGAAAGAAATCTTTATGGCAGCAGGCAGGCAAATCTGCCTTCACGCTTTATTTTTGAAATTCCGGAAAATCTGGTCTCTTTTATTCCCGCCAGCGAGGCGAGGAGAAAATCGTGGGAAAAAATTATAGAATATTAATATGACCGCCGGGGAAAAAATAAAAAAGCGGATGGAAGAATGGGGGATAGTTCCCAAAAAGACGATGGGGCAGAATTTTCTGGCCGATGACGGGGTTTACGGGAAAATTGCCGGGTCTTTAGGCGGCGGCGGAACGGTTGTCGAAATCGGCGCCGGACTCGGCACGCTGACTGACTGTCTGGCGGAAAAATACAAGGAGGTGATCGCCATTGAAAAAGACGATTTACTGGCTTTTAAGCTCAAAGAGTTTTATAAAGATAAAAAAAATATTGTCATTGAGGAAAATGACGTTCTGCGGTTCAATCCGAAAAAATTCGGGCTTGATTTAAAACCCTACGATGTCGCCGGCAATATTCCGTATTACTTGACCGCCCGCTTGCTACGAACAATTTTTACCACATGGCATTTGCCGAAGCGCATGGTTCTGACGACGCAGAACGAAGTTGCCAGACGCATTACCGCTTCGCCGCCGGATATGAGCATGCTGGCGGTGCTGGCGCAATATTTTTCAACGCCGTCAATTATAATGGCGATTCCCGCGGAAGCTTTTATTCCGCCGCCGGAAATTAATTCCGCCGTCGTTCTGTTTGAATTCAATAAAAAAATCCAGCCGCCGGATTTTTCAAAAAAAATGTTCTCGGTCGCCAAAACCGGCTTCAGCAGAAAGCGCGGCCAGCTGATAAACACGCTTTCCGCCGGTCTGCAAATGCCGAAAGAAAAAATCAGCGACGTGCTGGCAAAAAATTCCATAGACCCAAAACAAAGGGCGGAAACATTAACCGTTGAACAATGGCAAAATATTACCGTTTCATTATTCCCGCGATAGTTTCAGGGCTTCTTTTGGTCGCCGCTTCAGCCGCATATTTGCGTTATTTGGCGTGGTTTGCGCTGGTTCCTCTTTTATGGGCGATTTACGCCGCTTCAAAGGAAAATAAAAATAAGAAGTTTCTTTTTTTGCTCGGGTTCGCTGCCGGCGCGGTTTATTTTGGTTACACGGTCAGATGGTTTTTCTCAATCAATCTGGCGGAACTGCTGGGCATGAGTCCCTTGCTTTCGTTTGTTACCGTGGCATTTGTCTGGCTTTACAGCACGCTGGCTTTTTCGCTGTTCTGGGGATTGTTCTCGTTGTTTCTGGGGTTAGAACTCCGGCGCCAGAGAAAGTGGTATTTTGAACTTGCCATCGCCGTTTCATTTTTCGCAATTGCCGAATTTTTAAGAACATATTTTTTCGGCGTGGCGTGGCTCGGCTCCGGAAGCGTACTCGGATTCCATTGGACAATCGGCAACCTTGCGTATTTATTCACGGACAGCCGGCTTATAATATGGCTCGCGCCGATTACGGGAATTTACGGCATAACGACGGTTATCGCGGCGGCAAATTATTTTCTGCTCGCCCTTTATCAAAAAAGATTAAATATAAATCCGCCCCGTCGTTATTACGTAGCCGGTGCGGTTATTCTCGCGGCCCTTTGTTTTGTGGCAATTCCAAAATCCAAACCGCAAAATCAGCCGAGCGGCGGCCAAAGCTTGGAATACGCGATTGTCCAGGCAAACGAGCCGAGCAAATACGACCTCGCGCCCAAGGAACAGCTGGAAATTTTTAACAGCCAGCTTGAATTGATGAATAAAATTAATTCCGCGGACCCGAAGGTCCAGCTGGTCGTGCTTCCTGAAGCAGTAAGTTTTATCAAAAATATTTCCAATTTTCTCGGCGCCGACCAAATAACAAAATATTTCAAGAAGATATTCCCCGGAAAAGAAGTGCTGACCGTGGCGCCGACGAGATTCATAGACGAAAACGGGAAATTCCGTTCGCGCGCGCTTTACATAGACAGCCAAAAAGGATATATCGGTTTTTACGATAAAAGAATTTTGTCCCCCGGCGGCGAATTTATCCCATACATACTCAAGCTGCCGATAAAACTTCTCTCGCCCAAAACCGTCGTATCGTTCAGCAGGACGAGAGATCTCGCGCCCGGGAAACAGAATGAGCCGAAAGGCGTGGATTTCGCCGGTTTGTTCCGCGTCGGTTCCGCAATCTGCTCCGATTTCTTTTCACCGGGATTCGTGCGCGGTGTGGCTAAAACATCGGACGTGATTGCCGGCTTATCAAGCACCGGTTTTCTCAACGGAAACAGCGCCATGGTAAGCCAAATCCAAGCCAATGCAAAGCTTAGAGCCGCCGAAAACAACACGCCCATAATTTTGGCGGCAAACACGGGCATTTCTTACGCCGTTGACGGGCAGGGGTTGACCGCGAAAACCGCCCAAAACAAGGACTCGGAGTTATTAACAGGAACTATATACATCCCGCGCAAAAAAACATGGTATAATAGGTTTGGCGATTGGATATTAATTCCATTCTTTTGCGTAGCCGTTTTTTGCCTTATAAATAATTTCAAAAAACATGGATTATCCTTTAAAAAAGTTCATAAGTGATTTAAGGCGGATGTCTCCAAAATTAAAAACCGTTCTGGGCGTGCTTTCGGCGCTGGCTTTGGTTTTTGTTTTTAGGATTTTCGGATTTTTCGGTTCCCATCTGACCGCCAACATATCGGGCACGATAACAAACAGCGACGGGACGGTTACCGAAGCCGGCGCGGCGCGACAGCCCGTGCTTATCTACAACAACGTAACCGACAAAGACGGCGACGGCTTACCTGACGCCGCTGAATCAAGATATGCATCTGACACAATGCTTAAAGATACCGATAACGACGGCTATATTGACGGCGAAGAGGTCGCCGCCGGTTACGACCCGAGTTTTGACGAAAACAAAGCCGCGAAAGACAAAGCCGTCGCGCTGGATATGAACTCAAAAAATCTAACCATGGCTCTGATAAACAGAACTGTCGGCGGATATTTGGCCGGAGACATAACTTTAGCCATGAAAGACAGCGCCGACCCGACGAACACTCTTAATCTAATAGCCATGGCGACGCTTGATGAAGCGCTCCCGAAACTGCAGGTGGACGCAAGCAAAATTATTTCCTCGACCGATATGAAAGCATCCGAAGAAAAATATCTTTCGGATTTTTCGGAAATGATAGAGCCAAATTTCATTTCCATATACAACGGCCAACAGCCCTTGCTGATAAAAATGGTTCAGGATTTCACAATGGGCGACAATAACGCGGCGAGCGAAAAACTGACGACCATATCTTCCACTTATTCCGATATGCACGACAGATTATCGACTATCAGGGTACCACCGAGATTCAGAAAATGGCACGAACATCTGATGGAGGTTTCTCTGAATCTTTCGAATGATTTTCTGCAGCTTAAAAAAGCCAGCGACGATCCCGTTCTCGGTTTGGTGGCTTTGGATCAAATCACCGGCTATTTTTCCGAGTTTACCGGAATCATCAGCGGATTCGGCAAATTGATAAGCGACGGCAAACTGGCCGTGCCCGAAACAACGCTGTTTAAAACATTGAATTTACTAAACGGACAATCTCCGCAATGAAACAGCTTCGAAAATCGGTCATTATATCAATACTAGTCGCAATTATTCCGTTGTGTATTTTTGTCTATCCAATTGAAACAGCTCACGCCGGAGGAGTGGCCCAATGGCTTTTACTGAAAAAGGAATTAGTTTTAGATCCACTGACCCGCGTTTTGGCGAATATGGTTTTCCGGAAAATGAGCTCGGGCGTGCTGGAAAATATCGTGACCGGCGGGGTAAAAAACTCGCCGTTATGGATAACCGACTACATGAACTGGCGGATGACAAATACGGATTTGGGCTCTAAGTTGGGCTGGATGAATATTTCTCTTGCCGCTTACGGCAGTGAGACGTCTTACGAACCCACGTGGTGCAAATACCTCACGCCAGTGATAGGGCAAATATTCGGAGCCAGAAAACTGACAGAAAGCGAGGCTGAAATAGCCAGCCCCGACCGTCGAAGAATTGACGCAGACTTGCCTTTCAATTTAATGACCCAGTGCACTCTGCCGGAAACGATAGTCATGCCCGACGGCACGGCAAAAGCCTTCTCAATAGACGATTTCAAAAAAGATTTCAGCAACGGCGGTTGGGAAGCGGCTGAAGCACTCCTCGCGCCGGAAAATAACTTCTTTTCCGTGTTGCTTCAAAGCCGCGAATATTTAGCCAAGATAAAGGATGAGAGCAAGCAGGCAAGCATTGATGAAGGTGTCGCCGGGAGCGGTTTTATAGGTAAAAGAGTCACCGATTCTCTCCTGGATACTATTGTGACCCCGGGTAAGGTTTCAGCGGAAGCGGCGGCGGGGGTTATAACCAAAGAATTCGACTGGGTTACCGGCACGGACGAAATTGGCGAACTTGTGACTGTGGCCATGGGTATAGTTATAAACCGGCTGAAAAACCTCTGCGGCGGCAATGAATTGTGCTCGGGGGTCATCACCGATGTCACCGACGCCGCCTTGCAAACCGCGGACGACAAGATTTTGCAGAATCAGGCGGACGGTATACGCCAACAGGGGCAAGGATCAGCCGCCGGCGCGCAAACAGCCAACAATCAAAAATGCGATTCCCAGTGTGAAGCCATGGCGAGAATTTCATGCAATAACCCGACAACGACGGGGAATCCAAACGCTTATAATATCTGCGTCGGGGAAGAAACGAGAAAATGCCAGCGTGACCAGTGTGTTACCAGCCAGCAGCCGCCGAGTTTTGATGAGCAGATGCAGAATTTGGAAAACGGACAATGATAATTCCCAAGCAAAAAAGCAAATTTAAACTTGCGGCAAAAATATTTGCCATGGCGGCGGGCGCATTCGTTTTTTTAATTTTATCAGCCAGCAGCGCTAGTCCTGCCTGGGCTCAAGGAGGCGACGCGGGATCGGCACCGGCGGGCAATTCTTCGGCAAGTCCGGCCGGTAGAACGCCCGAACAGCAAATAGAATACATAGACCAACAGCTAAAGGCAGCGGGTGTCGTATATGTGAGTTTGGGCTGTGACGATTTAATCAAAAGTGGGCAGATAAGCTCCGATTGCAAAGATATTGCCGATAAAATAGTCGTATTGGGCGAACAGAAAAACAGATTACAGACCCAATTACTGGATGATGAATGGGTAAAGCTGGATTGCAAGAACCAAATCGGTTCAAACGGACCAAATAAAAGCCGATGCGAGGATATACGAAATGAAAAACAGAAATTAAGCGATGAATTATCAGAAGGCGCTTATGATTTGCGGGTCACCAATCAAACTGACCCGATAAAAGTTGCGATAAATTCACAAAATAAGAGTACCTGTTCGTTTCCGTATGTGACCAACATAAAAGCCTGCCTGACGGACCTGGCTCTTGTCATAATTGGCGCCATAGAGTTCCTTTTAACAACCGTTATGGGCTGGGTTACCGGTATCTTGGTTATACTCTTGGGCATAGCTTCCAGCAAACCGCCAGACGTGGTCATAGACAGCTGGATGAATATAAAAAACTTTGTCAATTTGTTCTTCATCTTAGTTTTAATAATTATGGCTTTCGGCACTATCTTTAACATCAAAGAATATGTCTGGTCTAGCTTGATGCCTAAGTTTCTCGCTTCCGCCTTGCTGATTAATTTCAGTATGGAAATAGCCAGATATTTAGTGGAGCTTTCGGGAGGCATAAGCCAGGTATTTTTAAACGAAGTTACCAAATTCGGCAACACTTTGGACGGTAGTCTTGCGAACGGGCTCGCCATAAGCACGTTTACGACTGCCGGAGCGGCGAATGCCGATGGCACTCTCTCGGCCGGGGCCGCTTATATGGCCGGTCACCCGATTATAGGCGGTATATTTATAATAATCTTCCTTCTTTTTGCGCTGTTCGCTCTTCTGACAGCCACCACGTTCGCGTTTGTCCGCATCCCGATTTTGTGGTTTCTGATGATTCTTTCGCCGATAGCATGGTTTGGCTATATGATACCGAAGTTAAAGGCTTCTACCTGGACAAAGTGGTGGAGCAATTTTCTCCAATGGACTTTCTTTGTGCCCATATACCTGTTTTTCCTTATGTTTGCCGTTATTTTCATCCAAGGCAAAGCCAGTGTGGGTGCGGTGGTGGGTTCCGGACCGAGCGGTTCTTTTTTTGATGTTTTTCCTCTCAATGATATTATTTTTTACGTCCTGACTCTGATATTTCTGGTGTACGGATTGAAGCTGGCTTTTGACATTACGGGGCAACTGGCCGGAGCGGGGGCTACTTCTTTCGGCAGGATGTCCGCCGGTATCAAACGCTTTGTCCCGGGCGCCAGAGTGGTTGAGGGCATCAAGACCGGCTTAACCGCCAGAGGCAAGGATATAGCGGAACGCGGTGTCGGCATAGGCGGCACCCGCTTCTTTGGCGCCCAGAACTTCAGACGGACTCAGATGAGAACCGCCGAATTGTTCGGCGGCAGCGCGGCGGCAGGAATGTATCAAGGAGAAAGAGCGAAACAATTTACCGACGAGAGGTCAAGAATTGAAAGAATAATGAATTCAAAGAAAACCGACCAGGAGAAATTGGACTTCATTAAAGGGCAATCTGGTGCGCGGGGTAAAACCGGCGCGGCGGCGATGGCTATCCAGCTTGAAAATCAGAGAGTTGGTTCATTTGAAGAATTTAAGAAAGCTCTCAAGAACGCCGGCGGCGAATACACAGCTGAAGGCAAAGCGCTGGTTGCGTCACTCAAGAAGGGCGGTATCAAGCAACTTAAAATTAGTGACATCAGCAGTACGCCTGGGGTTGATTCTGATCTTCTTAAATTGGCAAAAGGCGAAGAAGTCGGAGGACTCAAAACAGAAGCCGATGTTGAAACTCGCAAGCTCGCTGCCAGTCAATTGGCCAAAAATAATAAGATTAATGAGATTGGCGACATAAATAAAGTCGCGGAGATGTATGCTGACCCGAACGAAAAGAAAGAGTTTTACGAATCAATCAGGGTTGAGGCTATTAAGGTTAAAGATTCCGCCGGAAATGTTTATGACCTAAGCAAGAAAAATGAAAGGCAGGCGGCGTTGAAACTTGCGGATGTTATGGAACAACTCAAAGAAATTGGAAACAGGCATAAAGAATTGGTTAACGCGATGAATGAAGACAAGGAGATTGATTCCTATGACGGGTTTAAGAATGCGCTTGAAGCTTTGGGCGGCAAAGATTCTGCTGAAGGTGCCAAGTTAGTGAAAACCGTCAATGCGTATAATCCCAAGATATGGGCTAATCATATGACGGAATTGGCAGTGCAGGCTGGTACTGTTGCGAACACACCAACGGCCAAAGACGCCGAAATCAATAGACTGTTGGATGAAAAGATAAAGAGTATTGACGCTCAGGGATTGAGAGAGTTGAGTTTTGACTTCCACAATGATCCAGCTATGGTAGCTATGGTTAAAACAAGCGTTAGCCCCAGGATATTGGGTAGATTCCTTTCCCAAACTACCAGCGCAATACGATCAAAGTACTAACGACCATGTGATTAATAAATAATAGTCATGGGAATAAGCACAGAACAATATTTTACCTTCACTCCATATTTTGCCGGAAAGATGGACCAGATTGCTATGGAATTTTTTGAGTCCAAGTTGGCAAAAATACCAGTAACAATCAAAGATTTAATTATAGATATGCCTGTCGCGGAGTTTATATGTGGGCTTATAGCGAGTAATAAAATAAGCAGTGAGCAAGGCGTAAAATTTGCCATTATCATCCGCGATATTCTTATCGGCGACGAATACATCGGAAATATGGTGAATATGGTCAAAACTAAGCTCGGCACAGATGATAATCTCGCCCGGGAATTGGTGAATAATCTTATCGCCGAAGTGCTGACGCCGGCGCTGGAAGACATTAAAAAAGTGCAGTCGCAGATTGCCAGAAGGGGTCCCGCGCCGTATAGACCGGCTGTGATAACGCAACCGCCGGCGTCAGTCCAAAAACCAGTCCAGTCCGCCCCATCAGCCGTTTCCACCGAACCAACCAAAACACCCCCACCGCCTCCGCCAGCCCAGCCGCCCCAGTTCAGAAATTACTCGGACGTTATTGATTTAAGCGACACCCAAAAATAATGCGCTACCAAGTGCCACAATTTATAGAAATGGAACCGAAAATAGTCGGCCCTTTCACTTTGCGCCAGTTTATTTTCGTCGCTATCGGCGCCGTTATTATTTTTTTTCTCCATTTCGCGCTGAGCGGGGTCTTTTTTATTATCGCCTCCCTTCCGATAGCCATAATTTTCGCGGCGCTGGCTTTTGCTAAACCTGAAGGCATCCCGCTCCCCAAATACATCGGTATAACTTTGTCGTTTTTATTGAGCGGCAAAAAATATTCCTACACCAACGAGTCGGCCAGCCAGCAGATGGGCCAGATAATCCCGAGCGAGGAAGGCAGGAAAGAAGCGGTGGCGGCGCAGGAACAGCAGGAAGCTACCAAAACCAAAGAGGGTGATGTTATAATTGAAAAATACCAGTAAACAAATATGTTTGATTCAAAAAAACCAACGGCAAAAACCACTAAAGATTTCGTTCTGATCGCCGAAATTAGGGAATCGGTGGCGATAATGAAAGACGGTTCTTTGCGTTCGGTTATTGACGTCGGCTCCGTCAATTTTGACTTGAAATCTTCCGATGAAAAGGTGGCACTGGTCCAGGCGTTCCAGAACTTTATCAATTCCGTTGATTTCACGACCCAGATTCTCATTAATTCGCGGAAGATGGATTTGGAGCCGTATCTGAAATCCATAGAAGAGGCGGGAACCGGCATCACCAATGAGCTCTTAAAAATACAGGTTGCCGAATACGCGAGGTTTATTAAGGGATTATCGGAACTGTCCAATATCATGGAGAAACATTTTTACATTTCAGTCCCGTTTTACAGGCTGGAAACAGCCAGCGCCCAGCAGAGAACCAAGGGACTGCTTAGCGAGTTCACGGGCATGTTTAAATCTTCCGGCGGCGCGGCGGCGTCAATGACCGACCAGGAATTTGAATCGCTTAAAATCCAGCTGGATCAGAGAATCGGCGTCATCTGCGGCGGGCTTGGCGGAATGGGCATCACTACCATCGTACTTGAAGAAGAGGAATTAAAAAAAGTTTTATACGGCTACTATAACCCGGGGGGTAAATTATAACTAATATGAACGAAGACCAGCAATTATCGCCGCAAATATCAACAGTGCCCATAGATTCGCTTGCCGGAGAAAACAAGAGCGTTGACGAATTAATCGCGCCGCCTTCGATTACCATCACGGCGAATTATATCCAGATGGGCGATACATTCGCGCGCACGTTTTTCATCGCCACCTACCCGCGCTTCCTGACCACCGGCTGGTTTTCCCCGATAATCAATATAGACATTTCTTTTGATGCTTCCATTTATATTCATCCGCAGGATACCGGCCAGATTCTGAAAAAATTAAGGGATAAGCTGGCGAAACTTCAGGCGCAGGCAATGGAAGACCAAGCTAAAGGCAAAGTTCGCGATCCGATCATTGAAACTGCCATCGGGGACATAGAAATGCTCCGCGACAAGCTCCAGCAGGGCACGGACCGGTTTTTCCAGATCGGCGTTTATATCACTGTTTACGCCAAAACACAGCAGGAATTGAATGAGATAGAAAAACAGCTCAAGGGGATGACGGAATCCCAGATGATTTACATCAAGCCGGCGACTTTCAGAATGAAGGAGGGCTTCAATTCTACCTTGCCGTTTAATAAGGATGAGCTTGGAGTGCTTACCTCCCTGGACACGGAGCCGATTTCCTCAATGTTTCCGTTTGTTTCATACAATCTGACGAGGGATAAGGGCATTATGTACGGCATCAACCTCCACAACAATTCTCTGATAATATTTGACCGTTTCAGTTTGGAAAACGCCAATTCGGTGGTTTTCGCCAAATCGGGCGCCGGCAAAAGTTACACGATTAAGCTGGAACTTCTGCGAAGTTTGATGTTCGGCGTGGACGAGTTTATAATCGACCCGGAAAACGAATTTAAATATCTCTGCGATACGGTCGGCGGCACAAGCGTAAAAATCTCAATAGCTTCCTCAAACCACATCAACCCGTTTGATTTGCCGAGTCCGCGCCCCGACGAAAGCTTCGCGGACGTTTTGCGCTCCCATATCACGGTGCTCACCGGCTTGATACGCTTGATGCTGGGTGACCTCACGCCGCAGGAGGAAGCCATTATTGACGAAGCGCTGACGCAAACTTACGCCATAAGAGATATAACTTACAACACCAAGGACACGACGAATATGGCGCCGCCTATGATGCAGGACTTCCAGAGCGTGCTTGAGGGCATGACCGGCACCGAATCTCTGGTGGTGCGCGTCAGAAAATACACATCGGGGACTTTCGCCGGATTCTTGAATAATCCGACCAACGTCCTTCTGGACAACCAGTTTATCGTTTTCAGCGTAAGGGATATGGAAGAAGAGCTAAGACCAATTGCCATGTATCTGGTGCTTAATTTTATCTGGACGCAGGTGCGGACATCGCTCAAAAAACGGATACTGGTGGTGGACGAGGCGTGGACGCTGATGAGGCACGAAGCCGGCGCCGCTTTTTTGTTCGGAATCGCCAAGCGCGCCAGAAAATATTATCTGGGGCTGACGACAATATCCCAGGACGTTCCGGATATGTTAAGCTCGACCTACGGCAAACCGATTATCACGAACTCGTCCATGCAGATACTGCTTAGGCAGTCGCCGGCGTCAATTGATTTAATCCAGCAGGTTTTCAACTTGACCGATTCTGAAAAATTCTTCCTTTTGGAAGCGAAAGTCGGCCACGGGCTGTTTTTCGTCGGCACAGGCCACGTGGCTATCAGGGTGTTGGCGTCTTACGCCGAGGACCAGGTTATTACTTCCGACCCCAGACAATTGCTCGAAATTGAGCAAGCCAAGAAAGATTTGGCCGGAGCTCAATAGTTTGTAATATGATTTCTCTGTATTCTCCTCTGTGTCTACTAATAATTCTACAACAGACACCGCGGTAAATTCGCCGCAGAAAACCGCCAGAGACCCCGGGGGCAGTAATCGTGATATAGAAAAGAAGTTTGAAGTCGAGAGAAAGGGGGTTGAAGAGCAAAAAAAGCCGATAAGAGAAAAAGTCTCCTCTATTGATAAGGAACGAAATTCAATTATTGAAAAAATAAAGGAAGACAAAAATTTAACACCCGAGGAAAAAAATACACTTCGGCAGCAGGCACAAGATCTGTGGCTTCAAAGAGAAAATTATCAACAACAACTAAAACCCCTTGAGGCGGAGCAGGCTCAGCTTTGGAGGGAGCAATTCAAAGAAACAGGTTTTGCGCTTAGTCCTGAAGAGAGTAGATTCCAAGGAAGCGCGGAGGGCGGCAATAAACCCAGAAAAACCGACTATACGGAATCCTTTAAAAAACAATACGGTCCCGATGAGCCCGAAGATGAATACGGAATCAAAAAGGAGAAAAAGCCGGTTTCGCCCGCGCGCGGCGAACAAGAACAAGCCGAACCCGACATCGCGCCCGAAGAAGAACTGCCGTCAGATATCCGACGGCAATATGAATTATACGAGCAAAGGAATCTGGAAAAACAAAACACCCTTGAGTCAATATTTGAAGACACTCCAAGGTCATTGAAAGAAGACGAGAAAGTCGCCAAAGCGCTCGGTAAAATAACCCCGCCCAATAAAACAAAGTACGGTTTTCTGTTCACGCTGGCGATATTGGATGACGGCAGCGACTGGTTTTTGGACGCAACCATAATTTTATGCTGGATTCCGCCGATTATTAATTTCATAGCAACACCTATCATCGGGACTGTGTCTTATTTTACCAACAAAAGGATGGATGAGCAGTCCGAAAACGCCGAAACCATCAGAACGGGCATCGTAAAATCGCATCAGAAATCCGAACTTTACAAAGAAAAGTACCAAGAATATACTGGAAGTAGCGTCCCGGTCACGCCCTTATCGGATTCGGTAAAGCAAAAAATCACCAACGCGCTGAAGGAAGCGGTGTATAAGTACCTCGTCAAAACGTTTATAATAGAATCTATACCGTATGTTGGTTTGTGGCCAACTCAAATCAAGAAAGTTTATGATATGTATAAAAAAGAAAAGACGGCTTATAAAAAATACCGGCCGCTGGTAAAGGAATATGGCGAAAGAAAAACCGAGGAAATGAATATCCGTTCAATGGCTGAACAAGCCGTGATGGAATCGGACGAGGGATAGGGCATGACAATTTAAATAAAATGGAGAAATCAAAAACATTTAAAAATATATTACTGTTTCTGTGCTTTATGGTTGCGGGCGCGGCGGTTTTTTACGCCGGACAATGGCTGTTGAATAACAGAAGCCAGATATCCATCGGCGGCTCGAGCAAAGCCCAAATCGGCGACTCGCTGATTTCCCGCTTTAATGAGGTCATAGAGAAGAACCCCGGCAATCCTGATTTTATCAGGCTCGCTAATGATGAGGCGCTAAGCCCGGTAATTTCATCGGACGGGAAGAATATTCTTTATTTGGTGCCCAAAAAGGGCGAGGTTCGTATTCTTTCCATAGATAATTACGCCGGCGGCTCGCGGGTCATAGCCAAAATCCCCGTCGGCGCGCAATCGGTTTCCTGGTCAAAGAAGGACGGCGGACTTATTGTCCATTACACCAATTATTCGGAGTATATTGATACGACGACCGGAAAATCAAAAAAATACGATTCCCAGATTATCAACCCGGTTTTTTCTCCCGGCGGCGATGAAATCGCTTATATTTTTTTCAACGACAAAGAGTCGGCGGGCGATATTGCCGTCGCTGACCCGCTGCTCAAAAATTACAGCAACATAATAAACACCCGCTCCGACCAGTGGCGGCTGGTGTGGGCGGACGAAAATACGCTTTCGCTGATTCTCAAGGTACCTAAAAGCAACGATATGCACAGCTTGTATCTTTTAGATATAAATACCAAAAAACTTTCCCTCCAGCTTGATTCCCTCGAGGGATTGTCAATATTGTGGTCGCAAAAGGGGGATAAATATATTTATCCGGCGATAGAGAACGGGGTGACGCATTTAGTTATGGCGAATCTTGCTTCCGGCAAAACCCGGGGGATAAGCGCGCCGATTGACGTTAATAGGTGCGCCTGGAGTATAGATGATAAAACTATCTATTGTTCTATACCGAGCGAGTTCAGCGGCTCGTGGTCGGGTAAGTTCATAATGATTGACACGGAAAGCGGTTCCAGCAAAACACTGGACTCGACATCCGATTTGACCTATAACGCCAACAATATTGATGCCGATGAAATTATACTGACGATTCTTGAAGACGCTCTGATTTTCAGGAACATAAATGACGGCAAACTCTATAAAATTAACATCCGCCCCTAAACCGCCCCATTTTTGATTTTCGCGGAAAAGACCTCGCTCAGGTCCTTTTTTGTTAAGCCGCCGATGAAATACATAATCGGAAGATATGAAACCGCCGCCAATGTTCCCAGGATAAAATTATTTCTTAGCGGATAAACAATCAAAATCATCAGGCAGGTGGCGATTAAGGGCCTGATAAAATTTCCGGCGGAAGCGCGAATATCGGCGCTGCTCTTAAGAAGAGCGAACATGGCCACCGTGACGAAAAGTTCCGTGGCGACCGTGGTCCAGGCGGCGGCAACGTAGCTAAATCTCGGTATAAAAATAATATTCGCCGCCAGATTGATAACCGCGCCGGCGGCGTAAATCCACATGGCTTTTTTCTGTAAATTAAGAGCGATGAGGGAATTGCCGCCCAAGTTACCGAAAAATATCAAAAAAATGGCAAGCGTAAGAATCCGCAAGACGCCCACGGACGCGGAGAAACCCGGACCGCCGATAATGGCTATAATCGGGTTTGCCAAAACATAAAAGTAAGCGGCGGCGGGCATGGATATGATAGCCAGCACACGGAATGCTTTGCTGAAATTCGCCATAAACTCCGGCTTGTCGGCGGCATGGCGCGAAAGCACGGGCATAACCAGATTCATATAAACCGCCGGCAGGAAAATAACCAGCTCGAGGATTTTATACGCCACCGAATATATTCCCACGTCGCCGGCAGGTTTCATCAGGGACAGAATAACCGTGTCCATTTTGAAATAAATATAAACAAATACCAGCGATACAGCGATGGGAAACGACACCCGAACCCACTTGATGAAAACGTCAAAATTAAAATTAAAATTGAATCTGATAATTTTCCGGGAAAACATGAAAACTATCAGCATATGAATCGCCTCCGAAACCACCATGACCCAGATAAACGGCATAAGCGTCGCGTTTCCGGTTCTCACCAGTAGAAAAACAAAACCCAATTGTATCAGCCTCGCCGCCACATCCGCGATGGATATGAAGTAGGTTTTTAAATATTTCTGGAATACCCCGGTCAGAATTTGCGTAATTGAAGAAAAAACCGCGTAAAGCGCCGCCACGCTGATAGCCAGTTTTACGGCGCGGGGATAGGGGAAAAAATAGGCGGCAGCGCAGGCGACGACGGCTATGCCGACAGCAAGAATTATCCTTAATGTCACCAGTGACCCCGTTATTGTTTTTTCATCGGCGTTGGGACGCGAAACTTCCCTGACCAAGAGCGAATACAAACCCATGTCGGCGATGGTTATGAACATCGCCAAATAAGCGAACACAGTGCTGTATTCGCCAAAACCGGAAGCCCCCAGCGCCCTGGTCATAAGACCGATTATCACAAGGCTAATACCGCCCAAAACAACGCGCGCGAACGCAATTATAGCCACATTGTAAGAAACGGGAAGCATTATTAGATGATGTTAGTCTGGGGCTTGATTATCACGCGCCGATTGGGATCTTTGCCGACGCTCTCCGTGCCCACTCCTTTAAATGAGGATAGTTCAGTATGCACGATTCTCCGCTCGTAAGCCGACATGGGTGAAAGAAATTCAGCCCTATTATTTCTCGCCACCCTGACGGCAACTTCTCTGGCTGTGCTCGCTATATGGCTGATTTGTGACTTCCTGTATTTATTCACATCGACTATAAAAGGAAAAATCTCGTTTTCCAGCGACTTAGCCGCCGCGAGCTTGATAAGGTGCTCCAATGCCTCCAAATTCTGCCCCTTTTTTCCTATCAACACGCCGGACCCACTTAAAGACTCAATTGAAATTATCGGCGTTTTCGCGACATAACCTTCTTCAAGCCAGTTAATTTCGGCGTCAACGCCGATAAATTTTATTATCTCCCTGGCAACCGATATTATTTTTTCGCGTTTTTCCGCATTATCCATGTTCTTTTAATTACATGTTCTTTTAATTAATTGATTGCCTCTTTACTCACGCGATATTTGTAAACCAATTTTTGTTCAACATACGAATAAAGAGTCGTTACAATCCAGTATATGGTTATGCCCGCCGGCAATCCCCAGGCGATTAAAATAATGGTAAACGGGAAGAAATACATCATCTGCTTGTTCATTTTGGAGGCAAACGAATCTTTATCCATTGAACCGGAACTTTTTTGCAGAGAAAACGACGACCTTGCCTGGATAAATTGCATCACGCCGGCGACAATAGCCAGAACAATGCTTCTTTTGGATAAATCAAAAAATCCGAAGGCGATAGGAGTTATCACACCCGGATTACTGATGAAAGAATAAAGCATAGAGGGTAGGTCTTGAGGCTTAAAAACCGCGAGAAATACCCTGTAAAGGGCGATGAGCACCGGGAATTGTATCAATAAAGGCAGGCAGCCGCTCAAGGGATTTATTTTATGTTCTTTATAAAGAGCCATTGTCGCCTCGCCAAGCGCCTGCTTATTGTCTTTATACCTCTCTTTGAGCTCTTTTAATTTGGGCTGGATCTTAGCCATTAACTGCTGGGATGCCACCGTGCGGATGGTCAGCGGAAGAAAAATAAGTCTGATGATTATTGTCAGAAGTATTATAGCCAAACCAAGATCGTGCCCGGGTATGAAATTATAAATGGCTATAAGCGCATTGAATATGGGCTTGTATATAATTAAATTGAAGATTTGTATCATATGTTATTTGCAAAAATCAACGCCGCCTTTATTAAAAGGATTACAGCGTAAAATTCTCCAGGTGGATTTAATAACACCAACCGCCAGCCCGTGATTTTTTACGGCTTCCCTGGCATACTCCGAACAGGTCGGATAAAATCGACACCCGCCGCTGACAGGCAAAAGCGCATGAACAGGCCAGAATAAATATTTTTTATAAAACGAAAATAATTTTGTGGTTAATAAAACCATATATTATCACGACCAACATTACAATCGGCGCACAGACAAAGAACCTTACTTTTAGCTTCAATTAAACAACTAAACGCCTTCTTTTCTTGCTCCTTCTTCGAGCCAAAACAGTTCTACCGCTTTTTGACTTCATTCTTGAAAGAAAACCATGGGTCCTCTTCCTTTTTCTTTTGGATGGATTGTAGGTTGTTATCTTCATTAGTATAATCTATCAAAACATACAGTTGACGTCAAAAGGAAATTTAGTTCACTTGTTATACACATATTGTCAACGCTTGTTGATTTGTTTAAAGTGGTAGAATATTTGTATACTTGCTAATTATGAATAGTGAAGAACTCTGGAAGGCGGTGTTATCAGAAATGGAATTATCTCTTTCAAGAGCTAGTTTTACAACGTGGTTTAAAGAAACCTTGCTCGTGGCAAATAATAATGGCATCGCCGTAGTCGGAGTCCCCAATGGATTTATAAAAGAGTGGCTTGAAAACAAATATAACAAGCAGATTTTAAACATTATCAGAAAACACGACCAGAGTATCAGGGAAGTAAAGTATTCCATAGGCAACGCGCGGTTAGCCGTCGCCCCCCAAAGAATAGAAATGTCGCAGATACTCCGAGATAGGATACAAGAAGAATGCCCTTCAGACAGTGAAATAGACAAAATAACTAATTTAAACCACAGGTATACCTTTGAATCGTTTGTCGTCGGAGTTAATAATGAACTCGCCCACGCCGCCTGTGTGGCGGTAACTAAAAATCTTGGTAAAATTTACAACCCGCTATTCATCTACGGCGGTGTTGGTCTCGGTAAGACTCATATTCTGCAAGCCACCGGTAATTTAATTCATTCAAACGACCCGACGAAGAGAATCCTTTATATTCCCGCCGAAAAATTAACCACCCAAATAGTCGAATCAATAAAAAACAGAACTGTTGAAGAATTAAAACAGCGTTATGGCGGGCTAGATCTGTTAATTATTGATGATATTCAATTTATCGCCGGTAAAGAACGCACCCAGGATATATTCTTTGGAACATTTAATGAGCTTTATAGTAAAAATAAACAAATAATACTTTCTTCCGACCGGCCGCCAAGCACAATACCGGCGCTTGAAGAGCGCTTGCGGTCCCGTTTCGAGGGCGGCATGATAGCCGACATTCAATTGCCGGATTATGAAACCCGTTTGGCTATTTTAAAACTTAAAGGAAAGGAAAAGGGGGTCGTACTAGATGAAGAATCCTTGTCGTATATCGCGACCAATATCCAGAAAAATATCAGGGAATTAGAGGGGGTCCTAAATAGAATTGCCGCCTTCAATCAGATTTACAATAAAATGCCGACAATAAAGGAAATAAAGCAGCTACTCACGGCTTATCTTAGCACGCCCTACCGCAAGCCGACGCCGCAATTGGTCATGAAGTCAGTCGCTGATTTTTATAAAATCCACCTGACCGACCTAACCAAAAGAAGTCGCAGGAAAGAAGTGGTCCATCCCCGCCAAATCGCCATGTATTTACTGCGCGAAGAAGTTAAATTTTCCTTCCCGGAAATCGGCTTAAAACTGGGCGGACGCGACCATTCCACGGTTATCCACGCCTGCACTAAAATAAGAGAGGGGGAAGAAAACAGCGAGACCATAAAACAGGAGTTGACGCTTATCAAAGAACGTATATATCAATCACTTGACACTAATTGAGTTCTGTAATATATAATAGGTTGTGGATAAAACTGTTGGTTTGTTATTAATTAATGATTGATATAAATAATAAATTAATAGGTATTAGAAGCCAATATAAAAATCCCCATAAATTAGCATCAGAAATTAAGATATTTATAAATAATTTATAAACACGTTATTTAATAAAATTACATTGATATTATTTAATAATTTAAACTTATCAGTATAATAAACCACTTATTATTATTACTGATTTAAATATGAATATAGAAATTAATTTAAAGAAGTTTCAGAACGGCCTGAGAATTATTGAAAGGGTTATATCCAGAAACGCATCACTGCCGATACTTGGCACTGTTTTAATGAAAACCCAAAATAGCAGTCTTTTAATGTCGGCCACCAATCTTGAAATGGGAATTTCTTACAATATCGGCGCTAGGGTGGATAAACAAGGCGAGATAGCGGTGCCGGCAAGGGTTTTATCGGAATTTGTGAATAATATTAATGGGGAAAAAATCGGAATAAGCGTCAATAATAAAAACACTCTTCAGATAAATTCAAATAATTTTAAAACAAATATACTTGGGCTCCCAACCAATGAATTCCCAATAATACCAACCATAAACAAAAGTAGTTCTATGGTGATAAACAATAGAGACCTCAAACAGGCGCTAGTAAGTGTTATAGATTCGGCGTCTTTATCTGAAACCAGGCCGGAATTGAGCGGAATATTTATTAATATCACGCCAATTAACGCGGAATTCGCGGCAACCGACAGTTTCCGCCTTGCCGAAAAGACAGTAATGGTTAAATCGGCGGTGAAAAAATCACTCATTGTTCCAAGGACAACCGCACTGGAGCTAATAAAAATTATGGATCTTATCGATGAAGATGTTAATTTAGCGACGAGCAGTAATCAATTATTTGTTTATAATGATAATCTCCAATTCGTCACTCGCTTGATAGATGGCCATTACCCGGAATATAAAAAAATTATTCCTGAAAAATTTATCGGCTCAGTCGTTGTCAGTAAGGATGATTTTGAAAAAAGCGTCAGAATGTCGAGTGTATTTTCCTCGAATATTTACGATATGACGATCCGGGTTCTGAAAAATAATCTTGAGATAAAAGCAAGTAGCAGTGAAAAAGGGGAAATTGTGGCCAATACGCAGTGTTTAACCAGAAACGAACCATTTAAATTCTCGGTCAATTACCATTATTTACTTGACGGCATGAAGACAATCCCCACTGAAAATGTTATTATTAAGTTTACAGGGGAGGGCAGTCCGATATTAATTCAAGGTGAAAAGATGAACGATTATGTTTATGTTATTATGCCTTTAAGAAATAACAGTTAAAAATGAAGGGAATCCAAGATATTTTAATTAAGACAAAAAGGCTTGTATATGAAAAACAAGCTGATGATAAAAAAATACTTCAATCCGTTTTGAAGGTGTTATCGCTGGATTATGAAGATGAAGCTAATGAAAAAGCTTATATCGCCGCCATAGATTTTATCGGCACAAAATCGAACAAGCTTGTAGTTAGGACAAGGAATAAATCACTATCTAACTATATATACTCCAGAAAGGATGTTATTCTTTGCAGTCTAAAGAAAGACGGTTTTGTCCTCGACGGGATTGTTGTGTATTAAAAAGTAGGGGTGGGGGATGGCGGGAAAGTCGGGCTGATCGTTTCTGGGGGCGCGGGAGTCGGCGTGGAAATTGTTTGGCCGGTTTCCAAAATCCATTTTTGAACTGGGTATTCCCAGTTTTTATATTGCGGGTCGCTCGCGGGGCTATTCGGCTGCGAGCCCGATGGGTTATCTTTATCCACGTAATAGAGGATATTATATATGCCTTCCGAACCATAATAAGAGCCATTAAGCATTATTTTTTCAGTCTGAGGCAATTGTGGTTTAATAAACTCGCCCGAGGGAGTGTTTTTTAAAGCCCGAACCATAAACTCATGCCACATTGGTCCGGCAGCCGACAAGCCGGCACCTTGTTTTGTCATAGGTTCATTATTATTGTTGCCCGTCCACACGCCGACTGAAAGTACCGGGGTATACCCAATGACCCAGCCGTCACGATTATCCTGCGTGGTGCCCGTTTTGGCGGCAACCTGGCGGTCTGGGAAGTAGAGGGAACTGTTGTAACCGAAAACCGGCCCGCGGGCATTATTATCCGATAGCACGTCCGTAACCAGCCGAGACACTTCCGTGCTGATTACCTCCCGATCGTTTTTACTGTATTCTTCAAGAACCACGCCGTCACTGCTTGTGACTTTTTCAATCAGAACGGCGGGATTATAAACGCCGTCGTTGGCGAAAACGCCGTAAGCTGAAGCCATATCCAACAAATGAACTTCTGCGCCGCCGAGCACCAAAGACAAGCCGTACCGCGAGCGGTCGGTCAGGGTAGTGATACCCATGCGTTGGGCGGTGCGTATTGTGTCGTCAATACCGGCCAAATAGAGAGTCATAACCGATGGCACATTAAGAGATTGTGCCATCGCCTGGCGCATTGTAACCGGGCCCCGGAATCTGCCATCATAATCCTGCGGATGGTAGCATTTTTCCGACTTGTAATATTCCTGATTCCCGGAAGCGTCGCAGTTTGGGTTAAATTCGGTTTTAAAATCGAATAATATTGTCGAATCGGTATAGCCCTTATTAAAAGCGGTCGCGTAGGCAAATGGCTTAAAGGAAGATCCCGGCTGTCTGAGAGCAGTAACCACATTAAAATTCCCCTCTTTTTCTATATTAAAGTAGTCGCGGGAGCCGACCAGTGCCTTCACATAACCATTACGGGGGTCAACGGCAACCAAGCCGGCATTGGTGGATTTATATTTTTTTTCGTTAATATCGCCGTATTTGGTAACCAACTCTTCGGCAGTACTTTGGAGTTCGGTATCCAGTGTGGTTATGACTTTCAGCCCGCCGTTTTCAACCATATCCTCGCCGTATTTTTTAACCAGTAAATCTTTGACCATCATAATGAAATGAGGGGCTAATATGCTGTCGTGTGGGGGCTTTATATCAAGTTTTTCGGCTAGGGCCGCGTCCAGTTCCTGTTTTGTAATCGTATTCAGCGCGGACATTCTGTTTAAAATATAATCCTTTCGGCTCATTAACTCGGTAACATGGTTACCGTAAGGGGAATAATAGCTTGGCGCCTTGATGAGAGCGGTCAATAATGCCGACTCGGCGAGGGTGATATCCAAAGCATGTTTGGCGAAAAACGTCTGGCTGGCGGCTTCGATGCCGTAGGCATTCGAACCGTAGGGAATCTGGTTTAGATACATCCAAAAAATATAATCTTTCGAATAATTCTTCTCCACTTGAATTGAAAGAATTGCCTCCTTGATTTTTCTAGAAAAAGTCCTTTCCGTGCCGAGTAAGGAAGTTTTTACCAACTGCTGGGTTATTGTCGAGCCGCCCTGGGAAACACTCAAACTTGTTATATCCCGATAAAACGCCCTTAGTATGCCCCTAAAATCAATACCATTATGGTTATAAAAATCGCTGTCCTCCGACGTAAGAGTCGCCTTTTTTACGTTTTCGGATATATCACTCCATGGCACTATTGTCCTTTTTTCCTCTCCATGAACGTCGTATAAAAGCGTCACTCCGGTGTTATCGTATATTTTAGTCGACTCGCTGATGCGCCTCGCCGACAACGTCGTGGGATCGGGTATCTGGCTGATATAGTAAAGAAACATAATGACCATAACAGTCACGCCCAAGACAAAAACGACGCCTGCGGCTATAAAAAAACGACTCCACTTTTTTAGTTTTTTTCGTATATTTATCATTAACTGTTGAGATTTTGGCATAATAATGGCGGGATTTCAAGGGTAGATATTATTTTTTTTAAGTGGTAATATGTTAGTTAATATGGCTTTTACAGACGAGGAAGAAAAAAAGATAGACGAGCTGCTTAGCCGCGGTATAGAGCGGGTTTATCCGTCGAAAGAAGAGGCCAAAAAAATTCTTCTTTCAGGAAAAAAAATCCGCGTGTATCTAGGTATAGACCCAACCGGAAAAGAAATACACATCGGACATTCAGTGGTACTTTTGTTTTTAAAAAGGCTGTATGAAGCGGGGCATATTCCCATCGTTCTAATGGGGGACTTTACGGCGCGTATAGGCGATCCTACGGACAAAGACGCGGCGAGAAAACAGCTGACGGCGGAGCAGGTTAGGAAAAATATGGCTACATATTGGGACCAGATATCTAAAATACTTGATACTGATAAGGTAGAAAAAAGACACAACGCCGAATGGTATGAAAAAATGGACCTAGATAACTTCATTAGACTGGCTTCGGAGGAAACCGTACAGCAAATGCTTGCCAGAGATATGTTTCAAAAGAGAATGAAAAACAAGAAGCCCATCGGGGTTCATGAGTTTTTATACCCAATTATGCAGGGATATGATTCGGTTGCGCTTGATGTTGATGGAGAAGTGGGTGGGAAAGACCAGACTTTTAATATGTTAGTCGGGAGAGATTTTTTAAAAAATCACAAAAAAAGAGAAAAACTGGTTTTCGCGACAAAACTACTAGAGGACCCTGTCAGCGGCAAGAAGATGAGTAAAACCGAGGGTAATCTCGTGTCATTCAATGATCTGCCGAACGAGATGTTTGGCAAAGTGATGTCTTTCCCGGACGAGATGATTCTGGCCATATTTGAATGCGCTACCGAAGTGCCGATGGAACACATCCAAGAAATTAAAAAGGGGATGAACGAGGGGGAAAACCCAAAAGATTATAAACTGGAGCTTGCCGCCGAACTTGTGAGGATGTATCACGGCGAAAAAGAAGCCAAGAAAGCCCGCGAAGAATTTGAAAGGGTATTCAGCCAGAAAAAATTGCCGGAGGATATTGGGGAGTATAAATTAAAAGGCAATACTGATTTGGTGGATGTAATGGTTGACTCGGGGCTAGCTAAATCCAAATCTGAAGCCAAAAGATTAATTGGTCAGGGTGCGGTAGCTATCAATGGTTCGGTTGAAAAAAAATGGGACAGAGAAATTAACCCGGGTGATGTAATGAAAGTGGGAGTGAGAAGATATATAAGGATATCGTAAAAAACTAAGACCCCGCCGGAGCGGGGTTTTAGTTTGGAATCTCTTATATTATATATTCTCTCCGCCTTCTTTAGTCTCCTCCTCTTCGTCAATTTCTTCGTCTTCTGTTTTTTCTACTGTATCTGTCGCTCCCTCATCTTCCTCCTCGCCTTCTTCTTTCTTTTTTAACAGAAGCTCTTTTTCGTATTTCATTATGCTTATCTTTTATGCCTATAGCCGGTGTTTTCGCAAAACTGCCGGGCTAGCGGTAAAAAAGACGAGTTTAATACGCTTATACTATATTATTCGCGCAACAGATTGCAATAGCCAACGCGTCGGCGGCGTCGTCGGGCTTCGGGATTTTATCAAGACCGAGTATCAGTTTGACCATGGCTTGGACTTGAGGCTTGCCGGCTCGGCCGTAACTGGAAACCGCCTGTTTCACCTGAAGGGGCGTGTATTCGTGCAGGTCGGTTTTTTGCATCGCCGATATCAACACCAAGACGCCTCTTATTTCACTGACTCCCATGGCGGTTGTGATGTTTTTTGCGAAATACAATTTTTCCAGCGCGATTCTGTCCGGCTGATGTTTTCTCACCAAGTTGATGAAGAAATTATATATCAGTAACGACCGGTCGGTGTTTTTTATTTTCGGCGGCGTGCGGAAAACACCAAACTCCAGAGCTCTATAAGTTCCTTGTTTGACTTCGATGATGCCGTAACCCAGTAGGGATGTTCCCGGATCAATGCCAAGCACTTTCATAAAAATTTATCAGTTGGACGTATTTGTATAAACACTGTCCACATCGTTATGGTTATCCAGCGATTCGTATACTTTATCCAGAGCAGCCGCCACTTTATCGTCGGAAACGGTAATTTTATCTTTAGGCACGTAACCAATTTCAGCGGATTCTATATGGACCCCCTTGGATTTGAGAAAGTTTTGCAATTGATGCAATAAGCCGGATTTTCCGGTTATAATAATCAACTCATCTTCTTTTTTAATATCATCGGCGCCGTTTTCGATAGCGCCCAGTTCCAAATCCTCGTTAAATTGGCCGCTCACGGCGATAACGGCTTTTTTTTCAAAAAGCCAATCCAACGAACCTTCATTCGCCACTTTGAATCCATTTTCCGAAAGAGTGCCCTTAATCTCGTTTATAGTCCGGTTTTTATTGTCGGTAATGGCTTTTATTATTAAAGCGATGGATTGGGGGCCGGTCGCCTGGATAATCATTTCATTCAGGGCGGCGCTTTCTTTTTCCCGGGCTCTTTTTATGGCTCTTTCTATATTTTCCTTCGGGACATTTGCCACTCGGGCTTGTTCAATCGCGTCCTGAAGGCGCGCGTTAGCCGACGGATCGTCTCCGTCTTTGGCGGCGACAGTGATTAGTCTGGATATTTTACTGAATAATTGCCCCCTTTTTTGGTCGCTGACGCCCTTTTTGTGCTTAATCTGGCTCCATTTGCTGTGTCCGGACATATTTATTATCAGACATTTAATCTGACGGTAATATTTCGAACGTCGTGCTTGTTGATTGTGATAAAGACATAATGTCGTCTTTACAAGTGATGTCAATATGGGCGGTGCCGGTTTTTGTGTTCCAGTTGATTTTCCATGTCCAGCCGGCGGTGCCATCGGCTGACGTCCGCTGGTCTTCCAGTCCTTTAGCCGTTGAGACGGAGCCGCTGGGAAGCGTGACTTTTATCGAACAATTTAAATTAAGTTCGGTTTTTATGGAAATATTCGCCGACCCTTTTTGTTTTATGGAAGCGGAATAAGCCGTGATGGTGATGGATTGAATGGGCGTTGCGGCTTGTTCGGGCGCGGGAGAATTAGTTGGCGGTTCGGGAGTTGGCGTTTTTGTTTGTGTAGGTTCTTTGGTTTGAGTCGGCACCGGGCTGAATGTTGCCGTTGGCGTGGTGACTGGTGAATATTTCACAAATTCACGCTCCGATGCTTCCATAACGGTCGGGGCGGAATCAAACGCCGAATTTGGAGATATAATATCAGTCCCCGTAATTTTTTTCTGATTCGCATCCGGCGACGTTGTGTCGGCAATTTGGCTTATCTCCGATTTTGACTGGGTATCTCCTGAATATTCGAGAAACTGCGCCAGATAAGAAGCGGATTTTGTATCCGGAGATGTTTTGTTTTTTATATCGAGCGACCAAATCGCGGCCGTCGCGGCAACAAACGAAATCAAAATTATTAAACTTTTTTTAGACGCCATGTTCGTATATTTAAAATATCACAGGGTGGTTGACTTGTCGTGGACTTCTATATTGCCTATGTGCAGTCTCATGTATTCGTTTGACGCGTGAAAGATTACATCCTTAACTTCGCCGGGATTGGGGATTTGCCTGAAGAAAAACTTTTCTTCGGCGCCGGCAGTCTGGATTTCCAGATCGCCGAATTTCAGGAATGTGGGAATCAGCCCTTCCACCTTTAGGGATATATCCTGTATTTTAGACAGATTAAGCTCGGCTACCGTCCTGTCAAAAAATTTAATTTGCTCGCTGTCAATGACGCGATGATCGGTGACTATCCAGACGTCAAGCAGGTACATGGTTATCGCGTAAAAAAGCCCGTACCACCAAAACAAAAGGTAGAGCGTGACGGCAAGCCAATACAAGCCGGTCAAGTGAGCCAGGGATAGGTAATAGGCGACAAAAACATAAAGCACAAAAGGTAAAACCAAAAGAATTGCGTATGCCACAATTGTGCTTAGAATGACAAACCAATGGCGGCGGAGAAGCAGCAGCACGTTCTCGTAAGGACGCATTCCCTCAAAACTGTTTTTGGTTTTGGAAAATACCGACAAGTTCATTTTATCTTGGGTAAAAAGGCGTTTTTATCATGGCTTTTTTAAACAGCTCAATGGTGGAGCTCATATCAAGTTTCGCGTAGGCGATAATGGCTATCATAACCAACACAATCGCGCCAGCGAAAAATACAAAAGCCGTTATTTTCGGCAAAGTGCCGGTTCCGAATCTGATCAGGTGGTAAATTATAAAAAATGACAAAAAAGAATAAACGCCGATGATGAGCACAAACAAAACAACCCCGAGATTTATAGAATTAAAGATGCCCAATATATAGTCCATTTCATCAAACAAGAGTTCCTTGTTTATTTTTGGTAAGGGCGGCGCCGATGTGCGCCTTGCCCGGCTCGGTTATTACGCGGCCCCTCGCGGTCCGGGATATGAATCCTATTTGCATCAGATACGGCTCATAGACATCTTCTATCGTGTCTTCTTCTTCGGCAATGGCGGCGGCGACAGATTTTAATCCGACAGGTCCGCCATTGAAGTTATTCTGGATGACAAGAAGAATCTTCCTGTCGGTCGCGTCCAGTCCCGTTTCGTCTATGTCGAGCATTCCCAGTGTTTTCTGAACCACCCCCTCGCTTATTTTATCAATATTGTGGACTTGGGCATAGTCCCTGACCCGCTTGAGCAGGCGATTGGCGATTCTCGGCGTGGCTCTGGCTGATTTCGCGAGTGAAACAAACGCTCCCGGCGTTACGTCTATTCTAAGTAAGCGAGCCGATCTTTTTAATATCTCCGTCATTTCTTCAAGTGAATAGTAATCCAGTTTGTACTGGGCGCCGAAACGCGCCCTGAATGGGTTGGTAAGCAGGGATATGCGGGTTGTGGCGGCTATAAGCGTAAACCGCGGCAGTTTTACCTGGAGTGTTTTAGCTGAATTGCCTTTGCCGATAATAATATCCAGACAGTAATTCTCCATCGCCGGATAAAGGGTTTCTTCCACAGCTTTGTTCAGCCTGTGAACCTCGTCTATAAACAAAAAATCGCCGTTTGACAGCCCGGTAAGAATTGACCCTATGTCTCCGGCTTTTTCTAAGGCGGTGCCGGAAGTTATTCTAATGCCGGCTCCGAATTCTTTGGCTATTATATACGCAAGAGTTGTCTTTCCGAGACCCGATGGACCGTGGATCAGTATGTGTTCGAGGGATTCCCTGCGTTTTGCCGCCGCGCCTATAAGAATTGACAGATTTTCCTTGGTTTTTGCCTGTCCTATGTATTCCTTGAAGCTCGTCGGGCGCAGCGCCAGATCCAAAACTTTGTCGTCATCGCTGGAGATTTCCCTCGTAACCTCCCTTTTGGGCTTGGTTTTTGTAGTCTTGACATTCATGGCGCTTTGGTTTAATATTAAGGTAATCCCTTAGTATCTGAAGTATAGGGGTTTATTTATTAAAAAACCACCGCAATCTGTAGGCAATTGAGGTCTTCCTTCGCGGGACTGCCTCAAAGGAGTATTTTCGCAGATGGGTATCTCGGTTTTTAACTGGGGTATACCTCGGGATTACTCTAACCCCAGACTCCAACGTCTCGGCTATTGCCTACAGGTTATGGTGGTTTTATTCGCCTATAATTCTTAATACTTCCTCTACGGATGTTATTCCGGACAAAACCCTCAAGAAACCGTCTTTTAATAAAGATATCATTCCTTTTTTAACCGCTAATTCTTCGACCTGCGAAATTGACGGCATCTGGGCAATTAATTTATCCAAATCCTTGTCCATTAATATTATTTCGTAAACTCCCACTCTGCCTTTATAGCCGGTGTCATTGCATTCGGCGCAGCCAGCCGGGTAATATATCTCCATATTTTCGCTTATTTTGGGGATATCAATCTCTTTTATGATTTCCATGGGGACATCGGTCAGATATTTTTTCAATAAATCGTAATCCTCTTTTTTAATAAGCTGTTTTTTCTTACATTTCGAGCAAAGGCGCCTTAAAAGCCGCTGGGCCATCATAGCGTTTACTGCTGGTCCTATGGTTTGGGGTCTCACGCCTAAGTCGATTAGGCGAGGAACGGTGCCGGCAGCGCTGTTCGTGTGGATCGTCGAAAAAACCAGATGGCCAGTAAGCGCCGCCTGCATGGCGATATCGGCGGTTTCTTTGTCCCTGATTTCGCCGACCAATATAACATCTGGGTCCTGTCTGACGATGGCACGGAGACCATTAGCGAATGTGTAGCCGGCTTCCGGGTCCACCTGGGTTTGCTGAACTCCTTTTACGTGATATTCAACCGGGTCTTCAATGGTGATTATTTTCAAATCGGGAGCGTTTATTTTTCTGATGAACGCGTATAAAGTCGTGGTCTTGCCCGAACCAGTTGGCCCCGTGGTGAGTATTGAGCCGGTCGTTTTTTTGAGCATTTCGTTCATTGTTCTCAATGTGTCCGGGCGCATGCCCATATCTTCCAGATTTTGCTGGATAGTCCGGGGGTCGAGTATGCGCATCACGATATTCTCGCCGTTAGGTCCGGGGAGAATCGAAACACGCACTTCAATATCCAAATCCTTGCGCCTAATGGTGAAGCGTCCGTCCTGTGGCTTGTCGTGGATATTAAGCTTCATGCCCGAAACAAGTTTTATTCTGCTGAGCAAATTCGGATAACCGGTTGGCGAAAAATCAACCACGTCCGTAAGCATACCGTCCAGGCGGTACCGCAAACGGATGTTTGTTTCTTTCGCTTCAAAATGGATGTCGGAGGCGTTTATTTTTAACGCGCCGGCGATGAGCATATCAAGCAGTTGCGTGATTGATATGGATACAATCCTGTCTTTGAGGTCTTTTAAACTATTGATTTGTTGTTCGAGGGCGTCAATGGCCGACTCGTCAATTTTTACCATTCCGCTCACCTCCGCTTTTCTTTCTTTGGCGTATTTGTATCTGGCCCAGGCTTTCGCGAGCCCGATTTCAGAAACCACAAAAACCTTGCAGACAAGGCCTCTGTCTTCAAATGACTTAATGATTGATTTCGCTTCCGGGTTGTCGGGGTCGTTTACAACGATGCTCATAACTCCGGCTTTGCTGGCGACGGCGGCGACTTTGGCTCTGCGCGCCGCTTCTTCGTCAATCATTGCCACGGTGCCGGTATCAACCGGGAAAGTTTTCAGGTCTATATACGGCACGCCGGACTTCTGCGACCTCAATATTGCCTCTTCTTCAAGGTGTTTAGCCTGAATTTCACCCAATTTTGCCTCCAATTCCTGCTCCTTGCCGGTCTGGACCGGCGTAATCGGAGATTGATTTGTCGCTTGTTTGCCGTCAGGCATGAATATTTATTTTATTACCTAATACATTCTAACAGGAATCCGCGTTTTGGTTTTCAACAACGTTAGTATTAAGCAGATGTAGCAACCAAGAGCGCGCAGGTCAACAATAAAGAGGATAAATTGTTGATAGTTTTGCCCGCCGAAGTTTTGCTCTGCAAAATTTGGGCGGGTTTGCTATACCCGACTTAAAAATCCGGCATGCGGGCTTGCCAACTCTTTTTCGGGACTGGATTTTCTCCAGCGAAGAAAATCCATCTGGTGAAGTCGCTGGCATTTGTCAAGACATTCAAGGACATTCTCACATTCTCAAGAATGTGAGAATGTCCTCTCGGTCGTTGACAAAACCGTGCTGCCGGCGACTTCAACAGCCCTCAAAAGAGCCGGCTCGCCCTTCTGAATTTTGCCCTGCGAAACTTGGGCGGGGTTGCAAAAGTAGTTGTGGGTCAATTCCACCATTTGACCCGCTGGTCGGTACATTTTGGCACTGGCTTTCTGTGCGATTTCGGGGTATAATTGCGCTCAATGAATCAATCTGAATCCGTTGCGAAATATGTCGCCGCTCTTGCGGAAAAATATGCCACCGGCCAAGCACGGGAACATACATATCGTTCGGCACTCGAAGGACTTATAGCGGATATAGGCGTCAAGGCGCGATCACTGAACGAACCAAAACACTCCGAATTTGGTGCGCCCGATTTCGTTTTTACACGTGGGGAAATTCAGCTCGGTTATGCGGAAACAAAGGACGTTGATGTCGATATTAACAAGATGGAACGGAGCGAACAGTTGCAACGATATATCTCGGGTTATACTAACTTTATTCTTACTAACTATATAGAATTTCGTTTTTATCAAAACGGTCAGCGTTACGAAGAACCTATCGTTATAGCATCAATTCAGAATGGTCGTATTGTTGGTAATTCCGAGAATTACGATACTCTTGCTAATGCCCTGATAAATTTTCTTTCGGGCAAACCGGAACCGATTAAAAACGGAGCTCTTTTAGCCAAAATTATGGGCGGCAAAGCCCGGCGCATACGCGATAATGTAAGGCACATTTTCTCTTCAAACATAGATGATTATGGAGAGATAAAGCGCGTGTACGAAATTGTAAAGAAATTACTTGTACACGACTTAACTCCTGATACCTTCGCTGATATGTATGCCCAGACGCTTGTGTATGGGCTTTTTGTCGCGCGCTATTATGACGAATCATCGGAACCTTTCACTCGACAAAAAGCCCGCGAACTTGTGCCCGCTTCCAATCCATTGCTTCGGCACTTTTTTGACCACATTATCGGCCCGGATTTTGATAAACGGCTCGGCTATATTGTTAATGAATTGTGCGAGGTCTTCTCACTGACGGACGTGCGCGCGCTTATGGAGCAGTATTATAAGCAGAAAGATTTATTTGGAAAGATACACGAAGGGCTTGACCCGGTCATTCATTTTTACGAAGACTTTTTGAAAGAATATGACGCCGAGCTTCGCAAAAAAATGGGAGCATATTACACGCCACTTCTGGTAGTCAGATTCATCGTTCGGTCAGTTGATGAACTGCTTAAAAAAGAATTTAACCTCCCGCAAGGATTAGCCGATACAGCAAAAGCGGGAGCCGTGCATAAAGTGCAAATTCTTGATCCGGCCGTGGGCACGGGCACATTTTTAAGCGAAACGGTACAAAATATCCACGATAAATTTTCAAACCAACAAGGCCGATGGCCGGCATATGTCCTTCACGACCTTTTGCCGAGAATATATGGCTTTGAGCTGATGATGGCGCCATACGTAATCGCTCATTTAAAAATCGGCATGATGCTAAAAGAAACTGGTTTTAAATATTTCAATAACGCGCGGTTGAATGTTTTCCTTACGAATTCTCTTGAAGAAAGCAGTGTCCAGCCGGATTTACTCTCATTTGGTTTTGCGGAAAGCATAGCCGAAGAAGCAAAAGAAGCGGCTGTTATAAAAAATGATAGGCCTATTATGGTAGTTCTCGGTAATCCACCTTATAGCATTAGTTCTTCAAATAAAGGTGAGTGGATTTTAAATCTTATTAAGGACTATAAAAAAGGCCTAGGCGAGCGCAAGATAAATCTTGACGACGACTACATTAAGTTCATTCGTTTCGCCGAGCATTTTATTGAGAAAAACAAGACCGGTATCGTTGCAATGATTACTAATAATTCTTTCATAGATGGTATTACCCATCGGCAGATGAGAAAACACCTACTTGAAACATTTGACGCTGTTTATATTTTGGACTTGCACGGCAATGCCAGAAAAAAGGAGGCAAACGATGAAAATGTTTTTAGTATCCAGCAGGGGGTATCAATAAATATTTTTGTCCGCAAAAACGCGGATAAAAAAAAGCTCGGCACTGTTTATCACTCAGAATTATTCGGCAAGCGCGAAGAAAAATTCGAGACACTTAATGCATCCGATATACAAAAAATTAAGTGGCAAAAACTGGATTATTCAGAACCTTACTATTTCTTTGTGCCTAAGAATTTCAGAGCAAAGAGCGAATATGACGAGGGATTCAAAATTGATGAGCTATTTTTACACTATAATTCTGGTATTCAAACGAAGCGGGATGATACGGTTATTCAATTCTCGTTGGACAGCATAGAAAAAGTAGCGGATGATTTCAAAAAACTTACAGAAAAAGAGGTGCAAGATAAATATCAGTTACCTGAAGATGGACGAGATTGGAAAATCAAGTGGGCACAGGATGACTTACGAAAGGGTTATAGCGTTGAGCAAATTCAATACAGGCCTTTTGATGTGCGTTATACCATATATACCGGCAACTCAAAAGGTTTTATCGCTTATCCGAGAGAAAAGACAAACATAAACATAGTGAAAAAAGAGAATCTATCTTTACTATCTAGTCGAACCATTCCTGCTAATCAATTATTTGATCGTGTATTTGTAACTCGATCTATTTCTGATATTCACGCGGCAAGCGATCAGACTTATATATTTCCGTTCTACACATTTACCAACGACGTAAGGATACTTAATTTGAAAACAGAGATTGTTGCTGAAATTGAGAAGATTGCCGGCAAAGTTACACCAGAGGATATTTTTGATTATATCTATGCAGTTTTGCATTCGCCAAAGTATCGTGAGAAATACAAAGAGTTTCTCAAAATTGATTTTCCTCGCGTGCCATATCCGAAGGACAAGAAACAATTTCAGGCGCTTGTCGCTTTGGGGTGCGAGCTTCGCGGCCTACATCTGCTGGAGTCGCCAAAAGTCAATCAATTCATCACGGATTATAATATAGCCGGGACAAATAAAATTGAGAAAGTTGAATACAAAGACGGTAAGGCGTACATAAATGCCACTCAATATTTTGATAACGTGCCTGAAATCGCCTGGAACTTTTGGATAGGCGGCTATCAGCCGGCGCAAAAATGGCTCAAGGACCGCAAATGCCGTGAATTAATTGACGAAGATTTAAGACACTATCAACAAATGATTGTCGCCTTGGTCGAAACCGATAGAATAATGAGAGAAATTGATAAAATATGGAATTTCTGAATTATATGTCCGGTATTTTTAAAAAATTATTTGGCTCACTGAGATTGAGATTTTTGAATTTTAACAAAAAGGAGATTGGAATCAGTCATTCCGTAACAACTATTAATCAAAGCGGCGGTCAAGCGGCAAACGTGATAGTCAATAAATTATCGAATATAAAAGTGCAATCAGCAGATGGTCTGACCACTGCTATAAAAATATCAGATTCAACGTATAGTGACCTCTCGTGTTCTAAATGTGGTACTATGATTGGACTATTAGTAGGTACGGGGCAATGTCCAAAATGTAAAAATATTCTGCTTTAATTATGACTTTTCACAATATGTATATTTCTAAATTCTCAAAAATTTGAAAATAATTTTAAGTAGATAAATTAAAATCTATGGAGAAAAAACATATAATGCAATCAGAAAAACTAATCGTTAATTTTGAAAATGTCCCTGTCCGCAGGGCTTGGGACGAGGAAAAAGAGCAATGGTATTTTGCGATTGTTGATGTCGTGGAAGTATTAAGTGGAAGCCCAAGACCTAGAAAGTATTGGAATGCCCTAAAAACTAAGCTAAAGCAGGAGGGTAGTGAGTTGTCCCAATCTTTGGGACAACTGAAAATGCGAGCAAAAGACGGCAAAAACTATAAAACCGATGTGGCAGACACAGAGACGGTTTTAAGGGTAATTCAAAGCATACCCTCTCCCAAAGCCGAACCCTTTAAGCAATGGCTGGCTAGAGTTGGCTATGAGAGACTGCAGGAAACCATAAACCCAGAACTGGCAGTGGACAGAGCGAGAAGCCATTGGAAGCAAGTAGGTATGTCAGAGAAATGGATTGAGCAAAGAATGAGAGGCCAAGAAACAAGAAACAAATTGACTGATTATTGGCAAGAGAGTGGCGTGCAAAAAGGCATTGAATACGCCAAACTCACCGACATTATTCATTACGAGTGGAGTGGTTTAACAACAAAGACACACAAAAGAATTAAAGAACTAAAAGGTCAAAACCTAAGAGACAATATGACTGAGGCAGAATTGATTTTTACCGCGTTAGCCGAACTCTCAACTACGCAAATAGCAAAAACCGAACAGGCAAGAGGATATAACGAAAATGCAAAAGCGGGGCAAAAGGGAGGACGAATTTCTGGCGATGCAAGAAGAGCACTAGAGCAACAAACGGGGAAAAAGGTGGTCAGCACGCAGAACTTTTTACCACCTAAAAACGATACTAAAAAGTTGAATTAAGTTTATGAAAGCTGCAATACTCGCCAGAGTTTCAACTGAAGAAAAAGAAGAATCTCTGCTTGCCCGGAAAAGGAGGTAGTTTTATTAGTAAGGATAAAATATAATTATGTCCGACGAAACACAAACGCCTTCTGATACTCAACAATCAGTGCCGATGGAAACTTCGGTTTCAACGGAAACGCCTGAAGCCGTGGCACCAGAGTCGGGAGCGGCGCAAGAGCAGACGATAGAAACGGCGCCGACAGAATCCCAGCCAAGCCCAGAAACAAACGCGGAATCAAATTCCGCGCCGACAAAGCCGGTAGTTGTACCGCCACCAACGCCGACTCAAAATGCGCCCGTTCAGCCGGCGCAAAAAGACGAAGGATTTTTTACGGTGTTATTGCGCAAAGCAAATGAAGTTTTATTTGCCAGAAAGCGGGCGAAACTGGAAAAAATTATAAAGTTGGCGCAAAAAAAGCAGGTCATTTCGGCACGTGAAGCGGCAGTCGCTTTGAGAATTTCCGATTCCACGGCAACCCGCTATCTAAAACAATTAGTCAAAGAAAACCGGCTTAAGCAAGTCGGTCCTCCCGAACACGCCCGCTATCAAACGCCTACTTCCTAAACGAGCTTTGCCTGCTTCACCGGAGCTTCAGCGGGGCGAGCGGGTCAAATGGTGGAATTGACCTGCGGGTAATTGTAGCTTGCGACGAGGGTTGACGCCGTTATTAGGAATGCTAAAATAACCAATACGGTTGCAATGATAAAAATGTCCGCTGGGAATGGCGGATTTAATTTTACGAGAGCGCTATTCGCGCATCGCGGCCGGGTAGGATATAATCAATAAAACATGCTTGACGTTAAACAATTTTTATCGGCTGTCGGCCAAATCGCCGAAGAAAAAGGGATAAGCCAGGACAAAGTCATTGATACGATTCAGGATGCCATCGCCGCGGCTTATAAGCGCGATTACGGCGAAAGAAGCCAAATCATCAAAGTTAAAATAAATCCGGAAACGGGAGATTTTGACGTTAAGCAGGTAAAGATAGTGGTTGAGGGAACCGATGAGGAAGGCTACGTAATCGGCGGAGTGCCCGTTACGGAAGAAGACAAAAAAGAATTGACAATCAGGGAGGCGAGAACCGATAAGAATTTCGGCGCCAGTGCCGAATCCGAGAAAGAGGGCAATCCGGAAGAAGGCGAGGCGGTGAAAGTTAAATTCAATCCCGAAAAATACATAGTTCTGGAAGACGCCAAAAAAATTAAAGAGGACGCGAAGGTGGGCGACCAGATTGTGTTTAATCTGGAAAAAAAGTCGGATTTCGGAAGAATCGCGGCGCAAACCGCGAAGCAGGTCATAATCCAGCGCTTGCGGGAAATTGAACGCGACGCCATATTCTTGGAGTTCAAGGATAAGGAAGGCATGGTGCTTTCGGGGATAATCCAAAGGGTTGAATCCCGCGTTGTTTATGTCGATCTTGGCAGAACCAACGGTTTGCTTATGCCGACGGACCAGATGCCCAATGACAATTATCGCATCGGCCAGCGGTTGCGTTTTATAATCTTGAGAGTCGACCAGACAAACAAAGGGCCGGTTATTATCCTGTCGAGGTCAAGCCCGGATCTGGTCGCGAAATTGTTCGAATTTGAGGTTCCGGAAATTGAATCGGGGAGCGTTGAAATCAAAGATGTGGCCCGCGAAGCGGGTTCGCGCTCGAAAGTCGCCGTTATGTCGAATGACGACGGAATCGACCCCATCGGTTCTCTGGTGGGGCAGAAGGGTGTTCGCGTCCAGACGATTATAAACGAATTGAACGGTGAAAAAATAGATATTATCGAGTGGAACGAAAACCCGGAGGTTTTCGTTTCGCACGCTTTATCGCCCGCGAAAATAATGAAAGTCTCGGTTCTGGACGCGGACAAAAAACACGCCCTTGCGGAAGTCGCGGACGATCAGTTTTCTTTGGCTATCGGCAAAAGAGGCCAGAACGTCAGGCTCGCCGCCAAACTTACGGGCTGGAAAATAGACGTTAGAGCTCCGCAATCAAATATGCTTGCCGAGGAAGCCATTAAAGAAGAAGAACCCGCTCCTGCTCTCGCCGATGATGCCAAGGTCAAAGATGAAACCGGGAAAAAGCCCGAAGAGAAGTAAGGTGGCAATACTCGACGAATAATAAAAACGGGCGCCGCCAGCCGCGCTTAGTGATTTTTTTATGATTTCATTCACGGTAAATAAGCTGCCCGGCAGTAATGCCTCGATTGAGGTTACTTTAGGCAAGGATGATTTATTGAAGTATATTACCGAAGCCGAAAAAAAACTTTTGGATAACATCAGACTGGACGGTTTTCGCAAGGGGAAAATATCCAGGGAAATTTGGGCCAAGGAAATTGACGACAAAAAATTGCGCGAAGAAGCTCTTTCGATGGCGGTTGAAAACAGTTTGATTGAAGCCGTCAACAGGGGAAAACTGGATGTTATCGAAAATATGGAATTAAAAATCATTGAGAACGCTCCGGACAAACTTGTTTACCGGGCGGTACTGCTTGTGTTTCCCGACTTTAAACCGGTTAATTATAAAGGGCTTGTTGCCGCGAAAAACAAGATTGTGGTCGGCGACGGGGATGTAACTCTTATTCTTGATGATATAAGAAAAAAGCGGGCTTCATATAAAGCAGTTGGAAGAAAGGCGGGAAAAGGGGATAAAGTAACGTTGAATTTTAATATTAAAAGCGGCGGCGCGGATATAAAGGGCGGCGCCGAGGAAAATTATCCGCTCATGCTGGGCGGCAGTCGTTTAATTCCGGGTTTTGAAGAAAATGTCATCGGTATGGTTCCCGGCGAAACAAAGAAATTTGAACTCGTAATGCCGGGCAACTATCATGACAGAACTCTGGTCGGAAAAAAACTTGATTTTGAAGTGACCGTCGGCGGTGTTGAAGAGCCAATCCTGCCGGAACTGAACGATGAATTCGCCAAAAGCATCGGCAGATTTTCTTCCCTCGATGATCTGAAAGAAAACATTCGGACAAGTCTTTTAACAGAGAAAGAAGAAAAAGAAAAGGAGAGATTGCGCATTGAGATTTTGACCAAGATTGCCGATTCAAACCAGTTTGATGTTCCGGATAAGCTTGTCGATAACCAAGTGACCGCCATGATAGAAGATTTCAGAGACGAACTAAGCCATCATCAAATCAATTTGGATGATTATCTCTCGGGAGCCGGCAAAAAAATAGACGACCTGCGGCGTGACTGGATGCCCCAGGCGGTAAATCATGTTAAAATGGGACTCGTAGCCAGAGCCATAGCCAAAGCCGAAAGCGTAAGCGTGGCTGAAGACGAGGTTGAACACCAGGTTCAAGCCGTCATCGACCGATTCATCAGCACTCAAACCGGGGGCGACTACAAGGCGGTTGAAAAGATTGATACCCAAAGATTAAAACAGAGAATAAGAGAGGATTTGACTACGGAAAAAGTTTTCGATTTTTTGGAAAAAAATACTAATTTTACCGGCAAATAACCGATGATGATATCTCTTAAATATTCCGCGGGTGTCTTGAGGTGGGGTATGGCTGTTGTTTTTTTGTGGCTGGGGGTGAACGCGTTTGTCAATCCCACTTACTGGCTGACCGCGTATCTGCCTAAACTTATCGCAACGGCGGCATCCAATCTTGGTCTGGCCGGCAGTCAGTTTGCGTACGTCGGGGGCGTTTTTCTGATAGTGACGGGAATAAGTTTGATAACCGAAATATTCATCGTGCCCTTTTGCTTCGCGGGCATCATAATGCTTGTATTGTCCTCCGTTTCATCCAATGTGCTTGAAATAACAATAAGAAACGTCGGTCTGATTGCCGGCTTGATTTTTTTGATAATGAAGCCGGATATCAAACAGCGTTATTAAGCCAAAATGGAAGAAGGGATATTTAACCAAAATAACAGCGATAACAACCAGACCGTTCCGGTTTCGCCTCTGCCGGCGAACAAACCGCGGAAGCCGCTTATAATCCAGATTCTATTGCCGGTGTCCATCATCATAGCGGCGGTTTTGATAGCGGGGAGCATATATTTCACAAGGGCGCAGTCGGGTGTTCCTACCCAGCCCAAGCCTAAAGTCACGTCTGGCGACAGAGTTTTGGGCGATTCCAAAGCCAAGGTTACGATATTCGAATTCAGCGATTTCCAGTGCCCCTACTGCCATAAGTTTTGGGCCGATGCCTTTAGTATTTTAGATAATAATTATATAAAAATGGGCAAAGTCCGGCTGGTTTATAAAAACTATCCGCTTGATTTCCACGCCCTTGCCAAACCATTGGCTATGGCGGCCGAGTGCGCCGGCGACCAGGGTAAATTCTGGGAGATGCATAATAAAATTTACGAAACCGCGGCGGAAAAACTCACCGAAGCGGCTTTGCACCAGTGGGCGATTGATATCGGCTTAGATAAGACACAGTTTGAAAATTGTTACACCACCGGCAAATTTACCAATAAAATCCAAAAAGATTTGGATTACGGCGTTTCTCTCGGAGTAAGAGCCACCCCCAGCTTCTTCGTCAACAACCAATTCATTGAAGGCGCGCACGCCGACAAAGTGTTTCAGTTGGTAGACGAGGCGCTGAAATAGGTTTACACTCAATTCCTCCGTTAAAATATTATTGCTTATATGAAAAAGTATGTTTATTTGGATTATGCCGCCGCGACGCCCATTGACCCCATTATCAGGGATTTTTATGTTAAACAGCTTGAGAAGTACGGGAATTCTTCATCTCTACATAAAATCGGCAGGGAAGCAGCTAAAGAACTTGAGAAATCCAGACGAGCCATAGCCGAAGTCCTGAATTCAAGGCCGGAAGAAATAATTTTTACCGGTTCCGGCACCGAATCCAACAACCTCGCCATTTTGGGGGTTGCCAGAGCCAACAAAAACAAGGGCAGGCATTTAATTACTACCCAAATAGAGCATAAATCGGTCTCGGATGTTTTTGAGCATTTGGGAAAGGAGGGGTTTAAAATTACCTACATCGGAGTTAATAATAGCGGATTGGTAAATCCGGGAGATATCGCGAAGTCGATCAGGAGGGATACCACTCTTATTTCGGTAATCTGCGCCAGCAACGAAATCGGCACAATTCAACCGATATCAAAAATAGGCGAAGTTATAAAAAAGAAAAGAAAAGAAACTGGCGCGCCGGCGTTTTTTCATACCGATGCCTGCCAGGCGTCCGGTTTCCTCCCGCTTGATGCCAACAAACTGAACGTGGACTTGATGACTATAAACAGTTCAAAAATTTACGGGCCAAAAGGAGCGGCGTGCCTTTATATAAAAAGGGGGATTGAATTGGAGCCGGTATTATACGGCGGCGACCATGAAAGAGGATTGAGGCCGGGCACAGTAAATGTTCCCGCGATTTCCGCTTTTGCCGAAGCGCTGAAAATCGCCGACTTCCGAAAAACAGGGGAATCAAAACAGCTTCTGAAATTAAGAAATTATTTAATTGGTGAACTGCTCAAAATCCCGGGTGCTTCCATAAACGGCGACATAAAAAACCGCCTGCCTAATAATATAAATGTTTCTTTTAAGGGGATAGCCGGCGAAATGCTGGTTTTGCTTCTTGATAAAAACGGCGTTGGTGTTTCAATCGGCTCCGCCTGCACGGCGAACGAAACCGGCCCATCCCATGTTCTTAAAGCCATCGGGGCCACCAAAAACGACAACATCCGCATAACCATGGGCAGATGGACCACGAAGGAAGAGATTGTTCGGGCGACTCCGATAATTATTGATTGCGTTCAAAAATTGTGGCGTCTTGATCAGAATCCCAACTGATGCCACTTGGCCCAAATTGCTCGGAATTTATTTAGAATAAAGAAATTGTCAATTGTTGGCATTTTAAATTTGTCTGATGGTGAAGGCGAGGGCGATGGCGTAGATGACGGGGTGGGTGTGGGCGAGGGGGTCGGAGTCGGGGTTAGTGTAGGTGTCGGGGAAGAAGTCGGTGTGGGAGATAGAGAAGGAGTCGGCGTGGGCGATGGAGTTAAAGTCGTTGTGGGTGTCGGAGATGGCGATGGGGTAGGACTCGGCGTAGGCGTTGGAGAAGGAGTTGGTGTGGGGGATGGTGTAGGTGTAGGTGTTTCGGATGGAGACGGGGTTGGACTTGATCCGGGCAAAACATGAAGCGTGAATATCCCGTGTGCCACTGTGTCATAAGTTCCAATTCCGGCGTCGGAAGCCGAAGCGCCGATGATATAATCGCCGGCTTGATCGGCGGTAAACACCACATCCTGAATGTTAGAATTAGCGACACTGCATTTAGTGAATGTAAGCGAAGGCGGAGTTGGAGTTATATGGTCAGGGGCTATTATAGTGACAACAGCCGACGTGCCGTCGCTGGCATTACAACCGGTCTGACCATCGCTATTGGTAGATGTAATTTTGTACCCGACCAAAGCCGATCCGCCAAGAGTGAAAGTGTCAGAATATGAGGGGCTAGCGGTAATCGCGTAAACATTGTCGGCTCGGGCGGAAGACACGGCTAACACCATCGCCGCGGCGGAAACAAAGACGATCAATAGTATTTTCTTCATAGACGTAAAATTGATACTATTTATAACTTATCACAAAAAAGCGGGGGAAATATCCACTTCTGGGAGAGATTATAAAACTTGTCCGCCTAGTGGGACGGAATTGGAACGCTTATTATTGGAGTTAAATAAATGGAGGGACATTGGGAAATCGGTTAAAACTGCTTATTCATGAAATAGATAACTATCTCTGCCGATTCGGACAAAAACCATAACAATATTGACGAAAGTTCATACTATGTTCATATTCAACTAGTTGTCAACTTTTTATACATAATCTGATATAATGATTTTACTAATGTTACTATCAAAAAAGAGCCAATATAATAAGGAAAAGTTTAAGAATGCAGTTTTGTTTATAGCCAAAAACGGGGGGTTTGATGTTGGAAAAAAGAAGCTGGCAAAACTCTTATATTTTATTGATTTTACATTGTTTGAACTTACGCGAGGAAAGTCTTTGACGGGGTTGCCTTATACAAAAAAAGACTATGGGCCGATGCCAGAACCAAAATTATTCTACAAAGCATTAAATGACTTAAAAAATGAAGGCATTATTGATATCCAAGAGGCAAATAGTTATGGTTTGGAAAAAATCATACCCAATTCCGAACCTAATATTAAAATTTTTGATGAGAATGAATTAAGGATATTAAAACAACTAGTCGAAAAGTTTAAACTCGAAACCGCGGGCGATCTAGAAAAAATAGCCCAGTCTGAGCCTCCTTACAAGATGGTTGGGTATGGTGAGGAAATCCCATATTATCTTGCATTCTACCGGAATAGCTTTGGAGAGATGGATCTGAATGATGATTAAAGTAATGATTCATTCTGATGTTCTCGATGACATAAAAAAATGCCACGACAGATGGTATAAAACCCTAGGTAAAGAGATGTCTAGAGCTATCCGTTATTTAAGTATAGATGGTAAAATGCCAAGGAGAAACCCCAGTACATCACATTAAAAATAAGGAGTTACAAAATAAAACCTTTCACGCTGGGATAAATCTTCCAGAGGAAAATGTGTGCAAACGTCGGGGTGCAAGAATTGTTTATATAAAAGAAGAAAATATGATTAAAATAATATACGCTGGTGGACATAAGGATCAAAGATATGATAATAGTTTTTATCAGGTTCAATTGATTGAAATTAGATATAATACCAATAGATTTATCGAATATAGTAATCAGATAAATCTTGAGACACTAAAAAATTGATTCCTTACGTCCCGTAAACAGTTGCGGGGCTTCGACCGTCCTTCACTCCATTCAGTCCGCCTGGGAGACGGTTGGAACGGAAATTGAAAAGATTAAAACTATTAACAATACTTTGGCTTAACTTCTACATTTTAGACACCATGTCCCTCTCCTTATACTATTAGGTGTAGTTTCCCATATATGTCCTTCAGAACATTGCCACTTAAGTTTACCATGTGCACCCCCATATTTTTTTGATAAGCACTTGCCACCGCACGATTTCGCAAGTTCGCTGATTTCATCAATAGTGTAACTAATATTACCATTGCACTTGGGGCACCACGTCCCGTTCCTTATACTGTCCGGTGTGGTCTCCCATATGTGTCCTTTGGAGCACTGCCACTTAAGTTTACCATGTGCGCCTTTATACTCGGTAGATAAACACTTACCACCACGAAGTTTCGCAAGCTCCCTAATCTTGTTGATTGTATAACTCTTACAGCCTGCACACGATGGGCACCAGTGGTACCTCTTTACGTTTGATGGCGTTGCTTTCCATATGTGTCCCTCGGAGCACCGCCATCTAAGTTTATGATTGATACCCAAATAGACACTAGATAAACATTTACCACCTCTTTTACTAGCTATTTGATAAAAATATTTCAACCTACTATTAAGATATTGCTTATTAATTTTTGAAATATTTTTGGCGTTATGTTTGGGGATTCTAACTCTTAACTCCTTCAATTTAGCTAGTATGTATTGATATATATCCTTGTCCTCTATAAGATATGGGATTTCAATTAATTTTATCTGTATTTTTTCACAAAGTTTCCTCTTGTACTTGTCATAGGTTATCCTTTGTTGAAGCGAGCCACGGTTTCTGTAAAAAAATTTTAAGTTCTTAAAATGTTGCTCTCCGTGGTATTCAAAAGCAAGCTTCAAATCATTACAGTAGCCATCAAGCTCCATTCTATTGCCGTCTTTTGTTTTTAGCCATACTGGACTTACTTTAGGGAAATTTTTGTTAAATATATTTTCTAATATCAAGCGGCAAAAATTCTCTCTTATCCCTCTTAAACCGCAATAGGGACACCATCCACCTCCCTTAATAGTATCTGGCGTAGCAACCCAATGATGACCGTCAGAACACTCCCATTCTAATTTTGTGTCAATATTAGTATACTTCGTAGACAAACATCTACCACCACGAAGTTTCGCGATTTTATGCATTTCATCTATAGTTAACTTGATATTTCCAGCGCACGTATGACACCATCTACCTCCCTTTATTTTACAGGGCGCAGATAGCCATCTGTGACCCAAGCTACACTCCCAGAGAAGCTTAAAATTGGAACCCCTATATTCTTTAGACAAACACTTACCACCTTTCTCGTGGGCTATTTCCTGTAATACTTTAAGTTCTTCTTGATTCAACATAAAATACAATATAAAAAACCGATTCTCTAATAGATAGCACTCCCAAAAGTGCTATTTTCTGAGTTTCATCTATCCGCCGGGAGGAAAAATATTCCAACCCGTCACTATTTTCTGTATTGGGGCAGTTAGAATTGATTTACTTAATTAATTTATTTCTGATTATTGGAAAAATCGTTCAAGGATTCGGGTATAGCCCCTACCACACCAGTCGAGCCCACGCCAGATAAGTAATACGATGATCTATTAGCCGGAGCATTATATTTACTGGCAAAAACTGAAACTTCTATATGGGGTTGCTCTTTTTTTTCTATTTCCTCTGTGCAATGGTTGCAGACAACAGGAAATATATCTAAAGCTATCTTTAAAATTATACAACCACACAGGGCGCATTTTACGAACCCTCTCATAATTATATTATCTCAGTTTCTGGTCAAAAAATCAAGTTTTGGGAATAATATGTTGTCCGCCCCCTCGGAGTCGAACCGAGAACCTTATCCTTAAGAGGGATCTGCTCTGCCAGTTGAGCTAGGGGCGGATATGGCGGATATGATGAGAAATCCTAACAAAAATGGCGGTTTCTATCAAATTTCTATTTTATCGCTATCGCTTCTACTGCTATCCGCTTGACGACTGAACCGACCGGCCAGCAGCTGACAAGAATCAAGGAAGGCACTTTTGCCGCCTGCATAAGTTCAATTTCCGAATCAACGGAGAGGGGGTTGAATATCACCGATTGGTTGACTTTAAAATTAAACCTCCTACCATCGCTGTATTCCACAAACATCGTATCCCCGGGTTTGAGTTTGTTCAATAAAGCGAAAGCGGCTCCGTAAGGATTATTCTTCCAGATGTAATCGGAACTGTGTCCTAAAATCATCGCCGCGCCCATGGTGCCGGGCATAGGAGACAAGGAATAATGCACCACGCCGCGATTAAGCCCGTCGTACATACTGCTGATGCTGTTTCCGTTAATACCGAAAACTATCGGCATGGAGACATTAATTTTTGGAACTACCAATATGGCTTTATTGGGCAGTGATTTTTGCCCCGAAGCCACTTTCACCGGAGGAATGAATATCTGCGCCGAAGGTTTGGATGCCGTTACCAAAGGCGTGGGCTTATTCACCAGATAGGACACGTTCGCGTATAAATATCTGCCATTGAGAATAATCAGAAAAAATACCGTCAGAGATATAAATATTAATATGAGCCGGTTTCGGAGTTTCATATTATCGGCTGGCGCCGGAGGTTCCGATTATATTTAAGAGGCAAAGTTGAATTTATCTTTATCTTTGCTTGAGCCGCCTTTTTTCTTGAAAATTCTGTATGTGAGGTAGACGAGCGTCAGTAAGGCGCTCAACGCCAATGCCAGCAAAGTTGTGCCGAAAGTTCCCGTCGGAATGTTGGGAACGGAGCCGTTTACGATATTAATGGACAGCTGGACAGAGGAGCGGGCAACGTTGTCGGCGTCAATGTAGGCGATATTTGTAATGTAAGAAGTTCCCTGCGGGACGATGTTTGCGTTCGATACCACCGTGTCGAAACGGATGATTTTTTCCTGATTCAGAGCAAGCGTTCCGATATTCAGCCCGGCGCCCGTTATGCCATCACTGACAAGAATACCGTCGATAGTAGTGCTGCCGTTTACATAACCTAACCAGCTGGGCAAGGTATCAACCACCCTGGCGTTGAAGACGTAGCCATTGGAAAGAGAGCGCACTCTGATGACGAATCTGACTGTGTCATTCGGATCGGCGGTAATACTTATGGATTCAACCGTCGCTCCCTTGGTTATATTCATCCCGAATTTTTGAATGCTAACCGAGCCGGAACTATTCGGGCTTGGAGTTGGGTTCAGGGTTGGGGTTGGATTGCTTATATTAATGGCAACGCTATCCGAACCGGAACCGTAACCATTTACGCAGGTGATTGTATAAATGCGGCTCAATGCCAGTAAGCCGGTATTTTCCGAACCATTGATTGCTTTGCCGCCGGACCAATCGCCGGAAGCGGCGCAAGTAGTAGCGTTTATGGAAGTCCAGCTCAATGTCACTGTGGAATTATAAGGAATTGTAATTGGTCCGTCCGAGCCGTTGGCTTTTACGTCTACCGAAGGTAAAGTTTGACTGCCGACATTGACAGTGACGCTGTCGGAATCCGAACCGTACTGGTTGTTACAAGTGATTGTATAGGTCTTACTGCTGATTAGCGCCGAGGTATCTTCCGTCCCGCCCGTGGCTTTGCCGCCGGACCAATCGCCGGAAGCAGAGCAACTATCGGCATCGGTTGATGTCCAGGTCAAAGAAACCGATGAGTTATAGGGAACAGTAATCGGTCCATCCGAGCCGTTGGCATTGATATCCACCACGGGTAATATCCGGTTTTCGACATTGACAGTAACACTGTCAGAAGCCGTTCCGTTGGCGCCTACACAGCTAATAGTATAAGTTTTTGAAGAAATTAAACCGCCGGTTGATTCGGAACCATTGATTGATTTCATTCCGCTCCAGCCGTTCGAGGCGGTACAGCTCGCGGTATTTTTAGATGTCCATGATAACGCGGCGGATGAGTTGTAGGGAATTGTTATGGGTCCATCAGAATTATTGGCTTTAATGTCAACGGTGGGCGGAGGGACGTAGGGTTCCGTAACAACGATATTTTTATGACAGCCCGCCGTGCCAAACCATTCGGTCCATTCCTCAACCATTCTCCAGTCGAACGCGTAAATGCCGGCAACCGAAGGAGCGGTGGCGGTAAAATCAAACGTCGCGGTTTGGCCGGGCAACACGGGCGATAACGGCAAGCTCACTCTCGAAAGCCCCCAATTCATATTATTTTTCGGATTATCCGAGCCGAGTTTATGGGGGTAACTGTTACCGTCGGTGTCGGGATCCGACCACGGCTTAGCGCCGGTGTTTTTCATTACCACCGTGGCGTCAAATGTCTTGCCTTTTTCAACCGAATCCGGCGCCGTGATACTCACACATTCGGCGTTATTCACGAGAGCCGGCTGGACTACTTGTATGTTTTTGCTGCAAACCGCCCCAAACCATTTAATCCAGTCTTCTCTCATTTGCCAGGCGAAACTGTAAGTGCCGGCGGTTGCGGGAGCGGTGACGCTGAAATTAAATGTCGCCTTTTCTCCCGGGTCGACATTAGAGACAGGCAGACCGACTTCATTCAGCCCCCACGTCATATTGGCACGTGGATTTGTGGAAGCGAGTTTATGAGGAGTTGCTTTGCCTCCAACCGGATCGGGCGGATTGTCGGGGTCGGTCCACGGCTTAGCGCCGGTGTTTTTCATTACCACCGTGGCGTCAAATGTCTTGCCCTGCTCTACTGTGTCGGGAGCGGAAATGCTGACGCACTGAGAATTATTACTCTGTTGGGTTGGTGTCGAGGTTGGCGTAGACGTCGGTTTGGGCGTCGGGGTAGGCGTGCCGCCGTTTTGTGATTGTAGTATTTCTATATATTGAACATTGGAACCGGAAATCCCCACGGTTCCATTGGCACGACAACCACAAGACCTATCATCTATCCCGCATTTGCAGGTGCCATTATCTATTTCTTGTTGGATGCAACTCGGTGCGCACCCCGCCGGACTGCCATTGCTCCAAAAATAGACATATTTGTACTCAGCGCCGTTATTTAATCCTATATCGAAACTATTGAGACAATTGCTACAACCGGATTCTGATATGCTGCTTACATACTTCCAGCCCGAAGCGTTGGGATTGCCCGATAGATGCGTGGGGTTAACATTTAAGCTTGTGGCGCTTGTTCCCACATATATGTCTCCTCCTTCGTTTACGCCGTATTCTTGTTCAGCGATGTCGTTTCCGGCTAAATCTTTAAAACAACCCCAGTCCATAATGAACCAGCCGGCGCGGTCATCGGTAGTACCATCAGGACCGCCCGCGCCATCACCGTTGGCCGTGCCAACGAAAAGCCCGTCAACGTCTGGCCAATTCTGAATAGCTGCTTTAATGTTTGATTCGTCAAAGGCGGCAGCGCCGGGGATATCACCCACCCCAATGAACCAGCCGCTTTCTTGAGAATTCGGCATGCTGACTTTTACCGCGATGGGATGGGCAAGAGTCGTGCAGCCGGCGCCTGTGGCGCTTATTAGGGCAACTTGGTTTACCTGCCGGTCAACGCTCAACACATAAACTTCCGCCCTGATGAGAAGCAAAAACAAAAGGGTCAGAAACCAAAAACCAGGTTTTTTATAAAAAGGTGTCTTTACTGGTGCCGGTATGATTTCCATGACATTAAACCCGGGTTACGCCTATTTTTAAAGCATCACCCGTTTTAAAAAAAATATGATTGTTCGCCGTTATTATATCATTAAAACAGAAAATAATGTTTCCACAGCCGATTTTAACGGAAACTAAAACACCTCCGCCGGAGGCGGAGATGTTTTAGTTCGTCTTATTTAATCCCAATTGCTTCGACGGCTATGCGTTTGCTGGCGGTGCCGACCGGCCAACAGCTTATCAGCATGAGTGTCGGCGTTTTCGCGGACGCCATTTCTTGGATTCGCCAATCGTTGGCATTAGGGTCGAATATTATCTTTTGATTAACCCTGAAATCAAATCTTCTGCCGTCGCTGTACTTTACGTACATCACGTCTCCCGGTTCCAGTTTGTCCAGAAGGGCGAAAACGGACGCATAGGCATTTCTCTTCCAGATGTAATCAGAGCTATGGCCGAATATCATCGCTGTTCCGAGCATGCCGGGCTTGGGGGTGTTTGAGTAATGGACCGCCCCGCGGTTTAGATTGTCATATATGCTTTTCTCGCTGTTGCCGTTGATATCGAAGACAATAGGAACGGAAACATTGATTTTCGGTATCACCAATGTAGCGCTGTCGGGCAAAGGCTTTACGTTTGGGACTTCTTTTACCGGAGGTATGAACACCCTGATTTCCGGTGCCGGCGTCGAATTGGATACCGGCTGATTCAGCGAGTAAACCGCGTTGGCGTAAAAGTACCGCCCGTTGAGCACTATAACGAGAAGTAAAACGGAAATGAGAAATAGCAATGCGAACCTGACCCTCGATTTCATTTTCTGAATCCGCCCTACGTTAAGATATCCGTTTAGGCGAAGTTAAACTTGTTCTTGTCGTTTCTGTTTTTCCTGGCGATGCTTTGGGCGTCGCGCTTTTTGAAGGCGCCGGTTCTGGTGTAGCCCATGTACATAAGAGTCACTAATGCGCCGAGGGCCAAGGCCATGGCAACCGTACCCGTAGTACCGGTTGGAACGTTAGGAACAGTGCTATTGACTATCGTGATAGAAAGCTGGGTCGTAACGCGGTTCATACTATCGGCGTCGGCGTAGGCGATATTGCTTACATACGAGGTGCCAGCCGTTAATCCGGAACCTGAAGCGGCTCTTGCGTCAAAACGGACAATTCTTTCCTGATTCGGAGTCAACGTGCCGATGTTGATGCCGGTATTGGTGATTCCGTCGCTGACAAGAATGCCGTCAAGTGTCGTGCTGCTGTTCACGTAAGTAAACCCAGCCGGCAAGGCATCGCTTATTCTAACGTTATACAGAGTGTTGGAAGTCAGTGAAGTAACGTGAATCGCGAATCTGACGGTGTCATTCGGGTAAACCGTGATGGTTGAGTAGTCGCCACTCTGCCCGCGGGTAATATTTGAACCGAATTTCTGGAGGCTGACCATGTCTTGGCCCGTGGGATTTCCGACATTAACCGTGACTGAATCGGAGGCGGAGCCGTAAGAATTACTGCAAGAGATTGTATAAGTCTTGCTGTAAGTTAAGTTGCCGGTTGATTCAGAACCATAAGTTGACTTTGTGCCGGTCCAGCCGTTGAAAGCATAACACGTATTGGCATTGCTTGAGCTCCAGCTCAAAGTAGTGGAAGTATTGTTCGGAATCGTAATTGAGCCATGTGAACCATTGGCGAGCAAATCAACAGTTGGATAGTTGTTCTGATTATTAACGTAAACCGTGACTGAATCGGAGGCGGAGCCGTTGTTATTGTAGCAGGTGATAGTATAAGTTCTGGTGTTTGTCAGATTGCCCGTTGATTCCGAACCGTTGGTTGATTTACTGCCGCTCCAATCATTTGAAGCAATACAATAATTGGCATTAGTTGAATCCCAGCTTAAATTAGCCGAAGTGTTGTAATTAATCGTAATCGAACCGTGGGAGCCATTAGCCAAAAGATTGACCGTAGGTATTACTTGGTTCTGGACGTTAACCGTTACAGAATCGCTGGCCGAGCCATTAGTATTACTACAAGTAATAGTATAGACGTGGTTTGATGTTAGATTACCTGTTGATTCCGAGCCGCTGGTTGATTTGTTTCCGCTCCAGCCATTTGAAGCAACACAGCTGTCAGCATTAGTTGATGTCCAGCCCAAAGTAGCTGAAGTGTTGTAATTAATCGTGATAGGCCCATCCGAACTATTAGCTTTAATGTCAACGGTAGGTAAAACCGCCTGGCTCACATTCACCGTTACGCTGTCTGAATCAGAACCATACTGATTTGAACAGGTGATAGTATATGTTTTATTTGAGGTCAGGTTGCCCGTTGATTCGGATCCCGAAGTAGATTTGTTTCCACTCCAGCCGTTTGAAGCGACACAAGAGTCAGCATTGGTTGAATTCCAACTTAAGGTAGCCGATGTGTTGTAATTAATCGTAATCGGTCCATTAGAGCCGTTGGCCTTGATGTCGACAGTAGGCAATGTGGCCTGTCTTACTTTTACAGTTACGCTGTCGGTATCGGAACCGAATTGATTATTGCAAGTTATAGTGAAGGTTTTATTTGAAGTCAGATTACCGGTTGATTCCGAACCTGAAGTGGCTTTACTGCCTGACCAATCATCGGAAGCAACACAACTCGTAGCGTTGCTTGAAGTCCAGCTCAAATTAGCCGATGTGTTGTAGTCAACCGTGATTGGCCCGTCCGAGCCGTTGGCTTTTATGTCGACGGTGGGCAAAACCTCTTGCTGCCTTACTTTAACAGTCACGCTATCGGTGTCGGAACCGTTGGCATTGCTGCAGGTTATAGTGTAGGTGTGATTTGAGGTTAGATTACCGGTTGATTCGGAACCAGAGGTAGCCTTCGTTCCGCTCCAGCCATTTGAAGCGACACAACTCGTGGCATTCTTGGATGTCCAGCTCAAAGTAGTGGAAGTATTGTAATCAATCGTGATAGGTCCATCCGAGCCGTTGGCCTTAATATTAACAGTAGGTAAAACCGGTTGCTGTTGAACCAAATCAAACGCGGCGCAGATTGGAATCAAGCTGTTGGCGTTGGAAGTCGGGTAAAAAGCATGAATGGCGGTTATTGAATTCGCGGCACCAGTTAGCGCGAGCGCGGTGTTGGTAACCGTTGTCTGCCAATCCTGACTTTCCGGAATATCGGCGCTGGCGTTGGAGGTGGCAACCGTAGCGCCTCCGTTTTTCAGGATTACTTTATATTGTTCGTTTGACTGGTTTTGACCTCCATAAATTGAGTGCCAATCAAAAGACACCAAAGTAACTTTATAAATGCCACTAGCTAAATTAAATGAATCCGGACCGAAAGTGGCTTCTTCTTGAGTCCTGTTGGCCCTAATATATTCCGAGTTTCTTTCAGGGAAAGTAAATATTGTTCTATTGGCCGCGTTGCTAATCGGGCATTTTAATTCGGTAGGAGAAGAAGTCGGTGTCGGAGTTGGGGTAGGAGTTGGCGTGCCGCAATTTTTTACCTGAATTGGCATATTAGCCGTGTAGTCCCCAAACCAAGTAACATTTTCCTGAAGCATCCCCCATTGGAAATTATAAGTTCCGGCGGTAAGAGGCGCGCGGATGTAAAAAGTAAGAACCAAATGCTGGCTGGGCGCAACAACATGCTCTTCCAAGTCAACTCTGGTCCATCCCCAGTTATTGTTGTTCTCCGGATTTTGAGAGCCAAGCCTGATATTTTTGGCCGAAGTCCATGTTTCGGTGCCGGTATTTTGCAGGGTCATAGTGACCAAATGCACTTCATCTGTGCAAAGAGTTGTCGGCACGTTTTCGTAGGAAACAAACCTGGCATTTAACGTATCAAAGGAGATAGCATTAGCATTCTCCGTGATTAGCATTGGTACGGCAAAAATTGCCAGAACGACCAATGGCACTGCGATAAACCATACCTTGCTGTTTTTGATGGTATTCATAATATTTACTTTTTCCGCGTAAATTGTGGTTTTTTGACCCCAATCTATGCGTTATTATCAAACTGGATATAATATAACAAATGCTTCTATATATGTCAAGTATATGTCACAATATCGCCAATGGGAGGAAAATAACACGATTTCAGGGTATAAGCAAATTCTTGGCTACTGATAATAAAATAGCCCGAATTACGGGCAAATAAAAAGCCGGCATAACCGGACTCTTGGCGCTGATTTCCTTGATCCCATTTTAAATTAGGAGAGGAGAGGGCGCGGAGAGTTCGTGTTAGCCGGCTTAAAAAGGGCTTAATGGCTAGAAGGTACTCGATCGTTCGTATGAGTAACCGGGTCCAGCGGATGGCTTTCGCCATGTCCTCGAGTACCAATAGCAATACCAGCGGAGATGGCAACACCACCAATGATCGCCGCCAGCCACTTCTTCTTGCTGCTTTTCTTGTGCGTCGCGCACGGCGGTGGCTGGACCCACTCTTTTATCACACGGGATGGTTTAACCGCCTCAGAGGGCGTAGGTGTCGGTACTGGCGATGGTTCTTTTTCAATCTGCACGGGTTTTTCTTCGAATTCTTGGGAGGGTATCGAAATCTTATCCGGTCCTACCCAACTAATATTCCCGCAACATTGGAAAAAGAGGAGCCATCTATACCCCGTATAAATCGCCCACGCAGGGGCTGGGCTCTCGGCCACTTGAACCTCCGGGATCATTCGGGTGCCACTCATCATCTGATGCACCACCATACCGGGGGGTATTTCTACAAACACCACATTTTTGGTGGTCCCCCTAGATATCGTGTCGATGATATTTCCCCATTCTCCTTCGGCGAATCCTTCATAGGATCGCAGATTTTTCTTGAAGACCTCAAATTTCTGGCTTTGAGAAAATCTTTTCACAGATTCCCACGACGGGAACCCACCGCGGACAAAGGGGTTTGTTCTCCTAATGGACGGTTTCCACTGAAGGACTTGGGGAACTGTTGCTGGCGGAGCGGCCTGAGGAGCCCCTGCACCCGCGACCTCGATGGTACCCTCGCTCGATTGGGGGACTCTTCGGTCCTTGGCTCGGATGATTTCCGCACCAAGGGGGAGGGGGATAGCCAAAGAAAAAACCAGAAATGCCAACAAGAAACAATTAAAGAATCTCACAAATCACCTCCCGGGCCGGTGGCCCAAAAACGAAAAAATTGGTTTGGAAATAACTAAATTAACATCCAAATACTAACATTTAATAATTTTTATGTCAATAGGAAATTTGGCGCGCCTGCCAGGGCTTGAACCTGGAACCTACAGCTTCGAAGGCTGCCGCTCTTCCAATTGAGCTACAGGCGCATTAAGTATGCTACCTTAAAACTTAACAAAAAACCTTGCTCATGGGCAAGGTTTTTTTGTTAATCCAATATTTGGATTTTGAGATTTTTGACACCGAATTCCAGCGCGGTTTGAGTGTTTTCAAACCATACGTCAATACGCTTGTCGTAACGGGAATTCATGCGGTCTTCAACGACGAATACCTTGTTGCCGAATTTCTCCGGGATTTTGATTTTGGTCCCGAAAGGCAGGAAGTTTGCCGCTACGATGCCGTCCCTAACCATTGTATTGCGGGCGGTGATAAACGGTGTGCTGTCGGTTTGGCCGGGAGTTGAGGAATAGGCGGTAACCGTAACCGTCATTTCTCTGACAGTCGGATTGAGCAGGGCTTGCAGATCGCGAATAATCTTCGGCGAAGTAATCGTTTCGAAATATGAATTTTGAACGATCTTCGGCTTCACTCCGACAGTTTCCTCATCGCCGGTAGGCGACTGGGTGGCGGTAATATACGCCAACACATTGCCAAGCGCTGATTCAGCCGTATCGCCGGGTGTATGGGCATCAACAAAAGGTATAATGCCCCCCGGGACAAGCAGAACAAGCAAAATTGAAGAAATTGATTTTTTTATGTTCATGTTGATAGTCATAAGCCTTTAATTAGTGTTATTTTATGCGACCTTTCAAACAAAAAAGCCCCTTAGGACTTTATGGTTATATGATAGCAAACTAGGGTCTATTTGTCAATACCATGCAATATATGGCTTAAATTGTCAATATCTCATGGAAAATACGGTCAATATCTGTTAAACTAGGCATTTAGTGGGTTGTTTCCAGAGAATCCGCCAATAATCAAAACAATGGGTTTTTTATATAAATACATCCTTCGGCCGGTTTTATTCCGTTTTAAACCGGAAAAAATGCATAATTTCTTCATCCATTTCGGGGCGTTTTTGGGGAGTAATATGACCACAAAGGGTTTAGTGGGACTTTTTTTCCATTACCAAAATCCCGCCCTTGAACAAGAAATAGCAGGCATCAAGTTTAAAAATCCGGTGGGATTAGCCGCTGGTTTTGATAAAGATGCCAATATAACAAATATCGCCGAAGATGTCGGTTTTGGCTTTATGTCCGTGGGTACGGCTACAAACAAACCTTACGCCGGCAATCCGAGCCATCGGCTTTGGCGTTTGCCGAAATCCAAGGCGTTGGTCGTTGATTATGGTTTAAAAAATATAGGCATAGATAAAATCGCCGAAAAACTGAAAAAGCGGGGGGATCCAGATTTTCCGATTTTTGTTTCCGTCGGCAAAACCAATTCGCCCGGAACCGTTTCCGACGAGGCGGGGATTGATGACTATTGCCAATGCCTCAAAAAAGTAATTGAGGAGGGGATAGGCGATGCTTATGAAATTAATATTTCCTGTCCGAATGCTTTTGGCGGCGAATCGTTCGCCGAGCCAGAAAAACTGGACAAATTGCTGGCCAAAATTTTTTCTTTACCGGTAGGGAAGCCCTTGTTTTTGAAAATGCCAATCACTCTCCCCTTTTCCGAGTTCAAAAAATTACTGGATGTGGCAATGAGATACAGGGTGACGGGCGTGATCATCGGCAACCTTGAAAAGAATTACGCCAGTCCCCTGCTTAAAGAAAAAATTCCGGACGGCATCAAGGGTGGCATCAGCGGGAAGCCGTGCTTCAACATTTCAAACGAATTAATCTCCGAAACCAAAAAATATTGCGGTGAAAAACTGATTATTATCGGCGTTGGCGGAATTTTTTCGGCCGAGGACGCCTACGAGAAAATCAAAAGAGGCGCATCTCTTGTCCAATTGATAACCGGAATGATTTACGAAGGTCCGCAACTAATCGGCGAAATAAACAGAGGGCTCGTAGAACTTCTCGAAAAAGATGGCTATAAAAATATAAAAAAAGCGATCAGCTCTTTTCATAAATTCTAGAGCGGGTAACGGGATTTGCACCCGTGCTAGCACCTTGGCAAGGTGCCGTACTGCTGCTATACGATACCCGCATAATAATGCCTTGGTTTATTTTTTCTGTGCCGGACCCCAGAGTCGAACTGGGCACGCCTGCCTCTTCGGGGCAGCGCTCTACCGATGAGCTAGTCCGGCATTATTTAATTATTAATTGTCCATCCCTCTCTCGCGTGGTTTGGATTTCTCAAGTAATTCGGATGCTTCCTTCATCGCCTTATTGATTAATTCTATATCCTCAAAAAGCAAAAGCTTCTTATCTTTTTTGTCGATTATTTCAATCCGCTTTATCGATTGTTTTTCATCGTAAGTCACTACTGGCTTTGCCAATTTCATATCAACCATTATGTGAGCCGCCTTGGATGCGGCTGATTCTACTTCCATTTCTTCGGGCGTAAAATACACTCTTTCTTTCTCCTGCTCTACTCGGCGTTTTTCTTGTTCCATAATAATTTATATTTATATATGTTAAAAATTTCAGGGAGGGACCTCACGAGCGCACCGAAAACTATAACCTGTGGGCGCGCCCCGATTCGAACGGGGGACCTACTCGACGTCAACGAGTCGCTCTAACCAACTGAGCTACGCGCCCGCGCCAAAAAAACGTAATTTCTATTTTCTTATTCGCTACTCGGCGGCGAACAATTCCCAGCCTTCTTTCGCTTTTTGAGGAAACTTTATCGCCACTTCCTCGCCCTTTTTGGCTGATTTAACATCCTCGTGCTCAACCTGCATCGATTCTACCGCAAACTCAAATTCGCTGTCGCCGTGTTTTGCCTTCACCCCATCGCCAACCTTGAGGGGGGAAGCCAGCTTAACCACCGCCACGCTTATTTTATCAAACCAGTGGATGATGACTCCTATTTTTTTATCTTTTTCGGTCATATTTTTGCGTTGGATACGTTATATAAACAGCACCTTTTCGACCTTACTGAATAATAGCAAACTAGTGACATTTTGCAATTCAACCCTGAAAGCGCCGTTTTAGGGCATATTTATGGGTATTGACACAGATTTGTTGTTATGTTAGTATATAATTGCACTTTTGAAAATTTAATATGGGTTAAGAAATAAGGAAGGAGTCTCATGAAAAACGTGAATTTCTTGGTTCTCGAAGGGGAAATAATCGCTCTTCTGGGAGGGACAAGTGGAAATGGGACAAAATTTTCCATTTGTCCTAGATGTAAGAAAGAAGTTTTTCTGAGGCGATCCGCGTTGTCCGTGCCAGCAGAGTTATTCCGTGGTACACACTTGTGTCAGGATGTCACCCCAAAAGAAGCATTGAAACTTCTTGCCGGTGCTGGTCGCAGGACCATTGCCGTAGGGAATCAGGTACGTCTTGACCTAGTGTTCAAAAGTACTTTGAGTGGCCCGAGACACAAAGATTTTGGGCTTCTCGCCCGAACTCACGGCCGCTTGGTTCTGGAAAGAGATTAATGAAAGGAGGTGGAGCAATGCTCCACGATTACTAAGACCACTGAAACAGCGGAACCATTCGGGTGGAGCGGGCACTGTGGTTCCGCGACGATGACAGCCTAAACCGTTTTTCACCATTTTCCCGGCACCCGTGAAAAAAATGGTAAACCCCCAGCAGTTCCGGGGGTTTTATTTTTTTATATCTCCAATAAACACCGCTTCCAGTTTCGCTTTTTTGGCGAGATCGAGAACTTTTTTAGACATCCCATAGCGGCTGTCATAAAATTGCCCGTAGACCAGTTTTTTTATTCCGGAATTAATTATTAATTTCAGGCAATCGTAGCAAGGGGAAGCGGTGGTATATAAAGTTCCGCCGTCTATGGCTACGCCGTTTTTCGCGGCTTGGGCGATGGCATTGGCTTCGGAGTGAATCGTACGGATACAATGTCCCCCAACCATTTCATGCCCCTTATCGTCGCAATGGGGCATTCCTCTGGGTGAGCCGTTATAACCAGTGGACAGCAATACCCTATCTTTGGTAATTACCGCACCAACGCCCTTGAATCCCGACATATATTTCAAGTCGGTTCCGCGGTTGCAGGTAGCGCGCGTGGCTACCATCTGGGCGATTTCCATAAAATAAGCATCCCAATCCGGCCGTTTCTTTTTTAATTCTTTTTGTTTTTTTGCCATTTATTCAAAAAATCATCCACTTTTTCCAGCAAAGGGCCATCCGGTCCCTCATTAATTACAGTATAATCGGCCATTTGAAAAATCAAATCAAGTTGCTGGGTCGGACCGGAACCGATACGCTCCTGCTCCTCGTGTTTCTTGAATTGCTCAAAAGAGTCCGAATCTTCCGGTCTGCCGGTTTTTCTCTGCTGGGTTCGTTCGTAGCGGATTTCCAAAGGCGCGTCCAGCATAAGGAGTGTAAAATCCGGATTCTCCCGGAGTACTTTGACTTCATCGGGGTGCCTTAAGCTTGTTATCACGGCATTTTTGTTTTTTTGTTCTTTTATTTTTTTCAGAGCCGTGCGAGCCAGATAATCCCGGCCGTATTTGAGACGCAATTCATTACCCGCATTTATCAAATTTTCACGGGTGGTTTCAATGTTTTTTTCGCGGCAATAATCCCGAATTATGTCCGAAAGCGAGCAATGGTAAAAACCCTTCTTTTCCAGATGTTCGGCGGCAGTATCTTTTCCCGAGGCCCCGGGACCGGTAATGCCGATTATCATTGGCTTGTGAACTTAAACGTCAAAAACATCTGTTCCAAAACTTTCATGGGTTCTTTGGGGTCGATTTCTTTTACCGTGCCCGGCGTGTAGTTGCCAATATTGGTTGTGTGAATCGTAAGTGACACTTCGTAACAGGTTCCGTCCCTGAACGTGCGGTAAATAGTTGAGTCGTAAAAATTGCCGGCACCCGCGTCTGACCTTTTGTCTTTATAAAATTCTATTCCGTTAACTCCGATTTTGTCTGTCAGTAATTTCTTGCCGTCCTCGCCCTTGAGGCATTTCAAATCTTTATTTGAGTCAGTGCTGACGGTAAAAAATGATTCCGAGTAATTAGTGCCGGGATATTTGTTTACGGCGGATTTTAAGGAGACAATCGGTTCCTGGAGAAAATAGCCCTGCGGATTGATAAACGCGAAATCGGGAGGATATTTGAACTCAATATTGTAATTAAAATGCCTATAAATCTGCCAGCCGGAAGTTTCGTCCTGGGGCGTGGAAGAAACGGAAGGAGTCGGCGTTCCGGCGGCTGTCGGTGTTTTTGTGCGGAGACCCCAGAATATCGCCACGACCAGCAATAGTACAAGTATTATTATCGCCCAAATTATTTTCGCGAAACCTTTTTGATTGTTTTTCATAAGTTTTAGTGCAGTAATTTTGAATTAGTTCGAACGCATTTCGCCGCCGCAGGCGGCGGAGCCGAACCGCTGACAATTTCAAGTTTTTCTTTAGCGACATACAATTATGAATTTACAAAGTAAATACAATTATGCATTAGGAGTTTCAATGTTTCCGCCCTCAATCGGGTTTGGTCCCGGTTTTATTTCACCGGGTGGAATTTCACCCTCCGGAACTCCCGGCTTTTCCTCTGGCTTCGGTTCTTCGGGCTTTTCTTCCTTTTTCTGCTCCTCTTCCAGTTTTTGTTTTTCTTCTTCTAGTTTCTTGTCCACGCGTTCTGTCGCTTCTTTTGTTAAGTCCTCGTCAAACTTTTTCAAAAGCTCTGGTAGGGCTTCAAGAATTTTCGGTAGCAATTTAATTCCTTCTTTGAAAGCTTTTGCTAAAGATTGTGCAACCTCTGGTTCAAGAGAACCCATCGATTTACTTTCAACATTTCGTCCCTCAGGAGTTTTTCCACTCTTAAAAATGCTTTCAAAGTCGCGAGGGTTAAGTCCCTCAAATTCCTTGAATACCTCATCTAATTTTTCTTGTAGAATTTTTTCTTTCTCCTCTCTGATGAGCCGTTCTTTTTCTTGCTGGTTGATAAGTTCTTCTTTTTGTTTCTCTAGACCTTCCTGCTCGGCTCGCAATTTTTCCAATTTATCTTTTTCTGAAGATACGCTCGGCGGATCTTCTTCTGTTGGTAGAAGTCCAAGTTTTTCTCTTGCTTCGTTTATTTTAGCTTTTGTTCCTTCAACCGATTCATTTAATCTTGTAATTTCTTGTTGTCGAGCTTCAGTTTCACCCCCCAATTTTTTAAGCTGTTCTTCCGGCGACAATTCTGGCTCTTCTATTTTTTGTTCTTGCCCTTCTTCTGCCTTTAACTTTTCTAATTCTTCCGGTGTAAGTTCACCTTCCAGTTTTTTCCCAACACCAACACCAACACCAACATCAATACCAACTTCGTTGGGATTTAATTCTGCACTATTCATATCTGGAGCACCTTCAAATTTTGGCATAGTTTTTGTTGAATGTATTAAAAATTTTTCTTCCCCCAAAATTAAAATATGGTTCGAGCCGATGTTTTTCTCCGGGTTCTTTGGCAGTTTTTATCGGTGCGGCTCACTTCGACTTTGCTCAGTACAGGCCGCCGCCTTTCAGAATTTTGCGGGGGGTTTTCCTCGCCGCCGCAGGCGGCGAAATGCGTTCGAACTAATTCAAGATTACTGGTGCCCTATCTTTAAAACTGCACGAACCTACTTTAGCAGAAAAACATGAGGATGGGAAGTCTAAAAAGGTGCGTCTTGCCACCGATACGCCGTTGGCGTATCCAGAGCGGGACACTAAAATGATAGCTCATGTTGAGCTATCTTGGAAATCCTGCTCTGGCCAGCGAAGCTGGGGTGGCAGACGCGCTATTATTGCTCGGAGTACCGAGCTGGGGATGAATACCATGGAGCACCCGCCCACCACTCGCCACAGGCGAGTGGCAGACCATGACGCATGTATCACTCTGTTGATGTCGCGCGGTATTGAATTATGGATGTGATCCCTGCGTCATGGTCTGGGATCGCAAGCGATGGCGGGTGCGCAATCTGATTATCTCACTCGGGCATGGCGGAAGGAGGGGGTTGGGGGGAGGAATTTTCCATTTGCTCCGCTGATTTCTTTTGGCGAAATTCGGGCGGGATTCTCTATTGAATCTATTTAAGATAAATTACATACGCTTTCCCGTCAGTGAAAAACTGATCTCCCGAAAAATTTGTGCCAAGTGTTGGTTCAACAAATTTTTCTTTTGTAAAACTTAATACAACACCTGCGTTTTCCAAATCAGAAAATAAAAGCTCTTTTTCCGTATCAATATCCGGTTTTATGGAGTGAGTGATAAGCCACTTTACGCCAACATCTTGGCTCGCCGTTCCAACATAAACACGATTACCGTCTTGGGTTTCAAATTGCGTGCGCCAAAATCTCGCATGGTGTCGCTCGCGCACATTTTGGGCTTCTGTCGGTTTTTCAAAACCAAAATCGTGTACTTTGGAACTCCAAAATGATGGTGTCATCGGCGCAGTAGGATAATTCTCTTTGAAAATTGCGTACTTGGCGAGCTTTGCTACAGAAACAAAAGTTGCAGAGTCGGCCCGATACCATCCTGCCATTTGCATAGCGTCCACAAGCGACTGGTCATTTTTAGCAATCACAACAAAACTTAACGGCTCTTGCTGTTCGCCAATCAATGTTTCTGTAAAATGAGAAATGTTTTTATCTCCGAATATATCTAACACATTGGCGGTTACAATTACATTCGGCGTTTCTTGGCGCGCGATAGGCGGATTATAATGCATAGCAAAATTCACATAAAAAACAACTTCCGCAAGAATAAGAACCGAAACGGCAATCTTGGTTTTCTGTGTGGGAGTAAATAATACTAATGGCTTACGATGTTGTAGCCATTCCGAAATAGTGATTCCTATCAAAAGCCAAAGTGTGCCCAAGAGATAGCCACCCCATACATCGCTCAAAAAATGAACGCCGAGATAAAGTCGGCTTAACCCAATCGCCAGAATCAATGTGATACCAAAAAATAACGCATTGATTTTATACTTCCATTTTTTTATTTGCCGAAATAAGATGTACACAAGAAAACCATAGAACGCAACAGCTATGGTTGCGTGTCCGCTTGGGAAAGAAAAGGTGTCTTCAATATATAATGCGACATCGGGTCGCGGACGATGAAATGCCAATTTTCCGAGAGAAGTAAAAAGCTCGCTTCCGATAATCGTTACCCAAAGAGGGAGTAGGTATATTTTTTTCTTCCACAACCAAAGAATAAAAGAAAGAACGACCGTCGCGCTCACTACAATTTGCCATTTTCCAAGCAAAGTTATCCAAGTGAAAATTTTTATCAGCTCGATGTCTCGGAAGGCAAATAAAAGATTTGCTACGCGGGTATCTGCCGCAACGATAACATCGGAAGTGATGATGTCTTGAATAATGCCGAAAAAGAGAGAAAGAACATACACAAACGCGATAAACAAAAGAGTGAGAGGAAGCCCTGAAGAATTTTCTCTGTTTAGCCTTTGTTTGATGAATTGAAAAAGATTCGGATGATTTTTGACAAAACGCTCTACATCGGGATTAGCGATAACCGCATTTTTTATTGAAAGCAGTATGGATTTTATAAAATGAAAAAATGGCCCGCTTTTCTTCACGATAAACCAAACGACAGCCAGCAATAAAAAGAAAGAGAAAAGGAAAATGCCTGTTCTTGATGACCATATTTCTATCGTTTTGATTGCCCCACCAAAGAAATAACCGAGAAGAAGATGAGCCGCCGCCCACAAAAACGCACTGGTCACATTCCACAGCAAAAACGACCATTTGTTCATTTTGGACAATCCTGCTACGAATGGAACGATTGACCGAATGGGGCCGATAAATCGGCCAAGAAAAATACTTTTATTGCCGTACTTCTTAAAAAATTGTTCGCCTTTTTCTAAGTGGCTAAGTTTTAAAAGTTTATTTTCAGCGCGAAAAAGTTTTGTTCCTCGTGTTCCCAAGTAATAACTTAAACTATCGCCGAGTATCGCGCCGATTGCGGCAAACCAAATCAAATCGCCGAAATCAAGATATCCTTGAGCCGATAAAAAGCCTGCCAGTACAACTACAATAGCTCCGGGGATTACTGCTCCGACAAAGGCCAACGATTCTAACAAAGAAACTAGCGCGACAACCCAATAACCCCAAATACCGAGGTGCTGAACTGTTGGTAAAAAAGAATTTAGAAATTCCATAATTATTATTTCATTAAGTCATCAATGCTAACATTCAGCGCATTGGCAATACTTTTCAGAGTTTCCACGCGCGGATTAGAAGTTACCCCCGATTCAATCTTGATAATCGTGTTGTAAGTAACATCGGCTATTTTGGATAGCTTGTCTTGGGAAATGCCGAGCTTCGCTCGGTATTTCTTGATATTTCCGGCAATTGTGGATTTTGTGGACATCTAGTAGTTGTTTACTATCCTTTTGTGAGGTAGTATAATGTAAGCATGATCAAATCGCATATGTACAATATACCAAGTTTCTATTCTTTTCTCAATGGTCCCGCCAAAAATCCCGCCCGAATTTCGCCAAAAGAAATCAGCGGAGCAAATGGAAAATTCCTCCCCAAACCCCTCCTTTTCCATTTGCGACATCCGAATTCAAAAACAAATGAGCCGAAGTTTTGGCAAATCCTTTCCCCA
>VMGJ01000003.1 GCA_007376485.1 Parcubacteria group bacterium Licking1014_17 | reverse complement strand
GGATTCGCCCTGCCTCGGCTGATTTCCCGCCCGCAGGAGGGGTCTGGGGAGGAATGCGGGCGGGTTTCGGACTGGGGGTTTTCGGAAATTCGGCGGCTATCTATCAAATTTTAAAAAATATTCTTTTGGTTTTGATTCCTGCGTAATTACATCAGACCAGCTCGGCTCTACTTCTGAAACTCTTTTTATTTCTCTATTGTGTAAACAAAGTGGGTCAACTATTCGTGATTTACAAAATACTTTTCCGTCGTAATTAGTTGGGTCATTTCTAAAACCGATTTTATTATTCATTCTTTCAAAAAGCAATTTCAATTTTGAGTCATTCTGGATATGAGGTTCTATTTTTGAAAGGACAATTTTATCAGTCGTGTATAAATCGGTTTCAGAAATGTAATTTTTTGAAAGCGCATATCGTAGACAATCCCCAACTGTTCGGAACATAACGGCAGACTGTATTCCAGCATAATAATTTGTATTGAGTTTCAAAAACAATTCCGCATATTTTTTTGCACTTTCAAAATTCTTAAAAATCCACCTTCCGTCTTTCGCCGTAAGATTATCAATAAAAAATTTTCCATTTTCTATTTCCTTAAAAATAGTAGCAGTTCTTAAAGAATAATCTATTCTATCCGAACATAAATCTGGCAAATCATTTTCTTTAAGAGGAAAATTTTTATCATCAAGAATATAATCCAAATCGAGATTATATTTTTTAAGAATTTCTGGTATTTCTGATTTTCTAACATAATCATCGAAAACATTATCCTGATGATTATGTTCTTTTTCAGAGCCAGCGTCTAAAACATAATCTATACAATGAGAAAATGCCGAATGAGAAACATCGTGAATAAGTCCCGCAATTTGCTCCTCAATCGGTGCTTCATAAATTTTCAAAAGTAAATAGTCGCCGATTGAATGTTCAAATCGCGAATGTGCGGTACCGGGGAAATGGGGTTCAAAATATCCAATTTGATCTATTTCTTTTAACCTTTGAAGTGTTCGAGAATTTATCAATTCTAAAATTACTGGCTCTATAATTTCAAAATTTCCATATACTCTATCTGTGTATTTCATAATTTATTTCAATTTTTTAACAAGCTCTTCGGGTGAAGAAATTATCTCTCTAAATAAAACATGGCGACATAATTCTTCGTCGCTTGTTAATGCATAAATTGGTTTTCCCGTCGCTACTGCATAACCAATTTCCAAAGTTGTGCTGTTTCCAGCATATCCGTCTTTGTTAAAAACAAAAACTACATCAGCCATTTGTATTTTATAAAAATGGTCATGAGTTAGACCAAGAGCAACGAATTTTTTATAATCATCTGATAATTTAGCCCATTCATCTTGACCAGAATGTAAATAAGGTTCAAACACAACAACGCCGAGCTCTTTTAGCTTTTTGCCAAATTCTCGCATTTCTGGTTTGAAGCGACGACTACCGCAAAGTACTACTGTTTTCATAGTGTTTATTTTATTAATTCCTCGATATCAACACCAAGAGCTTTGGCGATTTTGCTCACCACAAAAACTGAAGGTTTTTTGATAACTCCTGTTTCTACTTTTGTAAGCGTTGTATAGGGAACATCCGCCTTACGAATCCATATCCCCAGTCAATTGTTTCGCCCTACCGAGCCCGCATTAGTTTTCGGGGTTCTCTGCAAAATGGGTTCTGACTTTTTCAAACAAACACCACCAAATTTGATTTGCCGAAGAAGTTGCCTCGGGGCTTCGCCCCTCGGCATTGGTTTCCGCCAAGAAATTCCAGGGGGTTTTGAATTCCGCCAAAAGAATTCCCGCCGAAAGTCGGCGGTTCCCAAACAAAGTTTGGATTGTGCCAAAGGCACAAGAGCCGATGAATAGAGATTTAGAAATTGTCGGTGTAATGCAAAACCTTTTATCAATTTAATTCCCGAAGCTATGATCAAATATTTTATTTATTGTAGAAAATCAAGTGAAGATGAAGAACGCCAAGTTTTGAGTATTGAGGCTCAATTGACGGAGCTTCGGGAATACGCCAAGCAAAACAATCTTTTCGTTGTAAAAGAATTTTACGAGAGTAAAACCGCCAAAGAGCCGGGCAGAGAAATTTTTAACGAAATGCTTGGCGAAATTGAAAAAGGTTTTGCCTCGGGCATTTTAGCGTGGAATCCAGACCGTTTAGCTCGCAACTCGATTGACGGTGGCAAAGTTATCTATTTTGTGGACACTTTAAAAATTGTTGCGCTAAAATTTCCGACATTTTGGTTCGAAGCGACACCTCAAGGAAAATTTATGTTGAGTGTCGCTTTCGGACAAGCAAAATATTACACCGACAATTTAAGAGAAAACATTTTGCGTGGTATTCGGCAAAAAATTCGCCGTGGTGAATTATCGGCAAAAGCTCCAATCGGTTATTTTAACGAACCTCGCTTGCGAACAATTGAACCTGATAAAAAAACTTTTAGTAAAGTAAAAGAAGTATTGGAGCTTTTTGCAACTGGCGAATACACGCTCACGGCAATTCAACGCAAAATGTTTTCTCTTGGCTTGGTTGGCTCCCGAAGTGGTAACCCTCTCGCACTCGCCTCGGTAGAACATATTTTGAAAAATCCTTTTTACTATGGTTATTTTTCCTACCGAGGCGAAGTGCATCAAGGTTCGCATAAGCCAATGATTGCAAAGAAACTTTTTGACAAAATACAGATTGCACTTGTTCAAAATGGAAAACCCCGCAAAAAGCGAGGAGCAAAAAATTTTCAGTATTTAGGTTTTGCTACTTGTGGGATTTGTGGCTATGCCATAACCGCCGAAAGACATATCAAAAAAAGTGGTTTAAAATTTGTTTATTATCGTTGCACCCACAAGAGCAAAACTGTTGCTTGTACTGAAAATCGCTTTTTGCGGGAAGAAGTTTTGACTGAACAAGTGAAAAATCTTTGTCAAAAAGTTTCTTTGCCTGATGAGTGGCGGGAAAAGTTTTTAACTAAACTTGAAAATGAAAGTATGGAATCCCGCCACACATCAGACCTTTTTGTTCAAAATCTCCGCGATCAAATTTCCGCCATTAAAATACGACTGGAACGGCTTACAGACGCATATTTAGCCGAGGTGTTGGAACTTAGCGAATATCAAGAAAAGAAAAATGTTTTAATGGCGGAAAAGAAGACAATTGAGGAGAAGTTATCGAATTTTGAGCGAAAAGGTAATCAATGGCTCGAACTCATGCGAAACTGGATTATTGAAGCCAACCAAGCCGAAAATCTCTCTAAACAAGAAAATCCCTCACGGATGAGAGATTTTCTTGTTTCCATCGGCTCGAACCGCCGACTTTCGGCGGGAATTCTTTTGGCGGAATTCAAAACCCCATGGAATTTCTTGGCGGAAACCAATGCCGAGGGGCGAAGCCCCGAGGCAACTTCTTCGGCAAATCAAATTTGGTGGACCTGATGGGGATCGAACCCACGACCTCCAAGATGCCATCTTGGCGCTCTGCCGGCTGAGCTACAGGCCCGATAATATAAGCTTGGGAATTGCCTCCAATTCTAATTGAATATGGGTCCCGGCACAAGTAATTACACAAACACCTTTGTAATTTTTTCTTCTAGTGGGCTTGCCCACCGTTCTTGGATCGGGGATAGTTTTATAGAAATTCTTAAGTGGAATACCCGTAGTTTTTGCCCAATATTTTTCTAAAGATTTTATATCTTGATCGGCCCTATAACTAACTCGGCATTTCAGGGAGTCAGCCTTTATACCGTAGCAGATATTCAACAGTCGTACATATAATTTTATTGTTGCGGGGTCGGTATTGCCCAACATCAAACCCCTATGAGATTTCCATTTTGTGCCTTCTCCAAGATATAAAACAGATAGAATCGTTTTTAGTACGTCTTTATCATCAATCTTGTTGGTCAAATGGGAGATGTTTTGCTTAATCTGATTTAAAAATCTTTCTCTTTTTATTTTACAAGACACCCATGCCATTTTTTGAGCCTTACTAAAATTTTTTTTGTTAATTCGGTTTAGTTTATCTATATACCAAGATGGCAATTTTACCCCCGAACACCAATTAGAAATAGTGCTTTTAGGCACAGAAATTTTTAATGATTTCATTATTTCGGAATAAGTATTACCCTCGGAACGTAATTCGCGGACCCTAAATATTAATTTTTTATCTCGGAATCTCATTTATTAATCATACCCTAATACATAACCATGGCCAACTAAGTTGTCCACCATGCCCGAAATTATTGAAATGTGTGACTTCAATTGTTAGTATTAAGTGATTGCCCCCATCGTTCAATGGATAGGACGAGGATTTCCTAAATCCTAGATCCAGGTTCGACTCCTGGTGGGGGTGCGTGAAAAAGTATCTATACATTATCGTAATAATCGTGGTTGTGGCTGTCGCGGGTTATTTGTTTTTGAAAAAAAATCCATCCCTGCCCGACGGTACGGATGTTGTTAAAAATGAGCCGGTAGCTCCCGACGGCTGGAAAACTTACACCGACAAAGGGATTGGATTTGAAATCAAATATCCGCAGGAGGGGGATTTTAAACTTGGTGAGCCCCGCCAGGACAATCTACTGAAAACAGGTCCCCTGGTAACTATGAGCTGTGGTGTTTTATACGCTAATCAAATACCCAATCCGGTGCCCAACTCCGGTGATGCCACCGGCAGTGCTAGCTTGTGCCTTATAAACGGGTCAACCGACAAATACACCGAGGCTCTGGGACAATTATTTGATTCCACCGTGAGCGATACAAAAGTCGCCGGCAAAGACGCGAAGTTAATTCATACGGATTTTGGGACCTCGCCGAGATCAAACGCGCCTCTTTACGGCGATATTTATCACATCAAATTGTCGGATAAAAATGTTCTGGAAATCAGTTTTATGGCGGGCGACGGCTATTACAACAGCGATAGCGAATGGACGGACGAGGGTTTGGACAACGCCCGAAAGCAGGATGAAATTTACAAAAAAATCCTTTCAACTCTGAAATTTCTCAAGTAGTATGGTAGATTATAATCATGGTTGCGGATTTAATTAAAAAATGAATAAACAATTTGAAAAGATTGGTTTGAAAATAGAAAAACATAGAGTTTTAACATTTTCCGGTTTAAATTGTCCGATTGGATGTAAATACTGTTTTGTAGAAAATATGAATCCACGAAATAGAAGAGAAGTTTTTTACTTATCAAATCAACAATTCGAACTTTTACGGCAATTACCCGATGAAGTTAATTTAATAATGCTCAGATGTGATACTGAATTTTTTCAGTCGCGAGATGAATCACTTAGAATACTGGCCAAATTGCCAGAATTGAAAAAGGATATTTCTGTTGTAACTAAAATGTTTCTTCCTAGAACATTTGTTGGTAAACTAAAATCCGTGGGTGATACGCTTAAACGGAATGGTAATTTTCTCACTCTTTCTCTGTCTATCCCCTGTTTTGATTCGGCCACAATTTGGGAACCGAAGGCTCCCAGTCCAGAAAAGAGAATTGAAACTCTTCAAATGGCTCACGAAGAGGGGTTGTCAACCCTTGTTGCTATCAGACCGTTATTACCTACAGCAACTAATAAAGAACTTGATAAAATTGTGGATTATACAAAAATTTTTTGTTTCGGATATTATTCGGGACCCCTTTATTTAAAAGATCCCAACCATGAACTTTTAATGGGGGTTAAGGATTTACATATAGAAAAAATTCAACCTCATTGGATGCCGGAGGGTAGTATTTTTTACAAAATAGAAAAGCCGGATCAGATGAGCCAATTGGAGGGAATTGTTAAAAAACATGAAAAACCAATTTTTGAAGGTGCGGCTGAGGCCATCGATCATATTAGAAAATCAATTAAATAATGAAAAATATAGAGCTAAAAATTATTATTGACGGTTTTGACGGTATTACTGAGACTCTAAAAAATATTGGTGCTGATTTTAAAGGTGAGCTCTCACAAGCAGATGTATATTTCAATTGTCCAAAAGGCCGCCTAAAGATTAGAGAAATCAATGATGAGAAATTTGAACTTATTTTTTACGAAAGGCCAGATTCAGCTAATTCAAAAGTCTCTGAATACGAAATTGTAGAGTTGAGCGAAAATCAGGCTGATTGTTTGATTAATATTTTAGATAATATATTGGGCAAAAAAGCCGATTTAAATAAAATAAGAAAACTTTGGGTGTATGAGCATACTAGGATTCATCTAGATAATGTTAGCGAATTGGGAAATTTTTTGGAGTTGGAAACTGTGGTTAAGGATATGACATTTGAACAAGCCGAAGAGGAGCATAAAAAGTTAATAGATCTATTAGACATTGCCCATTTCAAAAAGGTAGGTAAATCTTATGTTGAATTATTTCTGGAAAAATCAAAATAATCATGACCATTCCCGCTGAAGTAAAAAAAATTGTTGAAAAACTTAATGAAGCCGGTTTTGAGGCCTATGTCGTGGGCGGCTGCGTCAGGGATTTGGTTATGGGTAAAAAGCCGGAAGACTGGGACGTGACCACGAACGCCAAGCCGGAAGAAATCCAGAAACTTTTCCCCGATAGTTTTTATGAAAATGAATTTGGGACAGTGGGGATTAAAACAGAAAGCGAAGAGCCAACGCTAGCGGTGGTGGAAGTTACGACTTACCGTTTTGAATCGGGCTATTCGGACAAGAGACACCCCGATGAAGTGAAGTTCGCGAAAAAATTGGAAGACGATTTGCAAAGGAGGGATTTTACGATGAACGCACTGGCCCTGGATGGCGACGGCGAAATTACCGACCTTTTTGGCGGGCAGGAGGACATAAAAAATAAAATTATAAGGGCGGTTGGGGACGCGTCGGAACGTTTTAATGAGGACGCGCTGAGAATGTTGCGGGCGGTTCGGTTTTCTTCCACCCTCGGTTTTACCATTGAACAGAAAACCCTGGAAGCCATAAAAGAACATCATGGTAATCTGGAAAAAATTTCCAAAGAAAGAATCAGGGATGAATTTATGAAATTAATGATGGGCGACGGGACACCGGAAGCGATAGAAATTCTGCGGGAAACGGGGATGCTAAAATACATAATTCCGGAACTTCTGGAGGGCGTCGGCGTCGGCCAAAACCTCCACCACATTTATTCCGTTTGGGAACACAATACCCTTGCTTTGAAATATACCTGCGAGAAAAAATATTCCTTTGAAGTGCGGCTGGCGGCGCTTTTGCATGATGTTGCCAAGCCAAAAACCAAGCGTGGCGAAGGATATAATTCAACATTTTATGGGCATGAGGTTGTCGGGGCAAGGACCGTCAAAAAAATTCTGGAGCGGCTTAAATTTCCCGCCGATATGACTGAGAAAATCACCAAGCTGGTGCGCTGGCATTTGTTTTATTACTATCCCGATGAAGTTACCGAATCATCTGTCCGCCGATTGGTGGCCAATATCGGGAAAGAAAACGTTGAAGATTTACTAAAACTTCGTGAGGCCGACAGAATTGGCTCGGGCACGCCCAAAGCCATTCCTTATAAACTCCGCCATCTGAAATTTATGATAGATAAAGTCGCCCGCGACCCGATTTCGCCGAAAATGCTGAAAGTGAACGGAGACGACATAATGCGTATTTTGAAAATTGAGCCGGGACCGAAAGTCGGCATGATAATGAATACGCTAATGGAAGAGGTCTTAGAAGAGCCGGGGAAAAACACTAAAGAATATCTGGAAAACAGAATCGGGGAACTGAATAAAATGAGTGAAACCGAATTGAAAAAATTAGCCGAGAAGGGGAAGCTCAAGACCGCCGAAGAAGAGGAGAAAGAAATTGCTAAGATAAAAGAAAAACATTTTGTAAAATAGATTGTGAAAATCAAAATCAAACGAATCAATAAGGCGATTCCCCTGCCGGAATACAAAACTTCCGGGGCGGCGGCGTTTGATTTGGCGGCAGAAGGGAATAAGAGCGTTAGTAGTGGCTTGCGCATGTTTATATAATATGAGAGAATTATTGCAGTAGTCAGCGGAGGGGTAAGTAGGTAAAAGATATGAAAAATAAATATAAAATAAAATGACCAGAGGAACTAAAACCTTACTGCAGTATTTGGCCGCTCCGGTTGTGGTTAGTTCAGCCATATACCTACCCTATATTTTTACGTACCTACGTCCCACTTACTATGATGGGGCGGGAGAACTTTTAGCTGTATATCTCGCAATAATTGTTTTTGTGCTAGCCAGTGGTATTCTGTTTTTTTTAACGACGTTTTGGGAAGAAAATATCAGTATTCTAAAAATAGTTTTACTGCCGATCCCCATTACCATTCTTGCGGGGATTGCGTCGTTTGGCCTGTATGGAATATTTCCCCATGACTGGATGGATAGCGACAAGGGAATGGCTCTTGGGTTTGCTTACTTTTTTATTCTAATTTACGATTTTATCTTTCTTATAATTTTGCGCGGTGTTAATGCCAGAAATATTACCCAACCTCCGTCCCAACCAATCCAACCTACCTCAACTACGCCCCAACTATAATAATTGATTAGAAAATAATTAACAAAATATTATGTCGAGAAATCTAAAAATAACGCTAATAGCGTTTGTGGTCCCGTTAGTGCTTCCCATTCTTGAATTATTTGTTTTATTTATTCCTTATTTTTATGTTGTGATTTTTCATGGCGTCAGTATTTCAGAAGTTTTTAGGGAATATAATCAAAACCTATCTGTGTTGGCGATTGCTATCCCATCCGCTATAAATTCAGTTTTACTTTATATGTATCTCGGCCGAGCGCAAAACAATATATCAAAACTAAATTTCTTTCCGGTGGTCACGGCATTTATTGTAGGCATATTATGCTCTGTTGCACTGGGTATTTACGCGTCTTTTATGGGCAGTGATTACAGAGTTGTGATTCGGGAAGCAGTTGTTATTTATGGCCCTGCACTATTTATGGGAGTATTAGTCTATGATTATATTATTGTGTTAATTTTGAGGCGGTTGTCAAAAAAAAGCCCAGACGCTGGAATTACTCAACCTCCACTGCAGACCATTCAGCCACCCCCAACTACGCCCCAACCATAACAAGCCAGCTAATAATTAATATTAAATACTATGTCGAGAAATCTAAAAATAGCGATTCTATCTTTTATTATACCCTCAGCACTTGTTTTTATTTGGGTTGGGTCACTTGATACAGGATCTCCATGAGAGGAAACTTTAGCTTTCTTACTAATCCTTATTACTCTCTTTTTAGTGAATAGTATCCTGTGCTTATTATTTTCTTTCGCCAATATTAAGAGAATATATCAGGCAGTACTCTTGACATTTATTGGTAGTTTTATTGCGACCGCCTCCGCTATGGCAATGATTCTCTTAGTTCATGGGATATTCGATATTTTTGATGGAGAAGGAGTGGGCGTGCTATTATTTTTTGTTGCGATTTTTGGCTTTATCATACTACTCGTAGGGAATTTGATATTGTATATAACAATAGTAAAAAGGTTGAAGGATAGGGAGCAAGCAATTAGTGGTTCGGAAATTACTTCCCAAGCCTCACCCTCTCAACCAGTAGAACCGCCAGCTCAAGAATCCCAATCATCACCAAATGAAAATCAGAATCAAACGAATCAATAAAACAATTCCTCTGCCGGAATACAAAACTTCCGGGGCGGCGGCGTTTGACTTGGCGGCGCGGGAAGACACTAAAATCGGCGCGAGGCAAACCGGACTGGTGCCTCTCAATGTTGTTATTGAAACACCGAGGGGGCATTTTTTATTGATTGCCGTCAGAAGTTCGCTCCATAAAAAGGGATTGATGCTTGCCAATGGAATCGGCATTGTTGACCCGGATTATTCCGGCGACGAAGACGAATGTCTGGCGGCGGTTTATAACTTTACAAACAAGCCGGTTGTTGTTAAAAAAGGTGATAGGATAGCGCAGGGGACTTTTGTTAAAATTGGGAAAGCGAGTTGGAAAGAAGTGGACTTGATGAAGAAAAAAAACAGGGGAGGTTTCGGAACGACAGGAGGTAAATAATTTTTGCGAAAGCGGGCTGTGGTGTACCGGCAACACGCATCGTTCGGGACGATGAGACAGAGGGTTCAATTCCCTCCAGCCCGACAAAACAAAGTTTTGGCGCAATTACTGAACGAAGCTCGAACCTTTTTCGAGCAAAACTCTGAATAATTACTCCCGCCGTTGGCGGGACGGCAGAAACTGAACGCTCGGGCGGGCAAAAAGGAAGGGGGTTGGGGGGAAGGAATCCTTCGACAAGCTCAGGACAAGTTTTTTGCCCGCCCTCGCTTTCCGATTCCGATTTTTCCGCCGCCGCCGAATTTCGTATTTCGCTTTGCGAAATGCGCCGCCAAAAAGGAAGTTGTGCTTGCCCCGCCCGCCCGTGCGCACACAACGGATTTACTCCCTTTATTATCATAACCTATTTTGGGTTATACCACAATAGGATATACAATACAAGTAGCTATGTCAAAGTCAATTTATTCCAAAGAATATAAAAACATTATTGAACGGCTTAAAACAGCCCGTCTTGACGCTGACTTAAAACAAGAGGATGTAGCCTCAAAATTAAAAAAGCCTCAATCTTATATTTCAAAAATAGAAAGAGGTGAAAGAAGAGTCGATGCCGCTGAATTAAAAGAGTTGGCAAAAATATTAAAAAAAGATATAAATTATTTTCTATCTTAATATGTCTACATTATTTGTAAAAAACAATAAAATAATTTGTTCTATCCCCATAACTGGCGCGACTAGTAAAATTAGAGTTAAAAGAAGAAAAGATAATTTCGGCGAGCCAATTTCCGTAAAACAAAATAGTTTTTCTGAAAATGATTACGCTGAATGGCAAATATCTTATTTTTTGCCGATTGATACAATTTGGGGAAATTATCGAATTGCCAAAACGCCCAAAGATCGCGAGAATATTTTGGAAGATTTGTCTTTAAATTATAAAAGTGAAAAGATTGTCCAATATCTTAAAAAATTTATTCTAGAAACTGATATTAAAAGCAGAAAAGATTTTAATGCCGAGGTAGTTAAGGTTTTTAAAAGAAATAATGAGACAATAATAGTAAAAGAGCATAAAAACGGAAATACTTATGTCAGCTACGAATTGTCTGATTTATTCAAAATTGCGTTGCTCAATAAACTGATAACTAAAAAAGAAATTGAACAGTTAATAAATTTTAACAATAAAAACGAGTTAGATATAGAAGGGCAATACAAAATAATTAGAACGACAACCAATAAGAAAATTTTAGATAAATTTGAATTTTTTAAAGAAAAGACTCCTTTGTTTATAAATAGAATAAGTGACAATACTTTTGTCGAAATTATTTTACAGCATAAACAAAGAGCCGTTGGCTATCAAAGCATGGTTTATTTTTGCTCAAAAGCAAAAAATCTTTTTGATAAAAATAGCCGCCCGATAATAGGTCGGACAGCAGAGAGTAATGAGATAATCTATTTGCCAATTAGTAAAGACGATTTAATAGGAATTGCAGAGAGTTTTATTGTTGCCTCAAGCGATCACGCTTGGGATATGAAAACTATTCTTAAGGATATAATTAAGCAGTAATTTTCAGATTTAAAATATCCTCTTTTTTTATTGATTTACTTCCAACACGGCAAGTAATGTTTCTAAAATAGTCTATTTTTTGATTTATTTGTTGGCAGATTGTTTCCTTTATCTGCTTATTTTTTTTATATTGGTCCTTAACATCAAAAATATAAAACATATCATTTAGAATATCATCTTTTATGTTTATTAGACCGCACTTTCCGACGCTTGCATTACCAACTCTCACTACCGCCAATTTGTAATTCTCAACAAGTTTATTTGCTGGAATTTTATTTTTTTCTAGAATATTGCCGGCGGAAATATTATTTTCCTTATAAGATTTTTTAACTTTTATGTTTTTGTTTTCCAAAAATTCCTCAAGAGGGACGCCCTTATCATTTTTAATATAGCCATTATTTTTATGAAAAATGACTTGCGGGATTAGTTCTTCGTGTATATTTTTTATATCAAAAACCTCCTCGTTTTTTATGCTATTTTCGTAAATTACAATAATTTTATTTTTTAATTTATTAATATTAGCAAAAATAGCGAAGCAACAAGGTATATTTCGGTCAAACCATATTTTGTCATTTTGATAAATTATTATTGTTGAAAAATATTTAAGAATTTCATCTTTTACGGACTTATTCTTGTTTTTAATAAAGAAAGAAATAGGCAAGACATACCCGATTGATGAGTTCTCGTCTTTAATATGTTTCAATGACTTTAGAATAAAAATATTTTCTATTTTTTCCTTATCTTTTTTTAACTCTTTTTTTGTGAGATATAGCGATGGCCAAATAGCTGATTTAATATAATTTTTCAATGAGTAATAACTTTCTTTCAGATTGTATTTACTAAATGGTGGATTGCCAATTAACAAATCATATTTTTTAGTTAATGGCATTTCAAAAAAATCGCAAGGTTTTTTTGATAAATCTTTGTCAATTTCGCACCCGTCAATGTTCAAATAGTTTTTTTCGTTTAATCCATTGATAAAATTTCCAGTTCCAAAAGAAGGCTCCAGTATTTTTATTTTGTTATCGTATTTTTTATAACTAAATAATAAATCTAATAGCCGGCGGACTATTTCTATTTTGGTAAAATATTGACCTAGTATTTCTTGTTTATTTTCCATATTAAAATTTACTTATTCTGCTTTCAGATAATTTGCAATAATCGTTGTTAATTTCAAAACCAATGTAGTTTCTATTAAGAACTTTGCAGGCAACCGCAGTGCTCCCGCTTCCAATAAAAGGATCTAAAACGATATCGTTCTCTTTTGAAAATAAACTTAATATTTCTTTTATAAAAGTTTTTGGTTTTGGCGTGGGGTGATTGATAAATCCCTCGTCAGGTTCAACCATTTTCCCGGGCGTATCAACGAATATGTCCTTGCCCCTCTTAATCATTTTTGGATTACCTTTTTTAAAAACAACGCAAGACATGTATTTTGTAAATCCGATTGGCGACATTACTTGGCCATTTGGACAATACAAAACAAAATTCCAAAAATATTGAAATGGATTATTTTCAAAAATATTTGGCAAAAATTTTGTGCTGAAAAAGGTTATAAAAAAAGCATCATTTTTTAAGACCCGGCGACTTTCTGGCAGAATAGAATAAAATGAACTTAAATCATGATCATTTTTTATTCCTTGTTTGTTCAATCCATAAGGCGGATCAGTAAGAATTAAATCTATGGACTTATCGGGAATTAGTTTAAAACCTTCCAAACAATCAATATTTTGTATAGTATCTATTAAATTATTTAGCATATTGCTTTTTGGTGGAATTTAAAATTTTTGCCAAATCTACTCCTTTGATTCGTCTAATTCCGTTAAATTTGATTGACGGTATTTTGTCGTCGGCAATATAGCGTTTTATTGTAACCGGCGAAACTTTAAGAATTTCTGCCGTTTCCTCGGTTGTATAAAGTTGTTTTTTATCTATTTTCGTGTTATCCTAAAAGTATTAATTAGTATCAATTATAATATACCATAATTTAAACAAATCAACAAAAATTAGCTTTCTAAAATTATGAACGATGATAAAAGCATAGAACTAGCAAAAGAAGCGATAAAACAATCTTTTGAAACAGCAAAAGAATTTGTTGGTAAATTAGTGAATCCTGCGCTGGAGGAAGGAGGAGGGATTATTCAAGATACTATAAAGTTTTGGCGGTTTAAAAATCAAATAAATATAATTTTGAAAGCAAAGAAATTTCTTGAAGAAAAGAGTATTGAACCAACAAAGGTATTACCCAAAATACTCGTGTCAATTTTAGAAAATGGCTCGCTTGAAGAAGACGTTACCATACAAGATAAATGGGCTGCTCTTTTGGCCAATGCAGCCGATCCGAACAAAAGATACTCTGTAAAACCAAGTTTTGCAGAAATATTGAAAGAGTTATCACCTCTTGAAGTCGTGTTGTTAGATAAAATTTTTGACGAGGTTAATCAGAATGAAAATCCAAATAAAGTTGAAATTTTTTTTGATAAAGAAAAAATTTGCCAAAACTTTCAAATTGATAAAGACCAATTTGATATAATAGCGGATAATCTTTTCAGATTAAACTTATGTCAGCCCCCGGCTTCTTTTGGCGGTGTTAAAATAGGAGAATATCCCGTACAGTTGAGAACATACAAGATAATCGGATTTACCCAATTGGGATATGAATTTGTGAAGGCGTGTAGATTTGAAAAATAACGGCGGCGCGCCAACTTCGTTGGCACGAAATTCGGCGGCGGCGGAAAAGCGAGGGCGGGCAAAAAACTTGTCCTGAGCGTAGCTGAATGGATTCCTTCCCCCCAACCCCCTTCCTTTTTGCCCGCCCGAGCGTTCAGTTTCGGTTCTGCCGCGCTTCGCGCGGCAATCAGTCAGTTCCGTTCAAAAAAGGTTCGAGCTTCGTTCAGTAATTGCGACAAAAATAACATCAGTTGAAAAACCTGTTTACCTTTGCTAAACTTGCGATATGGCGAAAATGGAAAAACTTAGTTTGATTTCTCCAGTAGAAAAACCGTTTGGTGAAGGTGTGGTTCATAAAGAGTTTGTGAAGAAAATCAGCAGGGAAGCGGCTGAAGCTCAATTTACAGTAAAAGAAAGAATGGCGAGAAAGAAAAGTGAGGCGGGACTCAAAAATGAGGGCGTGAAGGAAGTGCGAGCGTATAAAGAACTGGCTATCAGAAAAATTGAAGAAGCCCAAAAGTTAAAAGCGCCGGGGGAGGCTGAAAAGAGAGAAAAAATTGTAGGAATGGCAAAACAGTATCTGGAAAGGATGAAAATAGTGCAAAAAAATAAAGGACTCATGGTTAATACTTTTGTAACTGAATCTATAAAAACAGTTGAAGATGCGCTATTCGGAGTTACCGGTGAGATGCCGTCTTACATTGAGGCTGAAAAAACAGAAACCGGAGCATGATAGCGCCCCGGTCAGATGGTATAAAAATATTCCACCAGGTACTCTTTGTAGCCTTCCGAGGGGTAGATAAAGGTGACTTTTTTGACCCTGTTATATGTTAATCTGCAGAGATTGAGAGTGAATGTTCTTTCATCTCTGTCCTCAATTAACTCTCCAACAGATTTTTCGTTCGGGTCATTGTCCACCGCAACGCGCAGGTCAAAAAGACTTTGAATCTGGTTAATGTTGCGTACGGTCACTTTAATCCTGTTTCTCTTCTCAAAGACTACTTCTTCTAAGAGCCAATGTTCAATCTGTTCCAAGACAATCACCTCCCATATTGTGTTTATTATAAATCTGCGTTTTAGTCAAATCTGTAAGGCAGGTTTGAGTTTTATCCAATAGAATATTATGCTGATTATTGATGGGCCAGTAGCGAAGTGGGTTGAAGCCAACTGCTTGGCTTCAACTGGAAATTTAGCCGGAGCTTCCGCGGAGGCGCTAAAAATTTCCCGGGAAGAGCGCTGCATTGGATTACCCGATGGTTCTGGTGGGCCCATAGCTCAGCTGGTAGAGCGCGTCATTCGCATTGACGAGGCCGGGAGTTCGAATCTCCCTGGGTCCACCAGAGCCATCGGGACTTCGTCAGAGCTGAATCTCCCTGTGTCCGCCCTTCGACCCATTCGATAAACTCAGGACAAGCTGGCTCAGGGCGAGCCAAAGCCATTTTATGCAGGTAGCAGAATTTCGTTCGAAAATTAAATCCGACCGGGATTAAATCTAAACATTCTTTATGGATTTTGAAAGCCCAAAACCGAAGGCAAAAATAATCGGACCAAAGCCCGGGTTGCGCTATATTTATAAAACATTGGAATTATTGTCCCCTGAAACCGATGAATTTGATAATAAAACCAGATGGACGGAACTGCACGGGAGAATTAAGCCATTCGAAAACATAAATCAGTTATCCGATAATGTTCGTGAAGTGGTAAGGAAGTTTATTTCAAAAAAAGTGCCGCTTCTTAGTGAAAAAATTCCTTTTGTAAACAAATTAGATGGCAGGAATCTGCTTAACGCGTTAGCCAATAACTGGTTTGAGGAAATTGGCGAGGAAGTTTCCGGTAAAAGGAGAGAGGTTTTATTAAGCGTGATGGCGCACATGGTCAAAAGAATCGAAACCACTGTTTACAAAAAATTCATATCACAGGCAAATCCAGAAGAATTAAAGAAAATCGGCATTGACGCATCAGTAAAAGATTTATTGGTGGACGTACTGGAGGCTTCAATAAAAGCCGACCCATTGTTCATTAGATTCTTGGCATTTTCGCAGCTTACACCGGAAGCGCCAAGCGGCATTGAACCAACTAGCCTGGTTGTGCCGGGTGTTGAAACACCCCAAACTATTGCCAGCCTGTTTCCTCATGAAACGCATTATATTTCCAAAAAATTTTCCGGGATAGCCTTAAAAAGCGAATCGTGGATAAACCTACCCGGCGGGCAGATATTCAAAAATTATGCCATTGCCCTAAGTGAACTTTTTAAAGAGGAAAATACCGAAGAAGCGGCTAAAAAACAGGACTTGGTTAAAAGATTATACGCCGAATTGGTAAAATCCGAATTCCCGATAATAATAACGCCGGGCGTTGAGGGCTATTATAAAGAGCCATATTTTGACCCGGAATTAAAAATATCTATTTCGTCGCCCGATTCCCGGAAGGAAGAAGAATATTTCCACGGCATTCAGGCATCAATGTCGGATTCGCTAAGCGAGCTGAATGTTGAAGAAGCAAGCGAACGTATGAAAAAAAGACCTATTCGGGTTGTCGATACCATCGGCGCTTTCGGCGTCAATCTCATATTTAATGTCACCGCCCAAGAAGACCCAGTAATTTTAATGTATCTAAACGAACAAATCAGAGCTTGCGATAAGGGCTTTCATTCTTTTATTTCACTCATTGAAAATTCAGAAGAAGCATTCAATAAATCAGAGCCGGACTTTATGGAAAAAATTTCACGGGCAAATACAATTCTGCACGAGTTATCCCATAGTATTTTTCCTGAAAAATCAAAAGAAGCGAAACGCCTGGGCGAAGTTCCGGAAACATCCATATCCGAAATCGGCGCCGAAATATTTTATAGGCCGTTGGTGCCGGAAATTTTAGAAAAGGGGGGTATGGCTGGCACAAGGGAACAATGGGCGATTGGTATGCTTGCTAGTTCCTTACAGGTATTGAAAGATAATTTTTCCGGGGATCCTTATTATTACGCCGCCGTTTATTCCCTTAATGACCTTTTTGAAAAAGGGACTGTAGTTTTTGACGGCAAAAAACTTAAAATAATTGATTTTGATTTATATTATCAAGTTCAAAAAACCGCGGCTAAAGAAGTTGTCGCTTTATACCGAAATCCGGAAATGACGGAATCAAAAGCAAAAAATTGGATAACGCGAAAATGCAGGCCGAATGAACATGTTAATAAATTATCGGCTTTTCTCGAAAAAATTCCCGACTCCGATAAAGAGGAAAAATAAAGAATAAAAAAAGCGGGGGAGACCGTTGTGTAGGGCACTCACCCGCTTTTTGATTCGCATCACTCAAAAAGAGCTGCGACAACCTCTCCCGTTATTTTTCTTACCGCCTGTCTTCTGTCAGCGGGGAGCATACCTTTGGGTAGCCCTTTGCTAATAGCACCCTCCATGACTTTCTTAATACGAGCCGTAGATACGCGCACACTGGAAAGTTTCTTTTCTTCTTTTGAGGGCTTATCCCTTCTTCCCCTTCCATTTCTGCCGAAATTTCTTCCCATGCTTTCCTGCTCTCCTTTCTTTTCTTTGGTTCATAAAGGATTACAAAACGCACACACAACGATATTACCTAATTTATTTTATCGTGTAAATATTTATGGGTTCCTGCCTGCCTTTTACCGTAACATTTCCAATCCGCTTGAATTCGTAATTTTCTTTGATATTTTGTTTTGTAATTTCACTGATAATTATATTCATCCCGTATTCTTTATTAAGCCCTTCAAGGCGGGAAGCGACGTTTACGGTGTCGCCGATGGCGGTGTAATCAAAACGGGCGCGCGAGCCGAAATTGCCGACGGTGGCAATGCCCGAATGCAAACCGATGCCGATATTTATTTCCGGAAAACCTTCGGCGGCGAGCTCCTCATTCAATTTTACGAGAGATTTCAGCATGGCTTTGGCGGCTTTAATCGCGTTGTCGGCTTGTTTTTCGTCAGCAATCGGCGCTCCCCAGAAAGCCATAATGGCGTCGCCGATGTATTTGTCCAAAACCCCGTTGTATTTGATAATTTGCTCGGTCATGGCTTCAAAATAACGGTTTAGCATACTCACCAGTTTTACTGATTCCATTTTTTCGGACAGAGTCGTGAATCCCCTGATGTCCGAAAACAACACGGTGATTTCCCTTTCCTCGCCCCCGATTTTCACTTTATCGGGATTTTTCAAAATTTCATTCAGCACGCTTTTTGAAACATATTTGCCGAATAGCCGTTTCATTTTCTGCTTTTCTTTCTCTCCGGCAAAATATCTGTAACTGGGCACCAAAATTGTCGGCAAAGTCCACGCCAGATTTATATGCAAAAAGTTTGCGACCTTCCCCGCGTCAAAGAGCAAAAGTATGGCTACTGAATAAATAACGCCGAGCCCGACATTTGCAAGTATGGGCGCGAGAGGGCGATTCAGTATCAGAAATACTAGCGACGCGATGACAGCCGCCAGCAATACCCACAAGGCGGACAAATAATCCGGGATGTCGAATAGCCGGTAACCCTTCAGAAACATATTTACCGCCTGCGCCTGGATTTCAACCCCGGGCATTTCCGTGCCCTTGGAAACGGGCGTCAGCTTTTCATCATGCAAATCCGGCGAAGTCGCGCCGATAAGAATAATTTTGTTTTTGAGCGATTTTACCAGATATTCTTCTTCGAGGATTCTGTAAAACGAAATTTGTCTTACCGAACCGGGCGGACCGGCGTATACAATTCTCTCGGAAGGCGAAATGCCGGCTGTGCTTGCCCCGTCCTTCCCGCTTAATCTGGCAACTTCCGAAGAAAAACTAACCATCGGCGGAAGTCGTGCGGGGCCGTTTGTTTCGATGCGGTAGGGTAGCCGGCGGACGACGCCGTCTTTATCCTGCACAAGATTTACGTGCCCCAAGGCAACATTTGAATTTTTTGTGAAAATTGGAAGGGTTGAGATGACGTTACCGGCTAAAAACGGCGATTCGCCTTTTCTGATTATCAAAGGCGAGGCTTCTTCAGTCATAACTACGGGGAAACCGCTTCTGCCGATTGCCTGCGATAATACCATATCATCGGCAGAACCGAAACGTGACGGTTCGGAAAATATTACGTCAATTCCCAAGACCGCCGGCTTGTAATCATGCATTTTATCTAAAGCCCTCGCGAAAACCGATCGTGGCCACGGCCACTGGCCTATGCGGCTGATTGACTCGTTATCTACGGAAAGTATCAGAATATCGGGACTGACCGGTTTTTCCGAAACAAGACGGTCTTCAATAAAATATTCAAAACCCTTAAATAAGCCAACATAAAAAGAAAGCCAGACCAGAACTCCGGCGGTAATCCCGATTCCGAGGATGGCGGTCTTATTTTTCATGGATAATTTTTATCTGCCTTGAGTCGGCGTGGGTGTTGGCTTGATAAGCAAAGGAGGAATCAGCGATTTAAGAAGAGACGGCGTTGGCGTGGGAGTCGCCGTTTTTGGGTAAACATTGAAGACAACTGACTTGCCCGTAAAAATCGCGCCGGTTTTGGGGTCCTTCCACGAGGCGGTAACATAGCCGTAAGCCGTTTGGGCTCTTAATTCCAATGTGCCGATTTTCGCCGCCAGCGTTCCCGGGCTCGTAATTGAGCCGATAGAACCCGAAACTTTCCACTCGGACAAATCGGTAACCGCTTTTTTACTGCCATCGCTTAGAGTCAGGATTGATTTGAAAATTACAGCGCTGCCTTCCGTGATTTTTTCCAGCGGCTGAGCCGAAGCAATTTCCAATGAAACCGGTTTAGCTACGGTAACACTAAGTTCTTGGCCAAGCCCCGAGGAGATAGCATTGCTCAAGTTTCCAAGCTTTAGATTTTCGTTTCCCGACACAGGGCTGGGAGACGCGGAAGGACTGGCGGTATTTTGAAGAATTTCTTTGCGCAGTTCAATCAGCCGTTTTGCCATATCCATCCTGATTTCATTTCTTATTTTTATCGGGTCGTTGTCAGTGATATTTGACTTCACACTATTTATCCGTTCGTCAAAAGAGGTATCGGCTTTTTGAAAGCGGGTTATCCATTCTTTTTGAGCCAGCGCCGCAGTTATCCGTTTGGCGGCAAAAGCTTTTCTGCCGTAAGCCACGTCAATTATGTCCTGATTTTTAAAAGTCAAAAACATGCCTTTAATGACTTTTGTCGGTTTTTCAATCGGTTTTCCGGATTTGGGACCAATCGCCTGGACTTCAACCTCGTTTTCCGAACCGACAACGGTTGTTTCGTCGCCGACAATTTCCATACCGAAAGCTGTGCCTCTCACCGTAGCCACGGCGTTTGAGGTTTCCACTTCCCATGACGATTCGGGAGTAGCTAATCCGATCACCTTGGACCAGACGCGCCCCAGCGCGAGACCGATTTTTACAACCAGCGTTTCGGTATTTTTATCATAACTCGCGTTTTTGATGGTTAATTTTGTGTCGGAATCAACGCGGGCAACCGAGCCATCTGGGAAATGGATTTCAGCAAGCCCTGTTTTATCGGTTTCAATAACGCTTCCGGCTATCACCTCATCTCCGGTTTTTAATTCGGTTTTGGCGGGGGATTCGCCGGTTTCGGCGCCGGAGATGTAAACGCCGGCGGAGAGAACCTCAATCCACGGCTGGCTCACTTCGACGATTTCACTGACGGAGGGCGAGGCGGTCATTTTCGCCAGATTGCCGCCCGTCGGAGTCATTTGGGTCAGATACAAACCGATACCGACTATCACAATGAGAAAAACTACGATAAATATGGCTTTTTTCATATGTTTATAAATTATTGTTTATTCGCGCGCAGTTTAGGGCGTTTCCACGCCGCCGCGTTATGATTGCTATTATACATACTATTATCACCTCCTTTCTTCAGAAAAGAACTGGGCAATTGTTTAGTAAGCTACAGGCAAGTGGCATTCTCATTGTATCCTATCTTATTTTATAAGTAAACCCCGTGACTCCAAAAAATTTGACCATACCGCCTTTTGAGTTTAGATTTATTACATAATATGTCCCAGACTTTAATTATCGGAATTGTCGGGTTGGTTGTAGGAATGGCTGTGGCTTATTTTCTCGTCCGCCGGCGTGAACCCAAAGACGACAAGGGAATTGAGATTTTGAGCCAGCGGATAGAAAGCCTTAGCAACTCAACCAGTCAAGCTCTTAGAGACACTCTGAAATTGGTTTCGGACCAATTAAAAGAAAGCCGCGAAACCGTGGAGCGGTCTTCCATTAATGTCCACAAACAAGTGGAGGGTTTTACCAGCGGGCTGACCCAGCTGAAAGACACCGTCAAACAAGTTCACGACAGTGTGAAAGATGTTTCTTCGTTCCAAAATATTTTTAAATCCCCGAAGCTCCGCGGCATCTGGGGCGAGTCGTCGCTGGAGGCATCGCTGAACCAATATTTCGCCCGCGATAATTTCCAGCTCCAGCATTATTTCAAAAGCGGGGAAGCGGTGGACGCGGTTTTGACTTTGCCCAACGGCTTGCTCCTGCCGGTTGATTCCAAATTCAACTGGGAAAATTTTGAGAAAATGGTCAATGCCAATTCCGACGCCGAGAAGGAGCAGTATAGAAAAATATTTTTCTCCGACGTTAAAAAGAAAATAGATGAAATCGCCGCCAAATATATTCTGCCTTCCGAGGGGACGACCGATTTGGCGCTGATGTACGTTCCCGCCGAAACGGTTTATTACGAAATTATCAGCAATATGAAAGAAATTGACATCACCGCCTACGCCCGAAGCAAAAGGGTGATTTTGGTATCACCCAATACTTTTGCCCTGTCAATTTCGGCGATAAGGCACTGGTTGAGGGACATTCAAGTTGGCTCGCAAACGAAGGAGATTATTAAGCGGCTGGAAAGAATCACCATTGACGGCGCCAAGCTCGCCGAGGACTTCCGGCGGCTCGGCAAACACCTTACGGATGCCTCCGGTTCTTATAACGATACCGAAAAAAGGCTGGGATTGATGCTGGACAGAACTAAAAATATTATTGAGCTGGGGGAGAAGGAAAATAAAGAAGACAAAAATCTGCTGGCTTGACCCCAAACGAAGCGGGAACACGCTGCGAACCCTTGCGGCTTCGTTCGGGGTTGACAAGTAGGGTAATTATTGGTAACGTTAATGTGCTTTTAGTACTTTGATATCGGCTCACTTTGAGCCAAACACAAACCCGCGACACGTCTGAAAAGACAGGTCGCAAAACAGAGGAGACACGTCATGGGATCAATTATGACAAGTCGACAGGCAGCCGAGCTGGATCACGCTTTTGAGCGTGGGGGGTGGACGCCAGAAGACGTGAAAAAGCTGAGTGGTGGCAATATTGCCAGTCAACATCTCAAAGCCCTTCGCGGCGAGGCAGAAATCGTACTGGTTGGTGACGTAACTACAGCCACTAATCAGGACAACGGAGGCATCACCTATGCCACCTCGGGGCTGGATGTTAAATCCTTCCTGAAGGACTGGGCGGATTTCTATAAGGAGGCGCTTAACATCAGAATCCGAAAAACATCGCAAATTCCCCTGCCCCCAGTAACCCCCGGTTTTAATTGGGGTGTGCTGGTTGTTCCCGGTGTGACAATGCAGATGGTTTTCGATTCGTTCCCGGAGAAATGGAAATTTTGTGATGCTAATTTGGATGAAGTCGTCACAAAAAACGTCAGGATGCCCGTCGGCAAGCCCTACGTTATCTGGACGCGTGACCGCGTAGAGGCTGACGAAGAGCTCAAGAATCTCTCCGCCAGTTGGGTCGCGGAGAAGAAAATCAATAGTATAAATCTTCTTGAAAGGCTTCTTCTTGGGCGATGGTTCAATTGGAAGACCAGTGGCCATCTCGACAATAAGAACGTAACTTTATGTGCGGGTTCTCGCCACAAGGATGGCGTCGTGCCTGTCATGTATCGGGGCAGCGATGTCAGGGTCTACGTGAGCTGGGACCTCACAGGCCTTGCCAGCGGCCGCCTCCGTGCCCGTCAGGTAGTTTCTCTGTAGTTCTCTTATTCCTTTTTTCTCGTTCGCTTTTTATAAGGCCCGCAGTGGCTGACTGATGCGGGCCTTTCTCTTTTTGCTATATTTTTGTAGAATAGACCCGGCTATTATAACCGATCCCAAGTGGATAGCGGTTTGCCTGAAACAGAGAAACTACGTGCCTGATCTTGGTGAAGATTCTCTAACTAGAGATGTTTCTTGAATAATTCTGGCCATGGAGCCAGCCAACACAGAAAATTTTTCCAAGATTTTCGGTGGGAAAGATGAGGTCAGGTACCAAGGCGGGTTCTCGCAACAAGGATGGCGACGTGCCAAACATGTATCGGAACAGCGATGACAAGGTCAACGTGAACTGGAACAACACAGGCAATGCCAACGACAACCTCCGTGCCCGTCAGGTAGTTTTGTGAGAAAAACTCCTTAGGGAGTTTTTCTCACTTTAAATATTTGATCCAGCCATTTATCATTTTTGATATTTCCTGCAATTGCGATTCCAATTCTATATAATTAACTGATTTGATTACGTCAATTTCATGCGCAAGCCGGACCAATCTTTTTAGAATTTCTGTTTTAACACGAGCAATAGTAAGAAAAGACAATTTCCTATCTTTAGATTCAAAAGCGGCTGAAATTAGTAAGTTTATTAAATCAAGGCATATAGATTCAATTTTTGCGCAAATTCCCAGCCTGTCTCTTTTGGGGATTTTAAGTCCGACAAGATATATTTTCCTGTATAAATCGCAAATACTATGAATCAAAGGTATGGAGTTTTTTTTTGGGGGGGGGCTTATAAGAGTCATGATTTATTTGGAGAAATAATCAGTTTGGAAAATTTGTTTTTAGCGTGGAAAGAATTTAGGCGTGGAAAGAAGAAGAGACGCGACATTTTAGAATTCGAATTTAATCTGGAAGATAACCTATTTGGGTTACACAATCAACTATCAGCCAAGATTTATCAGCACTCACCATACGAATCTTTTTGCATCACTGACCCAAAGCTTCGGCACATTCATAAGGCCACAGTTAGAGATAGAATCCTGCATCACGCCGTTTTCAGGATTCTTTATCCAATTTTTGATGCTGGGTTTATTTTTGATTCTTATTCTTGTCGGCTGGGAAAAGGCACGTATAGAGGAATCAGGAGATTAAAATCTTTTTGCCGCAAATTGAGCAGAAACAACAGCAGGAATATTTTTGCTTTGAAATGCGATGTCAAGAGATTTTTTGATTCGATAGATCACGAAATTCTAGTTGGTCTAATAAAAAGAAAGATTCACGGCGAAAACGTACTCTGGCTGTTGGGAGTTATTATTAGTAGTTTTAAAAAAGATATTGACAAAGGATTACCACTCGGCAACGTGACAAGCCAGCTATTCGCGAATATATACTTGAATGAGTTGGATGAGTTTGTAAAACACCATCTGAAATTGAAATTTTATCTCCGATATTGCGATGATTTTATTATTTTAAGCGAAGATAAAAATTATTTATACGAATTATCGTTTTTAGTCGGCAATTATCTGAATAATATATTACAATTAAATCTTCATCCGCAAAAAATTATCATTAGAAAATACCGGCAGGGAATTGATTTTCTGGGTTATATTGTCAGACCATACTGCGTAAATTTGAGAACAAAAACAAGAAGAAGAATTTTGAAAAAAGTTAACACCGATAACTTACAATCTTATCTGGGAGTTTTGAAACATTGTTGCGGTTATAATATTCAGAAAGCGATGGAGTCAAAACTGGAAAAAAAGATATCTATTTGTTAGTTTTAATCCATATGACTATTTTAATTTTTTCTTTGGCGTCGGCTCTGGCGGCGCTGGTTTACGGGGCGGTTTTGATACTTAACGTTTTGAAACAACCGCAGGGGGATGAAAAGATGAAGTCCATCTCGCAGGCAATCCGCGAAGGAGCGAATGCCTATCTGAAAAGGCAGTATAAGGTCGTAGTCGTCGTCGGCATTTTGGTAGCGATAATCCTGTATATATTTCTGGGCGTAACCACGGCAATTGGGTTTATTGTGGGCGCGGCGGCTTCGGCGCTCGCCGGCTATATCGGGATGTTTGTGGCGGTGCGGGCGAACGTGCGGGTAGCGGAAGCGGCAAAATCGGGCATCGTCAACGCTTTCAATCTGGCTTTCCGCGGCGGGGCGGTAACCGGCTTTTTCGTGGTCGGCCTCGGGCTTCTGGTTCTGACTTTATTTTATTGGTTCACTAAAGACGTAACCGCCTTGATTGGTTTGGGCTTTGGCGGTTCGCTGATTTCGGTTTTTGCCCGCCTTGGCGGGGGGATTTACACGAAGGGCGCGGATGTCGGCGCGGATTTGGTCGGCAAAGTTGAGGCCGGAATTCCGGAAGACGACCCGCGCAATCCGGCGGTCATTGCTGACAACGTAGGCGACAACGTCGGCGACACAGCAGGCATGGCGGCGGATGTCTTTGAAACTTATCTGGTCTCTACGATTTCGGTAATGCTTCTGGGCAATCTACTTTATTCTTCAATCGCGAATATAATTACCTTTCCGCTTTTTATCGGCGCTATCGGCGTGCTGGCGTCAATTGTAGGTTCGCTGGTTGTAAAATTGGGTCCCAAGGTGCTTGCCCCGAGCCTGCCTGCCCTGAGTCCATCGAATGGGCCGAACGGGGGTATTATGGGTTCAATGTACAAGGGACTGATTCTTACAGCGATACTGGCTGTCGCTTCTTTTTACGTGACGTTGGTCTGGAAACCGGTGCTGGGCGAAATCGCCGGCTATAGAATATTTCTGGCCCTGATAATAGGACTGGCGGTTACCGGCTTGATTTTCTGGATTACGGATTATTACACTTCAAAAAAATTCTCACCGGTGCGGGGGATTGCCGAAGCATCCAAGACCGGGCACGGCACAAATATCATCGCCGGGCTGGCGGTTTCCATGCGGTCAACGGTCTGGCCGGTGGTGGTGATTTGCGCGGCGATACTCGGCTCATATATTTTTGTCGGCGTGTACGGAGTGGCGCTGGCTACTTTGAGCATGCTTTCGCTGGCGGCGATAGTTTTGGCAATTGACGCTTTCGGTCCCATTACGGATAACGCCGGCGGCATCGCCGAGATGGCTAACCTGCCGGAAGAAGTAAGGCAGGCGACGGATCCGTTGGACGCTGTGGGTAATACTACCAAGGCGGTAACCAAGGGTTATGCTATCGGCTCGGCGGGACTGGCGGCTCTGGTTTTGTTTTCGGCTTACACCCAAGAATTTGCCGGCGCCGGAGCGCCCATCAGTTTTGATTTGACTAACCCTTCGGTTTTAATCGGTTTATTAATCGGCGGCATGATGCCTTATCTTTTCGGCTCGATGGCGATGAAGGCGGTGGGCAAAGCCGGTAGCGCGATAGTTGAAGAAGTGCGCCGGCAGTTCAGGGAAATCGCCGGCATAATGGAGGGGACGGGAAAACCCGATTACGCGGCGGCGGTAGATATTGTTACCAGGGCGGCTTTGAAAGAAATGATAATCCCCGCCTTGATTCCAATCGTAATTCCCATCGCTGTCGGCTTTCTGCTGGGACCACAAGCGTTGGGTGGTCTGTTGGTTGGCGTAATTATCACCGGTTTGTTTATGGCAATATCAATGACTTCCGGCGGCGCCGCCTGGGACAACGCCAAGAAATATATTGAGGAAGGGAACTTCGGCGGCAAAAAATCCCCCGCCCACCAGGCGGCGGTGACAGGCGACACAGTCGGCGACCCCTACAAAGACACGGCGGGACCGGCGATCAATCCGATGATTAAGGTAGCAAACATCGTGGCGCTGCTGATAGCGAGATTTTTGATTTGAACTTTTATTATTTCCGAATTGTAAAATACAGGGGGGCGGCCGGAACGGCCGCCCCCCTGTATGTCTCTGTGGATAGCTTTCTTTCTTTTAATGTTAAAATATAGGGGAGCGTTTTTTATTGCCTTTGGTTATGGAGATTAAAGAAAAAAAGGAAAGGAGGTGTGAGTATGTATAACAGTTACGGAGCAAGTGGTTTGGATATAATCAGAGATACCTTTACGAGTCTTTGGGGCAGTGTTGTGAATTTTCTGCCTCAGCTGATCGCGGCGATTTTGGTTTTCATAATCGGCTGGATTGTCGCCATTATTATCGGGAAGCTTGTCTGGCACCTCGTCAGAATAATTCAACTGGACAAGATTCTTGAAAGCATCGGCTTCAAAAAGATTTGGGACAGGAGCGGATATAAACTGGACAGCCCGATATTCTTCTATGAATTGGTGAAGTGGTTCTTCATAATAGTATCGTTGATGGCTGCCACTGATATACTCGGCTTAGATCAGGTGACGGAATTTTTGCAGACCGTCGTGCTCTATCTGCCGAATGTATTCGTAGCGGCGATAGTCCTTATTATCGGAGCTCTCGTCGCCAAGTTCGCGGAAGGGTTGGTGCGCGGTTCAATGAAAGCGGCAAAGTTGGCGTCAGCCAATTTCCTTGGGTCTATAGCAAGGTGGGCGGTGCTGATTTTCTCTTTCCTTATCGCTCTGGAGAAACTTGAAGTAGGCACGGATATTATCCGCACGGCAATCATGGGTATTATCGCCGCCGCCGCGTTGGCGGCAGGCATTGCCTTTGGGTTAGGCGGAAAGGAACATGCCGATTCGTTGATCGGCGACTTGCGCAAGCATGTAAATGATTAGTTGAGTTTTACGCTGACCCCCCCCACCACTTTTGCCAGAAAATTACCGTTGGTTTTAAGCTTAAAACCAACGGCGCAATCAGCAATAGGTTTTAACGGAAGTAATCGTTGGCTGGGCGGCAAAAGTGGTGAGGGGCGCGCCGTCTGAAGATGTCCTTAGCGATATCAACGCCTTATCAACATACGTATTGACTCCGTAGGTTGGGTTCTGCTACAATTACCAAAGACAAATGAATACCAAATACAATAGACTTATAAAAACAAGCGGCTGGTGCTGATTTTTAACTTGAAGCGATTCAAAACAGCCGCGCCGGACGCGGTTTTTAAGTCTAATTTGCCCACTCCCCCGAAGCCATGATACGTTTTCGGCGAAGGAGAGCCTCCTACGATTGCCTCTTTAAGGAGCCAGCCGCAGGGAGCAAAAGGCAAGAATTTTAACAATTAAGTCTGATTAGAACTTCTGGTATAAGAAGATGCGGCTTTGGTATCGGAAGTACTACAAGGAATTGGAAACTCAACCTTGTAAGGAAATGCATAACAAGGGCGTATGGAGGATGCCTTGACATCAAAAGGCGATGAAGGACGTGGCGTGACTGCGATAAGCTTCGGGGAGCCGTCTAGCGGGCTTTGATCCGGAGATGTCCGAATGGGGAAACCCCACTGCAGTAACATGCGGTGATTCCGGCGCAAGCCGGGAGGCGTACCTGGGGAAGTGAAACATCTCAGTACCCAGAGGAAAAAAAAGCGAACGTAACAATGAACACCCGTGTGCCGCAAGGCATACAGGCGTTTGTTGTTCGCGATACCCCAAGTAGTGGCGAGCGAAAGGGGCAATAGTCTAAACCTGTTCGTACCTAAAAGTACATAAACGGGTGTTGCAGGGATAATACAATTATCTGCACGGCGACCAGCTTCCACTGCCATGAGGCATGGGAGGCTGAAAGCTGTGCTCCAAAGATAAATAGAGTTACAAATTCGGCGGTTAGCAGAACGGTCCTGGAAAGGCCGGCCAAAGAGGGTGATAGCCCCGTAAGCGAAAATTTCCGAACTCTACGTATTATTGAGGCGAAAGTCTCTTTACCTAAGTAACCATGGACGAGACTATCCGTGGTGAATCCGGGCCTACTACGGTCCAAGACTAAATACTTTTGATGATCGATAGTGAACTAGTACCGTGAGGGAAAGGTGAAAAGAACCCCGGTGAGGGGAGTGAAATAGTAACTGAAACCATATGCCTACAAAGAGCCGGAACTCTTTCGTCGCAAGACGAAGGGGCGACGGTGTGCCTATTGAAGAATGACCGAGCGAGTTTTTACAAGTTGCAAAGTCTAAGCCCGACAGGGCGGAGACAAAGGGAAACCAAGTGTTAATAGCGCGACTCACATCTATATAAACCGGGTGAGTTTGCACCTCGGTTTATATATGTGTGTACGTAGCTTGTAAAAGACCCGAAGCCGGGTGAGCTACCCGTGAGCAGGGTGAAGTTCGCCGAAAGGCGGATGGAGGCCCGAACTGGTTGATAGCGCAACATCATCGGATGACTTGCGGGTAGGAGTGAAAAGCTAATCGAACTCGGTAATAGCTGGTTCTCCCCGAAATGCCTTTAGGGGCAGCGCCGGTTAGTAACCGCGGGGGTAAAGCTCTGGATGATTTTCTGTGCCCTCTGGGTAGGATTATCAACCAAACTTTGAATACCGCGGCGTAATGACCGGTAGTGAGACCGTGGGGGCAAAGCTTCACGGTCGCGACGGGAATAGCCGTTTAACCACAGCTTAAGGTCCCTAAATCTATGCTAAGTGACAGAAGGAAGTGTTTTGCCTTAGACAGATAGGATGTTGGCTTAGAAGCAGCCATCATTTAAAAAGTGCGTAACAGCTTACTATTCGATACACGGCTTCGGCCGTGCGAGGCAAGATGCGCCGAAAATTCAACGGGGCTAAGCATAGTACCGAATGCGTGGGTGTGGAGATTTCGTAAAGGAAAAATAAGCGAGGAAGTTAACTATCGCGGACCGCTAAACCATGGCTACTGCTCCCTAAAAGTCCAACTTAAGAACCTCACGTATAAAAGTGGGGTTCCGGGACCGGGCAAGTCCTTGGTGGTGCCTGGATACCATAGTTACTTCCTCGCCGTCCATTTTTTTTTCTTAAGAATTTTTATTCTTAAGTCCTTTACGAAGTCTCCATACGGTAGGGGAGCACTTCAAGCGCAGTGAAGGTGTGCCGTGAGACATGCTGGAGCGCTTGGAGGAGAGAATGCTCGGATGAGTAACCGCAAAGAGGGTGAAAACCCCTCTCGCCGAAAGTCCAAGATTTCCTCCGCAATGACAATCAACGGAGGGTTAGGCGTGCCTAAGGATAACCCCGCTTGCGGGCGGGGGAGGCCGAAGGATAGCCGGTTAATATTCCGGCCCCCCGGTCCTTTCTGATGGAGAGACGAAATGCAGTACCCTGAGCGCATTAAGGATTTGCGTTCATGGCGTAAGGGTGCGACATTGGCAAATCCGTGTCGCCGCTTCAGTGCGAAACCCAAGCGTTGTGGAAATCATCGCAAGGTGAAATTCAAGGGAGCGCGCTTCCAAGAAAAACTTCTAAAGACAAAAGGATTGGGTACGTATTTAAAACCGAAACAGGTGGACCGGTATGATTGTACCAAGGCGAACGGGTGATTAGTGGCTAAGGAACTCGGCAAAAAAGCGGCCGTAAGTTAGCGATAAGGCCTTCCGCGCGCAAGCGCGGACGCAGCGAAAGACCCCTGGCGACTGTTTATCAAAAACACAACTCCGTGCTAACTCGAAAGAGGATGTATACGGGGTGACGCTTGTCCGGTGCGGGAATGTTAACGGTTGAAGTGGTGGGCGCAAGCTCATTGCAGATGCCCGAAGCACCCGTGAACGACGGCGGTAACTATAACGACAGTTGTAGTTGTAAAATCTGACTATATGCGGGAAAGTCTGGTTAGTATCTGATGTTACTAGATCCGAACGTCGAAGATCAGTAATAAAACATCAGTGCAGATAATCCGCAGGAAAGACTCGAGACTCTAAACAAAATGAAAGAAGTTATTAAACAAATTCCCATCTCGACAGCTTGGTATTTTACCGGTTTTGTGGATGGTGAAGGTAGCTTCAATGTTTCGTTAATTCCCAGGAATGACTACCGCTTTGGCTGGAAAATCTATTTGACCTTCAATGTGGCTCAAAGAGATCAGACAGTCCTGGCGTTAATGAAAAAACATTTCGGGGCAGGAAGGTTAGAGTTAAGAAAAGATGGAGTTTGGAATTATTCAGTGAATAATCTAAACTCATTGAGAGATATCATTGTGCCATTCTTTGAAAGATATAATTTTTTATCATCTTCAAAGAAAACAAACTTCTCGATATTCAAAAGAATCGTTGAGACCATCTCGAATGGCAAACATTTTACCCGTGAGGGTCTTGAAAAAATTATTGAATTAAGAGAGAAGTTAAATGAAGGTAAGGGCAGGAAGCGAAAATATTCTCTTTCTGATTACCAAAAATCTCGAGAATCCCCAGAGACTAATACGTCAGAATCGCAAAAAATTGCGATAAGATAGAGTCCGATCTCATAGGCGACTATGAGGCTGTCCGGTGGCGAGTTTATTGAATCCGCCGAGACTAATAAAAAGAATGAACTGTCCAAAGGTAGCGAAATACCTTGTGGGGTAAGTTCCCACGCGCATGAATAGCGTAACGACTGGGGGACTGTCTCAGCCACTAGCCCGGTGAAAATGCAATGTCAGTAAAGATGCTGACTACCCGCACCAAGACGGAAAGACCCCGGAAGCTTTACTGTAGCTTGATATTGGGTTACGAGCGGCAATGCGTAGCGTAGTGGGGAGGATTTGAAGCGCCTCTTTCGGGAGGCGTGGATCCGCCAATGAAACACCCATCTTTGTCATTTGTAATTCTAACTGGTGGCACCCTGGAAGGAGGAAATAAAATGATACTTCTGAAACTTCACTTTAATAAATGTGAAGGCGGGCCAGAAGTCCGAACACAGCAGATAAAGTTTGATTTTGAAAGTTCGGATCTAGAGAAACATGTCGCCAATGCGGTGTTGAAAAACATAGGCGACAGGAGTTTACAACCCTTTTGTTTTGGGGATGAAAAACTCTTTCTGACCTGTATCAGCGATCAAAAAAATGAGATTAGATTCTTTAATGCTCATAATCTATAACATCCTGTGATATTTGAACGAATATTACAGGATGCTCGGACGAGTTTACTCGTCCCCTTCTAGGGTGCCATCAAGACAGTGTCTGGCGGGCAGTTTAACTGGGGCTGTTGCCTCCTAAAGAGTAACGGAGGCGTACGAAGGTCGGCTAGCTCCGGATGGAAATCGGAGCGATAGTGCAAACGCATAAGCCGGCTTAACTGTGAGACGGATGTGTCAAGCAGATGCGAAAGCAGGTGTTAGTGAACCGACCCTTGTTCGTAGGAACGGGGAAGATCATCAGATAAAAGCTACTCCGGGGATAACAGGCTGGTACTGCCCGAGCGTCCATAGCGACGGCAGTGTTCGGCACCTCGATGTCGGCTCAACAAAACGGGCCGTACTCGAAGTAATTCGAGTTGGCAAGTTTGTGTCTTTTAAGAAATAAACTTGCAACGTTGGCTAATAACGATGGAGTCCTATTAGAGGCTACCCAGCTATGATAGGATAATATCGTGGGAAGTAGGAGAGGCTTTATACAGTATGCTATTAACGGCAACACAAAAAGCGATATTAATTGGAACAATGCTCGGCGACGGGCATCTGGAGCAAAATGGCAAGGGCGTGCGTCTAAAAGTAGACCACGGCATGGCACAGAAGGAGTATGTATTATGGAAATATGAAGTATTTAAAAACCTTGTGCCAAGTAAGCCCAGAGTTATCACTTCGTTCCACAAGAAAGAGAATAAAGAATACAGGCGGTTACATTTCTCGACATGTTCAAACGGAATATTTCAGGAATGGCGGGATATGTTTTACAAGAATAGAATCAAAATAGTTCCTGATAATATTCAAGAAATTCTTATTGAACCATTATCGCTGGCGGTTTGGGTAATGGACGACGGATATAAACGGAACGATTGTAATGCGCTGAGACTTAATACGGATATATTTTCGTATCAAGAACAGCAAATGCTAGTGGATTGTCTGAAGATGAATTTCGGAATCGTAGCGGCAATCCATAAAAAGGGTAAAACATTCAACATATATATTCCGGAAAGATCATCGCAAAAGTTTTGTGAAATCATCAAGCCGTATATTTTAGATAGTCTATTGTATAAAGTTTCTCTTACCCCGTAACGACTTTCTCGCTATTGCGAGAGGATAGCAGTTTTTTAACTGCTATAATACGCCAACTCCCACCTTTCGATTGGAAGACGGGAGAAGATATAGTCTGCACTTCTAGTAATAGAAGATAAATGTGCGCCCTATCCTGGCGGTGAAGAAGCTGCCAAGGGTTTGGCTGTTCGCCAATTAAAAGGGTACGCGAGCTGGGTTCAAACCGTCGTGAGACAGGTTGGTCCTTATCTGGTGTGGGCGTTAGAAGCTTGAGGGGGGTTGTCCCTAGTACGAGAGGACCGGGATGAACGAACCTCTGGTCTACCAGTTGTCCTGCCAAGGGCAGCGCTGGGCAGCTATGTTCGGTTCCGATAAGCGCTGAAAGCATATAAGCGCGAAACGGGCCCCAAGATTAGGCTTCGCAGATCCGTGGAAGACTACCACGTTGATAGGACTCAGGTGTAAGAGCCGCAAGGCTTTGAGCCAAGAGTTACTAATAGATCGTCTGTATTTCCTTACAAGGTTGAGTGTCCAATTTATTCTGTTGCCATTAAGGCGACATTGTTTGCCGTGTAATAAAAAACATTGGCTTGGCGACTATACCGATGGTGTCCCACCTGATCCCATTCCGAACTCAGAAGTGAAATCCATCAAGGCCTATGATAGTGGTCGTATGACTGCGAAAGTGGGTAGCCGCCAGACCAATGTTTTTTATTTTTGGCGATGAAATAACAAGTTTTTACCATGAAGAGGGGTCTTATAATGAGCCATTGACAAAAATTACGCAGGTGCTATAATTAAACAAACACTTGGAACCAACAATCTGGGTAGGTCTTCCAAGTGTTAAGCAAAATGGCCCAGACCACAGCAGAGACGTTTCCCGGTCTTACGGCGGTGGGATAGAAAAGAGACAGGGATATATCTATGGGGGTAACGCATCCTACTCTCATAGATGAAAAATGATGGATGCCTCCCAGGGATTCCCCGACCCTGGGGGCGTAAAGGGGCCCTCGGCGCTACAACGGCCGGGGGTTTTTCGTTTTTATTATTCTGGTATAATAAAACTTATGAATCCCGCTATCAGATTAGGCAAACAACTCATTTATCTCGCGGTTTTTCTTTTTGTCGTCGGCAGTATTTGCTATTTGGGCTACAGGTGGATGTTTCCCTATATCCCCCCGCCGACACCGACCCCGACGCCAACGATAAATAACATTGAAATAATTTCATCCAAGCTTTTTTCTTCAGCCGGCGGCGATTATGATTTTCTCGCCCAGGTCAGGAATCCGAACGCGGATTTTGGCTCGCCGGAAGTTGATTACGAAGTTACTTTTACCGGCGATGCCGGGCCGGAAACCAGAACCGGCAGTTTTTACATTATGCCCGGCCAGACAAAATACGTTGTTTTGATGATGCAAAGATTCAGCCAGCCGGTTACGGAAGCGGCTATGAAAATAAAAAGCATAGACTGGAAAAAACTGAATCCGCTGGCGCCAGCCGGTATATCTTTGACAGTCAGGAATCCAGTTTTCGTGCCGCTAAACCAGCCGGGGGTTTACGCCAAAGCGAGGAGCGACGTTTTCAATGATTCGGGTTTTGATTTAAATTTAGTTGATATTGTTGTTGTCCTGATGGATGCAAACAATGAACCCATCTCTGTGAATACCAGCGAAATCAGGACGGTTTTGTCCAAAACAAACCGCGGGTTTGAAGCCGTTTGGACGTCTCCCGTATCGGGGCAGGTCAGCCGGGTAGTTGTTGAAGCCAACGCGAATGTCTTCGGCGACGAAAATTTCATCAAAGCTTACGGCGGCGAAGAAAGATTCCAACAGATGTACTAATAGCTGAAAATATTTATTTTTAGCCGTGCAGTTTTATGCTTTGAATCAGCCCGATTCCGGCCATTACGGCTATCAGATGGCTGCCCCCGTGGCTTAGAAACGTCAGCGGGATGCCGGTAATGGGCATAATACCCATATTCATACCCGCGTTGATGAACAGGTGGGTGAATATCATAGTAATCAAGCCAAGCGAAAAAAGCTTGGCGAAATTGTTGCTCGCCTGCCCGCCGATATTTCCTATCCTCTGAATCAGCAGAAAGAAAGCGCCCAGCAAAACAACAACGCCGACGAAGCCGAATTTCTGGGCGAACGCCGCGAAAGTAAAATCTGTGAAAGGCTCTGGGATTGAGGTCGGCGGCCTTTCTTCCTTGCGCGCGCCGAGTATGCCCAATATTTTTCCGGAGCCGAAGGTTATGCGCGACTGAATAGTGCTGTAACCGGTCCCGCGCGGGTCAACGTAGGGATTTATAAAAGTGGTGATTCGCGTCCGCTGGTAAGGTTTTAAAAGGAAAAACCAGCCGAGAGTGGAAATGACAATACCGACAATAAAAATAGCCGCCAGATGCGATTTTCTGACGCCGGAAAACATCAGCATTCCCAACCAGATGGCAATCATAACAAGCGCCGAGCCGAGGTCGGGTTGAAAAAAAGCGAGGGTCGCCGGAACAACAGCGTAGATGCCCGATATGAAAATATGGCGAATGCGCGATATTTCTATATGTTTAAGCGAAAAATACTTCGCCAGAAGAATTATTAAAGACACTTTCGCGAACTCCGAGGGCTCGAGACGAAATACGCCGATTTTTATCCAAGAACTGGCGCCGCGTATTTCCTTAAAAGCAAAAACAATAATCAACAAAAGCACCGATATCAGGTAAGGAAGAAGCGCTACAAGAGAACTATTTTTGAACACGCGGTAGTCAAGAAATGCCACTAAGAACATCACTGCGAGGCCGGTGGCAATAAATATAAGCTGGCGGACGGTTATTACGTAATCCCCGGCTTCCAGACTCATGAAAGTGAAGAGTCCCAGCGTGAGAATAAGGCAAATAATGCCGATTATTGCCCAATCCAGTTTTCTCAAAGCCGCGATGAAATACATAAGTACCCAATGATTTTAACGCAAAACACGCAGCAGGCAAGAGGATCTATTTTATGGGAGAAGATTACCGGAGCCGGGGCTATTCAATTTTTGTTTCGGGTTCGGGGACGAGCTGGTTTTTGTATTTGTAACCGGTGCCGGCGGGAATAAGTCTGCCGATGATGACGTTTTCCTTGAGGCCGCGCAGAGTATCTTCTTTGCCGAGGATTGAAGCGTCAATAAGAACATTGGCGGTTTGCATAAACGACGCCGCCGAAAGGTAACTGTCTGTGGTGAGGGACACTTTGGTAATGCCAAGGAGGAGTTGTTCGTGCGTAGCCGGTTTGCCGCCGCTGTTCTCAATCATTTCATTGGTTTCCAGCATGGTGCGTTTTTCAATCACGTCGCCGCTCAGCAATTCAGTATCGCCCGGGTCAAGAATTTCAACTCTGGAAAACATCTGTTTAACGATAAGTTCAACGTGCTTATCGTTGATGCTTTCGCCCGTGGCGATATAAATGCTTTTTACTTCGCGCACGATGCATCTGGCGACGGTGGCGATATTTTTGGTAATTCTATACAGTTCCTTAAAATCCATATTGCCTTCCGACAGCTGTTGGCCTGGGGTGACAAGATCGCCTACAGCAACGGAAGCGGCGCTGCCGGGTAGAGCCGCGTATTCTATTTCCTCTCCTTTGCCGGTCCGAATCGCGATGATTTTTGAATTATTTTTTTCGTCTACGCGCACGACCTGTCCTTCAACATTGGAAACAGCGGCTTTTGCCGAAGGCGAACGGGCTTCGAAAATTTCTTCAACGCGCGGTAAGCCCATGGTAATGTCGCTTCCGATACTGCCCGCGACGCCGCCCGTGTGGAAAGTTCTCATGGTAAGCTGGGTTCCCGGTTCACCGATAGCTTGAGCGGTGACAATACCAACTGCCTCGCCGATTTTTACCGGCTCGTTCTTTGACAAATCAAATCCGTAGCACATTTTACAAATGCCGTCTTTCGCCTTGCAGGTGATTGGTGACCTGACTTTTACCGATTTTGGCGCCGCGGTGTCTATTAAGACCGAGGTCTGTTTGTCTACAATCTGATTCTTCTTGGCGATGACTTTTCCGTCGGTGTCTTTTATATCTTCAAGTAAAGTTCTGCCACGCAGCCTTTTGCCGATGTTTTCGCCGATGTATTTGTAATCGTCGGCGTAGATGGTGTAACCTTCTTTGTCTTTGCAGTCCTCTTCCTGTATTACGACATCCTGGGCGACATCCACTAAGCGGCGGGTAAGATAACCGGCGTGGGCTGTCTTTAGGGCGGTATCTACCAGACCTTTTCTGGCGCCGTGAGTGGAAATGAAATATTCCAAAACATTAAGACCCTCCTTGAACGAACTTTTCACCGGCAACTCCACCAGTTCGCCGTCCGGTTTACTGAACAAGCCTCTCATGCCAGCCAGCTGGTTGGCGACGCTCCAGCTGCCGCGGGCTTTGGATTCAACCATCATATGTATGGGGTTCTCGCTGTCGGATTGCTTAATTATCAATTGTTCAAGTTTTGATTTCGTGAGAGTCCAAACCTCCTGGGATTTCATTTTACGTTCATATTCGGTAAGAAGACCTTCGCTGTATAAAGCATTGTTTTCTGTAATTAATTTTTCCGCTTCCTGGATAATTTTCTTTTTCTCCGGCGGGACGCGGAGGTCATCCATACCCCACGAAGCACCCGAAATTGTGGCATAATGAAATCCGTAGCTCTTTGAAGCGTCGAGAAATGCCACTGTTCTCTCTTCGCCGTATTTTTCAAGGATATCGGCTTCAAGATTGCGCAAATCGCTCTGGTTTAATTTTTTATTTACGAAAGGATAGTCATCAGGCAAAGCTTTGTTAAACAGTATCCTGCCGATGCTGGTTTCGATTATTTTTGATTCGGAATCGTTAACTGCTTTATTGGTTATTTTCACTTTTATAGGCGAACGCAGTTTTATATGGCATTCATAATAGGCAAGCATGGCTTCGGATTCGGAGGAATAGTTCTTAATTTTTTCCCTGGATTCTCTGGTATTAATGCTAGTCATATAGAAACAGCCAAAAACTATGTCACGCGAGGGGACGGCCACCGGTTCGCCCGTGGCAGGTTTTAAAATGCCGTGAATTGAATACATGAGATCGCGGGCTTCTTCCTGCGCTTCATTGGTTAAGGGCAAATGAACAGCCATCTGGTCGCCGTCGAAGTCGGCGTTGAAAGCTTTTGTCGGCAAAGCGGGTATTTTGATGGCCCTGCCTTCAATGAGTATCGGCTTGAATGCCTGAATGCCGAGACGGTGCAAAGTCGGCGCGCGGTTCAAAAGAACCAGTTTGTCTTTGATTGAATGCTCGAGCGCTTCCCAGACCTCCGGCACTTCCTGGTCGATTAAAATATTGGCAGACTTGATATTATGAGCAATGCCGAGAGTATTTATCAGGTAATTGATTATAAAAGGCTTAAATAATTCCAGAGCCATATATTTGGGTAAACCGCATTCGCTTAATTTCAAATCTGGACCGATGACGATTACGCTTCTGCCGGAATAATCGACGCGCTTTCCGAGCAGGTTCTGGCGGAAACGGCCCTGCTTGCCTTTCAGCATGTCAGCCAGGGATTTCAGCGGCCTTCTCTGGCCGGTGGTTGCGGCGATTAAAGTTTGCCCGTGGCGCATGCTGTTGTCTATCAAGGCATCAACTGCTTCCTGTAACATGCGTTTTTCATTCTTGGTTATGACTTCAGGCGCTTTCAGCTCCAGTAAATGCTTTAGGCGGTTATTCCTGTTTATGACTCTGCGGTATAAATCATTTAAATCGGACGTGGCAAAACGGCCGCCGTCCAGCGGCACCATCGGACGCAAAAGTGGGGGAATTATCGGCAGAACCGTTATTATCATCCACTCGGGCCTGACGCCGGCTTTAGCCATTCCCCTGATTGTCTTCATGCGACGCGCGATTTTTTTCTGGCTGACCGGATTATCGGTGGCGGCCAGATGTTTTTCGCATTTCTTTACTTCTTCTTCCAAATCAATTTCTTCAAGTAGCAGCCTGATGGCCTCGGCTCCGATGTTGGCTTCAAAAACTTCGCCGTATTTCAGGGATAATTCCCTGTGGTCAAGCTCCGAAAGCACTTTGTGTTTTTTCAGGTTGCGCAAATTTTCCTTCTCTTTTTCGAATCTTTCCTTCAGCTCCTCGCGCTCGGTTTCGGCCGGGGCGTTTTTAATCAGCGACCTGAATTCCGATTCCAGCTTCTTCATTGCTTCCGTTTTTACGTCCTCGTTCACCCTCATGATAATGTAGCTGGCGAAATAAATAACGCGCTCGAGCTCCGGCAGTGGCACGTCCAAAATCATTCCGATTCTTGACGGGACGTTTCTTAAAAACCAGATGTGAGCCACGGACGTGGCTAACTTGATATGCCCCATCCGTTCTCTTCTGACTATGGAGCGGGTTACTTCCACGCCGCAGCGGTCGCAGATGATACCTTTGTATCTTATCCGGCGGTATTTTCCGCAATAACATTCCCAGTCTTTGGTGGGACCGAAAATCGCTTCCGAAAACAGCCCTTCCTTTTCCGGTTTCTGGGTCCGGTAATTTATCGTTTCGGCTTTGGTTACTTCGCCGTGCGACCATTTCAGAATTTCTTCCGGAGAGGCGATTTTAAGTTTTAGCTTTGAAAAATTCATTTTATTTTTTATCTCTCCACCAATTCGACGCTCAATCCCAAACCCTTTATTTCGGAAAGCAGAACCTTGAACGATTCCGGCAACTGGGGGGCTTTAATTTCCTCGCCGTTGATTATCGCCTCGTATGTCCTGGAACGCCCCTGAACGTCATCCGATTTAATTGTCAGCATTTCCTGAAGCGTGTGCGCCGCGCCGTAACCTTCAAGCGCCCAAACTTCCATTTCTCCAAACCTTTGGCCGCCGAACTGGGCTTTGCCGCCCAGCGGCTGCTGTGTAATCAAAGAATAAGGGCCGATAGAACGCATGTGGATTTTGTCTTCAACCATGTGGTTGAGTTTCATGAAATAAATAACGCCGACAGTCGTTTTCTGGTCAAACTGCGCACCCGTGCGTCCGTCTCTCAAATAAATTTTTCCATCCTCGGGCAAACCGGCTTTTCTTAATTCTTCCTTGATGGTTTCTTCGGACGGCCCGGCCATCGCCGGTACCATTGCCTTATAACCAAGCTTGGCGGCGGCCCAACCGAGGTGCGTTTCAAGAACCTGACCTATGTTCATACGGGAGAAAATACCGAGGGGACTTAGAATCATATCAACGGGCTGTCCGTCCGGGAGCACCGGCATGTCTTCCTCCGGCAGAATCGTTGAAATGACGCCCTTGTTTCCGTGCCGCCCCGCGAGTTTGTCGCCCGCCTGAACTTTGCGCATGCGCGCCACCGAAACCTGGATGCTTTTGATAACACCCGCCTGCAGTTTATCGCCCTGGTCGCGCGAAAAAACTTTTACGCCGACGACCCGGCCGATTTTTCCGTAGTCCAACGTCAGTGACGAGTCTTTGACGTCTCTTGATTTCTCTCCGAATATCGCTTTGAGCAGCCTTTCTTCGGCTGTCAGGTCGTTCTCGCCTTTGGGAGAAATTTTTCCGACAAGAATATCCTGCGATCTGACTTCAGCGCCGATTCTCACTATGCCGTCGGAATCAAGGTCTTTAAGTTTCGATTCGGAACGGTTGGGGATATCGTAGGTGGTCACTTCGGGACCGAGCTTGGTTTCACGGACGTCAACCGAATAATCTTCAATATGGATAGAAGTGAAATAGTCGTCTTTTACCACACGGTTGGACAGAACCACGGCATCTTCAAAATTTGCGCCCTCGAAAGACATAAACGCCACAACCAGATTTCTTCCCAGTGCCAGTTCGCCGTCCCGCGTTGCCGGTCCGTCAGCCAGCACGTCGCCTTTTTTAACTTTCTGCCCCAGTTTTACTATCGGTCTTTGGTTGATGGCGGTAAACGCGTTTGAACGCATAAACTTCATCAGCAAATACTCGATTTTTTTGCCTTTATCAGTCTTAATAACTATATGTTTACCGTCGATTTCCTCAATAATGCCGTTTTCCTCGGCAAGTATCAGCATTCCGGAATCACGCGCCACTTTTTCTTCCATGCCTGTTCCTACTATGGGCGCTTCAGGCATGATTACCGGCTCCGCCTGCCGTTGCATGTTAGATCCCATCAGGGCGCGGTTGGCATCGTCGTTTTCTAAAAACGGTATAAGCGAAGTCGCCACCGAAAACGGCTGTTTGGATGAAACGTCAACATAAGTAATTTCATTTGCTTTCGCCAAACCCACCTCTTCGCCGGGGATGCGTGCCGGGATCTCGTCATCAATGATTTTTCCGTGTTCGTTTATTTTGACGCCGGCGTAAGCGATGATTTCTTTTTCCTCTTCATTGGCGTCCATATATTTTATTTCTTCGGTGACAACGCCTTTCTCGACTTTTTTATAAGGAGTGAGAATAAAACCGAGCGGCGAAATTTTGGCGTTTATGGCGAGATAGCTGACAAGACCGATATTCGGACCTTCGGGAGTTTGAATCGGGCAGATGCGTCCGTAGTGGGACGGGTGGACGTCGCGAACTTCGTAGCTGGCGCGCTCGCGGGTCAAGCCGCCGGGACCCATCGCCGACATACGTCTCTTATGTTCAAGCTCGGCGAGGGGATTAACCTGGTCCATGAACTGCGACAGTTGGCCGGAAGAAAAGAATTCGCGCAAAGCCGCCACTACCGGTCTGCCGTTTATAAGCATTGCCGGAGTAACAATATTCAAGTCGGTTGTACTCATCCTGTCTTTGACCGTTCTTTCCATTCGGCTGAAAGCTTGGCGAAGTTTATCCTGAAGCAACTCGCCCAGAGTTTTTACTCTCCTGTTGCCCAGATGGTCAATGTTGTCGGGCTCGGCGTTCGGGTCGTTGTTTAATCTTATGATTTCACGGATAACATCAATAATATCTTCGATTTTCAGCGTGCGATTTGCTTCATCCAGCGGATAATTATGATTGAAACGCTGATTGATTCTATATCTTCCGACTTGTGACAGGTCATAGCGCGCGTAATTCCTGAACGTGCCGTTTATCATTTGGCGGGCATTTTCAACATTCGGCGGATCACCCGGTCTCATACGCTTATACATTTCGATTAAACCTTCTTCGTGCGACGACGAAGAATCCTGCAGGATTGTCGCGATGATGTATTTCATTTCCGGGTCGGTGTCCACATCCTCAAATAATTTCTTAATGTCTTCGTCTTTGCCGATGCCAAAAGCCCTTAATATGGCGGTTACCGGAATTTTTCTCTTGCGGTCAATTCTTACGGTGATAGAGCCGTTGGACTCTGTTTCGAATTCAAGCCACGCGCCGCGCGAGGGGATTATTTTGGCTCTGAATAATTTTTTATAGGTGGCGGTTTCCGAGGGCGTAAAAAATACGCCCGGACTGCGTATCAGCTGTGAAATAATAACTCTCTCAACGCCGTTGATGATAAAAGTGCCGCGGGTTGTCATTAAGGGAAAATCCGCCAGATAAACTTCCTGCTCCTGATACTTCTTCGTCCGTTTATGGGTAAGCGAAGCTTTTATTCTCAAAGGCGCCTCGTAGGTGATGTTTTTTTCTCTCGCCTGGCGCTCGGTGTTTTTGGGTTCTTCCAGTTTGAAATCCAAAAATCTCAATTCGAGTTCCTTGTCGGTCCAGTCGTTTACGGGGGAAGCGTCCTTAATCAGTTCTTTCAGTCCAACATCAAAAAACCAGTTGTATGAATCCAACTGGACCTGAACCAAATTTGGCGGCTCGAAAGTCTCGGGGGTATATTTTGAAAATATTTTACGCAAGGTTTTGATAAAAATTATTTGCGCGTAAGGCGCGTAAATGCCCCTTTTTTGCGAGTCAACCGAGCCGAAACGCAAAAACCCCACCCAATATGGGTACCTTTCCTATTTTACTTGTTATTTTTGGGGGCTCGGCAGAAACACTCTTTTTTTTTCTTCCTTCTATTATTAAGCCACCACTTGGTTGGTTTTTGTATGAAAAACCCGCTTTTATTGCCCTATTTTCAACGCGTCGGCAAATATTTGGACCAACCTCCTAGCCGTTATACCGGCATCGCCCCTTTCCCTTATTTTACATAAAGTGATAGCTTTCATGTCAATGCTATTCTCTTTTAAAAGTTTGTCAAGCGAAGTTATTAACACGTCGGGCAAATCATGGTAATACGGCAGGTCTTTGCAGTCAATAACCACTCCATTTTTTTCAAGTTCCAGCCTGATATTGTTCTTATATAAATATATGATCAACTTCATGGTTAGGGCTTGGTATAAGGGCATATTAGTTTAAAAAGTGCGTTCGGGCAACCCCGGGGCATGATTTGTGGGTTGCATTTTACCTATTGCTTGGTATCCTTTTATATGTGATTGGGCGCAAAAAGAAAAAGAAGGCGAATGGCGATAAAGATTCAAATGGGAAATCCTCTTCGGTTTTTGGGTTGGCGCAAGAAACTAAAAACGGCATCTGGAGCATCGCCTGTTTCGGCTTGGCGGTCATTACAACTCTGGCTTTTCTGAATAAAGCCGGTGACGCCGGTTTGGTTTTCTCCGTTGTGGCAAGCCGACTCTTCGGCTGGGGGATATTCCTCATACCGCTGGCGCTCGTGATACTCGGCATCGCTTTTCTCAAATCCATCCACAGCAGAATTTATTCAAGCGCTCTTGTCGGCACCGGTATATTTGTTTTGGGATTTCTGGGCTTGTTTTACATAACCGGCAAGGGCGATATCGCCACTCGCGTCACGCAGGGCGGCTATCTGGGATTGGTTTTGGGATTTCCCTTGCTTAGATTTGTCGGCTCAATAGCTTCGTTCACGGTGCTTTTTCTTGTTTTGATAATTTCAATTCTGGTGGCTTTGAATGTTCCAATCCACAGCATTTTGTTTTTCTTGAAGCCGGCAAAAGAAGAAGGCGAAGAAGTTCAGGAATTGAAGGACAATGTCGTCGTCAAAAGAGGTTCGCAGATTATTGACGCCAGGGCGGAAGAAGAAGCGGCGAAACAGAAAGGTGATTTCCATCCGCAAATTATCAAGCCCAAACCCGCCCAGAAATCGGAAGCGGACGAGGAAAAAGAATTTGTCATCAGGGCTTCAAAATCCGGCAAATGGGAGTTGCCCCCGATTGAAATGCTTCATTCGGATAAAGAGCAACCCCACGCCGGCGACATCAACACCAACGTTACGATAATAAAAAGGACTCTTTCCAATTTTGGCATTGACGTGGAGATGGGCGAGGTGTCCATCGGTCCGACGGTTACTCAATTTACTCTGCGCCCCGCGATGGGCATTAAATTGTCGCGGATAACCGCTCTCCAAAACGACCTGTCGCTGGCTTTGGCTGCGCACCCGATAAGAATTGAAGCGCCGATTCCCGGAAAAGCGCTTGTCGGCATTGAAGTTCCGAACAAAAAATCGGCGCTTGTCGGTTTGCGTGATTTGATTGAAGCCGAGGAATTCAAAAAGAGCAAATACAGTTTAGCTTTGGCGGTCGGCAGGGACGTAGCCGGTTTTCCCGTTTACGCGGGATTGGAAAAAATGCCCCACATGCTTATTGCCGGCGCCACGGGGACCGGCAAATCAGTCGCCATAAACGCGCTTTTACTTTCGCTTTTATATAAGCATTCTCCGAATATTTTGAAATTAATTTTGGTTGACCCGAAAAGAGTGGAACTGTCTTTATACAACGGCATCCCCCACCTCATCACTCCGGTTATCACCGACCCGAAAAAAGTCGTGAACGCTTTCCGCTGGGCGGTTCATGAAATGGAACGGCGTTACGAAAAACTTTCCGCCAGCGGTTCGCGCGACATCAATTCCTATAACGTCATTCAAATCAACGCCAAAAAAGAACTGATGCCATATATCATAATAGTTATAGACGAGCTGGCGGACCTGATGGCGGCGCACGGGCGCGATATTGAAGCGGCGGTTGTCCGCTTAGCCCAGATGGCGCGCGCCGTCGGCATTCATTTGATTGTCTCAACTCAAAGGCCGTCGGTTGAAGTCATTACCGGTTTGATTAAGGCGAACATCACCACAAGAATCGCTTTGCAAGTCGCTTCACAGATTGATTCAAGGACAATTATTGATATGGCTGGCGCCGACAGGTTGCTTGGCAATGGCGACATGCTGTTACAATCCGGCGATACCAGCAAGCCGCGGCGCGTCCAGTCGGCGTATGTCAGCGAAAAAGAAGTCAAAGACGTAGTTAAGTTTATAAAAGACGAGGCCTCGCAGTTGGAGGAATTTGCCGAATACAACAAAGAGGATGAATTTAAAGTTGATTTGGACGCGGCGGTAAAAGGAGAGACGATGGGCGAGGACGCCGAAGTTGATGATGTTTTGTTCAATGACGCGCGAGAAGTTGTGATTCAGGCGCAGAAAGCGTCGGCGTCGCTGTTACAAAGGCGCTTGCGCGTCGGCTACGCCCGTGCCGCGCGTCTGCTTGATATTCTGGAAGAAAGGGGGATTATCGGGCCGGGCGAAGGCGCGAAACCAAGAGACGTATTCGTAAAACCCGGCGTGCCAACAAGCCAGCTTGTCAGTTCGGATTTGGACGAAAAGTTGGATGAAAAGATTGCGACAGAAGAATAAATACTTGCCAATATGCTTTTTGGGGACTGAAATTTCCCCAGCGAGAAAATTTCATCTGGTGAGATTACCGCTGTTTGTCAAGGCGTTCACTTCGTTCAGCCATTGACAAAACCGTACCAGCGGCAATCTCAACAGCCCCAAAAAGCATATTGGCAAGCCCGCTCAAGTTTTGTGAAGCAAAATTTAGGCGGTCTCGCTATTGTGCTTTTTGAGCCCTCAAAGCATAATGACTCGCTTTATATTAAAAAACCCTTATAGAATGAGGGGTTTTGTGTCCTTGCTTTTTGTCGTAAAGTTTAGTATAATATAGGGTATCATAGTACCTTGATTTTACCTGCAAAATCAGCAACCGGAACGCTGTGAGTACCGACATTCCGTCGGAGCTTATGGTGGTTCCATAGCCACAAAGGAAAGGAGGGTGTCATGGCCAACAACGTGACGCTCGCCCAAGGAAATGAAGTTGTCCGGCTTGCCAACGACAAGGGACTGACTGTGGAGAAGTTCCAGGCGGACTTGCTCGATAGCGGAATCGTCGCCGACGTGATTGAGGCTTCGAAGCAGGGAACGTTGCCCGAGCGCAACGCCCTGCGGAAGGTCCTCGGCCTCGCCCCGATCTACCCTGACCCCACGATCACCAAGCTCGGTTGCCACGTCATCGACTACGACGAGGACATAGCCGATCTGCTCAAGCGTGGGAAGTACGACTGGAAGAACGGCAACGTCAACGCCAAGAACTTCCCGCCGCGCCTCAAGGGCAGGGTCAAGAGCGACCTCGTCCTCGTCCACTTCGGGCGAGACATGAGCGACGAGCAGGTGCTCACCGAGCTGGCGAAGCTCGACCTCGAGCCCGCCGACGCCTACGAGGACTTGACCGTCGGCGCCGAGAAGCCGGAGCTCCAGCGGGAGTTCCCGATCCCGGCCATCGGCCAGCACTGGCAGGACCGCCACGGCAGCCGGTGCGTCGTGTTCGTCTGCAGGCACGCCGACGAGCGGTGCGCGTCCCTCGATTACCTCGGTGGCGAGTGGGACGGCGACTGCCGGTTCCTCGCTCGCCGCAAGCAGAAGTAGTCCTTGGGTCCTTGCGCGCTCAGGTCTTCAAGATCTTGAGTGCCTTGGACTCTTGCGCCTCGTTCGGGTCTTCCGGACGAGGCGCTCTTTCATTTTTGAAAATAGTGAGTATAGTAAATCACGGATAATAGGCTGATATGTTTGCGGTTACGACTGCAAACGGCCGAATTCCAGAACTGCGTAAAACGGAGTGGCCGTGGGTACGCCTCCGGCCAGTGATTTTCACAGTATCTCAAAAAACAAAGCTACTTGGTGTACGGTACTGGCGGAGTTATGCTCCCAAATACGATTCAGTCCCGAGAGTATTCAAAGGATAGTGGCATAGATGGTACCGTGCACACAGCAGGACCGCAACGGCAACCGGAACGTCGTGTACGTCTACAGGAACGCCAACGAGCGGAACGCGAACCTCAATTACCTCGGTAACAAGTGGGACGGCGACTGCCGGTTCCTCGCTCGCCGCAAGTAAGCAAAGTTTCTCCGAACCTATAACAGGTTCGGTTTTGTTTTTGCCGACTCCGTTTGCCGCATCCATCCGCCCAGCATTCGGCCAATTTCGGCCAGCGGCTCGGAAAGTGCTATGTATTTTTTGTTATCCAATACCTTGAGTTCCCAAGCGATTTGCAAAAAGAATTTCAGATCATCAAGTTTTGTTATCGCGCGCCTGATCCAAGGGAGTTTCTCTGATTTGCCAAGATAACTTGCGGTGTGAATCGCTTCGACGGCGTCTACAAAATAGCTGTCAATTTTCCCGCCGAGCGTATATCGTGAGGTTTTGGGAAAATGCGACAGATGTTCATGCCACAGCTTGTATGCCGAAACCAACCTTTGTAATATCGGCAACGAAACCCTGGGGGGGGGCTTATAGGGCTATTTTTATGAAAATCAAATTGGCTCATAATTTTGAAGATATTATCAGTATTGAGAACATTTTGGAAGCATGGAAAGAATTTCTGCGGGGCAAAAGACACAGGCGGGACGTTCAGGAATTCCAGTTTAATTTAATGGACAATATCTTGGAATTACACCGAGATTTGGTAAATCATACATATAGGCATGGCGATTATCAAGCATTCAATATCTGCGACCCGAAACCGAGGAATATTCACAAGGCAAGCGTCAGTGACCGGCTGTTGCACCACGCGGTTTACCGGATATTGTATCCATTTTTTAATAGAACGTTTATTTCCGATTCATTTTCCTGCCGATTAAATAAAGGCACACACAAAGCTATAAATCGTTTTCGTTATTTTGCGCGTAAAGTCAGCCGGAACAACACAAGAACCTGCTGGGTTTTGAAATGCGACATCCGAAGATTCTTTGCCAATATTAACCATACGATTTTATTGAAAATCATTTCAAGATATATTCCCGATGAAAACATTATTTGGTTGTTAAAGGAAGTTATTGGCAGTTTCAGTTCGGGCTACTTCGGCATCGGTCTGCCGCTCGGCAATCTGACTTCGCAGCTTTTGGTGAATGTCTATATGAATGAATTTGACCAATTTATTAAACACAAACTGAAAATTCGCTATTACATAAGATATTGCGATGATTTTGTGATTTTGTCCGAAAATAAGCCATGGCTTGAACAAATTATCCAACCAGTTAGCGAATATCTGGAACAAAAATTAAATTTAAGATTGCATCCCCAAAAGATATTTATTAAGACTCTTTCTTCGGGCATTGATTTTCTCGGCTGGATTACTTTCCCAAATCACAGGATTTTGAGGACGTCAACAAAAAGAAGAATATTGAAAAGAATCAAGGCAAATCCGAGAACAGAAACTGTCAATTCATATTTGGGGCTATTGAAACATGGGAATACTTTCAAACTTAGGGGAATTATTGCCAATTTGGGGAATCCGATGATATAGTGATAAGATAAAAGTAATATATGCCTAAAGAAAAAACAAAAAAAGAAGAAGTCAAAGCGAAGAGCGAAACTGTGATAAATAAGGGAGCCGCAGGTACTGAGCACAGCCGAAGTACCGCAAGTACTGAGCGTAGTCGAAGTATTGACCTTGCCGTTCGGGAGATTCAGGAAAAATACGGCGAGGGGTCAATAATGAAGCTTGGCGATGCCAAGAAAGTTGACGTTGACGTAATACCGACAGGCTCAATTTCGCTTGACCTCGCGCTCGGCGTCGGCGGAGTGCCGAGAGGAAGGGTCATTGAAATCTACGGACCGGAAAGTTCCGGCAAAACGACTTTGGCGTTGCATCTTGTCGCCGAGGCCCAAAAACAAGGCGGAGTTGCCGCTTACGTTGACGCCGAACACGCCCTTGACCCGGAATACGCCAAAAAAATCGGAGTGAAAATCGGGGATTTGCTTATTTCCCAGCCGGACACCGGAGAGCAAGGGCTGGAAATTGTCGAAACCCTTGTCCGCTCCGGCGGAGTCAGTTTGGTTGTCATTGATTCCGTCGCCGCCCTGACACCCCGCGCCGAAATTGAAGGCGAAATGGACCAGCAGCACATGGGCTTGCAGGCGCGGCTGATGTCCCACGCTTTGCGGAAACTCACCGCCATTATTGCCAAGACAAACACCACTGTTGTTTTCATAAACCAAATCCGCCTAAAAATCGGCATAATGTTTGGCAATCCCGAAACCACCACCGGCGGCTTGGCGCTGAAGTTTTATTCGTCCGTCAGAATTGAAATCCGCCGTTCGGCTCAAATCCAGTCAAAAGAAAAAATCATCGGCAACAGGGTGAAAGTAAAAGTCGTGAAAAATAAAGTCGCCGCGCCGTTCAGAACCGCCGAGTTTGATATTTTATACAACGAGGGCATTTCAAAACAGGCCGACGTGGTGAATACCGGCGTAGCCTTCAACGTGGTTGAAAAGTCCGGGAGCTGGTTTATCTACAACAAAGAAAAACTCGGGCAGGGCATAGACGGCGCCCGCCAATTCCTGAAAGATAATCCAAAAGTGGAGAAAGATATCATAGTCGGCATCAAAAAAGCGGTGGCAGAAACGGAAAAGACAGAAGAGAAATAGTCTTTTGACAATCAGAATTCGAAACAGAGAAAGGAGAACAGTCATGGTACCGATGGTGCAGTGTGAAAATGGGCATGTTTATCATCCGCGCGAGGGCGAGAAGGCGTTCAAGATTGTTACAAGACTTGCCGAAGAAGACCCCCGGAAAAATCGTTTATAAAATCCCCGGAGGGTTTTGCAATGTCTGTTTGAAAGGGACAAAAATAGCGGGAGTAATAAGCCGAGGAGTCAAAGAAGGGTTTCTCGACCAATTCTCCGACCCCGGAAGATAACTCTTGCCATTCCTGATATTTAGCCCCCGCCAATCCCGGGGGCATCGTTTTGAGTTAAGTTTTAGTTATAGTACCCAACCATTCAAGAAAACTCTTGCCGACGACTATGCCGATAACTGACCCGATAATCGCGCCGACGATAAAATCGGAAAACCAGTGGATGTTTGTCGATACGCCGATGCCGATGTAAAAAGCGACAAACAATGCGGAGAATTTAATCAGCCGGTTATCTTGGTAAAGCATAAAAATCGCCACTGCGATGGCAAATGCCACCGCCGTATGCGTGGAGGGCCAACCCCAAAATATCCCGTGGCGGAAGAATCCGAACTGAAACCCCCTGCTTATATCAACGGCGCCGGCAATATGAAACGGCGGCTGAATCCTCCCGGTAAATATTTTATAAAACGAAGATATCAGCCAGCCGACAATACCCGCTTGGGCGACGGCAAGGGCGGTGTTCAGTATTTTAATGTTTTTCCGGATTTTTCCCGCGGCATACAACACGAAAAACAGAATGAACGGCAAAAGACCGCCGATTATCGCCGCCGGAAAAAGAAATGATTGCAAAACGGGATTTTGCGTTCCGGCGTACCAATACCAATCAAAGCCGGAAATTACGATGACGGCGGTAATGGCAAACGCGAGAAAATACCACAATATATTTTTCCCGCCGTAGCACTCCGCGATATTCTTACCTAGTTTATAAAATATGGCTTTCATTGCAAAAATTTTTTAACACTCAAACAAAGTAACTTATTAATAATTTCAAATAAACCTCAGTTTTGCAATATTTATTTATGAATTACCTGTTCTGAACGAGTGAAATGAGTCGAAGGAACTTGTCCTGAGCCCGTCGAAGGATTGAACTTCACCCCAAATCGGGGTAGGATGGCGATGGGAGGAAGTCGGGTATATTTTGAAACCGTTTGTTCTTTGAATGGAAGGGGAACGAAATGTTTAGAAAACCGGTAATTAAAGTTTATCGGGTTGAAGGGCAATCATTTGAAGGACAGGATCACTGCTATATTGCCAGATGTACCAGCAGGCATTTTGATATCATTGATAGGGGTAAAACGGCAAATGGAGTTGTAAATCACCTCCTCGCCATATTCAGATCCTTAAAAATGTCCTGGAATCGCAAGAACTACTATTGACAAGCGTAACATGAGCCTATAACCTAGGTTATAGGCTCATGTTTAATTAATATATTATGAATATGAAAATGAAACACAAACACAGCAACATACAAAAAACGAGATCGCTTAAAGCGATAAAGCAGGCACAGGGCACGCTGGCTAAAGTCGTCCAGATGGTAGGCGAGGAAAAATACTGCCCGGAGATAATTCAGCAGGTAGACAGTATTATCGGCCTTTTAAAAACGGCTAAGCGCGATTTATTGGCGGGTCATTTAGACACCTGTGTTGCCCATCAGCTTATAGAGGATAAAAAGAAAGCGATTGAGGAACTGTTAAAAATATATAATTTATCAAACTAAACATGGCGCAATTAGTGTCTGTAAAAGTCATAGGGATGCACTGCGCTTCATGCGCGAGCATTATTGAAAGGACCCTCAAGAAAAAAGAGGGCGTGGTTTCAGTCGAGGCAAATTTCGTGACGGAGGCGGCGAAAATAACTTTTGACGGCGGTCTGACCACAATTGAAAAACTGTCCGAATCGTTGAAACCTCTTGGCTATTCGCTGGATATTACTGATGGCGAAAATCACGCCGGATATCACGCAGCCGCCGGCGGCAAAACCAAAGAGAAAAAACAGAGAGAGCTTGTTTCAATGCGGAACAAGATTTTTTCGATTTTACCGCTTGCCGTCCTAAGCATAATCGTGATGGCGTGGGAAGCGGCGGCATCTTTTAATTTGGCGCCCGAAATGCCTGCCGTTATGGAGGGTTTGCTTAAAATCCTTCTGCCTCTTATGGCGACCTATACGATTATTATCGCGGGCAGGCCTTACCTTCTGGGATTTTACCGCTTCATCCGTTACGGGAAAGCCAACATGGATACCCTTATAGGAATCGGCACTTCAGTGGCGTACATTTACAGTGTTATGATATTAATCTTCAGCGGATATTTAAAATCTTTTGTGGACGCGCGATACGAATATTTCGACGTTACCATAGTGGTTATCGCTTTTATTTCGCTCGGCAAATATCTTGAGGCGCGTTCAAAAATGAAGACCGGCGATGCCATAGAAAAACTGCTTCATCTACAAGCCAAAACCGCGTTAGTGGTTGAAAGCGGCGAAGAACGGGAAATTCCTATTGAACAGGTCAAAGCGGGCGATACTATCATAGTCAAACCCGGGTCCAGAATTCCGGTTGACGGAGTTGTCATGGGCGGATTTTCTTATGTTGACGAGTCCATGCTCACTGGCGAGCCGATTCCGGTGGAGAAAAAAACCGGCGATTCAATCTCCGCCGGCACGGTTAATACCACCGGGGCGTTTACCTTCAAAGCCGCCAGAGTGGGTTCGAAGACAATGTTGTCTCACATTATCCGGATGGTTGAGGAAGCGCAAAACAGCAAAGCGCCTATCCAGGCATTGGCCGATAAAATCTCGGGCGTTTTTGTGCCTATAGTTTTGGTGACAGCGGCTGCGTCTCTCATAGTCTGGCTAATTTTAGGCAGCCATTATCTCGGTTTTTCTCAGGCATTTTCTTACGGAATCATGGCATTTGTCGGCGTGCTGGTAATCGCCTGCCCTTGCGCGCTCGGGTTGGCAACCCCCACGGCTGTAATAGTAGGAGTGGGCAAGGGAGCGAAAGAAGGCATATTAGTGAAGGACGCGGCGACCATTGAGAAGCTTTATAAGGTCAACGTGGTGGTTGCCGATAAAACCGGGACCATAACCAACGGCCGTCCGGAGCTGGTCAGTTTTCAAATATCGTCAAGGGATTATCAAGCTTCGGCCCTTCCAATATTGGCATCGCTTGAAAGCAGGTCCGAACATCCCATTGCCCGCGCCGTGACGGATTACGCGAAGGGTAAAAATATTGTGTTTGGCGAAGCGGAGAATTTTGAGATTATCAAGGGCAAAGGAGTTACCGGCCAAATTGGCGGCGTGAAATATTTCGCCGGGAATGAAAAACTTATCAGGGATCTCGGCGTTGAATTTAATTACGATAAGATAAAAAATGAAACCCTTCAGGGTAAAACCCCAGTCTTACTGGCTACGAAAGAAAAAATTATAGCCGTGGCTATGGTGGCCGACGCGGTCAAGCCCGGCGCCGGAGAAGCTATAAAAAATCTTCTTAAAATGGGTATTAAGGTAGTAATGCTCACGGGCGACGATAAAAATACCGCTTCTTTTATCGCGAAGGAAGTTGGCGTGACGGATGTGATGGCCGAAGTTATGCCGGAAGACAAACTCATAAAAATCAAGGAACTGCAGGATTCGGGCAACATAGTGGCTATGGTTGGCGACGGCGTGAACGACGCGCCGGCTTTGGCGCAGGCCGACGTGGGAATTGCCATGGATACGGGCACTGACGTGGCCATTGAATCCGCCGGCGTAACCTTGCTTCACGGCGATATTAGTAAGGTGGCGAAAGCGATAAAACTTTCAAAATTGACGATGAGAGGAATAAAACAGAATTTATTCTGGGCTTTCTTTTATAATATAGTGGGTATTCCCCTTGCGGCGGGATTGTTTTATCCGGTGCTTGGCTGGATGCTCTCGCCGGTTTTTGCCGGACTGGCCATGGCTTTTTCCAGTGTTTCGGTTGTTTCAAATTCACTCCGCCTGAAAACCAAAAAACTATAATAACATGAGCGCAAATATTAAAACCTACACCTTTCACGTTAACGGCATGCATTGCAAGTCCTGCGCTCTGCTGATTGAGAACGAATTATCGAAATTGTCCTTTGTCTCGGACACGAAGGTCAGTTTTGCGGATAAAACAGCCATGGTTGCCGGCGATTTTGGTGTCAGGTCGGAAGAAGAAATCGTTAAGGAACTAAGCGATATGATTGTAGCTCATGGCTATAATTTGTCGGTTGAAAAGCAAATCCATGAAGTGAGATGGTCCGATTTCTATTACGCCCTACCGATAGCCGTAGCCTTCATCGGGTTTTTCATACTTCTTCAGAAATTAGGCGTGGTGAATTTAATTAAAACCTCCGATGTCGGCTATGGCACGGCGGCTGCCATCGGGCTGATAGCTTCCGTTTCAACCTGCATGGCCGTTGTCGGCGGGTTGATACTTTCGGTGGCGGCGAATTTTGCCAAAGAGGGGAGTAAATATCGTCCCCAGATATTTTTTCACGCCGGCCGACTTGTTTCATTTTTTGTTCTGGGCGGGATAGTGGGCGCTGTCGGTTCTTCTCTCCAGCTTGGCGGGACTGGCATATTTATTCTTGGTTTCTTGGTGGGGGCGGTGATGCTGATTCTCGGCATTAATCTTTTGGATATTTTCCCTTGGGTAAAAAAACTTCAACCTACCTTGCCCGGTTTCATTTCAAAACACCTGTTTCAGATAAAAGAAATTAATCACACCCTGATGCCCGTTCTGCTCGGCGCCATAACTTTCTTTTTGCCCTGTGGTTTCACTCAATCAATGCAGATTTACGCTCTAACTATGGGCAGTTTCATAAAGGGAGCGATGATAATGTTTTCTTTTGCCCTAGGCACCCTGCCGGTTCTTCTTTTATTGAGCTTTGGTTCCGCCGGCATTAAGAGCAGGGGAAAGACCGGCATTTTCTTTAAAGCCGCCGGATTGGTCGTGATTTTTTTCGCCCTGTTTAATATAATTAACAGCTTGGTCGCGACCGGTTTTATTCCTCCTTTGTTTAATTTTTAATAATAAAAATATGAAAAAAATAATGGCATTATCAATAGCGGTCGCGGTTCTGATAATAGGCGGAGCTGTATTTTTTTCTGGAAGGAACGATAGCGATTCAACCGTCTTCGGCAATGGAGGCAACGTGAATAACGTCAGTATTGTTGACGGGAAGCAAATCATTGATATCAGCGCCAAGGGCGGTTATCGGCCAAGAAAAACAATAGCCAAGGCAAACATGCCGACTATAATCCGGATGAATACTCAAGGCACTTTCGATTGTTCGGCGGCGCTTTCAATTCCGTCTCTTAATTTCAGAAAAGTTCTTTCTCCGACCGGAATGACGGAAATAGAAATTCCTCCCCGGCAGGCGGGGTCCGAACTGAAAGGCATCTGTGCCATGGGAATGTATAGCTTTACGGTAGATTTCTCGGAGTAGAAATAATGTCAATTAAAACAGCCCCAACTTGAGCCGGGGCTGTTTTATCTTTTTATTTTTTCTTGATGGTCTGCAATCTAGTGTAGGGCATTAAAGCCATATAGCGGGCGATTTTGATGGCGTTGGCGGCTTTGCGCTGGTGCTTAGGGCACAAGCCGGTGCGCTTTGAAGAAAATATCTTAAACTGTCCCGTGACGAACTTCCGCAAAACGTCGGCTTTTTTGTAGTCGATATAATTTACTTTTTCTTTGCAGCAAATGCAGTCTTGTTTGTTGCTCATAACATTTAAATTAAAACGGGATGTCCTTTAAATCTATTTCCGATTCCTCGACATTCCCGCTCTCGGTTTCTGGTTTGGCGGTCGGGACGTCTTCATTAATCACCGGAATTTCCTCTTCGGGCTCACTCGCGGCCGCCGGAGCCGGACTTTTGGCTTCCCCACTTACGCCGCCGAATGAACCGCTCGCTTTCGGACCCAGTTGCATGTTTTCTGCCACTATCTCGGTGCGGTATCTTTTTTGTCCGTCATTTCCGGTCCACGAACGGGTTTGTAATCTGCCCTCAAAACAAGCCAGTTGACCCTTTTTCAGATATCTTGTGACAATATCTCCCATCGCGCCCCAAACGACTATCGTGTGAAATTCGGTTTGCTCTCTTTTTTGTCCTGACGCGCGGTCGTTCCAGACGCGGTTCGTCACTAACCTGACCGTAACCACGTTCTGGCCGCCGGTCGTGGTACGCGCCTCGGGGTCAGCCGCCAGTCTTCCTATTAAAAATACTTTATTGAGATTCATCCCGTATGAAGTAGCAACAGCAACGCACAGGTTTAAGCTGTGTCTACTGATTAATAATTTTTAATTAATAATGTCCATCATTTACAGTCCCGTAAGAGCTACTTCGTACGGGATTATAAACCCTCAATTACTTTTTCCAGCTCTTTCTCTATCTGCTGTTCCGATTGGGCGGGTTCGGCCGGCGTCTCCCTTATTGATTGTCTCTGCCTTAACGGCATTTCGGCCGCTCTTCTTATGCCCAAAGTTTTCAATTCTTTACCGCCTTCTTTTTTAATTATGATGTGCCTTATAATATGATTTTGCAATTTGATCTCGGAATTGATTTTTTCAATCGAGTCAGCCGGTGCGGTAAAATCGAAAGTGCCGAAACGAGCGTAATTTTTATGTTTAATCTGGTAAGAAAGATGGGTGCGTTTGGGTTCACTGGAAGAAACAATTGAACCGTCGTACCGGATTATCATTTCCTGGAGTTTTTGGGCGGACGAACGCACTTCCGTTTCTTCCATGTCGGGTTGCAGATGATAACCGAGTTCGTATGTTATCGTCTCCATAATTATTGGGATAGCTTAACAAAACAGGAGTATGTAGTCAATCCTTCGGCAGGCTCAAGACAAGTCGTCTCGGTAGAAATTTTTAGCTCTTGTAGTCTATATCCGCATCTGTTATAAGGAACATATGAACTTTAGTCTACTCAAGGAACTCGTCAAAAAACTCGGGACTCTGCTTATTGTTAACGGTTCCGAACCGGAATTCGTGGTTATGGATTATCAGACATATAAGAAACACGTAGAAGGCGCGCAAGATGTCCGGCCTGATGAAATAAAAAGCAGTGAAGCCGCGGAAGCCGCCGGCGAAGAGGAGCAGCCGTCATCGGGTGAAGAGCCCGGGTTTTCGCCGTTATTTTCAATGCCGGAGCAGAAAAACGATGAACAAACGGCGGTAGGCAACGGCGATGAGGAAATGGTGGAAAGATTAAACAAAGAAATTTTAGCCTTAAAAGAGGAAATCAAAGAATTAGAATCGGAAGTCGTCGACGATAGCCAAGAAACCCAAATTTAGGTTCCATTCTAAAAACCCTTGCATGTTTACGGGTTTTTGTTATACTGTCTAAGACAGCAATAAATGAGCGAGCGTCTAGCCTTATAAGCGGCTCCAGGGATTGGGAGGGGTTTTGTTGGCTGTTTTTTTACCGTAAATATTACTGTAAATAGTTGTAGTAAAAATTTTTAAAGTTTTATAAAATAATATTTGTTAATCACGGTAGAGTTTTGGTTAAACGGCGCTCGCCAGCGAGAACCGGAGACCTCTCTAATCCGGAATTAGAAAATGGCAGGAAAATTTGAAAGGACAAAGCCGCACTTAAATGTCGGTACCATCGGACACGTTGACCACGGCAAGACTTCTTTGACCGCGGCGATACTGCACGTTTTAAATATGCTCGGGGGAGAATATAAGGCGCGCGTTGAGGGGGTAAACGATATAGACAATTCTCCCGAAGAAAAGTCGAGAGGAATCACCATTGCCTTACATCATTCCGAATATGAGACTCCCAAGAGGCATTATGCCCACATAGATGCTCCGGGTCACGCCGATTATATCAAGAACATGATTACCGGCGCGGCTCAAATGGACGGCGCAGTTCTGGTTGTTTCGGCTCCGGACGGACCGATGCCGCAAACCCGCGAGCACATCCTTCTTGCCCGCCAAGTCGGAGTACCCGCCATTATCGTGTTTTTGAACAAGACCGACATGGTGGACGAACCGGAACTTATTGATTTGGTTGAAGCCGAAATCAGGGAACTTCTGACTAAATACAAATATCCGGGCGACAAAACGAAAATTATCCGCGGTTCGGCGACCAAGGCCCTCGAAGCCAAAAGCGTAGACGATCCGGCGGCGAAGCCGATCAGAGAATTGGTTGACGCCCTGGATTCGGAAATTCCCGAACCGGTCCGTGAGATTGATAAACCTTTCCTTATGCCGGTTGAAGACGTGTTTTCGATTGAAGGCAGAGGTACCGTTGCCACCGGAAGAATTGAGCGCGGCCAGATTAAGTTGAATGACGAAGTTGAAATCGTCGGCATCAAACCGACTCAAAAGACCGTTGTTACCGGCATTGAAATGTTCAATAAATCCCTGGACATAGGTATGGCAGGTGATAATGCGGGGATACTCGTGAGAGGACTGAAAAAAGAAGATATTTCACGCGGACAGGTTTTGGCCAAGCCGGGTTCCATCACGCCGCACACCGAATTCGAATCCGAAGTGTATATTCTGTCCAAAGAAGAGGGCGGGCGCCATACCCCATTCTTCAAAGGTTATAAGCCGCAATTCTACTTTAGAACTACCGATGTTACCGGAGAAGTGACGCTAGCCGAAGGAGTCGAAATGGTTATGCCCGGAGACACGGCCAAATTCAAAGTAAAATTGATAGTCCCCATAGCCATGGAAGAAAAACAGAATTTTGCCATCCGCGAGGGAGGCAAAACCGTAGGTGCCGGGGTTATCACCAAGGTAATCGCCTAATAACGTAAAGCCGCTCTTAAGTAGGGCGGTTTTATACAAACAGCCCCTTCTTAAAACATGACCGCATTAAAAAAAGAGAAGAAAACCGAAGCCAGCCAGAGAATCAGAATCAAGCTGAAGGCTTATGATAATAAAATTATTGATAAATCTGCGAGGCAGATTGTTGAGACGGTTGAAAGGAACGGCGGCACGGTAATCGGGCCGGTTCCGTTGCCGACGGAAATACGCAAATACACCGTTAACCGGTCGTCGTTCGTGGATAAGAATTCAAGAGAGCAGTTTGAAATGAGAATTCATAAACGGCTTATAGATATCCCGACTTACACGCCGAAAATCATTGATTCGCTTATGAATCTTAACCTGCCGGCCGGAGTGGACATAGAGTTAAAAATGTGATAATTTTTGTGAACTGCATATTGTGTATAATAAATACCAATTAGCGGTATAGATATAGACTGGGAAATGCGCGGAAATTAAATGCCGGCGCGCAGTCCGGCATTTAATTTTGCGGAAATAAAGTGACATACATTTTAGGAAAAAAACTGGGAATGACAAGGGTTTTTAAGGAAAACGGCACCGTAGTGCCAGTCACTTTAATTAAAGCCGGTCCGGCAGTTATTACCCAGATTAGAACACGGGAAAATGACGGCTATGAGGCGGTGCAGGTGGGCTTTGAACCCGCCAGGAAAATAAAAAAACCGCAGCGCGGTCATTTGAAGAATATGGAAGCGGTGAAACATCTGCGGGAGTTCAGAATTGAAAAAGGAGACGCGAAAGTCGGGGACGCGGTAACAGTTTCGCAGTTTAAGCCGGGCGATTTTGTAAAAATCAGCGGCGTGACGAAAGGAAAAGGCTTTCAGGGAGTCGTAAAACGCCATGGTTTCCACGGAATGCCGGCGAGCCACGGGCACAAGAGCGTAAAGCGCCACGGAGGCTCTATCGGGCAGAGATTTCCCCAGCACACTCTTAAAGGAATGAGAATGCCCGGCAGAATGGGCGGAGTCCGCGCGACAATCAGGGGTCTGGAAGTTGTTATGATTGACACCGATAAAAATATTTTAGCTGTCAAAGGGGCCGTGCCCGGAAGAAACGGCGCGTTGCTAGAGGTAATAAAAATATAAGCATGAAAATTGACGTATACAACCAGTCGGGTGAAATCGCCGGAACAGCCGAATTGCCGGAACGGATTTTTGGCGTTTCCGTAAAGCCGAATATTATTCATGAAGCGATTATCGCTTTGAACGCGAATTCAAGGCAGGTGCTGGCGCATACCAAAGGCAGAGGCGAAGTCCGCGGCGGCGGCAAAAAGCCCTGGCGGCAAAAAGGCACGGGCAGGGCGAGGCACGCGTCAATCAGGTCGCCGATCTGGAAAGGCGGCGGCGTGACTTTCGGTCCCACGAAAGAAAGAGTTTTTTCAAAAAAGATAAACCGGAAAGTACAGAGAGCGGCGTTATTCATGGCGCTGTCGTCAAAAGTCAAAGATAAGGAGCTGATGATTCTGGATTCGTTCACACCTTCGGAATTAAAAACGAAACAGGCGGTGAAAATTATTGATTCGGTCCAGAAGGTCATGCAGAATTTCAAGCGGACGAAGAAAATCAAAGACTCGCTTTCGTTTATCGTGCCGCCGGCGGACATGACTTTCAGAAGGATGCTGAAAAACGTGCCGAAAGTGGCGATTATTCCCGCCGACAGTTTGAATGCGCGCGATGTTTTGAAAAATAAATGTCTGGTGATTATGAAAAACGCGATTAAAGTCATCAGCGCTACGTATAAATAATTTTCAATACCATGGCTTTCTGGAATAAAAAAGACGATAAGAAGAAAAAACCGGAGCACCGCAGCAATGCCGCGGAGAAAACCGTCCAGCCGGCGGCCGATGAGAACAAGAAAGAGGAAACAAAAGTTTTACTGCCCGAGGGCGGCAACGCAGAATCTTTCAACGTTATCATGCGCCCGCTGATAACCGAAAAAGCGTCGCTGCTTAGCGAAACGGGTAAATATGTTTTTGTCGTTTCCGATAAAGCCGGCAAGCACGCGATACGCAGGTCCGTTGAATCTTTATATAAAGTAAAAGTCGAGAAGGTCAATGTAATCAGAATTCCGTCGAAGACGCGCCGGGTCGGCAGACAGACGGGCGTAAAGTCCGGCTATAAGAAAGCGGTTGTGACATTGAAGAAAGGCGAGAGAATAGACATTATTTCACATTAATTTATGGCAAGGAAATATAAACCGACAACTCCAAGCAGACGCCACATGATGAGTTATGATTTTTCTGCTTTATCAAAAATTAGTCCTTTGAAAGGGCTGGTGTTTGGCGTCAAAAGAGCCGTCGGCAGAAACAGCCAGGGGCGGATTACCACCCGCCACAAAGGCGGCGGCGTGAAGCGCCTGTACAGAATTATAGATTTTATACAAAGGAAATTGGATGTTCCGGCGAAAGTTCATTCAATTGAATACGACCCGAACAGAACCGTGAGAATCGCGAGGGTTCATTACGCCGACGGCGGAAAAAGTTACATTCTCGCGCCGACCGGCTTGAAACCGGGCGATTCGGTTATTATTTCCGAGAAAACTTCGCTGAATCCGGGCAACAGAATGAAGCTCAAAAACATTCCGCAGGGCACTGTTGTCCATAATATAGAAATTCATCCGGGCGGCGGCGGCAAAGTCATAAGGTCAGCCGGTTCGGGAGGCACGGTGCTGGCTCAAGACGGCAAACACGTTCAAATCGTGATGCCTTCATCCGAAATACGGCTTTTTCCGGGAGATAGCATGGCTTCCATAGGCCAATTGTCCAATGCCGAGCACAGCTTTATAAATATCGGCAAAGCCGGCAGGTCCAGATGGAAGGGAATCAGGCCGACTGTCAGGGGCAGCGTCATGAATCCGGTTGACCATCCGTACGGCGGCGGCGAAGGCAAGCAGCCGCGCGGCACCAAGAGACCGAAATCCATTTACGGAAAAGTGACCGGCGGCAGGAAGACGCGGAACAAGAAGAAAAAATCATGGAAATTTATTGTCCGCAGGCGCAAGAAATAAAGGATTGTGCCGTTTTATTGACGGCTGCGATTAATATATGTTATCAAATTATAGAATATGTCAAGATCAGTAAAAAAAGGAATATACGTTGACCCGAAGCTTTTGAAGAAAGTAGGCAAAGCCAAAGCAGGCAGCGGGGTAGTTATCAAGACATGGTCCCGGGCGTCAACAATCGTTCCCGAAATGGTTGGTTTCACCTTCGGCGTGCACAACGGGAAAACCCATATTCCGGTTTTTGTGATTGAAGACATGGTCGGACACAAGCTGGGAGAATTCGCGCCGACGAGAAAATTTGTCAGGCACGGAGGCAGAATGCAAAGAGAAATTGAGGCCGCCGCGAAACAACGCGAGCTGGAAGCCGCCAAGGCCGCCAAAACCGAGCCCGAAAAGGAGAAGAAATAATTTTTATATCATGAAAGTCACAGCGACATTAAAATATTTGAGAATAGCCCCGCGCAAAGTGCGGCTGGTTTCTGAAGTCATCAAAGGCATGGATGCCATGGCCGCCATCAATCAGCTGAATTACTGGGCGAAACGGTCAGCCAGGCCGATTATTAAACTGTTAAATTCGGCGATGAGCAACGCGCATAATAATTACGGCTTGGTTAAAGACAATCTTTTCATAAAGGAAATCAGGGTTGACGAAGGCTCGAAGCTGAAACGGTTCAGGGCAAAAGGGTTCGGAAGAGCCGCGCCGATCCAGAAAAAGACTTCGCATATAACAATCGTTTTGGACGAAAAGGTAGCCGGTCTTAAGGCGGATAAAAAAGTTAAGGAAGAAAAACCCGAAGTTAAAGAAATAAAAGTCGAAAAAGCGGAAAAACCAAAGTTGGAAACGGAAAAAAGAAAAGAAAAACCGGCGGCTACCATAGGAAGCAGGTTGTCTAACACCCTAAAAAATACTACCAGGAGATTTTTTAGGCGCAAAACAGGATAAACATGGGTCAAAAAATATCTCCAATTTCAATGCGATTGGTTGTCAACAAGGACTGGCGCTCCCGGTGGTTTAATTTGAAGAAGTACAAAGATTTTCTGAAGGAAGATTGCAAAATCAGGGATTATCTTAACGCGAAACTCAAGAATCTGGGCGTGGACAGAGTTGATATAGAACGCAGCCCCGACCAACTGTCGATAATTATTTATACGTCAAGACCGGGATTGATTATCGGCAAAGGCGGCACCGGCGTTGAATATTTAAAGAAGGATTTGGTAAAAATGATAAAAAGAAAAACGGCGGTGAGGGTTGACGTGCAAGAATTCAAAAATCCTGAAACATCGGCTCGCGTTATGGCTGATTCCATGGCTGAACAGATTGAAAAAAGAATTAAATATAGAAGAGTCATGAAGCAGACACTGGCGAAAATAGTTGCCAGCAGGAGCGTTAAGGGAGCGAAGGTCATGATAGCGGGACGCTTGGATGGAAATGAAATCGCGAGAACCGAACACCTTGAGCACGGCAGTCTGCCCCTGCAGACACTCCGCGCCGACATTGATTTTGCCAGATCGACCGCCCATACGACCTACGGGACAGTGGGTGTAAAAGTTTGGATTTATAAAGGAATGAAATTTTAAACATGTTACAGCCGAAACGCATAAAACACAGGAAGGTTCACCGGCCCAAAATCAAGGCGGTGGCGACGCGTGGCTACTATGTCAGCTTCGGTTCTTACGGACTGAAAGCGATGGCTTCCGGCTGGCTTACGGGCAATCAGCTTGAGTCCGCCCGGCGCACCATATCAAGATGCATCCAGCGCGGCGGTAAGCTTTGGATCCGCGTTTTCCCGAATAATCCCAGAACCCAGAAAGGCGCGGAAACGCCTATGGGTGGCGGCAGCGGATCACTTTCGCATTTTATAACGCCAATTGAAGCAGGCAGGATTATTTTTGAGCTTGACGGCGTGGAGAAAGAGGCGGCGTATAAGGCTCTGCGTTTAGCCGGCCACAAGCTTCCCATCAGCACAAAAATTGTTGAAAGGCAATAAATAACATGAAAAAGATTTTACTTGAAGGAAAAAATATTCAGGAATTGAACGGAATGCTTATGGAAACCAGAAAAAAGTTGGGCAGGTTTAAGTTCCAATCGGCTAACAGGCCGCTGAATGATAATAGCCAATTCGGCAAAACCAGAAAGGAAATCGCGAGAATCATGACAGCCATCGGCAATATCAATAAAAAAACAGTTAAATAACAAGAAAATATGGATAAAGATACGGTAAAAAAAGTGAATAAAAGGATGTTAAAGGGAATTGTCGTTTCCGACAAAATGCAGAAAACCGTTGTAGTCGAAGTCACCCGCCTGGTAAAAAACCCGAAATACAAAAAGTATTTCAAGAAGTCGGCGCGTTACAAGGCGCATGATGAAAAAGGAGATTACCACATTGGCGATAAAGTGATTATTCAAGAATGCCGCCCGATGTCGAAAGACAAGCGCTGGGCGGTGGTTAATAAAGTTTAAACATGATTCAATTACGTTCCATAGTTAATGTCGCGGATAACAGCGGAGCCAAAAAGGTTGGCGTTATTAAGATTTTGGGCGGATCCAAGCGCAGGTACGGGAGAATTGGCGATATCGCGGTGGTTTCCGTTAAAGAAGCTGAGCCCCGCAAGCAGGTAAAGAAGAAAGAAGTTCACAAAGCACTGATTGTCCGCCAGAGGGCGAATTTCAGGCGGAACGACGGCAGCTATATCCGCTTTGACGATAACGCGGTGGTGATTCTTGAAGGCAAAGAACCGAAGGGCGGAAGAATTTTCGGTCCGATACCGCGCGAAATCAAAGAAAAAGGTTTTGATACGATAGCAAGCTTGGCGCAGGAAATAGTTTAAAGTTTAAATATGAAATTGAAGATAAAAAAAGGAGATATAGTGGTAATGAACGCCGGTAAAGACAAAGGCAAGAAAGGCAAAGTGCTTTTCGCGTTTCCGGAGTCGGGGAAGATTATGGTTGAAGGATTGAATATAGTTAAAAAGCACCAGCGCGCCAAGAAGCAAGGCCAGAAAGGTCAGATAATCGGCAAAGAACGGCTGGTTGACGCTTCAGACGCTCAGATTATTTGTCCCCACTGCGGCAAGCAGACAAGGGTCGGGTATGTTATTACCGGTGCCGTTAAAGTGCGCGTTTGTAAAAAGTGCAAAGGTGAACTTAAATAATTTTTAATGAAATATGAAAAATAGAATTCCGAGATTATTGGATAAATACAGAAAGGAAGTCATTCCCGCCATGCGGAGTAAATTCGGTTATGAGAGTGTCATGGCAGTGCCCAAAATGACTAAGGTGGTTGTCGGCGCCGGCATCGGGCGTTTTTCCAAGGACCAAAAACTGATTGACAGGATAAAAGAGGACATATCGAAGATTACCGGCCAGAAGCCAGCGGTAAGAAAAGCCAAGCAATCAATAGCCGGTTTTAAGGTCAGGGAAGGCATGGATGTCGGTCTTATGGTGACCTTGCGCGGATTCAGAATGTATGATTTTATAGATAAGTTGATTTCGGTCGCGTTGCCCCGGTCGAGGGACTTTCGCGGATTGAAAGTTTCATCCTTTGACAAGGAAGGCAACTACAATATCGGGCTGAGAGAGCAAACCATTTTTCCGGAAGTTTCTTACGAATCAGCCAAGGATATTTTCGGGTTTCAAATCACGATAACGACCAGCTCCAAATCCAGGGATGAGGGCGCCGAGTTATTGAGTTTGATGGGCTTTCCTTTTGAAAGGAAATAATCAGATTTTTTAAATATGCCGAAGAAATCAACAATCGCAAGATCCAACAAAAAGCCTAAGTTTTCGACGCGGAAAGTCAATCGCTGTTTTTTGTGCGGCAGGAAACACGGCTACATGAGAAAGTTCGGCTTGTGCCGTATCCATTTCCGTGAACTTGCGAGCGAAGGTTTGCTTCCCGGCGTGCAAAAATCAAGCTGGTAATTATGAGCCCGATATCAGACATGCTTATAAAAATAAAAAATGCCCAGAATGCTGGCCACAGCAACGCAACTTTTCAGTCCTCGCGGATGAAATCTGACATCGCCGAAGTTTTGAAGTCGGCGGGCTACATCACCGACTATGAAAATAAGAAGAAAAAGGGCAGAAAGGGCGAACTTGATTTTTTGGATATCAAATTAAAATATACCGACGGCGAGGGCGTGATTTCGGGAGTCAATATGATTTCTACCCAATCAAGGAGAATTTACGCGGGGAAAGGTGAACTTTTTAAGCTAGGCAGAAAGGGCGTAACTGTTTTATCAACTTCACTGGGTATTATGACGAATAAAACCGCCGCCGCGAGAGGAGTCGGAGGCGAAGTGATGTTTGAAATTTGGTAGATTTTTATGAGTAAAATAGGCAAAAAACCAGTTTTTATTCCGGACGGCGTCGATGTCAAAATCGACGGTAATTTGATAACGGCTAATGGGCCGAAGGGAACGCTTCAAAGAGAATTTCCGGATTCAATAAAAGTTGAAATTGAAAACGGCAAGGCGATGATTAGTCCCGCCGGCGAGAAAGCGGGGCAAAGCGAGATATGGGGCCTTTGGCGGGCGCTTTTTTCCAATATGGTGATCGGAGTTTCAAAAGGTTTTGAGAAAATCCTGGATTTTACCGGCATAGGTTTTAAAGCCGCGGTGAGTGGCGACTTGCTTGAATTAAATCTAGGTTTTTCGCATCCGGTAAAAATCAAAACTCCGGAAGGCATAACTTTCAAAACAGAGAAAGGAGTTATTATAATTTCCGGCGCGGACAAGGAAAAAGTCGGGCATATCGCGGCTTTGATAAGAGCCAAGAGGCCGCCGGAGCCGTACAAGGGGTCGGGAATCAAGTACCGCGAGGAAGTTATTAAAAGGAAAGCCGGCAAGAAAGCTGTTGCCACCGGCTAAACCAATTAAGATGAGCAAGATAAAAAACAAAAAAAGAGCAGGCAGGATTTCGAGACACAAGCGGGTGCGTTCACGGATTATCGGAACGCCGGAAATCCCGCGCATTTCGGTTTTCAGAAGCAACCGCCATATATACATCCAAATAGTTGACGACCAATCGGGTAAAACACTGGCAAGTATTCACGATTTAGAAATTAAAGGAATCAAGAAAACCAAATTGGGGACAAAGACCCAGAAGGCGGCGGCGATCGGCGGACAGTTGGCTGAAATCATGAAAAAGAAAGGCATCGAAAAAGTCGTTTTTGACCGCGGCGGGTATAAGTACCACGGCAGAATCAAGGCAATCGCCGAAGCAATGCGCGCCGTAGGCATTAAGGTTTAAATAATTATTGAAATATGGATGGAATTAACACTAACACTAAAGAAATAAGGCATCATCGCAGATCGGATTTCGGCGGCAGGCCCAGGCCGCCCCGGGAAAAATCAGAATTTGATTCGCAGTTTTTGGATATTGCCCGCGTGACCAGAGTCACCAAAGGCGGCAAACGCTTCAGTTTCAGGGTGGCGCTGGTTATCGGCGATAAAAAAGGACAAGTGGGGCTCGGCGTGGCGCAGGGAGTCGACGTGGCGCAGGCGATGCAGAAAGCTACCGCCAGAGCCCACAAGAATCTCATGAAAATCCCGCTGGCCGGGTTAACCATCCCGCGGGAAACCGCAAGTAAATACCACAGCGCGATGGTTATACTTAAGCCCGCCCGTCCCGGAAGCGGCATTAAAGCCGGCGGACCGGTACGCGCCATTGCCAAACTGGCGGGCATCCAGAATATCACTTCGAAGCTGGTCAGGCGCACCAAAAACAAAATCAATATCGCCCAAGCTACTTTGAAAGCGCTTAAAAGTTTGAAAGTTAATAGCAAATAATATGCAGCTTCACGAAGTTAAATCCACAACCAAAAGAAAGTATTCCAAACGGGTCGGACGCGGGGGAAAACGCGGCACTTATTCCGGGCACGGCAGCAAGGGACAGAAGTCGCGCGCGGGCCATCGCATCCGCCCGGGTTTCCGCGGCGGCGACAATCCGATCTGGAAATTGTTCCCGAAACAGAAAGGAGCCGGAAAAAAGACTGAAGCCAAGCACAGAACCTACTGGATAAACCACGCGAAGCCGGCCGTGATTAATCTTTCAACCATAGATAAGTTTTATAAAGCCGGAGAGTCGGTGACCAAGGAAAATCTTTTGAAACGCGGTATAATAAGTACCGGTAAGCACGGCGTAAAAATTCTGGGCGACGGCAAGCTCACCAAAAAACTGAATTTTTCGGGAGTAAAAATTTCCGCGTCCGCCGGCAAGAAAATTGCCGAAGCCGGCGGCAGCGTTGCCGAATAGCATATGGACAAGATTTTAAGAATATTTAAAATTCCGGAATTAAGAAACAGCGTCCTGTTCATACTGGGGATGCTTGTTATTTTCCGGCTTGTCGGGGCGATTCCGGTGCCGGGAGTCAATCTGGACCAGTTGCGGAACTTTTTTGCCAACAACCAGTTTTTCAGTTTAATCAGCACGTTCACCGGCGGCGGCTTGGACAACTTTTCCCTGGTTATGATGGGCGTTGGTCCTTATATCACCGCCTCAATCATAATGCAGCTGCTGACCATGATATTTCCTTCTCTGGAACAGCTTTATAAATACGAGGGCGAAGCCGGCAGGGAAAAAGTAAACCAGTATTCAAGAATGCTCACGGTGCCACTGGCGGCTCTCCAAAGCTACGCTTATCTTATTTTATTCCAGAAGCAGGGCGTTATCGGCGGCCTAAGTGTTTTGGATTGGGTCGCGGCTATTGCCGCGACATCCGCCGGCTCGATTTTTCTTATGTGGATCGGCGAGCTGATTTCAGAAAAAAATATCGGTAACGGCATTTCTATTTTAATCTTCGCCGGCATCGTCGGCAGACTGATTAGCGGCGTTGTTCAGGGGCAGATTACCTACCAATCCACCCAATTTTTCACTTATCTTGTTTTCGTTATCATTGCGCTGGTGGTCATCGCCGGTGTGGTTTACCTTTCCGAAGCGCAGAGGAATATACCCATTAATTACGCCCGCCGGGTCAGGGGGCAGAAAATCTACGGCGGCGTTTCCACTTATCTGCCAATGCGCGTGAATAATGCCGGCGTTATGCCTATCATCTTCGCTTTGTCACTGCTTTTATTCCCGACGATGATTTCCGCTTTTTTTGCCACTTCAAACATAACTTTGCTGGCAAATATCGCCGGCGCGCTGAAGAGTTTCCTGGAGAACGGCTTGATTTACGGTGCTTTATATTTTATCCTCGTTGTCGCGTTCACTTATTTTTACACGGCGGTTACATTTGACCCCAAATCAATTTCCGAAAACGTCCAGAAACAGGGCGGCTATATTCCGGGCATCCGTCCCGGCCAGCCGACGGCACAATTTTTGACCCATCTTTTAAATAGAGTTACTTTGGTCGGCGCCGTTTTTCTTGGCGTCATCGCCATATTGCCGTCGGTTGTGAAGGGGCTGACCGGCATTACCGTGCTTACCATCGGCGGCACATCTATCCTCATCGTCGTTTCGGTTATTTTGGAAGTCATTAAAGCCGTGAACGCTCATCTGTCCATGTATGAGTATTAAAAATTTCCGTGGTAGACTGTAAATGCATGGTACCCCAAAGATTAGTTGCTTTTATCGCTCCTCCCGGAGCGGGTAAAGACACGCAGGCGGAAATTTTCGCCCAGCGTTTCGGTTTTGAGCGGTTTGAAATGTCTAAAGTCATAGAAGAGAATTTTGCCGCCGCTTCGCCCGGCGACAAAGTTATTCAGGAACAGAAAAAAATCTGGATATCCGGAGGGTTGCTGGATTCGAAACTGATAATAAAATGGACGCTTGACGCCGTGAGAAAGCTTCACGCCGAAGGCAAGAGTCTGGTTTTGTCGGGTCCGTTGAGGAAAGTGGAAGAAGCTGAAGCCGACATGCCGGTTTTTGAAGAACTTTACGGCAGGGAGAATATTTGGATTTTCCACATCAACGTAAGTCTCGAGGTTTCTGTGGATAGAAACCGGCACCGCCGGATTTGCGAAGAAAACAGGCATCCGGTGCCGAACACGCCGGAATACAAAGATTTGAAAATATGCCCATGGGACGGCTCGCCGCTGATTCACAGGAAATTGGACGAACCGGACATCATCAGAGAACGTTACGAAGCATACGAAAAGGAAACCGTGCCCGTGCTGGACTTTCTGCGGGAGAAAGGATACAAAGTCATAGATATTAACGGCGAACAGAAACTGGAAAAAGTTTCCGATGAGATCGCATCCTATGTCAAAGATAATTTTAAAGACGTCAAAAGATATTGAGGAAATGGCGGAGGGCGGCAAAATTGCCGCTGAAATTCTCAATGAAATCGTAGACCACATTATTCCGGGCATAACCACCGCCACTTTGGATTCAAAAGTAAGAGAGCTTACAGAAAAAAACGGTGTTAGAGCCGCCTTTTTGGGTTTTGAAGGATTCCCCGCCTCCATTTGTACCTCTGTGAACGACGAAGTGGTACATGGCATACCATCTAATTCGGTTATATTAAATTCCGGAGATTTAATAAGTCTTGATCTGGGAGTCATATATAAAGGGTGGATTTTAGATTTGGCCACGACGGTGCCAGTTTTGAACCCCGGAGAATATGACAATTGGGCGAAAAGCCATCCCGAAGAATTAAGACTTTTATCAGCGACAAAAGATGCCTTGAATTCTGGTATAAAGCAGGCGGTAGCCGGCAATAATCTTGGCCACATAAGCTCGGCTATACAAAAAGTTTTGGAAAAAAACGAGCTGGGTATAGTCAGAGAATTGGTCGGCCACGGGGTGGGCAGAGGCCTGCATGAAGAGCCGAAAATCCCGAATTATGGAAGCCAAAACGATGGTCCCAAACTCGAAGTCGGTATGGTTTTAGCGATTGAGCCGATGTCGTCTCTTGGTGACTGGAGAATAAAGACAAGCAAGAACGGCTTTACCTATCGCACCGCCGATGGTTCGCTTTCGGCGCATTTTGAACACACAGTGGCGATAACAGCCAACGGCCCCAGAATCCTTACAGAATCTGCTAAGTAACCCCATGCACTTATCCGTCATCATTCCTGCCTATAACGAAGAAAAACGCATAGAAAAAACCCTGCGCTTGGTTTGTGATTATCTTTCAAGACAGCCGTATGATTACGAAGTGATTGTTGTTAATGATGGCTCAAAAGACGGCACGGCTGATGCGGTGAGAAAAACACAGGTCCAATTTCCGCAAATAATTTTGCTGGATAATAAAATCAATCAGGGCAAAGGCGGAGCCGTGCGCGATGGTATACTTAAGGCAAATGGGGATTTGCGCATATTTATGGATGCCGATAACTCCACCACTGTGGAGCAGGTGGAAAATTTTTTGCCGTGGGTCAAAGATGGCTACGACGTAATTATCGGCTCAAGGCGGATTAAGGGCGCCGAAATTGCCATTCATCAGCCGTGGCACCGCGATTTTCTGGGCGCGATTTTCCGTTTTGTCGTGCGGACGATTGTTCCGGTGGACGTTGAGGATTCGCAAGCCGGTTTCAAGTTATTTACCGCTAAAGCCGCCGCGGAGATTTTTGGTCGGCTCACTATTTCCCGCTGGGCGTTTGATGTTGAGGCGCTGGCGATTGCCCACCGGCTGGGATTTAAAATAAAAGAAGCCCCAATTGTCTGGCGGAATTATGAAAGGAGCCACGTGAAATTCAGCGGGATGTTAAAAATGCTTTTTGAAATTTTGGAAATCCGCCTCAATCTCTGTAAAAAAGTGTATAATAAATCCTGATGGGCGGCATTTTAGGATCACTTGCCAGTTGGGCGTTGGGAGTTATTTCCCATTTCGGCTACGCCGGCATTTTTGTTACCCAATTTTTGGAAAGCGCCCTGATTCCGATTCCTTCCGAAATTGTCCTGCCGTTTTCGGGATTTTTGGCCGCAACGGGGAGATTTAATTTTTGGCTGGTGATGTTGGCGGCTACGTTGGCGAATACACTCGGCTCTTCGCTAATATTTCTTCTTGGCTGGTATGGCGGGCGGCCTTTGGTGGAAAAACACGGGCATTTTTTGTTTATTCATACGGATGATATTTTAAAGGTGGACAAATGGGCGGCGAAGCACGGGCTTTGGGTGGCGTTTGTTTCGCGCCTTCTGCCTGGCATCAGAACCGTCAGTGGTATCGCTCTGGGTAGCATGCGCATTCCGTTCTGGCGTTTTCTGTTGCCTACTATTTTGGGCTCATTCTTGTGGAATCTCTGGCTGGCCTACGTAGGTTTTAAAGCCGGCAATAACTGGGAATTCCTGGCGCCGTATTTCAAAAAGTTTGAGTATGTAATTATTGCTCTAATCGTCATCGGCTTGGTTTGGTATGTTTGGAGGCATATAAAAAAGGGTAAAAAATAAAAACTCGCCATTGCGCTTTTCGGGGCTACCCGTCCGACCGGAATGTCTTTTCGGCACGTTCAAGATTCTCCGGCGGAATATCTCACTCGCTAGAGGCTGTGGATTCGGCAATAGTTGGCTATACGCCAGATATTATACTATTGCCGACCAAGCAATCCATAGCCTCTAAGCGGCCGAAAAGACATTCCAGCCTGGACTGTACAAATACTGCTTTACCCTCTGAAGTTTTAATGAGGATGGGGCGACAACTTCAGTAACCCTCAAAGTACAATGGCTTGTTTTACATGAAAAACCCTTATAGAATGAGGGTTTTGTGGTGTGTTGACAAAACTAAATAAACGGAGTATCATTAGAACATAATGTCGCTCTTTAATACTTCTTGCGATTGTAGTCATAGCCAGGAGATCCTGATTTATCGGAATTTCCTGGCTATGACTACGGATAGTAGCCCTCTGGCAGAAAAAGGAGAAACGACAATGAGTAAAGCCGTATCACGCGGTCAAGCTCTCGAAATCTCGGCCCGAGTCGCAACCCAGATTAACTGGGATGAGCTCGATGGAGACAAGCTCCAGGTCGAAGTCATCAACCTTTCATCCGCCGAGTTCGGTAGCCGCTTCACCGCCTTCCTCAAGAATGGCGGGCGTCCCCAGGTTATCGGAGCGGTTAACTTTCCGATCTGGAAGACCGTCAAGTTGGGCACTGGGCTTGCGGACGCTTGCAAGTTCCGTGAAGCCCTCAAGAACGGCGGCTTCCGCATCGGCGACTGGGGCAACTATACCCTCGGCGGACCTGATTTCAAGGTAAGCCCCAAGAAAACCTCAATCGGACTGGTGAACGTCAGTGTCGCTGAGATTGGCTTCAAAGACGGTGCCACCCGCAAGGACATCTACGAGCGGGCACTTAGTCTCGGTCTCCAGCTCTGCCCCAACGAAGTCGGTCCTCAGCTGCGTTTGCAATACAAAGACCAGCCTAAGGGCGAGGGGCTCCCGATTGCTATGGAGCCGATTGCGGGCTCGGGCGGCTACCTCGGGGTGTTCTACGTCGGACGCCGTGACGATGACCTGTGGCTCGACGGTAGCATCGGCCGCCCTGGTGTCTTCTGGTTTGGCCGCGTCCGCTGGGTATTCGCCCGTCGCAAGTAGTCCTCTGACCTTGGGGACTTGAACCTCGTTTGGTTCTTGGCCCCTTGGCCCTTCCGCTCGTGCAGAAATGCACGAGTTTTGTTTTGTGCATTTGTCGTGTAAAATGGAAACGGCAGTAGGTGAATATGATGGAGACCAAGGTTTCCAACTACCGAACCCAGTATCCATACATCGAGAATATCTGCGATTACGGTTTCAGATAGAGTGGTGTATATAGATACTTCAAAAAATGAAGCTACTTGGTATAAGATACTATGGCATTACGATGCCGAATACGATACAACCCCAAGAGTATTCAAGGGGTGGTGACAAGGGAGGTATCTTGTACATATTACGGACTCGGACGGCAACCTCAAGGTGTTCAACGTCGAACGCAATGACGATGACCTGTGGCTCAACGGTAACAACGGCAACCCTGATAACTTCTGGAATGGCAACGACCGCTGGGTATTCACCCGTCGCAAATTACTTCATTTCTCTCCTGGCTATTTAGCAGGGGAGTTTTGTTTTTGTAGCTGGCCATGCCAACCGCCGAGCATTTTGCCTATCCCGTCAATTCTTAATGAGAGGGCTATATATTTTTTATCGCCCAGAGATTTGGTTTCCCAAAGTATCATTAAGAGTATTTTCAAAACATCAACTTTCCTGACTGCCAAACGAACATACGGTATTTTTTCTTCACGCATCAAAAAAGCGGCAGTAGCTATTGCTTCTATGATTTCTACCAGCAAATAATCAATTCTTTGACCGAGAGTATATCTATGCGGTTTGGGTAATACCTGATAGTATTCATACCACAATAAATACATATCTTTTATCTTTTGAAGTAAGGGTAAGATCTTGGGGGGGGGGCTTAAAGGGTTGTTTTTATGAAAATCAAATTGGCTCATAGTTTTGAAGATATTATCAGCATTGAGAATATTTTGGAAGCATGGAAAGAATTTTTACGTGGTAAAAGGCATAGGCGGGATGTTCAGGAATTCCAGTTTAATTTAATGGATAATATTTTGGAATTGCACCGAGATTTAGTAAACCATACATACAAACACGGAAATTATGAGGCATTCAATATCTGCGACCCGAAGCCGAGAAATATCCACAAAGCAAGCGTCAGAGATCGTCTATTGCACCACGCGATTTATAAAATCCTATATCCATTTTTTGATAGAATATTTATTTCCGATTCTTTTTCCTGCCGGTTAAATAAAGGCGCTCACAAAGCTCTGAATCGTTTTCGTTATTTCGCGCGTAAAGTCAGCCGGAACAATACAAGAACCTGCTGGATTTTGAAATGCGACATCCGGAAATTCTTTGCCAACATAAACCATGCGATTTTGCTTAAAATCATTTCAGGATATATTTCCGACGAAAATGTTATTTGGCTGTTAAAAGAAGTTGTCGGCAGTTTCAATTCGGGCCGTTTAGACATTGGCTTGCCGCTTGGCAATTTAACATCGCAGCTTTTTGTGAATATTTATATGAATAAATTTGACCAATTTATTAAACACAAACTAAAAATCCGTCATTACATCAGATACTGCGACGATTTTGTGATTTTATCCGAGGATAGATTGTGGCTTGAGCAAATTGTTCAGCCGATTGGAGAATATTTAAAGCAAGAATTAGATTTAAGATTGCATCCCCAGAAGATATTTGTTAAAACCCTTTCTTCAGGAGTTGATTTTCTCGGCTGGGTTAATTTTCCAGACCACAGAATTTTGAGAACATCGACAAAAAGAAGAATGCTGAAAAGAATCAGAGAAAATCCGAGAACGGAGACCATCAATTCATATCTTGGGCTATTGAAGCATGGGAATACTTACAAAATTAGGGAGATTATTACTAATACAAATAATCTGCTATGATTTTAACTATGAAATATATTGACTCTCTGCCGCAGTCGGAGCTTTCAAATAAAAAAATCCTCGTTCGGGTGGATTTTAATTTACCGGTGGAACACGGCAGGATTTCAAGCGACTATCGGGTGCAGGCGGTTCAGAAAACAATAGATTATCTATTAGGTGCCGGGGCGAAAGTCGCGCTTTTATCCCACATCACTGACATAGAAACTTTCAGCCCGATTGTAAGTCAAATATCGGAAATTCTCGGCAAGGAAATATTTTTTGTTTCTGATTGTGTTGGTCCTGCTGTCGTCGAAGCTCTAAATGAGCACAATTTTGTTTTATTGGAGAACGTCAGGAGACATGAAGGCGAAGAAAAAAATGATGATGCCTTTGCCCAACAACTGGCCAAAGGGCCTGCCCTGAGCGAACGAAGTGAGCCGAAGGGCTTTGATTTTTACGTAAATGACGCATTCGCCGTCGCCCACAGAAAGCACGCTTCGGTTTCGGCGATAACAAAATATATTGATTCTTACGCTGGATTTTTGATGAAGGACGAAATAGAAAATCTCTCGCGGGCGATTCAGGCGCCGGCTGAAGGCAAGGTTTTGGTTCTCGGCGGAGCGAAAATTTCCACCAAACTGCCGGTGGTAAAACATTTTCTAGATAAAGCCGAGCGGATTTTAATCGGTGGAGCGCTCGCTAATAATTTTCTAAAATTTAAAGGGCTGGAAGTCGGGAAATCTTTAATTGACGCGGAAGATATAAATTCACTGGAGGGTTTGGATATGAGTAAAGTTGTTATTCCCGAAGACGTGGTAACGGCTCCCGATACGCTCGCAGTTTCCAAAGCCGAAATAAAAGACGCGGACAAGGTGGCGGGCGAGGAAATGATTTTAGACATTGGCACGAAAACCGCCGCGAAGTACGCAGATTTTATCGGTAAAGCAGGAATGGTTATCTGGAACGGGCCGATGGGGCTTTCGGAGACCGAGGCATTCGCGGAGGGGACACGGAAAATCGCGGAAGCTGTGGCGGCCGCCAAAAATTCAATTATCGGCGGAGGAGACACAATCAGCGAAGTTACAAAACTCGGCTTACTGAAAAAATACAGTTTTGTTTCAATCGGCGGAGGAGCAATGCTGATTTTCTTGGGCGGCGAAAAACTGCCCGCCCTGGAAGCGTTAAGATATTATTAATGGATTACAGTATTTATTATCACGACGATTTTGACGGGATAACGACCGGCGCCGTCTTGTATGATTTTCTCAAAAAAAGAGGGGATTCCGTCGGTTTATTTCATTCTCTGGATTATAGCCCGACTCTGATTGCCAAGTGGTTCACTTTTGACGTAAAAAAACCGTGTATTTTTATTGACCTTCGCTATCGAAAGGACGCCGATATGTGGTTTGACCATCATTCAACCACCTTCACCAATCCCGAAGACGAGAAAAATTATAGAAACGACGACTGGCATTTTTATGACCCCAATGCTAAATCCAGTTGCAGCATGGTCCTTAAATTTCTTGAGGAAAAACATGGTTACAAGCCGCCGGAATATTTTGCCGATACCGCCCACTGGTCGGATATTATTGATTCCGCTTTCAGCTCTCCCCAACAGGCGGTTGAGTGCAAAGAGCCGGCTTTTAGGCTATCTTCCTTTTTGGACAATTTTAAAGTGTTGGACGGTGAAACATATGAATCTGTGAGAAGCGATATAATTACCAGAATTGCTTCTGGGCCGATCGAAGATATAGTAAATAGTGAAAAATATCACAACGACATAGAAAAAGTTCTCATCGAAGTCCAAAAAAGCAATAAACATTACGCCGACAGCAGTAAATTGATTGGCAACCTTGTTTATACCGAAATTCTAGACTGGTCTTTTAAATCTTCCAGCGCTCTGCCATATTATATTTACCCAGAGGCCCTTTATGCCGTGAGGTTAACCGGCGGCAAATCCGGGTATTATAAGATATGGGCTAGTAAAAACGCGTGGATTGAGAAGAAGGGTAACGCCGATATAGGCTTACTGATGAAAAAATATGGCGGGGGAGGGCATGAAGGCGTGGGCGCGTGTAATTCCACAAGTCTTGAAGAAGCTAAGAAAATAGCTGAAGAAATTATAGATTATCTAAACAAGGACTAGTCCCGAATGAGACAGCAATAGTATGTTTTACACATATGTGCTAAAAAATAAGAATAATCGTTTATACACTGGATTCACTTATGATCTACGGAAACGCTTCAAAGAACATAACAACAAGGAATCGGAATATACGAAGCATCACAGTCCCTACGAACTGATATATTACGAAGCGTGTCTTGATGAGAATGATGCTCGCCAAAGAGAGAAGTATCTTAAATCAGGAACGGGTAAACGCTATCTCAAAAGCAGATTGAAGCGTTTCCTGTCTCATACGGGATGAATAATAAATACATAATTCATGTTGATGGGGGATCGCGGGGAAATCCGGGGCCGGCGGCGATAGGGGCGGTAATCGCGTTAGCTGACGGTTCGCTGAAAAAAGAATACGGCGAGTTTATCGGGCAGGCGACCAACAATGAAGCCGAGTATCAGGCGGCGATTTTTGCGTTAAAGAAATTGAAACTTCTTGTCGGAAAAGAAAAAGCCCGGAACGCCCGCGTGGAAGTTCATATGGACAGCGAATTTATGGCGAAACAAATCAATGGGGAATACAAAGTTGAAGAGCCGGATATCCAGAAACTTTTTCTTGAACTTTGGAATCTAAAAATCGGATTCAAAAATATTTCGTTTATCCATCTCACCCGGGATAAAAACAAAGCCGCCGACAAACTGGTGAATGTGGCTTTGGACAGAGAAACAAGGAAACTTTTATAGAATTGCAAAAGCATAGAATTTATGTTACTCTATAAAAGTCGCGGTGGGTTGGGCGGTTGCTGTCGCCCGCAAGGCGGCAGAGGAAAGTCCGGACTCCCTTCGACAAGCTCAGGGCAAGCCCTCTGCAAGTTGAAGAAGTGGGCAGTGGCTAACGACCACCAAGCATAAGGTTTCGCAGTTTTTCTTCTTAAGAGAAAAGGCGCGAGCCAAAACTTAGGGAAAGTGGCACAGAGACAATACTAATCCGCCGCAAGGCGGGTGAAAGGTGAAAAGTTCAGCCTAAGGCTGATCGCCCTATGGTGACATAGGTGCGTGCTAAACCCTGCCCGGTGCAAGTACAGCGTTGTCCGTTCCGCGCAAGCGGGATAGGGCTCCGAAAAGTTCGTACGCATAGCCCGCAAGGGCTTGAGGTGAACAGCAATGTTCATCCCAGACAAATGATCGCACATTGCCCTTCCGTAGCCCCGTGCGAAGGAGGGCGAAGACAAAATCCGGCTTATAGACCCGCCGCGACACTAACCCCCCACCATACGGTGGGGGGTTAGGTTTAGGGGAGACTATGAAACACTGGACGTTTGACAATAATAACTCGATTATGTTATTAAGAATGCAGTATAGAAAAGGGGTATAGTGCTCCTTTTTGATTTGAAAATTGAAATCACTAACTGCCTAATCCAATAGGAGGAAACCATGAAGGTAAAGATTCTCGGAGTCGTGCTGTTCATCGTGTTTTTTTCGGTCGCGGTTTTTGCGGCTGAAGATGAGGATAGTGATACCAAGCCAATCCAATTAGACATCGCGACAACCATCAGCGACAAATATGTCGGGTCTTGCGGGGTCGTCAACACCGAAAGATTGAATTTCCAGACAGGCTTCCGTGCTACTTACCTTAACCCTAAATGCGACATCTACGGTGAAATTTTCACTTTCGCCGAGCCAAGCGGCGGTCTCCATAGTAGTTTTGGAGACGAAGCGGACTATACTCTTGGAATTAATAAAATCTGGCAGTTAGGGAAAGAGAAGGGTATAGTGGCTATTAACGCTGCCGGGGGATTCTATGATGTCCATGACCTTGGAAGAGGGACGGCAAATAATTTTTCCTTCGCGCGTGGATCAATAGCGTACAATCCTCTTTTGAAAAGCGGTGGCAAAATAAACAGCTTTCAACCCTATGTGGGGATAACATTGGAAAAAGACTGGGCGACGAATCCAAATGTATTGCCGGGCGGGATTTTCTGGGGTATGTCTTGCGGAGCTTTTTTTTCACTTGCGGAATTAAACAAACACTTGGACACCGTGAATTTTGAGATTATTTTCGGCGGTCATAACGGGCTATGTGGATTCACTGGACAATCTTTTAGCCATACCCAAGGTTTAGTTTCCGTGTCTGCCCAATGGGGGTCAATACATTTCACCCCTGCCTTTAATTGGCAAGTGGCCAACGATTCCGGCGTGGAAAATCCCATCGCCAAGAGTAAAATCTGGCCGTCGTTCGCGATGGGCTACTCCTGGTAAAGTTCCTATATCGAAGAATAAAGCCTCCACCAACGTACCGATGGGGGCTTTTCTTTTTGTATAATTCGTTGTATAACATAGGTACAAACATGAAAAAAGGTGAGCTGATATTCAGCGTGCTTTTAGTTCCGGTGGATTTCGTAATGCTGGTTTTATCCGGCGTTGCCACTTATCTTTTCAGGACCAGAATCCTGGACGCTTTAAGGCCGGTCCAATTCCATCTGAATCTGACATTTGAGAGATATTTGATGCTCGTGATTTTTGTTTCCTTGCTTTTTATGGCCGCCTACGCGCTTTCGGGCTTATATTCTTTAAAGAGCACCCGTTCAACCATTGAAGAAATTTTCAGAATCGGTATCGCTTCTTCCGCCGGTATAATGGCGGTTATAATCTATATTTTCTTAAGGCAGGAGCTTTTCAACTCAAGATTTTTGGTTTTGGGCGCCTGGATTACGGCGATAGTTTTTGTGGCTATCGGCCGGCTGATAATGCGTAAAATCCAGAAGTCGGCGATAACACGCCGCGATTTCGGGGTTCATAGGGTAATGATTATCGGCAGTGATAAAGTTTCCGATACCATCACCAAAACCCTGCGGGCGAATTTGGCTCTCGGCTACCGCGTGGTCAAACAATTAGCCGACCCAGAAGTGGAAGAAATTAAATTCGCCGTCGGTAATCCCGGAATTGACGAAGTGATTCTGGCGAACCCGAATTATCCGGCGGAAAAAGTTTCGGCTTTGATTGATTTCTGCAACGAGAACCATTTGGTTTTTAAATTTGTGCCGAATATCCATCAGGCGCTCACGGTAAACTACGCCGTGGATACGATTATTGGCATGCCCCTGATTGAACTTAAAAGGACGGCGTTGGACGGCTGGGGAAGAGTCGCCAAAAGAACAGCGGATGCCGCCGGTTCGGTTTTGGGACTGATTATTTTATCGCCGTTGTTTTTGATAATCGCCTTTCTGATAAAATGGGAAACCACCGGGCCGGTTTTCGTCCGGTTGGAAAGAATCAGCCGGAACAGGCGGTTCAGGGTTTATAAATTCCGTTCAATGGTAAAAACCGCCGAGGCGCTGAAAACGCGGCTGTTGAAATACAACGAGCGTAAAGACGGGCCGCTTTTCAAAATGAAAAACGATCCGAGAATCACAAATGTCGGCAGATTCCTGCGCCGGACGAGAATTGACGAACTACCCCAGCTGATAAACGTGCTGAAGGGAGAAATGTCGCTTGTCGGTCCCCGCCCGCACCAACCGGATGAAATCGCCCGTTACGAAAAGCACCACAAAAAAGTGCTGGCAATCAAAGCCGGCATGACCGGCATGGCTCAAATTGCCGGCAGTTCCGATTTGCCGTTTGAAGAAGAAGTGGCGTTGGACACGGTATACATAGAGCGCTGGTCATTTTTTACCGACGTAAGAATATTGATTTTAACTTTTCTTAAGCTAATCCGCGACAGGTCGGCGGTGTAGAACCCCTACTCGGTTAATACACTTTTCGGGACTGGATTTTCTCCAGCGAAGAAAATCCATCTGGTTAGGTTGCCACCCCTTGTCAAGACATAAAGTCATTGACAAGACCATGCTGGCGGCAACCTAAACAGCCCGAAAAATGTATTAACCCTACTTATGTAATATTGTTTTTTCTTTGGGGTTTATTTTTTTGTTTAACCTGCTACACTGGCGGACATGAATCCCGTACGAAGTAGCCCGCGCGGGTTCATAAACATTAGTTTTCCTAATAAAATCATTAACCAGTGGATACAGCTCAAACTTATGCTTGGCTGTTACTACTTCATACGGGATGAGAATCGCGCTTGTGAGCGACTATTTGGTCCAATACGGGGGCGCCGAAAGGGTGCTTGAGGTTCTGTGTGAAATATTTCCGGACGCGCCGATTTACACTTTGATTTATGATGAGAGAGCCACCGGCGGGGTTTTCAGGGAGAAAGAAATCCACACTTCTTTTCTGCAGAAACTACCGCTTGCCAAGCGCCATCACCGGCTTTTTCCGGCGCTGATGCCCATTGCCGTCGAGCAGTTCGATTTGTCATATTTTGACGTGGTTTTGTCAGTGTCGGCGTCTTTCGCGAAGGGTATCATAACCAAACCACACACAAAGCACATAAATTATTGCCTCACCCCGACGAGATTTCTTTGGGACGACAGCCACCGCTACATTGACGAATTCAAGCTCCCCTGGCCTATAAAAAGGCTAATTCCGTTTTTCATAACTTATCTCCGGATTTGGGACAAAGAAGCGTCTCTGCGGGTTGATAAGTATGTCGGGATTTCAAGTTTCGTGAGGGAGAGAATCAAAAAATATTACGAGCAGGATTCGGATTTGATTTATCCGCCGGTAAAAACGGGCAAGTATTTCATTTCGGAAAATTTGGGCGATTATTTTTTGATGGTCGGGCGGCTGGTGAGCTACAAACGTTTTGAATTGGCGGTAAAAGCTTTCAGCGCCATGGGCATTCCCTTGAAAATAGCGGGGGACGGGCCGGAACGGAAACGGCTGGAGAAAATTACCGGAGGGAATATTGAATTTCTCGGCCTTGTTTCCGATTACAGAATGCCGGATATTTACTCGCGGGCGCAGGCGCTGATATTTCCACAGGAAGAAGATTTTGGACTCGTCGCCCTTGAATCAATGGCTTCGGGCAGGCCGGTGATTGCTTATCGCGGCGGGGGAGCGCTGGAAACAGTGGTTGAGGGCAAGACCGGAATTTTTTTCAACGACCAGTCGGAGATTGCGATTTCTCTGGCGGTGGGGGAATATTTTAAAACTAAATTTGACCCGGAATTCATCCGCGAGCACGCCAAAAAATTTGACGTGGAGGTTTTCAAGAAAAAGATTGTTTCTCTGGTTGCAAACAAGTAATTTTCGCCCCAACCCTTAATTTTCAACAGAGCTTCGATTTTGGCAAATATTCGTCGTTCACATACGCGGAATACCTTCCGAGCATTCCCTCGCCAGCCCCCACCGGCGCGCCGGTGGGGGCTGGCTTTCGGACTCGGCTTTCCGCTGTTCGCTCCTCTATTTGATTCAAAATCTCCGCAGAAGTTTTAAATTGAGGGTTGGGGCTTTGTGGTAATGCCATAGGACATCAGTCCGTTTACTTGACGACAACTCCCTTTTTTGTTTGTATGTAGTTCTTGGTAAGTTGTTTTTTTAAAATGCAAAAACACTGTATCTTTGTGGCTTTCTATGACCACTCTTGAGAGGAGAATTATCGTGGTAGATATTAAAATCCCCGGTTGTAAACGTTTTGTCGCCAAAGACACTTTCGGGCCTAGAAACTCAGACGGAATTAAATTTTCTCTCGAAAACAATTTCGAGGAAAATTTCCTGGATCTTATTGAGGAAGATATCGGACCAGCGGAGATAATACTCGGCAGTATAACTCGACCTTCCCTTAGTTACGAAATCATGGACGAGCTGAGTCCCGAAAAGCGTATCATAAAACTTGCCCACTTCTATGAATTTGTCAAGATCCAGCCCAAAGGCTGGGGAGGATTACTTGCGTATATCGAGGACAGAAGAGGAATTCCTTGGGCTGTACATGCGCGCTGGGGCTTGCTTCACCGTTGGTGGCGCGTCCGTGCCATTTCCATCGTGCACCCTCGCTACGCAGGCTTAGGTCCCGGCTGCATAATTCTCTCCCATAAGTAACTTTTCGGTTCTTGGCCCGCGGGCTGGAATTAAAAACTCCAGCCCTTTTCTTTTTATAAATTATCTCAATTCGAAACAATAGCGGAGATTTTGGTAACAAATAAAACAGTAAGTGAGCCAATATGCTTTTTCGGGCTGCTTAGGTTGCCGCCAGCAGGGTCTTGTCAACGATTGAGCGAAGCGAATGTCTTGACAAGGGGTGGCAACCTAACCAGATGGATTTTCTTCGCTGGAGAAAATCCAGTCCCGAAAAAGCATATCGGCGAACGCCCTTTCATCCACAAGTGCTTTGTGGATTTTGTTGTATAATTAATCCAGTGGAAGAAAAATTCGAGAGCGATATAATGATGTTCGATATTATACCCACTGGCGAACCGATGGTGGTTTTGGCTTCGTATGTGAAAGAACAGGAGATTGAGGCAACTAAGCCGGAGAAGAGAGAAGATAAGACAAATAATAAATACAAAGGCGCTGTTAAGCCGGGAGTTTCGCACGCCAGCAAGCACGCTATGAAGCAGATGGTTTCGGAAGAATTTTGCCAATTGATTAACGAGCCGACAGCCGATTTGTCGGAATTAATAAAATACGGGGGAGCGGTGCGGATTGGAAAAGCGGTCACGGATAAGGAACTAACGGGAAGGCAGAAAGCCAGAGAGAGAATCGCAACCGTTGCTTCTTTGGCGGCAGTCGCGCCAGCTATACCAGAAGCCGTCGCCACATTCCCCTCACGTCGCACAATATTACCCGAACCCGAGTACGAACCATGCCTCGCGTGGTTTAAACCGTCAATGGCGCGTCTGGGAAAACTTTTGCAAAGAAAAAGAGAGACAAAAACTTTCGTGGATAATCATCCGGCTGTTTTGATTCCCAAAGACAGGAGCGCTTTGAGATACAGGTTGAAAATATTAGTGCCAATCGCGGCATCGCTGGTACTAATCGGCTGTCTCGGCTACTTCGGAGCGACGAGAGCCATTCATGGCATCGTCGGCAAAGGTTTGAGCGCGATGAATAGTTTTAGCCAGGCGAAAGAAAATCTCGCCGCTTTTGATTTCAAAGCCGCCGCCGATAATTTCGCCAAAGCGGAGTCGGAGCTTGAATCGGCGTCGCGAACGATGAATATGTTCGGAGCCAGTATTATAAGTTCGCTTAGCGCTATTCCCGGCGTTGATAAAGTCGTTTCGGCGAGAAATCTTATGGAAGCGGGTAAAAACCTGTCCGAAGCCGGAAAGATTTTATCCCAGTCGCTGGATGTCTTATACACGACAAATCTGCTGAAGATAATGACTTCTCCGGAAACGTCGAGTGCCAATCCGCCGGTGAAATTCATCAATGACCTGAAAAATTCCCTCGCGGAGGCGGCGGTTGATATAGAAAACGCCAAAGACCTGCTGGCGGGCGTCAGCGCGTCAATTATTCCGGAAAGCGAAAGAGAAACTTTTATTGGTTTCAAAGACAAGCTTCCTGAATTTTCTTCATATATAAATAACGCCGTTGATTATTCCAATTTGGCTTTGAATTTTTTGGGCGAAAGAGGTCCCGTTACGTATTTGATGCTTATGCAGAATAACAGCGAACTAAGGCCTACGGGCGGATTTCCCGGAAGCTACGCTCTGCTGACGTTCGACAAGGGCTATCTGGCTTTCGTCAAGGTTGACGATATTTACAATCCGGACGGGCAAATGAAAGAAAAAATTATCCCGCCGAAACAGCTTCAGGGCATAACCCAGACATGGGCGATGCGCGATGTCGGCTGGTTCGCTGATTTCTCCGCTTCCGCCAAAAAATTCGCCGAATATTTTGAAAAGGAAGACGGGCAGAAAGTCAGCGGCGTTTTCGCGATTACTCCCAAATTGATTACCGATATCCTGAAAATTACCGGCCCGATTGAAATGCCCGATTACAATTTGACCCTCACGACTGATAATTTTGTCGCCGAAGTCCAGGATGTCGTTGAAAACAAGGGCAACAGGGACAGACCCAAACAGATATTGAAAGATTTACAGCCGAAACTTTTTGAAAAATTCGCCGGGCAGGGCAAGGAACAGTGGCGTGATTTAATGACGGCGATAATCGGGGACGTTCAAGAAAAACACGCCCTTGCCTATTTCAAAGACGCTTCTCTGCAAAAAGCAGTCGAAAAACTGGGGGCGGCGGGAGCGATTGCCGATTCGGGCGGCGATTATCTGCAGGTTAATTTTACGAATATAAAGGGCTCAAAGGCGGACGCGGTGACGGAAAATTCCATGAAACTTGACGTTAGTATCGTCGGTAACAACGCCCTCCATATGCTCTCTATTTACCGCCAGCATAACGGCGGCGACAAAAATCATAAATTTTACAATACGGAGAACAGCTCTTACGTGAGAGTTTACGTGCCCAGAGGCAGTACCTTGGAAAATATCGAGGGCGAATCCATTGTTTCCATCAAGCCACTGGTTAAATATGCGGGCAAGAATTTTACCGTTGATCCAGACCTGGCGGCGCTTGAAGCCACCATCAGCCAGCCGATTTACGGCGCGGACGTGTTTGAAGAATCCGGCAAGACCGTTTTCGGCTTCTGGATGAATATCCTGCCGAAAAACACGCAAGGCGTCAGGATTACCTACAAAGTACCCTTAGCTCTCGCGATGAAGAACGCGAATTACAATCTTTTGTGGCAAAAACAGCCGGGCACGAACAAAGATAAAATTAATTATTCAATAGAAGCGCCAGACGACAAAATTATCACTTCAAACGATCCCTTGATGCGCGTAAAAGAAACCATCGCCTTCTCCTCGTCAGACCTCGAAACCGACCGCCAATTCTCGGTGGAATTCAAGTAAAAATTCCGCCAATTAAAAAGTCTTTATCATATTCCGGAAACGTGTTAATTTATTGCTGTGAACGATTCCGAAAGAATTCGAAACTTCTGCATTATAGCGCACATTGACCATGGCAAGTCCACTCTGGCGGACAGGTTTTTGGAATTGACGGGGACGATTGAAAAAAGGGCGATGCACGCCCAGTATCTTGATTCAATGGAACTTGAGCGGGAGCGGGGGATTACCATTAAACTCCAGCCGGTGAGGATGCGCTATTCTACTGGCACCGAGGGATATATATTAAACCTCATAGATACCCCCGGGCATGTAGATTTTTCATACGAGGTTTCGCGGTCGTTAGCCGCCGTTGAGGGCGCGATTCTTCTGGTTGACGCGACAAAAGGGGTCCAGGCGCAGACGCTGGCGAATTACAGCCACGCGAAAAAGCAGGGGCTGGTGATTATTCCCGTTATAAATAAAATTGACCTCGTGAACGTCAGAGTCAAAGAAGTTGAAGAAGAAATTAACGTGCTTACCGGAATAGAATCAAAGGATATTCTTAGAATTTCCGCCAAAAGCGGAGAAGGGGTGGAAAAAGTTCTCCAAGAAGTGATTGAAAAAGTTCCGCCCCCGCGGGAATCGGAAATAAAAACTTTTCGCGCCCTAATTTTTGATTCCGTTTTTGATAAGTTCAAGGGGGTGATTGCTTACGCGCGCGTTTTTGACGGGAGTTTGAAAGCGGGCAATACGATAAAACTGGTGTCTTCACGGGCGGGCGGCGAAGTGATCGAGGTCGGCTATTTCGCGCCGGAATTGAGGAAGGATTCGGAAATCAAAGCGGGAGACATCGGATACATCGCTACCGGGCTGAAAAATGTCGGGCAGGTCAGGGTGGGCGACACCATAGCCGGCGATTTTAATGAAAACGAGCGGGCTTCACTGGCATTGCCGGGCTACAAAGAACCGAAGCCGATGGTTTTTGCCAGTTTTTATCCCGAGAACAGCGAAAGCTATGACGGGCTAAGAGACGCCTTGGGAAAATTAAAACTTACCGATGCTTCGCTGACATACGAACCCGAATCTTCGCCGGCGCTCGGCAGGGGATTCCGGCTGGGATTTCTGGGGATGCTGCACGTGGAAATCGTGAGCGAACGCCTGCGCCGGGAGTTTGATTTGTCGCTTATAATTTCCACGCCGTCGGTTGAATACCATGTAATCACCAATAACGGCGAAGCGGTTAAAATCCGATCGGCTTCATTAATCCCCGACCCCAATTTAATTAAAAAAATAGAGGAGCCGATGATTAAACTTAAACTTTTAAGCCCTTCAAGTTATCTGGGCGCCTTGATGAATCTGATGTCGGAAATCCGAAGCCGTTATATCGCCACGAGCTATCTTGGGCATGAGGTGATTATTCTGGAGTATCGCGTACCGCTTTCGGAAATTATTACGGAATTTTACGACAAACTGAAAAGTATCAGCTCCGGCTACGCATCGATGGATTACGAGGAAGACGGCTGGGAGGAGGCGAATCTGGTCCGCCTTGATATTTTAATAGCGGGCGAGAGAGTAGAGCCGTTTTCAAGAGTCGTGCCGGAAAAAAACGCTTACGACGAAGGCCGGCGGATTGTGGAAAAATTGAAAAAGATACTCCCCCGCCAGCTTTTCGCGGTTTCCGTTCAGGCGGCAATCGGCGGAAAAATTGTAGCCAGGGAAACATTGAGCGCCATGAGAAAAGACGTAACCGGTTATCTTTACGGCGGCGACATAACCCGCAAGAAAAAACTGCTTGAAAAGCAGAAAAAGGGCAAAAAGCGCATGAAAGAATCGGGGAAAGTGAACATCCCCCATTCGGTTTTTATCCAGATGCTAAAAAAGTAGCTTTAGGTTATAATTCGATTAGTAGAGTCTCAAAACCGCGACGAGGGTAAAAGCAATCATCGCAAAAATAGTCATGATGGACATCGCGATGGTTATAATCTTGATTGTTCTCTTGGTCATAAATAATTAATCACAAACTTATGAAACTAATTCTACGGCAAAACGAAAAATTAATAAAGGTCACGTCTCGCCACTGGATTTTTCTCCTGCCAACGTATATTTTCTGGATTTTGATTATCGTCCTGCTTTTTGTATTGAGATTTATGACTAGTTTTGATTTCTTCGGCTACTGGAATCAGGTTGTTATAATTGCGGTTAGCCTTGCTTTGATAATGGTTATCTACAAGACTTTTTCCGGAGGCGACAACGTCTTATGGCTGACTAACCAACGGGTAGTCAGAAGCGAGCGCAAAGGCATGTTTTCAAGAGCCACGGTTGAACTTTTGTACAAGGACATTTCCGAGGTCGGCTACCGCAAAGAAGGGCTGATGCCAACAGTTTTTGATTACGGCGATGTTGTTTTGAGAACTGTATCCGATAATCCGCTGACTATAAAAAAAGTGAAGGATCCTGACGGAATCACGGAAACCATCAACCGCATCCGTTAATTATGTTCAGAAAATTATTGCAATCGGGCTGGTTGACTATAGGGCTGTTGCTTGTAGCCGGTTTTATGTTTGTTTCTTTGTATAGAATAATACCTTCGGCGGTAATCGCCGGCAGAAAACTTGAAAGCTTAAATAAAAAAGTTACGGAACTAACTCAAGTGGAGGAAACATCGCCTTCGCCGACAGTTTCAGGAGAAATTGACCAGCGGCTTGATAAACTTGCCAGATTGTATTTAAACTACAAAAAGCCCGACGAGCACGTTGTAATTATTTACTCAAAAAATAAAGAAACGAGCGTGATTGAAAAAAGCGCCGGGCAACCGGACGCATGGGGTAAATTCTGGCAGTCCGTTACCGACTGGATAAATAAAAAATAAAAATTCAGCCAAGGGGGTTTCGGCGAAGTTTCGCCGAAACCCCCTTGGCAACGCGGGTGTGGTTCAATGGCAGAACACGACCACCACGTTGGAAAAGTCAATGCCTCGCCCCGCCTTCGGCGGGTCTCGGCGACCAAATCGTACGGATTTTTCGGGGTAAAAAGAAATTCCCGATTCCGTAAAATATGGTTCGAGCCGATGTTTTTCAGAAATGTTGTCATTTCGGAAAGATTTTCTGATTCAAGTAAATTAGCGGCTTGATTCAAGGATTTTACAAACTCACGAGCCGGTTCGAGCCAAGACACCCCTTTTTGCTCAAAGTCGGTGATTTTTTCGTTTAACTCGACCTTTTGGGAAATGAGGACATCTTTTTTGGTGGCGTATTCTTTTTGAGTAAGTGCATCATCGAGATATACGTCCAGCAATTTCTGGAGCTTTGTTTCAATTTGAGCTAACTGCTCTTTTAGATTTACCGCCTCACTTTGTGCTTGTTGTTTCGCTTGTGTTTCTTCTGTGCCTAATGCCGCCAAAACTTTCTCGGTGTCTTGGCTCGACAAAGAAACTTTTTGCAGGAAGTTTTTAATTTGTGTTAAAAGCTGTTTTTCATCAAGATACTTTTCTTGGCACTTGCCTCGCTTTTTTGTACACCGATAGTAAGTGTAAATACCACCATTTCCTTTTGCGTATTGAGCCGTAATTGAACAACCACACGAGGCGCATTTCATCAGGCCAAGAAAAGCAAAATAGTGTTTCCTGTCTGGCCTCACTTTCCCACGCTTTACCATAACTTCCTGACATTTATCAAAAAGTTTCTTTGAGATTAACGGTTCGTGTGTTCCCTCAAAAATTTCCCCTTTGTATCTCATCAACCCAATGTAGAAAGGGTTTTGGAGAATATGCTGAACATTGCTTAATGATATTTTGTTTCCGGCGTTAGTGAGCAGTTTCTTTTTCTCACACCAATTTGCGAGGATGTTGAGAGAGTATTCTCCGGTGGCATACATTTCAAACAATTTCTTTACCTTAGGGGCTTTGTCGCTATCAATATCAATACCGCGCGTTTTGGGGTTGTTAGTGTAGCCAATTGGAGCCCAACTTGGCCATACTCCATTTCTGATTTTCTGCCGCAAACCTCTTTTTACATTCTCTCGCAAATTGTCTACAAAATACTTGCTTTGTCCGAAAGCAATGTTCAGCATGAATAATCCTTGTGGTGTCGGTTCAAACCAGAAGCAGGGAAATTTGAGGGAACGAATCAAGCCGCGATCAACAAAGTGAATAATCTTTCCGCCATCCACAGAATTTCTTGCGAGACGATCCGGATGCCATGAAATTATCCCGTCTGCTTTCCCTCTCTCAATCAATGACAACATTTCTGCGAATTTAATTCGCCCGGGTTCTTTTGCGGTTTTGGCTTCCTGAAAGGAAGCGACAATTTCAAGTTTTTCTTTGGCGGCAAATTCTTTGAGCTCAACAAGTTGAGCTTCAATCCGGAATCGGGAATTTCTTTTTACCCCGAAAAATCCGTACGATTTGGTCGCCGAGACCCGCCGAAGGCGGGGCGAGGCATTGACTTTTCCAACGTGGTGCAGGATACTTGAATTAGTCCGAACCGCTTTCGCCGCCTGCGGCGGCGAGGAAGTCCCCCCGCGAAAATCCGGAAAGGCGGCGGAGCCGCACGAATCAAAACCGCAAAAGAACCCGTTAAAAACATCGGCTCGAACCATATTTTGTAGAAGCAGAAAAGAAAAATTTTCATAAGGATTTTTTAAGATAATTTTCAGCAAAGATGCTGATTTTTTGTTTACTATTGACTTCAAGCATCATATATGCTATATTCTTACAAGCGTAGGCAATGTGGCCTAAATACAAGTTCCTTGAAAGGAGAAAACCGATGAAAAGCACAGCAGTTGAGACCGTTCTGCACATGGATGATTTCACGAAGTATTTCGAGGCAACACGCCTTGGAAGACTGTATTTCCCGAACGGAAAAGCATACGTTCATCCGGGCGGAGGATTCTTCCAAAATTCTGCAATCACAGATTTCTACATCAACCTCGCCGACCTCTACAAGTTGGTGACGGGATGGAAAGTGAATCACACCCTCGTTCCACTCGATGACATCGTGGCGGTCATCGCATTTGGATCGGCGGTGCGTCATCCTGGCTTCCAGGAAGTAAAGAGGAACCGCCTATTTCGTGGACCAGTTACCGAGCAGGTTCCCATTCAGCCGAGCGATGCCGATTTTCTCGTCATCACCGGCGAGAACCTCATGCGCGAGGAAGTTCTCGAACCGATTTCGCTTCATACCTATGACTGCGGAACCTGGATCGAGAAAGGCGGAATTCATCTCGTCAATCGGGGTGTGAGCCAGCTTCTCAACGGCGTTCGAGCGAATGACACTGTGAGTTCGTCTGCTCTACGAGAAGGAGTTCCGATTTTCTTCAACGGACGACTTGATGGTGTGGTGACGCAAGCTGGTGTCACCAAAACCACTCCGCGAAAGATTCTCTGGGATGAGAACGCAAAAGGATTTCTCACCGGCCGTATTCAATGAAGCGGAGATCTATCTTCTCAACCGAGGGGGTTTGCGAAAGCGACCCCCTCTTTTTTATAATTCAAAGAACAAAGAATTTGCCGCCAAAAGAAAAACTTGAAATTGTCATCGGCGCGGCTTCGCCGCATTTTCAGAATTTCGCGGGGGGTTTTCCTCGCCGCCGCAGGCGGCGAAAGCGGTTCGGACTAATTCAAGTATCCTGCTCAAAATTTTCACAGAAAATTTTGAGCGGGGTTCGCTCCGCCCCCAAAACTTTTTGATTTCTTTTTTCGTTATATTATATAATGTAATACATAGGGCCGATTACTGGTTAAATAACCGGCTTTTTGGTTAAAAAAGCCATTATCTATGGAGAAAATAATAGAAAAAATAGCAAACTTTGTTAAAAAAAATACTGTTATAAGCGCAATAGTGGCCAGCATTATAATATCGGGGATTTTTGGAGCCATTTTCGGATACGAAGCGGCTCTAATGACAATTCCTAACAACATTCAGAGTTCGGGTCCGGCTTCTTCTTTGGCAACCCAGCAACCGCCAGCTTATGTACCCGGCACAAGCGATGAGGCAAAAATTATAAATGTTGTTAAGCAGTCAAGCCCTTCGGTTGTCAGCATAATCGCAACAAAAGATCTGCAGGTAGTCCAAAATGGAACTTATCCACTCCAAGACCTTTGTTCTGACCCATTCTTCAGACAGTTTTTCGGCAATCAGTGCCAAAATCAGCCCCAAACTCCGACACAGCCCCAAACACAAAAACAGCAGGTAGCCGCTGGAACCGGATTTGTCGTGAGTTCCGACGGTATGATTTTAACCAACAGGCACGTTGTCAATATCGACGGCGCCGCTTTCACGGTTATTTTGAGCGACGGCAGGGAGTTTACCGCCCAAATTTTAGCCATGGATTCCGTTAATGATGTCGCCGTGATTAAAATACCGGTATCCGGCTTAAAAGCCCTGCCATTAGCCGATTCAACCAAGGTTCAGATAGGACAAACCGCCATAGCTATCGGAAACGCGCTGGGGCAATTTTCCAACACCGTGTCCAGGGGCGTGGTTTCAGGACTTTCCCGTTCCATAACGGCATCCGATAGCGCCGGCGGTTCTTCGGAAAGCTTGTCGCAGCTAATCCAGACAGATGCCGCTATTAATCCCGGAAATTCCGGCGGTCCGCTGCTCAACTTGAACGGAGAAGTAATGGGGATAAACACGGCTATTGTCAGCGGGGCTCAGAATATCGGCTTTGCGACACCCATTAATATTGCCAAAAAAGATATACAACAGGTGGCAAAAACCGGCAAAATTACTTATGCCTACCTTGGCGTAAGATATGTGATGATTACCCCGGATATCAAAGACAGCAATAATCTGGCCGTGGATTATGGAGCTTTGGTCATCAAGGGCCCGAACGCGACTGAAATAGCCGTGGCACCCGGTTCTCCGGCGGATAAAGCCGGCATTAAGGAGAACGACATAATTCTTGAAGTTAATGGCACGAAGGTGACAGCCGATAATCCTCTTAGCGCCTTAATACAAAAATACAGCAGCGGTGATACTGTGACACTATTAGTTCTGCGACAAGGTAGCCAAATGAATGTCACTGTGACATTAAGCTCCAGATAGTGACAGAATCGCGACAACATAGCGACAATATCGCGACATAATAGCGACAAATAATGACATCGCGACACAATGGGTGTTATTGCGACAAGCATTGACGCGGTGTCGCGTTGTGCTATATGTCTATGTAATGAGCGATAACAACTCATCCTTGCGCCTTGTCATTAATCTGGCCGTCGAGCTTGAGACTTTAGCCAAAAACTTGCCTGATAAGTTTTTTAGCGAAATTTGTTTTACGGAATCCAGAAAAATTGCCGATATTTCGGCAATTTTTGTTACCGAAAACGGTAAAATTGACGAAGTTTCCTCGAAATCAATCGGTTATTATCTAGATCACTGCCTATCGGTTATGTATATAATGCGGCATTTATTTTCCGAAACCCTGTCCCAAACAATGATTATTGAAAAAGATTTATTGCTTTTGAAGCTTGTAATATCCTCTCCGGCCAAGAATATTACTCCGAGAAAAGCGAAAAAAATTGATGCCAGAAAAGATATCTCTGAAAATAAACCGGTTAAGACGATAAAAAAAAGTATGGCAAATAGAAAAAGAGGGCGGGCCCCCAGCGATTTGCAGGATAAAATAATTGATTTTATTTCTAAAAAAGGGAGGGTACAGAACTCGGAAGTTTACACCGAATTTAAAAATATAAGCAGGAGAACAATCCAGAGAAAAATCTCCGAATTACTGGAAAATAACGTGATTTTGAAGGAAGTTCAGGGTAAAAGCGTGTTTTACTTCATCCCGCGATTGCCGAGTTAATTCCGTAATGTTAAAATTAGATCGATGAACAACCCGGCAATATCTGGCGACTCCAGAAGGAGCAATGGGTTTTTCCGTAAAAATTGGATAATCACCATTATTTTTGGAGTCGTTGCTCTATCGGCAATTTTGGGTATGTTGAACTTCTCCGGAATATTGAAAAAAATACAGGGCGATAAAACCGCGGGAGAAAATGGTTCTGAACCGATTATTGCCAGCGGTGATATCATCGGTGGCGCTACGCCGGAGGAAACTTATGACCTATTTATGGATGCTTTGAAGAGCAAGGATTTTAAACTTGCGAGCCGTTATTTTGTGACATCCAAGCAGGAAAGCTGGGAAAAAACGTTTATAGCCAGCGAAGACAAGGGGATAACGGATAAACTTATAGCAGAATTTGAAAAGGCGAGAGCCGGGTGGCTCTTAAAAAAGGAGGACGACAAGAGCGCCACTTACATATATAAAGTTTCTTCCGATATAAGCGTCAATATCATATTTGTCAAAGGTGACAAAATATGGAAGATAGACAACCTATAGCGACATAAATGACAATTATGTCATAGTGACACGTCAATTTGTCATTTATGTCGCAATCTAATTGTGTCACTGTGTCATATATCGTGACATAAATGTTTTTGTCACTATGACATAGTAATTTTGTCATTTATGTCGCTATCTTTACGGGTACCCCGACGTCATTAGCAGTGCCTCGATTATGTGATTATTTGCAATTATCCACAATTTTGGGCTTGAAAGTATTTTAAAGCTATTTGTTAGTTGTTATAATAAATAGCAGTTTCGGGGCCAATATAGTATGTGTGGTGTAAGGTTTGAAACCCTTACACGTCACTGTTTGTAGTTAGGTAAATGATAATATTAGCCGCGGACAGTCGTGTCTTTTTGGTTGACTGCGCGGAAGAGTTTTGATATTATCTGCAAGAGCAAACGGGTAAAAAGATGAAAAAATCTATAATTTACGCGATTATTGGATTGTTTTTAGTAGCCTAAAAGAGGTGAGTTTTTTACTAGTCTGCCCCGGATATGGGCTAAAAACCGATATTCGAGGCTGGCTAGAAAATGGCTTAAAATCTGATGAATGTTGTTTGGAATGCCAGGAGTTAATTTATAAGGTTCCCAAATAAGAGTCTTAAGCGGTCGGGGCAAGACTGGCAGCTGCAATATAAAAACTATTAAAACAGCTTCCAGCGATAACGCGGCCAGACTCCGGGTTTGCAACTGAACATAACAGAGAGAACCCGTAAAGGCGTTAGGGATTAATCTCTTGTCGGCATCAGGATTATAAATCCTGCTGGCGATGAGAATGGAAATAATAATACACATGAGTAATTTAAGAAAATCATTACCGTTTATAGCGGCGGCGTTTGTCGTTGTGCTCGCCGTCGGTTTGATCTTTGTGACAGCCAGAAATGCTGGCGCAGCCAAACCGAGCGACTACGGATTAACAGAGGGCAACACTATCAGTGCTGCCGGCTCCAGCGATCCGGACGTCTATATTGTCAACGACTTGGGATTCAAGAGATTGTTTTTGAATCCTGCCATATTTGGCATGTACGCCCACTTGGGCGGTTTTGCCAATGTTAAGAATGTTACCCCCACGGTCAGAGATGCTTTCCCGACCTCTGGGTTGTATCGAAATTGTGAAACCAATGCCCAGCAAGTTTGGGCGGTTGAAGTAACCGGCGAAGATACCGGCGTATTTCACCCCGTCCAGATGACTGGCGGCGACGCGGTGGCGCAAGACCCCGATTTCTTCAAGAAAGTATTCTGCATAAATACAAGGGAGGAAAGTTGGTACCCGAAAAGCTCAACTCCTTATACCTCTTTGTCGCAGATTCCCGTTTACACAAGAACACCGGGTTCAACAATACCGCCGGTAGCGGGGAATGTTAATGTTGCTTTATCTCCCGACACTCCGGCTGGTCAAACCGTTACCAAGAACGCCCAAGGCATCGCTTTTACCAAGATCAGATTGACCGGTACCGGCACTGTTTCCAGCATTACAATCACTCGCAATGGTGCTGGTTCCGTAGATGATATTGACAACGTTTACATCTATGATGGTTCCAACCGTCTGACTTCAGGTAAAAGTTTGTCTTCGTCAACAGGTAAGGTTACTTTTGTCAGCTTGGGCATCTCGGTTAATGGCACAAAAGACCTTACAGTTAAAGCCGACCTCAGTGCGACCGGGGGAAATGTTAATCACTTCGATATTGTTTCGTCCGGTGACGTAATTTTGTCCTCGGGCACGCTTGGCGGATATTTCCCGATTGTTGGCGCTAACTTCACAATGTCGGGAAGCGACGGTGGCACTCTTACTGTTGCCAAATCGGGCTCGCTTTCCAATCCGAATGTCGGAGCCCAGCATGTCAAACTTTCCGAATTCAAGATTACGACTGCCACGGAAGCCGGCTGGGTAAGGGGATTGAGATTAATTAACAACGGCACCGTAAAGGATGCCGACATCACCGGCCTAGCGCTTGAAACCGGCGGTTCGAAAGTAGCCGATGGTTATATGTCAAACGGCTATGTGGTGTTTGACCTCGGTTCGGGCGTGAAGATTGAGAAAGGCAACAACAAAATATTCCAGGTTTACGGAAACTTGGGCGGCAAGAAAGCCGAGACAGTTGAGCTCTACTTTGAGCTGAATTCTGATGTTTATGTTGTTGGCGATCAATATGGTTTTGGTATGGCTTTATCTTCGGCCAATAACGGGCTTGAGACCGCATCCGATGCTGATGCCATAACACTGCAAGGCGGAGTAATCACTTTGAGTTTTTCCGGTCCTTCGGCTTCCAATATTGCCGACAATTCGCAGGATAATGTGCTGTTAGAATACACAATCAATGCCGCTAAGGCCATTGAGCTAAAAAAGCACAGAATCGTTATCTGCACGGACATCAACGGCGATGGCACTTATGATGACTACAGCGCGGCGCAAAACGTTACCGACCTTGAAGACATCAAGGTTAAAGACAAGAGCACGGGTACGGTTTTTGTCGGTCCTTCCGACGGTTCTGCCTTTATCGCTATAACAGCGGCCTGCCCGGGTTCCAAGAACGGTCTCTATAAGGATTTCACTGATACCATGGAAATGCTTACCGGAGAGACCAAGACCCTTCAGGTAACCGCCGACCTCAAGACATCTAACAGCGGAACTCTTGCCATAGCCAACAACAGTATTATCAAAGCGATTCTCTACGGCTACGGCACTCTTGCTACTTCATCCGGCGACTTGACTGTTGCCAAGTACAGCGGCACCAACACTGCCGTCGTTTTGGCTGACTTTAGTCCGTCCGGTGATATAAGCGGCAATGCTATGACGGTTTCAACATCGTCATTGACGCTCGGTCTTGCCGGCGACCCAAAGAGCTCGACCTATGTTAAGGGAACTGCCAATGTTGATTTGCTTGGCTTGACCTTCAAGGCGGCTCTTGGTTCAAGTCTGAAAGTCACCGATATAACTCTTACCGGTTATGTTTCGGATGACAACTCGACCTTCGCCAAGTCGCTGGGCCTATCCGACGCCGATGCCACAATGTCAGTCGGCAATCTAGTGTCGGGAGTTAAGCTGTACGACGGCGATGCAGGGACAGCGTTATCCTGCGTCATGGTTGCAAACAATCTAAGTTCGTCAACAAGCACCATTCAGTTCAACAACTGCAACTGGTCTATTCCTGCCGGCGCGACCAAGAAACTCTTGGTTAAGGGCGACCTCTCGACGAACACTCCGTCCAGTACGTATGACGGCATAGCGTTTAATGTCGCCGCTACGACCGATATAACAGCCCTTGACGATTCCAGCCAGACGGTGAACGCGGACGCGACTCTTCCGAACGGCGCCGCCGCATCGCCGACTGTGAAAATAAGGGTCAACAATACCGGCTCCATGACGATTTCGCTATCGCCATCCACCCCGTCTCAAGAAGCTAAGTATTGGGGCCAGACCGGCACCGAATTCAGCAGATTCAGGCTGACTTCTACGAATGAGGCTTTCTACATTGAACGCTTCACGTTGATTGCCAGCGCTTCGGGTGAATCAACCAACGAGGTTAATAATGTGAATAACATTTCGGTGACTTACACCGATGCTCTCGGTAACCTTCTGACCCAGAGCGCTTCGCCTAACTCGGCTGGTTCGGTCTCCTTCGCGTTTGCCGGCACCAGCAGGCCTTATATTCCTAAGGACTCGAGCGCCGACCTTATTGTGAAGGCGGACCTGAAGACCAAGTCGTCAGGCGCGACCAACAACGTTGCCTTCTCAATCGACTTCTCTAAGACCTACAACGGTTCAACCGCCAACGGTTTCAGAGCGATTGGCGCCGGCTCAAGCCAAGTTATTGATGGTGCGTCAACCGGTATCATTGATGCCGCGGCTGCCGCCAAGCAAGGCAACAATATGTACGTCTACCGTGTGTTTCCAAAGCTTGACCAGGTGGCTATCTCCGCCGGCGAGCCTTTGGGTACCAAGGACGTGCTGAAGTTCACGATTACAGCCATGGGTCTTTCCGATTCCAAGCTGTACTTCGACAACCTTGCTACTGGTTCCGGCTCAATCAAGTTTGAAGCCGTCGCTTCGGGTGATACGACAACGACAAACCTGACGGCTACGACCTATGACATGGCCGACGGTTCGGTTATCAGTTCGGACACGATTTCCGCGGTTGGCGACAGTCCGTCTTACTATGCGTCGCTGACTTTGGACTTCGGGTCGCCCGGCAAAGACGTTGAAATCTCGGGTGGCACATCCAAGACATTCCGCATTGAAGTTGGATTCTCCGGCTTCAATGACAAATCAGACTACTTCCAATTGATCTTGCGCGATGACGTAAACGGCTTGATTAACTGGGTTGCTGATTCAGCCGGTTCGCTTGCGGATGCCGACACTGCTTCAACGACCAGCACGCTGCGCTTGCTCCCGATGAACGGACCAACGCTCTCGAAGCTATAAGCATAGGCGCCATAACCTCAACACGGGGTTATGCAAACCAAAAACCGCCGAAAGGCGGTTTTTGGTTTGCCATCTGTGAATAAGTTTTTTATTTTTTAATATATAATTAGTGGCATACAACTAATTTGCCGGCGATACGTAGCATAAAAACCGCCTTGCCGGCCAAAAGTTACACTTATGTTTAAGAAAAATTTTCTTATAATTACGGGTTATGCGGTTATTATTGCCGCGTTTCTTTTGTTTATCGGATTTACCGACATACCCGGCAGACAATTGGCGCTGATTCAAATACCAGCCGAAGACGCATCAACCATAGTCAGCGGTTGCAAATTTATTGAATCAAAAAGCGGGTATGTTAAATGTCAATCAACCGCCTCGGGGACGGTGATGATGAAAGGCAGTAGTTGGATGTCCCAAACTTTTGATTTTGAAAGCACGGCGAGTTACAGCGTTGATATTTATGCAGAGGGTGAGCCTACCGGGACTACCCTGAAGCAATGGCCTAAAATGGCATTGTCAGTTGACGGGAGAAACTACCGGACCTTCACCGTGGATAATAACGCTACGTGGAAAAAATACAGCCAGAGCGTAAGTTTTGCCGATGGCAGGCATAAAATGACCATACGCCTGCTGGCCGGCTCTTCGGTACTTTCCCAGCCGATTCTCTATGTAAATAAAGTGGAGGTCGTTAGGAAAAATCCCGTTTTAAGCGGTCCGCTAATTCTAACTCCCGCGGATAACCCCAAGTCCGGAATCTACGCAAAAGGGGCCACCAACGTGGAAATGCTTGGCGTAAACTTTACCGCCGTGGATAGTACCAGTGTAAATGTTACCGACATAAAACTTACCGGCTATATTTCGGATGATGGAATGATTTTCGCGAAATCCCTAAGCCTGCCCCAAAATGATGATGGCTTATCAATAGGCGATAGGATAACAGCCATTCGGCTTTTTGAAGGCGATACCAGTAAGCCTTTGGATTGCATAATAACGGCTAATAACCTTAGCTTGTCAGTCAGCACTATCCAGTTTAGCGCGTGCAATTGGACTATCTCTGCTGGTACGACGAAAAGGTTATTAGTAAAAGGGGATATATCATCAAACGCCACTTCTGGTTCCAGCGATTCACTATCCTTTGATATCGAATCTACCACGGATATTACGGGTACGGATGATGTCGGGGGAGTAGTACACGCATCATATGACGCACCGCCCAATGGGATTACTAACCCAAAGATAATTGTAACTGTGGGTAGTTCTGGAATCCTTAATATCTCACAATCACCCATGACGCCAACGCGCGGGGCTAAGTTCTGGGGACAGACAGGTACGGAATTCAGCAGATTCAGAGTGACCTCCGGCAACGACGCTTTTTTTATCGAGCGCGTAACACTCACGCCGCTGGACGCTAATGAGAAGATCAATTTTGCCGGCAATGTAGCGAACACGACTATTGTTTATAAAAACAAAAGTGGCCAGGAGTTGACCCAAAATGCCATGCCGGACTCGAGCGGTGTCGCTATTTTTGCCTTTACCGGCGACTCAAGACCTTACATACCCAAGGACTCCTCCGCTGAATTATTGGTTAAAGCCGATCTCAAAACCAAATCGCAGGGTGCGACCAATAATAAGTTTTTTTCCATTGATTTCTCCGATAATTATAAAGGTTCAACTACCGACAGTTTTCGGGCGGTTGGCGAAATTTCAGGCCAGGTTCTTAATGGCGCCTCTCCGGGTATAAATGACGTAAAAAGCAATGACATATATGTTTACCAGGTTTATCCGGAATTTCATATGGTACCGACCAGCGGCTATGAACCCGTTAACACCAATGATGTTATTAAGTTTACGATAACGGCAATGGGCGCGCCAGACTCGGTATTATGGCTTGATAACAGTTCATTGCCGGCGGGCTCGATTGTTTTTGACGCTGTGGCTTCCGGTGATTCTGCGGCGACTGATTTGGTCGCTACCACCTATGATGCGAGTGACGGCACTATCAAAAGCGTTGATACGATAAGAGGAGCCGGGGACAATCCCAATGTTTATGCGCCGCTAATCCTGGATTTTTTGCCGCCGGGCAACGATATTGAAATCAGCGCCGGAAGTTCCAGAACGTATCGGATTGAAATTAATTTTTCGGGGTTTCCCCATAGGAGAGATTTCTTTCAGTTGGCATTGAGAGATAATCAAAATGGTTTAATCAATTGGACGTCTGGTAACCAAGCTACGGGCTCAACGGCCGGCATATTAAGAACCCTCCCGATGAACGGTCCAACATTCTCGAAGCTGTAAGCATAGGCGCCATAACCTCAACACGGGGTTATGCAAACCAAAAACCGCCGAAAGGCGGTTTTTGGTTGGGGGGCGGCTTGTATTTTGATGTTTTTTGTGTATTAAATAAGCTATGAGCAACAGAATTAAAATATTTTGGTTATTAGTTTTGATAGTGGGAGTTTTCTTGATTATTGCAGCCTATTTTTCAAAAGAAGAACAAAATCCTGCCGAGGAATCGCCGAACCCATCAGCAATAATCTCATTCAGTACGCCGCCCAAGCCGGACTCAAAGAGTCCTTCGCCAGCCCCAACATCCCCGAGACCAATGCCGACCGTTCCCGTCAATACAATGATTGGCAATCTTCCCGCGGCAATCTGCTCGATTTCGGGCATTATTACGTACATATCCCCAAATACTTATCAGAGCACGAACGCGAAAATAAGTTATAAAAATATAGACCATCCGAGCAGGCTTGTTTACTGGGACATTAAACCCAGAGCGGACTTTGATGTCGGTCCGAATATATTTTCAGGCCTGAAAATACCCGATGGCGAGCACGATATTACCGCCACCATGAAAAAGGATATTGCGCCCTATAAACAATATTCTCTTACCGCGCGTGTTACTTACGGCAAGTTTGTGAACGGCGACTTGAAAATATTCGAATCCCAATGCTCCGGCGAAACGATAATTAGTATTGCTTATTAGACTACAATAAGGATTCGATTCTTGAGACCATTTTATTGAGGTCGAAATTCAGGACTATCGTCTGATGGGCTCCGATAGCCACTTTTAATCTTAAATGTTCGTTCAAGAGCATTAATTCAACGGCTTCCGCGAGAGCTTCGGAATTTCCCGGGGGCACTAACAGCCCGTTTTTCCCGTTTTCGATAATATCAATATTTGCCCCAACGGAAGTTACAACCGCGGGGATTTTCGCCGCCATTGCTTCAATAAGCGCCCAAGGATGACCCTCTTTTAATGACGGCAAAACAAAAACATCGAATGCCGGCAGGTAACGGTGCGCGTTTTCAACTCTGCCGAATAAAAAGACATTATCTTTGAGATTCAGCTCCTTTATCGTTTTTTCCAGATTCATCCTCTCTTCGCCGTCGCCGATTATTACATAGAGAATTTTCAGTCCGGTATCTCTTTCTCTAATTTTATCAAGCAGCAATTTCGCGCTTCTGACCAGGTATTCAAGACCCTTGGTCTTATAAAAATTGGCTATTGTCCCGACAATATAGGCGGGGTTGTAAGCCGCGGGCGTTTTTTTCGCGATGCGGTCAAGAATCAATCCACGGGCTTCTTCTTTTGGGAGAAGGTCTAAAGTATAGGGATCAATGCCGTTATAAACCAACTCCAGTTTCTCACGCGGTTTAATCCCGTATTTATCGGCTTGTCTGTAATCAGGCAGATTATTGACGACAATTACGTCTTTCCAGCGCGAGCTTATTTTTTCAAGCAAGATATACAGCCATCGTTCCCATTTTGGCTTGGGGTCGTTGAAAACCCATCCGCCGATGCGATAGATAACTCTGGGCTTGGGGGACTTTACCAAAAATCTGACTGCCGCCGAACCGATGAAGCCCGCTATGGAGCTGTTCAGAAAAACCGTGTCCGGCTCCCAGTGCTCAATCAGATTTTTGATTTCCCAAAGAGCCCTTATGTCGCTGACAGGACTGATATTTCTTTTTAGCTGTTTTAAAGTCACGACATTAATCATGCCGGCAAGTTTATTGTAAAAAGTTCCGTCCCCGTCGTTCCCCACAGCCACCAAAAATTCCAAATTTTTTCCGGATAAACCCCGAATAAGCTTGAATAAAAACTGTTGGGCACCGCCCCACTCGGATACCGTTACAATAAAAAGCACCCTTTTTTTCATGCCAACATTTTGTTCCGGCAATTTGCTAATTAAGCCCATATAATGTAAAATATCACATAATTCCTTGGTTTGGAAGCGCCAATTCCAAAATGAAATCCGACAGAAAAAAACTATTACTGATATGCACGGGAGCCATAGTTTTGGCCTTTATTTTATTTGGCAATGGCATAGGGGGCGGTTTTGTTCTTGATGATTATTCATCCATAGAAAAAAACCAGGATATTAGAAGTTTAGGTTCAATTCCCACTCTTATTTTCAAACCATTTTATAACCAGCCGGAATCTGGTCTTTACAGGCCCTTCACCCTGGTCTCCTACGCTTTTAATTATTTATTTGGTTCAAATCCGGCCGGCTTCCACGTAGTTAATATAATTATTCACGGCTTGAATATTTTTTTGATTTTCGTCCTGGCTCGGAAATTGTTTTCAGATGAACGCCTGGCTTATCTATCTTCTATTTTATTCGCTGTCATGCCCATACATACCGAGGGGGTCACATACATTTCCGGTAGGGCGGATGTTCTTATCTTATTTTTCTCGCTTTTAAGCCTGTTGTTTTTAGATAAAGAAAAATATTGGACGGGGGCGGTATTTTTTCTGTTGGGAATGCTTTCCAAAGAAAGCGGCCTGGGGCTGATAGCGGTGGCCGTCTGGTGGCTGTGGATCCGTCAGGGCAAAAACATAAAAGAAGTTTTTTACAAATTAGCGCCGTATTGGGGAGCGGTAGCGCTTTATTTTATTCTGCGGTACATAGCGCTCAAGGAATATATTTTTTCGGTTAAGGTTGCTTTTGTTTATAACCCGCTGGCGTCTTTGGCTTTGCCGGCGCGCGTGTTCACGGCTTTAAAAATAATGCTTCTTTATATCTATAAAACATTTATTCCATTCCACCTCTCGTCGGATTATTCTTACAACCAAATTCCGGTTCTTAATAATTTTTTTAATCTCTATGTTATATTAGGCCTACTTATTTTTGCCGGATTACTTTTGCTGATTTTTGGGGACCGGACGAAAAAAACCGCCCTGGGCCTGGGGGCGGCGCTTTTATTGGCTTTTTATTTTATAGTTTCCAATTTCGTTTTGCCTATCGGCACAATAATGGCCGAAAGGATGTTTTATGCTTCATCGGCAGGCATCGCCGTTATAACCGCCACCACCATTGTTTATATTACCCGGAAGAAATGGGTCAGATATCTTTCATATCCTTTTTTGGGGCTTATTTGTATTATTTATGTCATTATTACTGTGAATCGCAATAATGATTGGTTAAATAATGTGACCTTATTTGAAAGCGCCGTGGCGCAGTCGCCAAATAGCGTTCATGCGATGGCGCTTCTTTCCCGGGAATACATGAAAATCAACCGGTGGGATAAAGCCAATCCTTTAGCCATTCAGGCGTATTCAATTTACCCCGAGCATTTGCCGACTTTGAGCGTCGTAGGCGCGTTAGCCGCCCATGAGGGCAGAATCGGCGACGCCATATCTTATTACAAAAAAGCGTTTGAGATTAATCCCGAATACCAGACGGCGGAATGGAATCTTGCCCGCCTCCTGATGTTCCAGAAAAAATACGGCGAAGCGGCGGAATTGTTCGGGGATTTATATCATAAAGAACCGAGTTTATACCGGACAAAAGTATACGCTTTAAGCCTAATTAATTCCGGCAAACCGAAAGAAGCCATCTCTTTTATTGGCAGTGAAATTAAGGCAGAATCCAGGGATGGGGATGTTTTGCTGATTTTAGGCAAGGCGTACTCGGGTCTTGGCGACAAGAAAACCGCCAATTATTATTTTTCCCTGACCGACGCGAAAGATATTAGTATAGAATTTGCCGAATAACAATGAAAAAAGTTTTAATTTTTACGACATCTTATCTTCCTTCTATCGGCGGCGCCGAGCTGGCGGTAAAAAATATTACCGACAGATTGCCGGATTTTCATTTTGACCTTATCACCTCAAGATTTAATTCGCGGGGAGGATCGTATGACCGGGATTTGAAAAGCGAAGAGCGCATCGGCAACACGGATGTTTTTCGCTGCGGCGGTAGGTTTTCTCTTACGAACTTTTTCGTGCCTAAAATATTTTTCCCAATCTCGGCTTTCATAAAATCCGCCCGGCTTACCCAAAAAAAAGGTCCCTATAATTATATTTTTGCGCTCCAGGCGTCCCAGGGAGGTGGCGCCGCCTGGCTTTATAAAATTTTCTACGGGAAACAGTTTGTCCTGAATGTCCAGGAAGGCGAAAGCCTGGATAAACAGGGGATATTAAAAAGTATTTTCCGTAAATTAATCATAAAAAAAGCGGACAAAATTGTGGTTATTAGTAATTATCTTAAATCATATATTGCCAAGCAGGGCATTTCCGAAAATAAAATCTTTGTCATTCCCAACGGCGTTGATATTGAACTTTTCGGTAAAGAAAAATATGCCGGCGAGGCGGAATCGGAGAAAAACCTGCTGGGAATTAATAAGGACGAAAAAGTAATCATAAGCGTGTCGCGTTTGGTGCCCAAAAACGGCGTTTTAGACCTTATCGTGGCTTGTTCGCTGTTGAAAACAAAAAACTGGAAATTATTGCTTGTCGGCAATGGCCATTTGCGGGGAGTAGCGGAAAAACTTGCGTCCAATTTAGGTTTAAAAAATAAAGTTATATTCGCGGGTTCCGTAAAACACGACGACCTGCCCAAATATCTGGCGATGTCTGACATATTCGCGCGCCCATCCGTTTCGGAAGGCCTCGGGACGGCTTTTTTGGAGGCAATGGCTATGGAGGTGCCTATAGTCGGGACTCTTGTCGGCGGCATTCCAAATTTTCTTAAGGACGGCGAAACCGGAATTGCCTGTAAACCAAACAATCCGGAATCAATTGCTCTAGCCATAGACGCGATTTTAGCCGACGATAATCTAAGGCAAAATCTTGCCTCGCGGGCAAAGAAATTAGTGCGGAACAAATATAACTGGGATTTGATTGCCGATAATTACAGAAAAATACTAAATTAATCGGATGAATTCAAGAAATGTAATCATAATATTTTTACTCATACTGCTTATTTCCACGGGTCTTCGCTTTTATGGCTTGCATTACGGGCTGGGCTATATCGGCGATACCCAGAATATTTCCGAAGCGATGGACATCGGCGAAAGCGTTCGGAGAGGCAATTTAGACGCGTTTTCCAGTCCCGTAAAATATCCTTTCATCACCCCATATCTGATTCTTTTCGTTCACGGAATCTGGTTTCTGGCAGGCAAGCTGACCGGCGGTTTTAGTTCGATCTCCAACTTCATTCAATACACCGTTTTGAATCCCGACGTTTCATTTTTGATTTCCCGCATAATATCAATATTTTTTGGGATTTTAATAATTCCGCTGGCTTTTTACACCACCGGCAAATTGGCAAGAAAATTGGAATTGCCAAAGCCGGAAATTGCCGCGCTATCGGCGGCGTTCTTTTCGGCTTTTAATTTACTGTTATTTCATTTCGGAAAATTCGAAAGGCCGCATATAATAGCCGGCTTCGCGCTATTGCTGGCTTATTATTTATATTTGTTTTTTACGGAATGGCCATCGGCTTGGAGGGCTTTGCTTCTGGGATTAAGCATTGGTTTCGCCGCCGGCATCCTGCAGAATGGTTTTCTTGCCGGTGTTTTTCTATTAATTCCGCTTTTTAACAAGAAAATATTGGGAGAAAAAATCAGCCGGCTTAAATTTTTAGTTTTTTCCGGCGTTGGCTCTCTATTTTTAATTTTTATAAGTTATCCTTATCTTTTTTTGTCGTTTGTCAAGACATTCGGTGGGGCAGGGGGTTTTGACATCGCGCTATCCGGCGGGGCACATGACGTATCTTCGTTTAATGGCCAAGGTTTTTATCAAATAGCCCATGGTCTGCTTGTTTATGATCCGGTGCTTCTCATCGTGGCTTTGGCGGGGCTGATTATATTCTGGAAGAAAAAAATACTGGCAAGATTAATCAAGGGCTGCAATTACGGCGGCATTGTTTATTTGACTGTTTTTGTGATTATTTTCGGTTTGTACAGTTTTACTCCGCCGCGGTTCCTGATTCCTTTGGAAATAATGATGATTATTCTTTCGGGAATTGCGGTGGCGGTAATATATAATTCTGCGTCAAGTTCTCCCCTTAAATATCCGGTACAAATTATCGGCGTAATTTTCGGGGCTTTTATTTTACTGCAAGACCTTCGGCTCATATCTATACTAACCTTGCCCGACACGCGTAAAATGGCTACGGATTGGATTGTCGGCAACGTGAGTGCGTCGGAGCCGTTGCTTGAAGACAGGCAAATATTGGATATTCTGCCGACAAAAGACGGCATAAAAGCCAACGAACTTTCCGGTTTGGTAAAGACAGCCAGCCGGCACAACAGAATTTTATTAAGTATTGAAGATAAAAAATATCCGCCTTCCGCGCGTTATCTGCTATATGACTGGTATTTTAAAATTGGCGACTATCCCGAATTTTTAAAAGAAAAAAGGGTATCTTATATAGTTTTATCCAGCGGGGACGGTTTTATGAGGGATAAGACCCATCTTTTTGAATATGCCAATAATAATTTGGATTTGCGCGCCGTATTTTCTCCATTCGGCGACACCTATAATGGGAGAACCTCCTCGTTTCCCGGAGATTTTTATAATCCGTTTAAGGAATTATGGCTGAATGAACAATATGGTCCCGAAATAAGAATATATTCAACGGATATTGTCTCAAAAAAATAATTATGGAGGCGAAAAAAATAAGGCGAGACGACGGAATCAAATTTTATGGACAACGCTAAAATACAACCTGTTTTAAACCGGGCGCGGCTGCTCTTTATTCTGAGCCTCTTATTCAAGCTCATTATCGCCGCCACCGTTATTTGGCGCTTCGGGCAGGATATTCATTTTACCGACAATGACGCCACCCAGTATCTTAACGCCGGCATAAATCTCTTCAGACACGGCGTATTTTCAATGGACGCCCAAGCTCCTTTATCGCCGACCATGTTCAGAACTCCGCTCTACCCGATATTTTTATTCGCGGTTAATTTTTTGTCCGGCAGGTTATGGGTGGTGTCGGCATATGTTTTACAAGGATTGATTATATCTTTTGCCGTCGTTTATTTATATCGAGGCATAAAAAATATCTTCGGCGAGAAACCGGCTTTTTGGTCGGCGTTTTTGTTTGCTCTTGAGCCGTTTTCCAATTTCAATACCAATATTATTACGCCCGATTCCATATTCACGGCTTTGATAACCATTGCGTCCGTTGCTTTTTTGAAGGTTCTTTTCAAACCGGTCCGCCGGAATCTGGTGATTTCCGCCGTTGCGCTCGCACTGGCTGTTTTGACCAAGCCTATCGCTGAATTTATTCCCGTTTTGTTTCTAATCGCATTTTTCTTGAAATGGGGCATTGCCAGGGTGTATATTAAGAAAGCAATAGTATTCGTGGCGGTGTTTGTTGTGATTATAAGCCCGTGGGTAATTAGGAATTATGTTGATTTCAAAAGCCTACAGATTTCATCACTCCCTTCTTATAATTTGTATCTTTACAACGCGGCATTGGCGCTGGCCTCGCAAAAGAATATTTCTTTCACTAAAGCCCAAAATCAGCTTATGAGCAAGGCAGAAAAGGATTTGGGTATAAGCGGCAATATGGATTTATACGATCCCAAATATGGGAACTATTTGAGGCAAAACGCCCTCCAAATAATCGGAGCCGACCCGCTTGACTACGTTGCCGCACACATTCTTACTATATGCCCGTTTTTAATCAATGACGGCTATCAAAAATTTTATCCTCTTGTAGGTATTAATTTCCATAACAGCGAATCAATAACGTTAATGCTAAAGTCGGGTAACTTTAAGGATGTTGTATCCTACGTATTTGGCAGAAGTTTCGACAACATGATTCTTTTTGGGATCGGGAAATTGTTCTGGGTAGTTATTTACGCCTTTATCCTGTGCAATATTTACCGCCGCATCCAGGAGAAAAACAAAAAATCACTTATCGCTCTGGCTTTTTTTGCCATCGTAATCGCTTACTTTGCCGTGCTCACCGGTCCCGTGGCGGCGGCGTCTTATCGTTTGCCGGTGCAAGGTCTTATATTTCTGCTGATTTTTATATAAAAATTTATGGAGACATTAAGCATTATTATTCCTGTTTATAACGAAGAAAAAAACCTCCCTGAAGTGTTAAAAAGGGTTGAAGCTGTGAATATCGGAGACGTCAATAAGGAGATTATTCTGATTGACGACTGTTCCAAAGACGGCTCCCGCGATATTATCAATAGCCTGTCCGATCGTTATGTAAAAATCTTCCATGAAATAAATAAAGGCAAGGGCACGGCTGTCAGAAACGGCTTGAAAAAAGCCACGGGTGATTTTGCCATCATTCAGGACGCGGACCTGGAATACAGCATAGAAAATTATCCGGCGCTGTTATTTCCGATTTTATCGAGGGGGTATGATGTAATTTTTGGGAATAGGTATTATGAATCAAATAGGCATATATATTCCTCCTTTTATTACGGCGTGAGGTTTTTGTCTTTTGTTTCCAATATTATCAACCGGCAGAAACTTTCCGATATATACGTCGGGTATAAGGTTTTTAACAGAAGGGTGATTAATTACCTGGCTGGAAGGCTCGTTTCCAACCGATTCGCCGTAGAAGCCGAAATCACCGCCAGATTAAGAAAATTCAAAATTGCCGAAGTGCCCATTTATTATAAACCGAGAAGTTTTAAGGAGGGCAAAAAAATTCGCTGGATAGATGGTCTGAAGGGCTTAATGGCGGTGTTGTATTTTGGGTTAATAGACATGAGTTAGCGATATAAATGAATATATTATTAATTACCGGCGTTTATCCGCCAAAAATCGGGGGACCGGCAAAACAGGTTTACGACCAAGCTCGAGCACTTGCCGCGCGGGGGATTAAGGTTTGCGTTCTGACTTTTGGCGACAAAAGTTTAGTTGAAGAGAAAGACGGCGTGCGCGTTTTTTACGTGAGGCGGAATTATCCGATTTTTTCTTCGGTAATCAGGTATTTCCGGCTGAAGCGGGCCTTAAAAAATATCTGGCTTGATTTCAAGCCATCCCTTGTCCAGGCGAACAGCGTCAGGAAGCTGGGTTATATCGCCGGCCGTTTTTTCTCCAAAAGAAAAGTGCCAATGCTTATTAAATACGCCGGCGATTATGTTTACGAGACAATCAATAAAGACGAACTGGCGGTGATGGATATTGAAAAAGTTTTTGATTTCAGCGCCAAAACCAAATTCCTGCTGAGATTAGAGAAAAAAATGTTGGGGCTTTACGATTTAATATGGGCGCAATCCGAGTTTCAAAAAAATATTCTACTGAATCATCTCGGCATTGAACCGGAAAAAGTTGTCGTTCTGCCGAATCTTATTAATGTTGAATCATATCGACCCCTAAACAGCGAAGGAGGGCAAATCAGGCCGGAAACTTTTCAAAGGCCGATAATACTTTCGGTTCAGAGATTTGTCCCGTGGAAAAACGTGGAAGCCCAGATTCATGTCGCGCGCAGGGTTAAAGATATCTGTAAAGTCCCGTTTTTGCTTTACATGGTCGGTGGCGGCAGTAAAGTAATTGAAGAAAGGTTGAAAAAACTGGCGAGGGAAATGAGCGTGATAAATGAAGTAAAACTAATTCCCCAGGTTTCGCCCGTTGAAATCGGCAATTATTTCCGGCAGGCGACGGTTTTTCTCACTTCGTCGCTCTATGAGCCATTTGGGATAACAATCATTGAAGCAATGGCGGCTGGAGTGCCGGTGGTTGCTTTGGGCGTTGGGGCGGTGCCGGAAATCATAAAGTCGGGCAATACCGGTTTCGTGGTCGCGAGGGGAGAAAATTACGTGGACAGGATGGCCCAGAGAATCAAGATAATTCTGGAAAATGATGAATTGAAAAAATATATGTCCGGCCGAGCCATTGAGGAATCGCAGAATTACGACATAAACCTGCAAATAGGCAAATTTATTGATGTGTATGAAAAAATGACCAATGACTAAACTTTTAATGATTTCTGGAAACAGCGCGGCTGACATACTTTCCGGCGTAAGGGGCGCTTTTTATAATACACTCGGGGAGTTGTATAAGTATTGGGACAGAATCGATATAATATGCACCGGAAAAAATAATACCGACCCGGGCTGTGTTTTCGGCAATGTCTTTATTCATCCGTCGCCATGGCATAAAATATTCCAGCCGTTTTGGATCAAAAAATGCGGCAACAAGCTGGCGCGGGAGCATTATTATAATTTGATGACCGTCCAGGAATATCCGCCGTTTTATAATGGTTTTGGAACCTGGCTTTTGTGGAGAAAAAATAAAATTCCTTATGTTTTGCAGATTTTTCACGTTCCGGGCTATCCTAAATCAGCGGGCATAAAAGAATCTTTTTACCGCTGGCTGGCTAAAAAGTTTATTGCTCGAGACGCTAAAAACGTCGCCGCCGTGCAGGTGATGAATAAAACCCAAACGCCAAAATTTTTAATAACCGCCGGCGTTCCGGAAAATAAAATCGTTTTTTTGAACGCGATATATTTGGACTTGGAAACTTTCAAGCCGCTTGGCTTGGAAAAAAAATATGATGTGATTTTTGTCGGGCGACTTGCCGATAATAAAGGAATAGATCTGTTTTTGGATTCAGTCCGATTATCCGGCGTCAATGCCGTAGTCGTCGGCAGGGGACCGGAAGAAAAAAAAGTTGAGTCTTTCATTAAAAAATATAATCTTGGCGGCAGAATAAAATACGCCGGCTGGGTGAAAGACTCAAAAGAAGTGGCTGAATTAATCAACGAATCAAAAATACTGGCTGTTACTTCTTTTAATGAAGGCGGTCCGAGGGTGGCGCTTGAGGCGATGGCTTGCGGTGTGCCGGTTATCTCCACGAAAGTCGGCTTAATGAAAGATATTGTTTCAAACGGGGAAAATGGCTGGCTTGTGGGCTGGGATGCCCAGGAAATAGCGGAAACAATCAAAAAAGCCATTTCAGATGAAGAATTGCTACCAAAAATGGCGGCAGAATGCGTTAAAACCGCGACTGCGTACGAGAAGAAAGAAGCAATCGCCAAGTTTGTAGATGGACTTAAACAATATATGCGTCCATGAAATTACTTATTTTTGTAAACAAACTTGACGAAAACGACGACCTTCTGGGCTTTTTTCCGGGCTGGGTTTACGGGCTTGCCCGAAACATGGAAAAAATTTCCGTAATCACCCAACACGCTGGACGTTTTGAGAATCACCCGAACATTGCCGTTTATTCACTTGATAAAAAAAATAATCCTTCGCTAGTCGGGCGGATGCTTGGTTACTGGCGCCTGCTTTGGCGTTTGCGCGGCGAATATGACCTGATTTTTGCTTTTATGGCACCCATTTGGGCTATTGCTTCCGCACCGGCAAAATATTTTCTGGGTAAAAAGCTCGTGATGTGGTACGCCGTCTGGAAAGATTCTTTGAAATTAAGAAAAGCCGCCTTTTTCTGCGATAAAATCATAACTTCCGTGCCGGAAGCTTTTCCTTTCAAAACCAAAAAACTGGCGGCGGTCGGCCAGGGGATTGATATAAGTTATTTCACGCCCAATGATGCCGTCAGGGAAAAAAATTCGCTACTTTTCCTCGGAAGAATTTCGCCGATTAAAAAATTGGGTGTTTTGCTTTCATCATTGAAAATAATCGGAGAAAAAAATCCTGATATTTTCAGCAAAATGAAACTTGCAATCGCCGGAGGAGCGAGTTCCGAAGCCGACGAAAAATATCTGGAAAAACTGAAAAATCAGGCGAAAGAGCTGCGCCTTGAGGAAAAAATAAGTTGGCTCGGCCGGATTTCCCATAAAGAAATAAGCCCGTACTACCAACGGGCGGAAATTTTTATTAATCTCACGCCTACAGGAAGTTTTGATAAAACCATCCTTGAGGCAATGTCATCCGGCTGTTTGGTTTTGGCTTCAAATAAGGCTCTCCAAAGATATTATGATGAAGATATGAAGAACAATTTTTTATTTAAAGAAGGAGACGCGGACGATTTAGCGGCGAAACTGAGTGAATTGTTTAAGCTACCAGAATCTAATGCGGCCAATTACCGTAAGATATCCAGGGATATAATAATAAGGGATCATTCAAAAGAAAACTTAGTCGAAAAATTAGTCACCGTTTTAAAAGCCGCGTAAATTATTATGAGAATTTGCTATTTCGGAGGATACAACGTAAAAAACACCAGAAATAGAATATTATTGAAGGGTTTTAAGGAAGCCGGCGTTGATGTAATTGAATGCAATGATAGATCAACTTTTCCCCTAAATGTTATAGGACTTTTTAAAAAACATTGGGTAGTCAGGAATAAGTACGATTTTATGTTTATCGGTTTTGCCGGCCAGGGGATGGTTTTATTCGCGAAATTAATAACCCAAAAACCCGTCGTGCTGGATTCTTTTATCTCCTTGTATAACACCGTAATCGAAGACAGAGGCGAATCAAGCAGGTATTCGGCGAGAGCGCTGTATTATTATCTGCTGGACTGGCTGTCCGTGCGGCTGGCGGATTATTTGGTTTTGGACACATGGGAACACGTCAAATATTTTGTTGAAAAATTTGGCGCGGAAAAAGACAAATTTTTGGTAATTCCTGTGGGAGCCGATGATTCAATATTTAAACTCCTGCCTCTTCCCCGCCATGAAAAATTTACAGTCGGATTTCAGGGAACATATATTCCTCTTCATGGCATAGAATATATATTGCGGGCGGCAAAATTACTCGAGAACCACAAGGATATTGAATTTAAGTTGTTAGGCAATGGGCAAACTTATGATGAAATGAGAAAAATAGCATATAATTTAAAGTTAGATGATGTAACATTTATAGGAATTAGAGTTTCCTTGGAAAGGTTGCCGGATTATATCGCCGAGTTTGACGTATGTTTAGGGGTTTTTGCAAAAACTACTAAGGCGCTTATGGTTGTTCCGACGAAAGTTTATGAATACATGGCTATGGGCAAGGCGATAATTACCGAAGACAATCCGGCAGTGAGGAACGCTTTAAAACACAAAGAAAATGCCTATCTTGTTGAACCGGCGAACCCCGATGCCATCGCGGATGCCATTTTGATATTGAAAAATGATGATAAACTTAGATCGGAAATTTCTTTAAACGCCAAGAAATTATTTAGCGAGAACTTCACGCCGGAGATTATTTGTGGCAAATTTATAGGTGAAATAAGTAAAAAAATTGAGGCGGTGCACAAAAATTGAACAGTCCCGGATTTAAAAACTACCCTTTTACCCGAAATGCCTAAAATTTTTGTAACTTCATATCCATACGTCTATGAGAGATATTTTAAGGTTTTTGACTATTTTAAAAATAAGAAAAACCTGACTTTCTTGTTACCAGCTAAATGGAAAACTAGATCCGGCTTCATAGTTCCTCCGATCAGGGATGATATTAAAATTATCCCAGTCAAAGCTTTTTTTTACGGTTCTAATTATCCCATCGTCAAGGGGCTATTAAAAGGCTGGATGCCAGCTATCGGTAAAATACTTAAACAATCTGCCAACCCTGGCGACATACTCTATTCGGCCTCCGAGCCAAATTTATTGACGACACTATTCAATAGTCATATCGCCAGAAAAATGAAGCTGAAAAATGTTTTCTTTACTTGGCAGAATGTCCATTACCGGGAACGCCTAAACGGCATGAAACTGAAGATTACGGAAAGTGTAGTAAGAAGAAATGTCGCTAATTCCGCCGGTGCCATCTGTGGCAATCACAAATCTGAACAGATTTTAAGGGACTATGCTCCAGCTGGTTTCAAGTTTTTGCGTGCACCGATTTCAGGTGTTGATACTAAACTTTTCCAGCCGACGGCCAAGTCCAATTTCCGCACGAAATATGGCCTGGATGATAATTTTGTCATTACTTTTGCTGGTGTGATTGATGAAAGAAAAGGCGTCTTGACTCTAATTAGAGCTTTTAAAGTTGTTTATGAAACCATGCCCAATGCCCGACTGATGATTATTGGCACCGGTCCCTTAATATCCCAAGCTGAAAGATTGGCAAATGAATTGGATATTACTGACAAAGTTATTTTTATAAATTGGCTGGCCAACGAGGATTTGCCCGGCGTATTCTCTTCGTCCGACATTTTCGCCTATCCTTCGGAACCGTTCGGTGGCTGGGAGGAACAGTTTGGATACTCCATCGCCGAGGCTTCCGCCTGCGAATTGCCGGTAATTTCAACCGATACCGGCTCCATATCAGAAGTAGTTTTAAATAATGAAACTGGAATTTTAATCGAGCCCAAAGACCCGGCACAATTAAGCGAGGTAATCCTAAGACTGGCCAATGACGAAAATCTAAGAAAAAATATGGGCAGAGCGGGCCGGGAGCACATATTAAAAAATTTCAGCCACGAGATTGTCGCTGGAAAAATGGAAAGTTGGTTACTTTCTTTATCTGAATGAAAAGGCCGGCTTTCACCGACCAATTTGTAGGCTTTCAGGATTTACTAATCCGCCATCGCCCAGATGATTCTCTTGTAATAGTGAAAGAACTGCCAACGTTTGACCATACTAGTATATGATCTTCATCTCGGCGGGCTATCAACACCTGAATGTTGCCACCCCCAATCTTCAATATCCAGAGTAACATCCAACCGGACATCCTCTGGGCATATTCTGAATTTTATTGTCCTGTCTTTGAACCTCAGGTAAATTGCAACTTTATCTTCTCTGCTTTTTTCCACGCCTTCCTCCGATTTCAGGGGTAATTTATATGCCCATTAATACCTACTATTAATTAACTATTATGTCAACATTAAAATGTCCTGTTATATCATCATTTTGAGCGAATAAGTAAAATATTGTTATCGGCGTTGGGAAGTGATATTTTATATCAATAAAGCCCGAAAAACTGTCCGTAGTGATTTGCCCCTTAATTTTTTGGGTTTTATGAAAATACGCAACATACAATTTAGTCGCAAAATTGCGGCCGAAAAAAGGAAAATTGTTTAAACTCGATTTGAAAAGTAATTATTGGAAAATTTTGATGATTTTGGTTTTTTCGATAAATTTTATTATTTATGCGTTTTTTTTGTCATGGTCATACAAGGGCGGCAGCTTATATCAGAGGATTTATCCTACTAGGGGAAATGATTCCACTGAGTATCTGACACTGGCTGAAAATATTGTAGAGAAAGGTGTTTTTACTATTGATTCTTCCTTGGGGGCACCGGATACTCTTAGAACTCCCGGATATCCATTATTTTTGGCTGGTATTTTGTTGTTTTTTAAAAATCCAAAGATTTTACCGTTTTTCCAGATTATACTATTATTAATAACTTCCTTATTAATTTTTTTAATCGGATGCCAGATCTATTCTCCCAAAGCCGGTTTCTTCGCCGGTTTGTTTTATGGAATTAATCCGATTACCTCTTTTTACACTGCAGTTATTTATTCTGATATCCTATTCGTCTTTTTGGTCATTCTTTTTACTTATCTGTATATTAAAAGAATTTTCGAAATAAATTATTACTGGGCATTCTCTGGCGGGTTAATATTGGGATGCCTGACCCTAGTAAGATCCATAGGTCTTTATCTCATAGTTCTAGTACTAATCATTACCCTCATTGGGCTGATTAGAGTTAAAATTAAAACCCGATTGGTCTTAGCTGTGTTTTTTATGATTCTCGGGTCATGTGTAGTGCTGGTTCCCTGGTGCGTAAGAAATTATCGGATAAGTAAAGTTTTTTCACTCTCTTCCTTATCCACCTATAATTTCGCTAATTATAATTTGATGCTTTTTTTGGAGAAAAATCGGGAATCAAATCCGGAAGAGTTTATATCCTACCAGAACGAACTGAATCGTATAGGTAATCTGCGGCTTCTTCAAAATCAAGATAAGATTTTGGCATTGATAAAAAAATATTTGGCGCCCAATCTGGCTGGTTATATAACTTTTCACATTAAGGGGAGCATCATCTTTTTGTTCAAAAGTGATATAGAATCCGCAATTCAGATTTACAACAGAACTATTCATCCCGGCTATCCGGCGGCCGAGAATAAATCTTTTGTATCTCTTTGGCGTAAAACCACTGACCATTGGCGCTACCTTGTTGAGTCTGCATTCTGGGGGGTAGCATTGCTTTTAAGTTTTTATTCTGTATTTTATAGGAAATTTGATCCTAATTTTATCTTCTTTTTTCTTTTTATAATATTATTTATGTTACTGACTGGCCCAGTTTCTTATGATGTTCGCTATCGTATACCCGCACAGCCGTTCCTACTGTTATCATTTTTTGGCAGTATGAGACCCGCTCTCTCGGAAATTCGGCGGTTGATCAGCGGTAAATATAAAAATGAAACCGGAAGAATCTAAATATTTTAAAACTATTATTATCGGAGCCGGACCAGCTGGATTAGCTGCCGGCTATGAATTAAGCAGGAACGGATATAATTTTGCCATTTTTGAGAAAAATGACGCAGTTGGAGGTTTAGCGCGTACTTATTTGGTAAAAGAGGAAAATTTGGTGTTCCGTACCGACTACGGTCCTCATCGTTTTTTTTCAAAAAATCAGCGTCTTTATAAATTTGTCGAGGAAATAATAGGCGATGATTGGCAAAGGATTGAAAGACATACTCAACAATTCATTGGCGGTAGGTTTTTTGATTATCCAATAAATTATATCCAGGCCGCACGCATTGTCGGTCCGGCAAAAATTTTCAATATGAGTATTGATTATCTCCTGGCGTTTATAAAATACAAAATTTTTAGGAAGCCTATACACAACTTTAAGGATTACGCCCTAGCAAATTTCGGCAGGGCACTGGCCCATTTCAGTATTATTAATTACACAGAAAAAATATGGGGGATGGATTCGTCTAAACTCCATGCTGACTGGGCCCAACAAAGAATTGCCGGATTAAACGTTTTTTCACTGTTGCTTAGTTTAATTAAGAAAATGCTTTTCAGGAGGAAAGCTTCTATAAAAACTATCATTGATGAATTTTATTATCCGATTTATGGAACAGGTACAATTTATGAGACCATTAAAAGTAGGATAATAGAACATGGCCATCCCATATATTTTCAAAGTTTTCCCATAGGCGTTAAACACAGGGACAGTAGAATTATTTCAGTGGAAATGAATATGGGCGGGGAAATACAAACCTTTGAGCTTAAAAATTTAATTGAGTCTATACACTTAACTGATTTTGTAAAATTACTAGATCCTCTGCCTCCCCAAGAAGTGCTGGATGCGGCCTTATATCTCAAGTATCGCAGCCAAGTTTGTTTATTTATAACATTGGATAAAAATTATGTTTCTAAAAACCAATGGATTTATTTTCCGGAATCGGGGATACCCTTTGATAGAGTAAGCGAGATGAAAAATTTTAGTCCCAAAATGTCGCCGCCGGATAAAACATCTCTTTTTATTGAGTTTTTTTGCAACGAAGGGGATAAACGTCACAATTCTTCCGGTCACGAACTGCTTTCTTTAGTTCTTCCGTTTTTTGAAAAATACGGCTTGTTTAATGCGAAGGAAGTCAGGAATTGTTATGTATTTCGTGGTGGCAAAGATTACCCGGTTTATGATGTTGATTATAAAAAAAATCTGGGTATAGTAAAAAAATACCTTGATAATTTTAATAATCTTCAGTACATTGGCCGCCCGGGGCGTTTTAAATACACTAACCAGGATCATTCTTTGGAAATGGGTATCATAGCGGCCAAAAACATAAAAAACACGAAAGGAACCGGTGATCGTGCCAATCTTTCCGATCTTAATTCCATCGGTTCCTCTGGCGAATATTTTGAAAAAGGACGGTTGAGGAATTAATAAAGATATGAAAATTATTTTTACAACACATGATTTAGCTCAGGGCGGCAGTGAGTATGCTCTTATCCACGAAGTCAATGGTATGACCAGAAGAGGTCATGAAGTGTTTGTTTTCCCAATGCTTAAAAATCAGCATAACGAACTTCAGAGCGAACTTAAAATAAAGACCGATCATTTCTTACCTTTTTATTTCGCCTCGTTTTTGGATTTAAAAGAAATGGTTAAGCTTATTAGGTGGCTTCGCAAAAATAAGCCGGACGCAGTGGTAAGCGGTTCTCTTTTCTCAACCATGATTTTTAAAGTTGCCAAAATATTTGCGCCCAGATTTAATTTTATAGTGCGGGAAAGCAATATTTTGATAAGACATGGCTTTTTTAATAAGTTGTTTAATCGGGCCACCCAACGGCAGATTGACCAATTCTATACTAATTGCGAAGCCGTAAGAAAAGATTTAATCTGTCAGATCTACATCCCCGGGGAAAAGATTTCAGTCATACGTAACGGCATTGATTCGGTTTATTTTAACATCCCGAAACATAACCGCGGCGACGTTTTTAAGTTGTTGAATGTAGGATCCATGAGTACGATTCAGAAAGGTCAGGATTATTTAATTCAGGCAATCAAAATAATCAAAGATAATTTCCCGGGAATTAATTGTGAATTAATTTTGGTCGGCAATGGCCGTCGCCAAAAAATACTGGAAGAATTAGTAAAAAAACTCGGTATTGGAAAGTATGTAAAATTTTTAGGCAGGCGCAGTCCGCCATATAGCGAAGCCGACCTATTGGTTTTTCCTTCACTGTGGGAGGGCATGCCCAACGCTGTTCTTGAGGCTATGGCTGCCGGTTTGCCGGTAATAGCAACTCCCGTAGGCGGTATACCCGAAGTTGTCCGTGACGGCCTTTCTGGAGTCATTGTGCCGCCTAAAGATGCGCATGCCATAGCCAACGCAACTTGGAGGCTTTTTAAAAATCCCCAAATACTTATTTTTCTTGCGCAAGAAGCAAAAAAAATTGTCAGCAGCCGGGAATTCACATGGGATGACCATGTAGACAAATTAGAGATTTTAATTGAAAATATAAATTGATATCCATATTTTGTCTAGATTAGCAAGCATTGGGTCAATTTGATTAAGAACTCCTGTCTTGCTATTATCATTTTACTGAATAATCTTGTTTTTTTTGATGTTTCTGTATGATTAAAACGATTAAAAAGGAATTAAAATTCTTGCGGCGGATTATCCGCGAAAAAGCCTTTATAAGCTCGGGAAATAAAGAGGAAATTGTAAACCAGTTTCACGAATTGTATTATTCTGCCGCCACACTTGGTAAAACTTACAAAGATACCCACTTTTTAGGTATTCCCGTGAGGAAGTGTCCACTAGATCTCTGGATTTACCAGGAGTTGATTTATAAATTAAAGCCGGACCTAATAATTGAATGTGGCACTTTTCGTGGTGGTGGCGCCTTATTTTTTGCATCAATCTGTGACATTATTCATCATGGCGAAGTCATAACAATAGACATTGAAGATATTCACAGGCCGGCACACCCGAGAATAAAATATTTTTTGGGGTCATCTGTTTCTTTGGAGATGTTTGATAAAGTCAGAAATTCCGTAAAAAATGCACAAAAAGTCATGGTTGTTTTAGATTCGGATCACAGCAAAGAACATGTATTGAAAGAATTAAGATTGTATAGCGATATTGTTACGCTGGGCCAATATCTGATAGTTGAGGACACTAACGTAAATGGACACCCTGTTTTCCCCGACCACGGGCCAGGACCAATGGAAGCATTAGATGAATTTTTAAAAGAAAATAAAAATTTTATTATTAGTGACGTTGGTAATAAATTCTTTCTTACCTTTAATCCTCGAGGTTATCTGCTTAAAGTAAAATAATATTCTCAAACATGTCAGGACCGCCTACTCAAATAGAACCCTTAATTTGCCCGGTATGTAAAAGTAAAATCGGCGGGTTTGAGTTTATTTCTAATTTCAAATCAGACACCGATGATTTCTCTCTTTTTGAGTGTCGTTTTTGCCGAGTCCAATTTTGGTCTCCTTTTAAAAATCCGGGACCAGAATGGTATAAGAATTGCGAGCAAAATTTGAGGCATCGCGATGTCGTAGATAAAGACTTTTTTCTTTGGATGGCGCGGAACAGAAAAATAAATAAGTATTTTTTGAATGCCCTTTCGCGGGCGGGAATTAGAAATGGCAAATTGCTTGATGTCGGCTGCGGGACCGGTGGATTTTTAGTTGAAGCTAAAAGAGCCGGTTTTAACACTATTGGCATAGATTTTGACGAAAATCAGATTAATACTGCTAAAAACTACGGTCTTACAGATGTCTATTCAGATGATATTTTAAATTTTTTAAATAAGCATAATGACGAATATGATGTCATTACCGGACTTGAAATAATAGAACACCTTGATAATCCGAAGGAATTTTTAGAAGCCGTCTTCAAGTCCATTAAAATCGGAGGTTATTTTTGTCTAAGCACGCCAAATCGTTCTCGTATAGGTTCAAAAAATGAATTTTGGGATTTTCCCTATCATCACCTTACCAGATGGAATAAAAGTTGTTTACTGGAAATGGCTAAAACCATTGGTTTCAAATCTATTTCCATTAGAGAGGAGTTGCCAATAGATTACATCATCTCAAAGTTAAGATTAGGACTTGGAGTTTTTATTAGAAAACTGATAAAATCCAAAAATAAAAAAACGAACATGGGAAACGCTGAAAATCCTAAAAATGAATATAAAGATATTGTTTCTAAATTTGGAGCTTTGAAAGATAAAGTCCTATCTGTGGTTTTTGGGCCGATAGCAGTAATTCTTTTCATTGCCAGCAAGAAAGGCCAGGGACTTTATCTAACGGCCAGAAAATAAAAACATGCCACGAGTTTCAATAATTATACCAGCATTCAACAGTGCCAAAAATATAAAAAGAACCATTGAAAGCGTTTCAAATCAAAGTTTCAGAGACTGGGAACTTATAGTAGTTGACGACGGTTCTACTGATAACACAAAGGAAATTATCAGCGAATTTCAAAATAATGACCCGAGGATTAGGTATATATATCAAGAAAATTCCGGTGGTCCTGCCGGACCCAAAAACACCGGCATAAAAAACTCTATTGGTGAACTAATTGCTTTTTTAGATCATGACGACGAGTGGCTGCCGAAAAAACTAGAAAAGCAGGTTTATTTGATGGACCATCCAAGGAAGAATAACACAGCCCTGGTTGGATGTGATGCTTTTATCATTGACGAACTACATGATGAAGAACGCATTTATAGAATTACAAAATCTGAAAATTATCTGGAAGAATTGTTGGTGAGAAACGTAATTTTTTGCTCCAGCGGAGTTATAGTTAAACGCAGTGTCTTGTCGGATGTTGGATATTTTGATGAACAGTTTAGGTTCGGAGATGACTGGGATATGTGGCTGAGAATTGCCCAAAAGTATAGCTTGGATTTTATTCATGAACCTTTGTATAAATATTACCGGCATGCGGAAACTGTCACTAGTAAATTGAATATTGATAACAGAATTAATGAATATGAATTTGGGCTTTCAAAGCACCTTCCTTTATACAAAAAATACCGCAAAGCACATAGCAACCATCTTTTAATAATGGGACGAATGTGCTACCCTGAAAAAAGGCGCGAAGCCTTGGTTTTATTTTGGAATGCCCTAAAAATAAATCCGGTAAATATAAGGGCGTACGCTAATTTATTGTTTTTGTTGGTGGGGGAGAAAGCATACCGGCTATTCCTAAGATTTCGCAGTTATCTATAACCATTTGGTTTTAAATAATTATAAACAAATGAGAGGTTGTATTTTTTTTAACCGTTCATATATTAGATGGCAGCACGCGATGGTGCTGGACTTGAGAAGCAGATTTGGCGTCAGCAATTGGTGCGGGTACCTTTATGGCAAGAAGGCCCTGGATTTTATCAACGACCAGGAAGATATTAAGTATGACCAGATAATTGTGGACGACTTTCTGGCAATTGAAGCCAAGGATGAAGTTGTCGATAAAGATTATCTTGCTTCTTCTGAAAAAAAATATGGCCATCCCTACTTTTGGCAGGAATTTTACAGCGACAGGCATATGTCTATTAACTGGCCCCGGCAATTCTACCCCAAATTTAGCCCGATTTTCAATCACTACCAAATAAAACAGCAGCTCCAGATAAGAATCAAAAAAATTGAGAAAATGCTAATGGAGTGCAAGCCTGACTTTGTAATTTTTACCGACGCCGGCGCAATGGGTGTGAATCTTCTTTATCATGTTGCGCGGGGATTGGGGATAAAAACTCTGGTTTTGGGAGTAACCCGCCCCTCCGACAAAGCTGGAATCACCGAAAGTCTTTTCGGCGTTTTTACGGGCACTGATCGACTGTTCAAAAAAATAAGGGCAGGAGAACATTCAAGCCCTTTCAGGAACGAGGCAATCGCGTGGATTAACAATTTCAGAAACAAACCCACGAAGCCCTATTACGTAAGGCCGTCCGAGGTGTGGAATACACTTTCCCAGGGCCGATGGAGGAAATTTTCGCTATTTATGAAGAACTTCATCAATAAAACCTTCGGCTGGTTTGATAATTCTTTTCCCAAAGTTTTCAGTTATTCGCCGATTGATTTTTTGAGACACAACTTTCTGCTATGGACCAGCAAATATAGATTACCTAAATTTGATGCCCCTGATTACAATGAAAATTATGTTTTCTTTCCTCTTCAATTTGAACCCGAACTGACACTCTTGATGTATGCTCCCTATTTTATGGACCAGCTTTGGATGTCCATGGCCATTGCTCAATCGTTGCCCATTAATTTTAAGCTATATGTCAAAGAGCACCCGACCATGACTGGATACCGCGATCCTAATTTTTATAGGCAATTGAAAAAAATACCCAACGTAAGGCTCATTAAAACCGAGACAGATTCAATAGAAATAATAAAAAATGCCAAATTAACCACTATCATTACAGGCACTCCCGGTTGGGAATCTGTTTTGCTGAAAAAACCTGTCATTACCTTCGGTTCAATTTACTACAATTCGCTTTCCATGGTTAAAAATTGCCAAAATATCAGCGAATTGCCATTGCTGATTAAACAACTGTTAGAAAATCATGTTCACAAGGAAGATGAATTGATAGATTTTGCTTCTGCTCTGATGGAGGATTCTTTTTCGATAAACTTCACAGAGATGCAGGCCGAAAGAGACATGGCCAAACTTCTAAACAACCGGGATATTCGTCTGATTTCAGACCGTATAATAAAACACATCAAGTCTCCTGAATTGTAACCTCGGTTTTTATATTTTCGTCATTTACTGCAAAAATTGCTTTTGATATTGACTTTTTCTTTTATTTTGTTCTAAAATTAATATAAATGACTGCTATCATTAAAATTGGTGATAAAAAAATAGGCGCAAATTGTCCTGTTTTTATCATTGCTGAAGCCGGCGTTAATCATAATGGCAAATTGGATTTAGCACTAAGACTAGTAGATGCAGCAGCAAAAGCCGGTGCCAATGCAATCAAATTTCAGACATTCAGAGCAGAAAACGTTGTGACTGGCCTAAGTAAAATGGCACCTTATCAAATGAAAAATACCGGTCGCAAGCGAACTCAGTTAGCAATGCTCGAGGAATTGGAGCTGAAAGAGAGTTTTTACAAATTAATAATTAAGAGATGCAAGAGCAAAAAAATTATGTTTTTATCGACTCCTCATGGAGGCAGACAGAGTGTAAATTTTTTGGAGTCAATCGGTATTCTGGTGTATAAAATCGGCTCCGGAGATTTGAATAATTTTATTCTTTTAGACGAAATAGCAAAAACCAAGAAACCGATTATCATCAGTACCGGCATGTCTTCAATGGAAGAAATACGCCGAACGATTAGGTGCTTATATCAACGCGGCGTTAAGCACATTGCGGTCATGCACTGTACTACGGAATATCCATGTCGGCCCGAAGAAGTAAATCTTTCAGTAATTCCCAATATGATTAAAAACTTTAAGATTCCTATCGGTTATTCGGATCACACTGTGGATCATCAAGCTGCAATTGCTTCTGTTGCTTTGGGCGCCTCGCTTTACGAGTGTCATCTTACATTGGACAAAAATATGGAAGGCCCAGATCACATTGCTTCGTCTAATCCGACAGAATTGCTGGAAAAAATTAAGGTCATAAGAGAAGTTGAAATTATGCTCGGAAATCCAAACAAAAAGCCGACACTCAGCGAACTCAAGATTGTTAAATTAGTAAGAAAAAGCATTGTATACACCAGACCCAAAAAAGACGGCGACATAATCAAACCTAATGATTTAGAAGCAAAGAGGCCGGGGTATGGTGTTCCGCCGTCAGAATATATGAAATTTATTGGAAGAAAGATCCGACGTCCAGTCAGAAAAGATGAAAAGCTTAAAATTAGCGATTTTTGAAATATGCAAAAAGGTAAAAAAATGAAAATTATTTGGATGTCGGCAAATAAACTTGGCATTGAGTTGCTTGAGTCGGCGATTTTAATAAGGGATATTCGAATTGTTGCTATAGTTACTTTAAAAGAAGACAGTAAAACGGTTATGTACGATAGTGTCCCATTTAAAGAATGGAATCGTTTCAAAATTCCAATAATAAGAGTGGATAATATCAATGAAAATATAGACAAGATAAAAAAACTTGCTCCAGATTTAATTGTGGCTTGTGGTTGGCGACAAATCATCTCGGACTCATTGTTAAACTTGCCGCCAAAGGGAGTTGTCGGTTTTCATCCCACCCTTCTGCCCTATGGCCGGGGACCAGCTCCTATAATAAACAGCATTCTATGCGGTGTTAAAAAATCGGGTTTATCAATGTTTTACTTGTCAACCAAAGTTGATGCCGGTGACATAATAGGTCAGGAGAAGTTTATTATTGAAGCAAACGATTTTGCCGGCGATGTATATGATAAAGTAATTGCCAGTGGCCATAAACTTGTAAGAAAATACTTGCCGCTTCTAACCGAAGGCAAAGCTCCCAGAATTGCCCAGAATGAAAAAAGGGCAACTCTTTTTCCAAAGAGAAAATTTTCCGACAATGAAATAAAAAGCGAAGATGCGCCCGAGTTGATCTATGCGAAAATTAGGGCTCTTGCCAGGCCCTATAAGGGCGCCTATATTGTAAGAGATGACAAAAAAATAATTATTTGGGATGCCGATATTGTAAAAAATGATGAAAAATAAAAACAAGAAAAGAAGAATATGCATTGTAACCGGTAGTCGAGCAGAATACGGTCTTTTGAGTTCGACAATGAAAGCAATCGCTAAAAATAGCAAGCTCGACTTGGCAATTGTGGCCTGTGGTATGCACCTGGAGTCTGAATTTGGGTCAACTTTTCAAGAAATAAATAAGGATGGCTTTAATATAAATGCGACGGTTAAGATGACGCCAGTGGATGATTCTGCAGAAAGCATGGCCAAATCGGTTGGTGTTGGTATTTTGGGCCTGGTAGATGCTTTTAAAAAGATTAAACCCGATGTTGTTTTAGTGCTTGGCGATAGAGTTGAAGCGTTTGCTTCATCAATTGCTAGTGTATATTCGAACATACCCGTTGCCCATATACACGGAGGGGATAAGAACAGAAATGTAGATGAAGTTATCAGACACACGATAACAAAGCTTGCTCATATACATTTTCCTGCTACAGAGAACAGCAGGAAAAGGATAATTAAAATGGGCGAAGAAAAAGACAGGGTCTTTATGGTTGGTGCTCCGGGTCTTGATTTTATTCAAGATGAGAAATTGATATCACCGGATGAAATTTTCAAAAAATATAATTTGAATCCGGCGGAGCCGGCGATTCTTGTGATCCAACATCCAGTGACCACCGAACTGAAAATGGCAGGCAAACAGATGGAAGAAACCCTGAAAGCATTGGTGTTTTTGGGTTACCAGTCGGTAATTATATATCCGAATGCCGATGCCGGCGGGCGAGCCATGATCAAAGTATTGGAAAAATATACCGCCAAATACCCCTTTCTTAAGACATACAAAAGTATTCCAAGAACTGACTATTTAAGTTTGATGAATTTAGTCAATGTTATGGCTGGTAATTCTTCCAGCGGCATCATTGAGACCTCTGTGTTTCACCTTCCGGTGGTCAATATTGGAATACGCCAAAAAGGCCGCGAAAGATCCTCTAATGTGATTGACGTTCCACATGATAGAAGAAAAATAGTCACAGCGATCAGAAAATGTATTTTTGACAAAACATATCTGCGGAAAGTCAAAAATTGCAGAAATCCCTATGGCAAAGGTGGCACCGGCGAAAAAATTGCACGCATACTTAGTAATTTTTCTTTGACACCGAATTTGCTCAAAAAGGCCATAACCTACTAGTTCCAATACGATTGACTATTTTTATAGGCATGTTATCTTGCTGAGGCATTTAGCATCCAACCCAACGATAAATGAAAATCTTAATTGTGGCTCCCCATGCCGACGATGAGGTTCTCGGTTGCGGCGGTACTATTAAAAAAAGAGCTAGTAAGGGCGACGAAATACGCGTCTGTTTTGTCACCCAGGCATATGAACCGGAATGGACGGCTGCGTATATAAAAAATAAGGAAAAGGAAATCACAAGAGCCTGTTTTGTATTAGGTGTTGCGGAAAAATATTTTCTTGGTTTTCCGGCGGCCAAATTAGATTCCATTCCCAAAAAAGATCTTAATTTTAAAATAAAGGAAATAATCAAAAATTTTGTGCCAAAAGCAATTTATATTCCTCATCGTGATGATTTGCATTTCGATCATCGGCTTGTTTATGAAGCCTGTCTTGTCGCTACACGGCCGATAGGGAAATGTTCGGTTGAAGAAATTTATACCTATGAAACACTATCCGAAACCGAATGGGGAATGGGCTCTTTTAGGGCAAATGTTTTTGAAGACATAAGCGATACGTTAAAATATAAAATCAAGGCCATGAAAGCTTACAAAAGCGAATTAATGACATATCCTCACCCGCGGTCGTTGAGGGCAATTAAAGCCTTGGCGGAAAAAAGAGCATCAGAATCGGGTTTCAAGTTTGCTGAATCATTTGAATTGTTAAAGTGTTATAGGAAATAAACGAAAGGAGAATCATGACAGAGAAAAAAACTCAAAAACCCAGATTTCACAACTGGAAAATGCCAGAAATTAAGCATGGCAGACTTACCAAGTGGAACTGGATGGTCCAACACCCGGAAAATTTAAAGCTGGGAAAAAATACCGACATCGGCGCATTTACCTACATTAACGCCTTACATGGCGTTGAGATAGGTGAAGGGGTAGAAATCGGTTCGCACTGTTCCGTTTATTCGGTTTCCACCATTGATCACAAGCAAGGCAGAGTAACGCTCGGGGCCGGTTGCAGAATCGGTTCCCATAGCGTTATAATGCCTGGCGTCACCGTCGGCAAAAATTCGGTCGTTGGCGCCTTTAGCTTTGTCAATCACGACATTCCTGGTAACGTCATAGCTTTCGGCGTGCCAGCCAAAGTCGTAAAGAAAATTAAGAAATAGTACCTTCAGGCTCGGTCAATTCCGGGCCTTTCAATAATCAAAAAATGAAAAAAACCTATCCAATAGCTCGGCCCTTTATAGACGAAGACGACAAAAGGTCGGTTCTGAGCGTTTTAGACACTCCTTATTTAAGTATCGGTCCCAAGGTTGTTGAATTTGAGAAAAAATTTGCCGATTTTATCGGGACCGAGCACGCATGTGCCGTAAATAGCGGTACGGCCGGTCTACATTTAGCATTAATCACTATAGGAATCGGTGCTGGCGACGAAGTTATTACGACCCCATTTTCTTTTGTGGCTTCGTCAAATGCTATTTTATATGTTGGTGCCAAGCCAGTTTTTGTGGACATTGAGCCTGTAACCTTTAACATTGACCCGGAAAAAATAGAATCAAAGATAACTTCCAAAACCAAGGCAATTCTAGTTGTACATGTTTTTGGTCAAACTGCCGACATGGGCCGCATTATTAAAATTGCGAGGAAATATAAACTAAAAATAATAGAGGACGCCTGTGAGAGTATTGGAGCGAAATATCACGGAAAAAAAGCCGGAACTTTTGGCAACGTTGCTGTCTTTGCCTTTTATCCAAATAAACAAATGACCACCGGAGAAGGCGGAATTATCGTCACCGACAATAAGCGCATTCATGCATTGTGCTGCAGTTTGAGAAACCAGGGTCGGGCGGCAAACATGGGTTGGCTTGATCATAAATATCTCGGATATAACTACAGACTTGATGAAATGAGTGCTGCGCTTGGAGTTTCACAAATCAAAAAGATAAATTTTCTGATAAACAAGAAAAAAGAAATTGCCGGCTGGTACAACGAATTTCTAAAAGATTCTGACGTCATTAATCCGCCAGTAATCGGTCCCGGCAGGGATCATTCTTGGTTTGTATATGTGATAACCGTCAACAAAAATCGCAAGCAAAGGGATGAGATAATAAAAAATCTGGACAAGGCGGGGGTTCATGCCAAAACTTACTTTCCGTCGATTCATCTGTTCAGTTTTTATAGGAAAAGTTTTAATTTCAAGCGCGGCGATTTTCCGGTTTCTGAGAAAATAAGCAACGGTTCAATCGCACTTCCTTTTTACATTGGTATTTCCAAGGATGATGTTAAGTATATTTGCCGAGAGCTATTTAAAATGCTATAATAAACGCCTATATGTTTAACCAGAAATCGTTTTTACTCAAAGATAAAAGCATTATTGTAACTGGCGGGGCAGGTCTTTTGGGCGTTGTTTTCGCCGAAGCTCTCCTTGAAAGCGGCGCAAATGTGGGTATCGCCGATATTGATCCCAAATTACTTTCAAAAGCAAGAAGTAAATTCAGTAAATACGATCGCCAGGTCGCAATGCTCAAATTGGATATAACCAAACCGGAATCTGTTCAAAGTTGTTTACGTAATTTCCTTGAAAAATTCGGCCGCATTGATGGCTTAGTTAATAATGCCGTTCTCCGAGCTCCTGTTTCCGATTTTTTAAAGCGAGACCTAGACGATTTCAAGAAAACAACTGATGTAAATATTAACGGTGTTTTTCTGATTACTCAAAAAACTTTGGAAATTATGAAAAAACAAAGAAGCGGTTGCGTGATAAATATCGCTTCAATTTATGGTGTTGTAGGACCCGATCAGTCAATTTACCCCGATGATAAGATTAATTGTCCGGAGTATTATTGTTTCCAGAAAGGGGGACTGATTAATTTTACACGTTATCTGGCAACGACTTTCGGCAGGTATGGTGTAAGAGCCAATACCATAACTCCGGGAGGAATATACGCCGGACAAGATAAAAAATTCGTGGAAAATTATTCAAAAAAAACACCATTGGGCCGTATGGCTAAAACAGGCGACATATGTGGAGCGTTAATATTCCTAATGTCTGATGCTTCAAGCTATGTTACTGGTCATAATCTTATTGTGGATGGCGGCTGGACCGCTTTATAATGGTCGCTATGAACAAATCAAAGTTAAAAAAACTTATTGATAAACGACATCGGCTTATTCCCGGTGCGGCGCATACTTATTCCAAGGGTGATGATCAGTTTCCCGCAAATGCTCCGAAGGTAATTATTAAAGGAGCCGGTGCTTATGTCTGGGACGAAAACGGAAAGAAATATCTGGACTGGTGCATGGGTTTGCGTTCTGTTTCTTTGGGCCACTGTTATAAAAAAGTCAACGATGCCGTTTCAAGACAAATGAAAGAAGGTACTAACTTTGGTCGTCCCCATGCGATTGAATTTGAACTTGCCGATTACCTGATAAAAGTGTTGCCGGCTACACAGATGGTAAAATTTGCCAAAAATGGATCAACCGTAACCACGGCCGCAATAAAGCTTGCCCGCGCCCACACGGGCAGAAAATATATCGCATTTTGCAAAGACCACCCTTTCTTCAGTTATGACGATTGGTTTATCGGAACCACGGCCTGTGACAGTGGCGTCCCGGAGGAAATTAGAAAACTCACCCTATGTTTCAGGTATAACGACATTAGTACTTTAGAAAAACTTTTCAACGACTATAGAAACAAAATTGCTTGCGTAATCATGGAGGCAGCCACCTCAGAACCGCCCCGGGATAATTTTCTCAAATCCGTACAGAACTTATGCCATGCCAACAGAGCTGTTTTTATTCTTGATGAAATGATAACCGGATTCAGATGGGGATTAGGCGGTGCTCAAAAATATTTTGGCATAAAACCAGACCTCTCAACATATGGGAAGGGCATTGCCAATGGCTATTCTTTGGCCGTACTTGCCGGACGCAGAGATATAATGGAACTTGGGGGAATAATTCAGAAAAAATCGCCGAAAGTTTTTCTTATCTCAACCACCCATGGCGCCGAAACTATTTCTTTGGCCGCAGGTATGGCGACTATAGAAGAAATGAAGAATAAACGTGTTACCGACCATTTTTGGAAAATGGGCAAACTCCTTCAGAATGGCCTGCAAAAATTGATTGCTAAACGCGGCATAGAAAATCACGTCAAGGTATTTGGGTTTCCGCCGAACCTGAGCATGGGTTTTTTTGACAAGAAGGGTGAATCTTCAGCGTTGATAAGAACTGTTTTTCTGCAGGAAATTGTCAGTAGAAATATTTTGTTCCAGGGTTATTTCGCCGTCTCCTTTTCACACAAGAGAAAGGAAATTTCGGATACATTGAAAGTTTTCGATCAGGCGCTATCCAAGCTGGCTGTGGCTATCTCCGATGACAAATTGGAAAAAGAACTTATAGGACCGACAGTGAAAGGCGTTTTCCAGAAATATAACTAGAATTATGGTAAAGAATAAAAAAGTTCTGGCAATTATTCCCGCCCGTAGTGGCAGTAAGGGGATAAAAGATAAGAATATAAAAAGTTTTTGCGGTAAGCCACTTATTTATTACACCATTAGTGAGGCGTTAAAATCTAGGCACATAGATAGGCTGATTGTTTCAACAGATAGTGAGGAGTATGCCAAGATAGCGAGGCGCTTTAATGCTGAGGTGCCATTTTTGAGGCCAAAGGAGTTAGCAACCGACTCCAGTCCTATTGTTGATACAATCCTTCATCTTATAGAAAAACTGAAAAGGGACGAGAATTATATTCCAGATTACATTTTATTGCTTCAGACAACCTCGCCGCTTAGAACCTCCAGAGATATTGACAATTGTATAAATATTTTAAATAGTGGTGATTGTGATGGAGTAGTCTCTATGTGTTCGACGGAACAATTGCTTTATGGGATCAAGGATGGTTTTATTGATATTTTGTTTAATAAGAATTGGATAAGAAAGACCAACAGACAATCATTGCAGGCTACATACCGACTCAATGGCTCTGCAATATATCTGATATCGCGCGAGGTTTTTATAAAAACGCGTTCTTTTTTAAAAGCGAGGATTAGGCCATATATCATGGACAGATGGCAATCGTTGGATCTGGACGATATTAATGACTTTATAAATGCCGAAATTATCTATAGAAACAGAAATAAATTCCACAACAAATGGTTAAGGATGCTAAAAAAATCATAAAAGGCAAGAATATACTTATAACTGGGGGAGCCGGTTCTATTGGTGGCGCACTTGCATTAGAAGTCTTAAAATATAAACCAAAGGCAATAAGAATATTAGATATTCACGAATTCTCTCTTTTTAAATTCGAGCAGAGTCTAGATAAAAAAACAAGAGACGAAAAATTTAGATTTATTCTTGGTGATGTACGCGATGCCGATCGTATTAGAAGATCGGCTGAGGGAGTAAATATCATTTATCACACAGCAGCCTACAAGCATGTACCATTTTGTGAATACAATCCGTTTGAAGCAGTTAAGGTTAATGTATTGGGAACTCAAAATGTTATCGATGCTGCTATCCATAACAATGTAGAGAGAGTTGTGTATATTAGTACCGACAAAGCCGTGAATCCGACGGGAACGCTAGGCGCTTCAAAACTACTGGGAGAAAAAATAATTACGGCCGCTAATTTTCATAAGGGGCGCAAATTTCCAGTTTTTTCTAGTGTTAGATTTGGCAATGTTATAATGTCTAATGGTTCTGTGATCCCTTTGTTTTTAGATCAAATTAAAAAAGGCGGACCTGTTTTTGTTACTTCGCCTGAGATAACCAGATTTTTCATGCCAATGAATAAAGCCGTTGAGCTAATAGTCAATGCAACTCACTTAATGCAAGGAGGCGAAATTTTTGTCTTCAAAATGAAGGCTGTTAAAATAGAAGATTTAGCTAATTCACTGATTGATGAATATGTAAAAATCCGTGGTCTTAAAAATAGACCTAAGGTTATTCTTACCGGTATGAGAGCAGGTGAAAAAATACACGAAAGTCTTTTTGCCGAGCACGAATCTGGCAATATTATAGAGACTAAAGATATGCTGGTGATTCTTCCGCAACTCGCTCCATATCAAAAATTGCCCCGTTATAAAATTGGAAGACCAGGCAAGACCAACCACAAAGCACATTATTCGCACAAATCTCTTCTTTCGCCGGAAGAAATAAAGAAATTCATCCGAGAAAATAAGATCATAAACTGATTCGGACATGAGCCCGATTGGGACGTTTATGCGTTTAAAAAACAATCAATTTACTAGGTTTATTGTTGTTGGATCTTTAAGCACTGTTATTAATTACGGGCTATTTTTTTTGCTCCTTCAAATTTTTTCTGTCAATTACTATTTGGCTACGGTTGTCGGATATGTCAGTGGCTTAGTTTTTGGATACCTACTCAATAGAAGATGGACATTTCAGCCCGTAATTAAACGCAGAGCCACTGAATTAATTCTTTATACAGGAGTTTATATTTCATCCCTGGTCCTAAGTGTTGTTGTTTTGGGTGTGCTTGTCAAATTCGGACTGCACCCTCTTATAGCCAATATTTTCGGAATTTGCTTTTCCACCTTGAGTAATTTCTTCGGGCTCAAATATCTGATTTTTAATCATGCATCCCGAGATAGGGTTTTGAAATTTGTTCCTTATCTTGGTATTTCTTTTTGGATTATTTCCGCAATCAAGTTGATTAGCGGAACTTTATTTGGCTCGCACTATATAATAAATGGGTTTATACCTTTCATTAATTATTTTGCGGCCACCTTTAAAAACCCATACGAATATTTCAACGCCTTGTCTGTGACGCCATTTCCATATCCTTCAGGCATGCTTATTTTTGAGGGATTGCCGCTAATTGCAGCTAAACAATTATTGCCATTTGACTGGCTCAATAATCTGAATTTGGAGCTTTTTCTTTTGAGGGTTCCCATTTTAGTTTTTGATGTTTTGATCTACTTATCTTTGTGCTCGTTGCTTCCGACCCATGGAAAAAAGATTTTGTGGATTTATTATGCTTCGCCGATTTTATTTTTCATAAACTACTTCCATGGCCAACTAGACGTCATACCGACGGCGCTTCTCATGCTCTCCATAATTTTTTTGGTGCGAAAAAAACAGCTGCTATCTTTTATTATTCTTGGCTTGGGCATTGCGGCAAAAACACACGTCATTGCTGCTTTGCCATTTTACCTGATCTATCTCTACCGGAACGGGGTTCGCTTTTCCAAAATGGCATCATATTTGGTAGCTTCATTTCTAACTTTTGTGGCTTTGAATCCATATTTACTTTCAGGTGGATTTTTAAACATGGTTTTCAATAATCCGGAACAGCAAAGGATATTTTCTCTGGCTATACCCTTCTATTTTAGAGACGTAACGCTATTTGTCGTTCCAGCTGCAATTCTTCTGATAATATACAAATTTGGCTCTTATAAGAAATTAAATTCAGACTCACTTATATTAGCCATTGGTTTGACCTATACTGCGCTTATTGTGCTGGTTCCTCCCATGCCCGGATGGTATTACTGGGCGCTTCCGTTTTTAGTTTTCTTTATTATTAAATTTAAAAAAGCGCCGATCATAAGTTTTGCCGTAGTAAATGTTTTTTTCATTCTTTTCTTCTCATTCACGAAAAATTCAGATGTATTTGAAAGCTTGAGATCAGTGGTACCTTCATTTCTGCGCGGTCTAACTTTGTTTGAAATTCTCGGGAACAAAGGATTTATCGTGGAAAATATTTTTTTCACAGCTCTAGAAATTTCCGTGGCCGTCCTACTAGCTTGGTCCTATAAGATGGGAATGCAAAGCAACCAGATTTTTCAAAAGACCAGAGAGCGTTTTCTTATCGCAATAGCTGGAGACTCAGGCGTGGGCAAGTCAACGCTCGTCGACACGCTTAAAAAAATTACCGGCGATAATAAAACTGTCGTCATTAACGGCGACGATGTTCATAGGTGGGAACGTAGCGATCCGCATTGGCAAGACATCACACATTTGGACCCCCAGGGGTAATTATATCCATACGGATTACGAACATGCGGAAACGTTGATGCGCGGGGAAATTATAGATCGTGTCTGTTACGACCATGATTCCGGGAAATTTACGGATCCTATTAAAATACACCCAAATAAATTCATCGTTTTTCAGGGTCTGATGACCTTTTTGCTGGATAAAATGAGAAATCTCCCAGATCTTAAAATATACATGGAAGCAGACGAGGTATTGCGGATGAAATGGAAGATTTTACGTGATCAGAAAGAAAGAAAATATCAAGCCCAGACAGTTAGCGCACAAATTGAAAAACGCCGTCCCGATGCGGAAAAATTTATCCATCCTCAAAAACAATTTGCCGACTGGTCAATTCATTACACTACCGACAAAAACGGTTTTTTGTCCTTAGGATATTTACTAAAGAACTCGATTAAAATAGACGCCCTCGTAGCGGAACTTAAACTTCTGAGATTAGAAATCGAACACAAATATCATTCCATTGATTATCAGCAATTATGCATTCAAGGTGATGTTGATTCGGCTGAAATTGAAAAGGTTGCCTATTCGCTTTATCCAAACCTGAATGATCTTGTTGAGGGTAGCCCCAAGTTTGAATCGGGACTTATGGGTGTACATCAGATATTCTTTATAAATTATCTCTATAACTTTTATAATGGTAAAAATGCAACATTTTCTTAGAATCTCAAAATACATTGGGAGCTTGCCGGATCTGGTTCAGGGTCCGGGTGGAAATGTATCCATAAAAACTAACGGCCATATTGTTATTAAGGCATCGGGTTTTTGCCTGCGCGATATTAGGAAAAATTACGGTTACATCAAGGTTAAAAACTCACCAGATATGATCGTTGTCGCTAACGGTGATTCCAGCACCCCTTCAATAGAAACGTTCCTACATGTTCTGATTGATTCTAAATATGTTATTCATGCACACTCGGTGTCTATTAATGTTTTCAGCTGTATGAAGAATGGCGAGCAGGAATTAAGAAAAATAATAAAGTTACCTTTCTTGTTCTTGCGATTCAGGCGGCCGGGGGCCGATATAGGCCGAGAGTTAAAAAAGGCCATTCGTAAAAACAAAACATTGCCATCGGTTATAGTTTTACAAAATCATGGGTTAATAACACATCACAATAGCGCTCAAAAAGCTCTTGATTTAATGATGATCACTGATTTATATGCAAAAAAATATCTGGAGAAAAATGGCATAGTTCCCTTTAAAGTGTTAAAAGAGAGATGTGATGTTAATAATCATCTTTTTCCGGATTCTGTCGTGTTTTTCACAAAGAATAAGATGGATATTGCCCTGGAGCGAAAAGAATTATTTTTTGAATTATATTCAGCGCATAATTACATACTTGATTCAATTTCAAAACTGGGGAAAACGCCAAACTTTCTTTCCGCGAGCGAAGTGAAAAAAATTCGGAATATGCGCCAGGAAAAATATAGGAAGAATAAATACGCAATATTAAAATGATAAAAATAGCGCATCGAATCAATAAAATCGCAGACTTGGCTAAAGTACCGGGAAACTGGGGCGTGGAAATTGATGTTAGACATGATAATCGAAGCGGAAAGGTTTATTTAAATCACGAACCGGGAGACGGTGATGATTTGGATGAATATTTAAAGAACTTTGAGCATGCTTTTTTGATTTTCAACATCAAGGAATCAGGTATAGAACAAACATGTATAAAACTCGCACAAAAACACAAGATTTCCAAAAGCAAATATTTTCTTTTGGACGTTGAATTTCCATATTTATACCGTGCCGTTCGTAGCGGAATAAGGCAAATCGCCGTGCGTTATAGCGAAGACGAACCCGTTGAAATGGCGATAAAACAAAAAAGTAAATTAGACTGGCTCTGGATTGACACAAATACAACGTTGCCACTCGATAAGAAAATTATCAATAAAATATCAGGATTTAAAACCTGTTTGGTTTCGCCGGATCGCTGGGGGCGGCCGGATGACATTTTGAAATACCGGCGCAAGCTGAAAAAGCTAAAATACACTCCAGATGCCGTGATGGTTGACCTTAAGTTTGGAAATTTATGGGATTAAAAAAAATCAATGGAATTTTTATAGATATAGATGACACCTTATATTCTTACGCTGAGTGCGATGCGGCCGGAAGAAAAGCGGTGTTTGATTATTTAAGCGGCAAATTAAATATTCCGCAGAAAAAAATAGCCACAGCTTATAATAGGGCTAGAAAAAAAACGCATTCTAATCTTAAAGGACTGGCCTCAAGTCATTCAAGGTTTCTATATATTCAGGGTTGTTTAGAGGAGTTAACCAACTTGACTCCTATAACAATTGTTATGCGGGCCGAAGCCGTATTCTGGAAATCCTTCATGGATAAAATCCACCTGCGTCCTAGAATCCTGGAATTTTTACGGTCAATAAAAAAGGCTGGACTGAAGACGGTGGTTATCACCGACCTGACAGCCAGAGTGCAGTTTGAAAAAATTTCAAAATTGGCTCTGGATAGATTCGTTGATTTTGTGGTTACTTCGGAAGAAGCTGGTGGTGATAAGCCCTCGGCGGCTATTTTTAGGGTTGCGCTAAAAAAATGTGGGCTTAAGCCAAGTCAGGTAGTGATGGTGGGTGATAATCGCAAACGCGACGTCGCTGGCGCAAGAAAACTAGGCATACGTACAATAATAATTAACAAAGAACTTGGATTTAAGAAGATAACGCTATCCGGGATCTTGGCCGGCTAAAATTATGCAGATTATTATACCAATGGCAGGTTTGAGTGAGAGGTTTATCAGGGCGGGCTATAAGAAACCCAAGCCTCTGATTAAAATTGACGACGCGTGCATGATAGAACACGTCATTCGTCTTTTTCCGGGTGAGAAAAACTTTTTATTCATCTGCAACAAAATCCACGCAAGAAATTTTAATTTGGAAAAAATTCTTAAAAAAGTATGTCCGAGCGGCAAAATCCAGTTAATTGATTATAAAAACTCCGGTCCAGTATCAAGTATTGTCGAATGCTTCAAAAATATTGCCGACGAAGAACCGGCTATTGTTAATTATTGCGACTTCAATATGCATTGGGATTTTGGTCATTTCAAGAGAAAAATTGTTTTTGACAATTTGGATGGTGCCGTTGTCTGTTATACCGGTTTTCATCCTCACCTTCTTAGGTATAATTTCTACGCTGGCGTAAAATCAGAACCGTCAGGCCGAATTCTTGAAATAATGGAAAAACATTCTTTTACTCCGAACAAATTTGATTCCTGGCATTCCTGCGGTGCTTATTATTTTAAATCAGGCGCAATGATGAAAAAGTATTTTATGAAACTAGTGAATAAAAAACAAAAAATAAACGGCGAATATTACGTAAGCATGGTTTATAACGAGATGATCAAAGATGGTTTGAATTGCGGTATCTATCCGATAAATTATTTCTGCCAATGGGGGACGCCTAGCGATTTGCGGGATTATCTGTATTGGTCCGAATTTTTTCTGAACAATAACAATGAGCGGTAAAAAAACAAAAACAAACCTTGTCTTGGTAGCCGGCTTAGGCAAAAGATTCAGCGATGCCGGTTATCATGTTCTCAAGCCCCTGATCTCCGTTGACGGCGTGCCGATGATCGTAGCGGCTACCCGGTGTCTGCCCCGAGCCGATGATTTGGTTTTTATCGTTTCAGAAAAACAAGTCAATGAATTTTCTCTGGATAAGGTTCTGAAGCGGTATTATCCAAAATCAAAAATTGCAATTCAAAAAGGAGAATTAAAGGGTCAAGCCCATAGCTGTCTCGCTGCAAAAAAACTCATTGATCCTGAATCAATATTAACCGTAGGCACTTGCGATAGCGGCGTGATATATGACAAATTTAAATTTGATAGCACAATAAAAAGGTCAGATGTGTTGGTGTGGTCTTTCAACCATTATCCTCCCATGGAAATTAGTCCAACCTCCTATGGGTGGATAAAAATAAAGAGTGGCCGCGTAGTCAGGGTTTTCTATAAAACACCTATAAGCAATTCACCACTTGAGGACCATGCCGTCGTCGGCCACTTTACGTTTAGAAGGGCCAAATTGTGTTTTGACAATATTGAGCAAATGATTAGAGAGAATATAAAAAGCGGGCCGGAATTTTCCCTTGATGAGTGCATGAACGTTGCCATTGGTAACAATCTAAAGGTAAATATCTTCAACGTGGATAAATTTCTTTGCTGGGGCACGCCGTTTGAGCTGAAAACATATGAATACTGGAGTAATTATTTTAAACTGAACAAAAAATGAAATTTTCAATAGTCATACCGTTTTATAATGAGGAGAAAAACGTGTTACTGGTGTTAAATGAGTTTTTGAAATTTGTTAAGAACCGTAATTTTGAACTTGTTTGCGTAAATGACGGATCAAAAGATCAAACAGGAGTTTGTCTTAAAGAGGCGGAGGCATCAGGCAGATTCCCGTTCATGAAAGCGGTGAGTTACGATGTTAATAAAGGCTATGGCAGCGCCATCATGTCGGGCGTTTCAGCCGCTATCGGTGATGTTATCTGCTGGACACACGCCGACCTTCAAACCGATCCGGCAGATGTTTTTAGGGCCTATGAGTTATATTTACAAAACATTCGGGATGGAAAAAAATGCATCATCAAAGGCCGTCGTATTGAGAGGAGATTTTTGGAGTCTGTTCTGACTGGTGGCATGTCGACTATCTCTTCAATAGTTCTTGGCAGGATTTTTAGGGAGATTAACGCCCAGCCGAAACTTTTCGGACGTGAATTTGTCGCCTACCTTTCCAAGCCGCCATCGGATTTTTCACTGGATCTTTACTTGTTATACATAGCCAAATCGAAAAAATATGAAATTATAGATTTTCTGGTTGAATTTGGAAAGAGGATGCACGGTACCTCTAAATCGGCACCAAGTTTCAGGGGGCGGCTGAAAACCATATGGAGAACCATAAAATACATATTCCGCCTAAGAAAAAACCTGAATGTATAGAAAAGAAATTATTTTTTTATTTTTATTTGCTGTTGTTTTGTCTCTGTTTGGTACGGTTTTGCACCTAACCGGCAAAACATTTTTGCCGGTGGATCAGATTTATTGCCGAGGTTATTATCCCTGGTCGTCGTTGAATCCTCCGGTGAATTGCAGCCAAGAGCGCGATGGTGATTATATTTTTGAGAGCAATTTCATTGCCGGTGAAATTGATTATCTTGCCAAAAATTCCTACCAGAATTCGTATACGGAAAGAGTGATGAACGGCTATCCGATTACGGCGGGATATACCGGTAATGCCCATACCTTAACCCGTCTTTTCAATAAATTTTTACCAACTACTTCAAGTGCCAATTTTTCCGCGCTGGCATACTTATTTATCAGTTTTACCTTGGGTTATCTGATAGCCCGTTCTCTAAAATTTGAGATATTTTATTCTGTTATTTTCGGATTTTTATCTATTACGTGTTCTTATTTTTTTCTTGGTGATGCCTACAATATGTCGCTTATCGGTTACGAAATGGCGACGTTAGGAATGGTGCAGTTTTATTTTTATTTCAGAAAAAGGCTGTTTATTTTTCTGGCAACAGCCGGATTTTTTTGTATTTTACTTTCCGCCTTTTTCCAGTTGTACTTGTATGCTGGCTTATGTTTTGTATTATTGGGGGTCGGCTATTTTTTTGCCGCCGAAAAAAAGAGGTATTTGGTTATGCTGATAGTCACTGGAATTTTGTTTGGAGCGACCGCTTTGGTTTTAAATTTTTCTCTGGAAAGGCATTTGTCGTTTCTCTCCGTGTCAAACAAGCTAAATATCGATCTCAGTCTTTCGGAGTTGTTAAAGCATAAGGACTATGCCCTTGATCCCTTGGGATGGATTGGCTACGAACCGATTAAATTCCACCGCAAGTTGACCAGTGTTCTTTTCGGGAATTCACAATTTTATGGTCTTTATGGATCTAACACAGCCGGCGTATTCAGCCCCGGTCCAGTTTTTTTGATTCTGTTTTTCATCGGTATTTATGTATTTTGGAGACGGTATCGCGGTTACACAACGATGGTTCTTTTTTGGCTTCTGTATTTTACCGGAATTACCCAATTTATTCTGAGTGTTATTATCGGCAGTCCTTTTAGGGAAGAAACTTCAATACGCGCGTCCGGTTTGTTTTTTTTGCTTGGTAGTTTTGCCACCGTCTATGCCTTGCGAAGTCTAATAAGGGGGGAGTTTCAATTAAGCAAAAGAGCTCAGTGGATTATTGGGGTCGCCTTGTTATATATGGTGGTCTTTATTCCAGTTTTTGCAGTTTTCAGATACCTTCGCCATCGCCAGATATTAATTGAAGCAATTTATATTTCCGCGAGCTCGGCGATTTTTTTGCTAGGGATGTTTATTTTGAGCCGTAAAAACCCCGAGGCAAATCAAGGACTGGTAAAAAGCATTGCCACTTTTCTGATTGTACTCAGTTTGATAATTCCCTCCTTCGCGCGATTATTTTTACGCGCGGCACCGGTGGCATTTGCCATTAATTCAAGCAAATTATTTTATCCGGAAACCGAGTTTGGAAGCTTGGTCAAAAAATATCCGGAAATTGATCGAGTTGCATTGATACAAACACCGAAAGGGGCGAGAGTACACCAGAACAGCCCTCTGCAACTAGGACTTTCCACGATAACCGGCTATCGTAACCCCATGTATAGTTCTTATGCGGATCTTTTTAATTACCATCGTTTTATTTTTGAAAAAAATCTGGACCCATCCGTAAAGTTTGATGAATTCAAGAAAAGCGTTGCTTATCTAAATAATGACCTGGGGACTCTCAGAATGAGCGAGCCGAGTATTAAATTTTCGGAGGCTACTAACCGCTACTTCGTTCTTAATGGGGTTAATACCGTAATAGGTTCCGAAGACCTAATTATCCGTAACCCCGAGTGGGAAAAATTATTCACGGCGGATCGACTATCTCTCTGGCAGCGAAAAACCAACTATCCGGAATATACTTTTGTCCGTAAGGAAAAATTAATCACGGAAAGAAATGAAGCGCTTTCTTATTTCTTTAGTTCAAACTGGAATCCCAATGAATTCGCCATAGTAACCGAACCGGTTTTGAAAAACCAAGAAACGATTTCAAAACATTTTCCGCAACTTAAAATTTTGAAAAAGGACGATGGATACAGATTGATTGAAATCAAAAATAACGATTTACCAGGCATACTGATTCTCCCAGTAACATATGATAAATACTGGAAAGCATTTTGGGGCGATGGCAATGTACCACCATCACAACCTTTGAAAACTTTTTTGGGCAACGTTACATATCTTGGTGTTTTAATTCCTGAGGGTTCGGGTATCGTTGAAATTAAATACCAAGATCAGCCGGGTGCCATTAATCTTATGTTTGGGATTATAGGCATAATAATATTTGGGACATTATTATTTTTGTTTTTAAAAAACAACACAATAGTGTCAGTCTCTGCCTCGGAAAAGTAGAAAAATTTCTTTCCTAGTGAATGTTTTTTTTCAATATCCAATATTTGATCATTCCCAGCCGGTTCAGTAGGGATAGTTTATAGAAACGCGCGTTTATAAAGTCCGCTGCCGGTATTTTTTTGGGAATCAATAGGCGATAATTTGTATCAACGATAGAAAACCCCGAATTTTTAAACCAATTTTCTAAATCACTTAATCGCCACCTTTTGTGAGGTCCTTCGGGCATTTTTAGTTTTAATTTTTCAGCGATTGAAAGAATAGGTTCCCATAAAGGATTCGCCACGGAGATTATTATTTTTGAAGCGCTTAATGTAATTTTATTCAGATGTCGGAAAAAGTCTTGCAGATTCTCTATGTGCTCCAGGACATCAACCATTAAAATGTAGGGATAATTCAACAATTCATTTGTCTTTGTTATATCCCTTGCTTCGAAAGATAAATTTTTATTGGATTTATATTTCAAGTTGGCTAGTTCTACCATTTTGTAACTGATGTCGATTCCTAACCCTTGTTGTGGCTTAAGCGACGCCAAGATGTCGCCCGTACCACAACCTATCTCGAGTACTTTTGATCCCTCGGGAATTATTACTATGAAAATCTTCTTTAGATTTTCATAGTAATACCAATTCTTTTTTTTCCAAAAATCATAATCTGCGGCTATGGCATCAAAATGATCCCTACTTTCCATATTAGATAAATTTAATTTTTTTCATGGCAAAAAAAGCCATTTTCAGCAATAACCACCCATGCTTCCACCGACTGATATTGGTGGCGCCGTACTTTCTATCGCGATAATGGACAGGCACATCTATAATTTTTAAGTTTATCTTTGCCGCGCCGAAAAGCAGGTCAAAATCTCCGAATGGATCGAAATTGCCGAAAAATTTTCTGTTTCTCTTTATTTCCTCGTAGTCTCTTTTCCAAAGCGCCTTGGTACCGCAAAGAGTATCCTTTATCTTCTGTTCCAAAAGCCAGCTGAATACAATGCTGAAAAATTTATTACCAATGTAGTTTAGGGTTCTCATTGATTGCTTTTCCATTGGGTAAACCAACCTGGAACCATTGGCAAAATCACAGCATCCTTCAGCTATCAGCCTGTAAAATTTTTCTACTTCCTTTGGCGGGACGGTCATATCGGCATCGTAAATTACCAATATATCGCCGGTAGCCATATCAAAACCCTTTCTGACAGCATCGCCCTTGCCCTTGCCATCCTGGACCGCATAGCGTATTGATTTACCCTGAATTTTGATGGCTAAAGCTTTTTTTATCTCATCGAGCGTGTTGTCGGTAGAATGACCCTCGATAAAAATAATTTCAGTATTTTTCCCGATTTGCGGCAATTCGTTAACTATGTCTATTATTGTTCCGACTTCATTACGTGCCGGAACTATTATCGAAACCGAGGGATTGGGTATTTTGTTGAACAAGACCGGTCTGGCAACGAAATAATTTACCGTTCCGAGAGACTTAAAAATTGGCAAATTTACGAGGTATCTATTGGATATTTTCGATAAAAGTGGGATGTATTTTGGGATGAGAATTTTTGATCCTTTTTTAATAACTTCAAGCCCGGCGATACTCAAAAAATTTTCTATATCATTTTTTGACAGCCAATTCTGGTCTGGCGAAGGCATTCTCATCCTGACAACTGATGCCAAATTAAACACTGGTTCCCATAATTGGCTGTATTGGGTAATTACCACTCGTACGTTCGGCTCAATGAGTTTTCGTAGTTGCCTAAAAAAATCCTCAACATCATCCAAATAACCGATTGTATCCGATACCACGATATAATCGAATTTCTCCGATAATTCAGATACATTTTTTACCCGGAAAGCCAAATTCCCATCTGGGTATTTTCTGCGCGCTATTTCAACCATTCTCGAGCTTATATCTATACCCACGCCATGGCTCGGCCTTAATTTTGCCAGAAGATCGCCGGTCCCGCAACCAACTTCAAGCACTCGTTTATTTTGAGGCACCAAAAAAGAGACGAAACTTTCAAGAACGCTGTAATAGAAACGATTTTTATTTTTCCAGTAATCCCTTTTGTCGGCTAATCTATCAAACTGCTCTTTGATCTTTTCATTTTTCGTCATTTTGATTGCTAAATTTTTGGGTGACTTAATTTAATAGCTATCAGGAAATTAAGTATGACATATAAAGTTATTATGGAATAAGTAAAATACTTGGATTTAAACCGGGTAAGACCAGCCGCTGCCATTATAGATAAAAGCGGAATAGTTACCGAAATCACTCTTATATCATACGCCGGATAAGCTAAAAATATCATTGCCGGAGGCAGTAATCCATAAAAAATCTTTCTGTAGTCCGGAATATTTTCTATTTTTTTGTTTATGCCGTCAAAAAAACCGATCAAGCCCAAAAACCAGCCGATTGAAAAAAGATATCCGGCTGTTTTCGTTATATTTATTAATTTTTGATGAGGGGCAAAATTCGTCAAAACTGTTTCATAACGATTGAAATAAAGATAACCATGGGTAAAGTATGCCCAGAAATGATACGCAATATTAATTATAAAAAATAGGCAGGACTTTATTATTAAAATAATTTTATTTCTTATTGACTGAGGAGATAACAATATGAAAGTTATCAGAGACAAAATACCGATTCCACCGCTTTCTTTGAAGAAAAGTCCAATCGCCGCAACTAGGCCGCACATAATAGCGAACTTGCTTTCTTGGGAGCGATAAAATCTGACCGCCAAATAAAGAACCGCTATATAAAAAAGCCAGCCGCCCATATCAACAAGGTATGCACCAATGCCGAAACGGAGTATAACATTATTGCCTGCCCAAAAAATAGACGCTAATAAGGCGCGCTTTCTGTCGCTAAAAATAACCAGAGCCAGGTTGTAAAAAATCATTGCCGTCGCTATATAAAAAATCAGGTTGGTCAGGAATAATCCAAACAATTCCGAACCGAAAATTTTTCCGACCAGAACTGCAATTATGATTATTGCCGGATTATTCAACATCGGAATAACCTGAAATGTATATTGGCTTTCCGAATACAATGGTGTCTTGCCCTGAATTTGCTGCATGGCGCTTAAGTAAAAACCGGTATCGTCGTATTTTTTTACCCCAAGCACCGTGATAGTCATAAGAATCAAACAGGCCAGTATTAAAAACATTTTCCGGGGAATTTGAAATTTATTATTTTCCATGGCTTTTCTTACGGCCGGTATCTAAATACCAGTCTATGGTTTTTTTTAGGCCCTTCTCAAAATTGGTGAGAGCATTAAAACCAAATTTTTCTTCCGCCAGGCTGGTGTCTAGTGTTCTTCGCGGCTGTCCGTCTGGTTTACTACTATTCCATTTTATTTTTCCTTTAAAACCCATCAATCTGCATATTGTTTTGACGGCATCCTTGATTTTTATTTCAATGCCATTCCCTAAATTTATTGGCTCCGGGTCATCATACAGCATCGTTGCCAAGACGATACCCAGGGCGGCATCTTCCACATACAAAAATTCTCTGGTAGCCGTGCCGGTTCCCCAAACTTCTATTTCTTTTTTATTTTTTTCCTGGGCATCGGCAATTTTTTTAATAATTGCCGGAATGAAGTGGGAAGAAACTGGATTAAAATTATCGCCCGGGCCGTAGAGATTAGTCGGCATTAAATATATCCCGTTAAAGCCATACTGTCTGTTATATGCCTGACTCTGAACCAATAATATTTTTTTTGCCAGGCCATAGGATGCATTAGTTTCCTCAGGATAGCCTATCCATAGATCCTTTTCTTTGAAGGGCACTGGGGTAAATTTGGGATAGGCGCAAATAGTGCCAACAATTACAAATTTTTTTATATTTACCGATTTGGCTGCTTCAATCAACTGAACGCCCATTATCAAGTTGTTATAAAAAAGGTCTGCTGGGTTTTCTCTGTTAAAACCGATACCTCCAACATGAGCCGCCAAGTGTATAATCACATCCTTTTCCCTTATAACCTTTCGGCAATTCTTTATTTCCCTGAGGTCTATTTTTTTGGAGCGAGGAACAAATATATTTTCCGTTTTTGCCCCATTTCTCATCAGTTCTTTCACCACAAAAGAACCCAAAAAGCCGGCTCCACCGGTAACTAAAATCTTATCTTTTTTTAAATCAATCTTTTTGCTCACTTTTTTTTAGAAGTTCAATATCGGCATTTACCATTATTTTTATCAACTTATCAAAGCCGGTTTTTGCCTCCCATTTCAGCTCCTTCCTGGCCTTTCTGGTGTCGGCAATTAAATTGGCTACTTCGGTTGGCCTGTAGTATCTTTTGTCAATTTCTATATATTTGGCGGCGTTTTTTATGTTAGCCTCCTTAAAAGCGGCGTCAACGAATTCCTTAATTGAATGGCTCTGGCCGGTGCCGATCACATAATCATCGGGTTTCTCTTGCTGCATCATCAGATAGGCAGCTTCCATGTATTCCGGTGCATATCCCCAGTCTCGGCGGGCGCTTAAGTTGCCCAAATAAATTTTATTTTCTAAGCCAGCTAAAATCCTGGCAATTCCTCTGGTAATTTTTCTGGTAACAAAAGTTTCCCCGCGCCGCGGACTTTCGTGGTTAAAAAGTATGCCGTTTACAGCAAAAATATCATATGCTTCGCGATAATTAATTGTCGCGTAATAGGCGAATACCTTTGAACAGGCATAGGGACTGCGCGGATGGAATGCCGATTTTTCATTTTGTGGCGGTGGGGTAGAACCAAACATTTCCGAACTGGAAGCTTGGTAAAATTTAACTTTTCTGCCGGTATCTTTTTGATAGTCTTTTATTGCTTCCAGTATTCTCAAACTTCCCAAGCCGCATATATTAGAAGTGTACTCCGGCGTGTCAAAAGAAACCCTGACATGAGATTGAGCGCCCAGATTGTAAATTTCTGATGGCTGGATATCATAAATTAATTTTCTTACAGTATTTGAGTCTGCTAAGTCGCCATAGTGAAGAAAAAACTTATTGTTTAATATGTGCGGATCTTTGTAAATATGGTTTATCCTGCTGGTGTTAAAACTCGATGATCGCCTTATTATTCCGTGCACCCGATAACCCTTGGACAGCAACAATTCAGCCAAATAGGAACCGTCTTGGCCAGTTATGCCCGTTATTAGAGCTATGTTTTTACCATCTTTTGCCACTATCTTATTTAACAGCATATAATGCAAAGAATCAACTTTCAAGCCATTATTAATGCAAAAGATGAAATACATCGGTAACATCTCTGATGTACCCTGCCAGTACAAATGGTTGACTGATATATCTATATTATGTTATAATACATGTGAAACTAGGTGCCATTGTGGCTACTAGATAGAACGTTCAAAACCGAAGAGGGGAGGTGGAACGATGTTGCGTTTAAAAGATTGTCTTCCCCGCGGTGGTAGTGTGGATGCAATCTACGTCCCGGGTCTTTGTTTGGCATACGACAAACAGAGACTCACTGTCCTAAATAGGGCCTGTATGGAAAAAGCTATCCAACAAATGCAGGCTGGCGCAAAGCACCTTGTTTTTTCAGGATGCTATGGCGGTGAAGTACTAGAACGAGAGCTCACTTTGCGCCGGGAGCTTGCGAGAAGCGGTGGTGTCAGGAATGCCAAAGAAATAAGCGGCATAGTTGACACTGACGATGAATTAACCAAGCTTGCATTGGTGCTTAACGAACTTGGCGCAAGAAGTGTAATACTTGTCTCCGACGAGTATCACATACCCCGTTTAGTTCGGTGGGCACAGATCAAGTTGCCTGGCGTAGAGATTTTCCACATATCAGTTCGTGCTCCCGCTTACGAGTTTACCTGGGAGCCGAGCATGATCAAAGTCGTCCGCTCTGGCATCAAGCCATTGTGGATCCTGTGGAATGTCTTACTCTATATGGCAACATCGCTCCTATTGCACAAGTAATACCCCGCCATGTCCTTTTTGGACCTCTAGCGGGTTTATTTTTGTGAATTTGAAGGAACAAAGAATTTGCCGCCAAGACTAAAATTCGTTAGAATTTCAATAATTTGCTCATTTACTAATTATACAGAACTATAAACAATCTGGGTTAATACTATACATTTAAATTGCTGATTTATTGTTTTTCTGTTAACCTGTCGTTGAGGTAAGATACTCGCTTCGTATGTGCGGAATCATTGGCTTTAATTCAAACGACTATAGTCTCGGTAGAGAAATGGCCGATTCGATTGCTCATCGCGGACCCGATGATTGGGGTATTTTTTCCGATGACAAAATCACTCTCGGCAATAGACGGTTGGCGATTATTGACTTAAGTTCGGCCGGGCATCAGCCCATGAGGTCAGAGGGAAATACCATTATTGTTTATAACGGAGAAATTTATAACTTCCAGGAACTAAAGAAAGATTTGTATGCCCAGGGTTGCCGATTCAAAAGCGATTCAGACACGGAAGTAATTTTAAACGGCTATGATATCTACGGTCCGGAGATATTCAAAAAAATGCGCGGCATGTGGGCTTGCGCAATTTATGACCCCAAAAACGGCAAACTCTATCTTTCTAGAGATTTTTTCGGGATTAAGCCCCTTTTTTACTTTCACGACGGAAGGCGGCTGGCTTTTGCTTCTGAAATAAAAGCACTGATAAAATATTTCGAAAAAAATAGTATTGAATTAAAACATGAAGCAGATAATGTCAGGGATTATTTTATTCTTGGATATGTTCCGGCGCCGGGAACGGTTTATCAAAATATTTTCAAATTGATGCCGGGTGAGACTATCGAGTTTAATCTTTCGGATTCTTCATTCAAAAAGACCCAAGTTTATTGGGACCAAGCATCGGCTACCGACAATTTTGAAGAAGTTATATATGAAAGTATTAAAAAACATCTTATTGCCGACGTTCCTGTCGGAATATATCTTTCCGGAGGAATAGACTCAACATCAATTGCCCTGACCCTTAAAGAGATAGGTGTCAGTATGAAAGCTTTTACCGTCCGTATACCCGGGAAAAAAGATGCAGATTACGCCAAGAAAATTGCCGACCTTTCCGGTTTTAAACATGAAGAAATAGATTTCAACGGTGATGTTTTACGGGAAACCTATCAAGTTTGCTGGCAAATACTTGATGAGCCAATAGCCGACACTTCTCTTTTGCCGAGCCTCGCTGTCTCAAAGCTTGCCTCTAAGGAGGTTAAGGTTGTTCTAACTGGCGAGGGGGGTGACGAGTTATTTCTGGGCTATGACAAATATTTCCAATTCAGAAAACTTTCAAAAGCCAAACCGCCGACCTTTCTCAGCGACATAAAGAACATTAGGCCCTTTATGAGGAGATTTAGATCGATTGTGGCCAAAGGCCGCAATGATTTACTTGGTGCTTATATTGAGAATGCCAGAATTGACCCCGCTATTTTATCAACAAAAGATTTACAAAACAGACTATATAAAAGTATCGGAAACAAGGTAGTCGATATAGCGTACTTTGACCGAAAAATGTATCTTCCCGATGACCTGCTTTACAAAATTGATTTTGCGACCATGGCCTACTCCATTGAAGGTCGTGTACCCTTTCTTGACCGCAGTGTTTGGAGCTTTGCTAACAGTCTTCCAATTGATAAAAAAATCGGCAAGGAGCCTTTGAAAAATTATCTACTGAAATATCTTCCACCCGAATTGGTTTTGCGTAAAAAAGAGGGCTTTAGTATTCCGTCTCTTTTGTATCTTATTCCCGATTTTAATGATGATATCCGAAAATCTTATACGATGGCCAGAAAAATGATTCCCGGCCTGCCGGAATTTGATTTTTTAAAAAAGAAACATCCTCGATTTATTTTTGCGATGCTGGCTTTTTACAAAACCGCTTGCAAGTTTAATCTCGTTTAAACAGAAATTGATTATTACCCAGACCATTTGTTGTTTTGATATTTTCCAATTTGAAATCGGGAAATTTTTTCTTCATGAATAAAAATATTTCTTCAACCGTCGCGAACTCATAGGGATAACCGCCCAGCCAGTCTATTATATCGTGTCTCCAACTCATTCCTCTTTTTCTTTTGAAATCTTTTACAACCCCGATGGGGTTTCGACCCCTGATAATATAATACGCTATTAATTTGGACATATATCCAATTTCAATCAAACATTTGATTATTATAGGTGAATTGTTGTATCTCTTTTTCAAATTCAGCCAGAATTTTGAACCCCAACGTTCATCAACCCGGTTATAGATTGCCAGCTGAAACAATCCACCCCCTTTAACATGTTGTGCTGCCCGTTCTATGGCCTGCCACATATTACCGGTATGATGTAGAGACCCCCACGCATAAACCACATCAAACTTACCCAATCCTCCCATGAATTCTTCATTCAGGACTGAATTTTCGTAAATCAACCAATTACTATCTTTGCCAGCTTGTTCACAAAGATATTTTGTGCAAGCTACGGAAAAAGGATCTACGTCTATGCTGACAATTTTTTGGGCGCCGAGTTTTTTTGCAACGAGAGAAAAAAGCCCGCTTCCGGAGCCAATATCCAAAAAAGTTTTGCCATTCAGATTCTCCAATCGAAGAAAATCAACCAATGATTTTTTGGCGGTATTTATCCTTTCTTCGTTTAGCGTCTGCAGAAAATTTTTCCAGTTTTTTCCGAAAGAAAACATTTTTACAAAGTTTTAATGAAATAAAACTGGATACCGGTGCCGACAAGCGCCACAAAAACCTTGCCCCAGACAGCGCCCAAAAGTCCGAACTGACTAATCATTACCAGCATTACAATTAATTGAGTAGCTGATTCAGCAATATTATAAATATACAATGCCCTCACTGATCCTTTCGCTGTCCTTATGCGGGTTATCAAAATAAACGGATATAAGACTATGGTCAGGGCGACTATCTGTGTAAAAATAACCGAATCGGCATATTTGGGCAGAAAAAGTTTAAATAAAAACGGTGCGGAAACAATATAAATTAAAACTATTAATCCAGTAATAATTGTAGCTTTCAATATTTTTTTAAAGATATCGGTTTTTATCTGTTCAACTGTCTTTTCGGCATATTTGGGAAGAGCAATATCGGGTATTATTCCAAATAGTGACTGTATTCGGTTTACCGGAGCTTGTGCAATGCTGAAGATGGCTAATTGAATCGGCCCCAAGAAATGAAAAACTATAATTCCGTCCAAATAATTTACACCCATGCTGATAAGCGATATCAGATTGAAATGTTTCCCATAGTGAAAAACGGATTCGTCAAACTTATCGTTTAAATTTAAACGCCTCAGGGCCGGACCCGCGAGTAAGAATCCCATTATAATGTAGGGCACAAAATAGGCGACTAACAAGAGAATTAAACTCTTGGTCGCTAAAATAGTTAGAATAATCACTACCGCCGAGACCAATCTGGTATAACTATAATAACGCGCTCGAATATCAAAACGTTTTTTGCCCGTAAGTATGTGAGAGTAGGTACCTACTGGTTCAAAAAACGGAACTGCCGCAGCAATAATGATGCATGCATATCCAAGGAGACTATTATTCTTGCTGAAATAATAGCCGGCAGTAATCAGTGCTCCTAAAGAACCCGCTAAGCCCCATAATATTCTGCGGGTAATAACCTTTCTATAAACATTCTCAAAACCTTCAGCTACCGTTCTAATGACGGCGCTTTCCATGCCGGGCATGGTCGTCAGAGAAAAAAGGCCGAATATTGATAAAATATATCTATAAGAGCCAAATGTTTCTTTGGGCAAAAGATTTGCAAAAGCAATTGCCGTAAAAAAGCTTATCAGGTTGTTCAACATCTGGCCCGAAGCCAGCCATGAACCCTGAGTAGCGACATAACGCATGTCGGTTTGTAGGAAAAAGCTTAGTTTTAGCAATAGCAAACGAATTTTACTTTTCAGAGCCTTTATCATACTATTAGTTTATAGTATTTATACATTATGACAAATCTGTATTTTATTTTGGATAAAATTTAAAAATGAGCGTAACTTATTTTTTACTGATTTTTGCCGCATCGGTTATGGCTTCATTAAGCCAGTTTTTGGCGAAATTAGGCTCTCAGAAACTAACCTCTTTATTTCAACCCGGGAATCACATATTAATTAGATTAGTCAAGACCCTTGGGATACTATTTGAACCGCATCTTTTCTTCGCCATCGCAATTCAGGGTATCGTATTCTTTATTTGGGTCAAGATTTTAACTGGAACCGAATTGAGCAGGTCCTATCCGATCTTCGTTAGTATTACTGTAGTTACCACGATGTTAATTTCACTCTTGGTGTTAAAAGAACCCCCTTCCTACTCCAAATTTTTGGGCATGGCTAGCATCATAATTGGTATAGCTTTGTTATTTAGCAAGTAGTTTTTTTATACTCATATCATAAATACTATAATACTATGCAATATGAAAAATGAAATTGGATTTAAAAATTCAAGCCAAGCGGATAAGGCACTTGAATTCATTGTGAAATGGGGCTTGTATTCAGTCGCCCTAATTCCTCTCGTTATTTTCCGGGAGTTTTTGTCGCCTTTTCATTTCGGCAAGGTGGTGGTCTTCAGGACGATGATTGAAATTCTGGGCGTGCTTTATTTGGCGCTGATTTTGAAAAACAGGCGATATCTCCCGCCGCGGACGGCTGTTTTCTGGGTAGTGACTTTGTTTACGCTTGTTTTTGGAATCACCACTCTCACCAGTTTTGATTTTTACCCGAGTTTTATGGGCACATTTGAAAGAATGGGCGGCTGGTTCACGTTCGCGCATTTCTGGCTTTTCTTCGTGATGGCAATCGGGATGTTCAAAACCAGGGAAGATTGGTACCGGCTGATTAATATATCGCTGGTGGCGAGTTTGCTGTCGGCTTTTTATGGATTTTTGCAGAGGACCACGGATTTGAATTTTGTTCTCGGCTCGGGCGGGCGCTCGAGAATTTTCGGCACCCTCGGCAATCCGGCGCTTTTTGCCGGTTATGAAATAGTCAATATCTTTTTCGCTTTAGCTATGCTTTTGCGGCGTCAGGTCGGCACGCTGCCAAGATTGTTTTACGGCTTCGTCTTCTTTATCGGCTTGATTTCCGTCGCGATGACGGCAGTGAGGGGCTCTATTCTGGCGGTAGTCGTCGCTTTTCTGGTGTTTTTGTTCCTGTACGCGCGTATAGGCGGCAACCGTATTATAAAATGGGGTTTGGGTTCGGCGCTCGCAGTCGCGATTTTATTTGAAGTCCTTTTGATTTTAAATCACAATAACTGGGCTTTTATTAAAAACAGTGGTTTCTTTTCAAGAATCTCTGACGTTTCTTTTAATGTCCGCACGGTCAACACCAGGTTCTGGGCTTGGCAGGCGGGAATAGAGGGTTGGAGCGACAGCGCCAAAACCGTGATTCTCGGCTGGGGTCCCGAAAATTTCAACGCTCCGTTTTCGAAACATTTTAATCCTAAGTTTTTCACCGGCTCGGGCGCGGAAACTCTTTTTGACAGGGCGCATAATATGTTTGTTGAAGTTCTTGTGACTATGGGTATAATTGGATTTGCCGCCTATATTTTAATGTTCGTGGTGTTGTTTAAGGTTCTGTCCAAATTAAAACAAAGTCTCGACGGCGACGACAAAATTATTTCCTGCGCGTTGGTTTCCGGTCTTATTGCGTATTTGATCCACAACCAGTTTATTTTTGATACCTCGGCAAATTATGTGGTTTTCTTCATCTTCGCGGGCTTTGTGGCTTTCTTCAGCTTGAAGCCCAAAAACGAAAATACTCCCGAGGTAAAACCGCTCGAAATTTTCGGCGCGGGCGCCAGATATTCTCTGGTAATAATTGCCGCCATCGTTGTAATCTTTTCCATTTATTTCACGAATATCACGCCCGCCGTTGCCAATTACACAACCACTCGTGCCATTGTGGCGTCATGGCCCCAGACGAACAATCAGCCGTTGGCTATAAAGAGATACAAAGTCGCGCTGACTTACGATACCTTCGGTTCTTATGAAATCAGGCATCGTTTCGCGAATTATCTGCTGGAGAACTTTTCAAAAATACCGGCATCCGAAAAACCGGATGAGCTGTTTCTATACGGGATAGAACAAGTCAAAAAGAATTTGGTGCGCAAAAACGATATTTTGCCGTATCTTTACATCAGCCGCCTGTATATCATTCTCGGCAGGAACGACCCGAAATCTCCGTATAACGATATGGCGCTCCAGTATTCACTTAAAGCCAAAGGTATGATTCCCAATTTTGTCAGGACTTATTACGAGATTGCCCAGGCTTATGTCAATAAAAATGATTATCCGTCGGCGCTAAAAATTTTTAAGGAGTCAATTGATTTAAATCCGGATACCGGCTTATCGTGGTGGTATTACGGGCTTGCCCAGCTGGAATCGGGGAATGAACAGGGCGGTATTCAATCTCTGAACACTGCTATAAGCGACAGTATTGAATCACCCTATGATCCCAACGAATCTGATTATATAAGGTTAATAAATTATTTCGTAGATAAAAAAAATTATCAGAAACTTCTTGAAAGCTATCAAGGGTTGGTAAGGGCAAAACCCAACATAGGGGAATATCATTTCCGTCTGGCTTTGCTTTATGCCAACTTCCGCATGATTAACGAAGCCACGGCGGAAGCCGAAAAAGCAAAAGCCCTTGACCCCAAATTAACAAGTGATGTCGACAGCCTATTGAGTCGGCTGGAGCAAGCGCGGTAAACCATTTATCTCAAATTTAAGGTCGAAGATAACGTTCGCCAACTCTTTTTCGGGGCTGAAGCTAACTGGGGAATATATCTTTTCGCAGATGCTCGGGCTTTCCAGCGAAGCCCTCACTTATACCTCGCCAGTTTTCACTCATCGGCATGCCGATGAGTGGCCAAGCAAAACTGGCTCGCTGTACTGCTCAAAGACATATTCCCCGATTGAAAAGGCGGCAATCTCAATAACCCTCAAAAAAGTTGGCTCGCTTTTGGGTTCATAGATTAATTTGAAATTTAAAAGCGGGGCAATTCTCCGAAAAAAAACAGGAGTCGTTTGAAGACTCCCGTATTGTACTATTTCTAAATTGTGCCACGCGGTGAAAATTTAGGGAGTAGGCGTAGTATAATTGTCTTGAAGCCATAGCCGAACTTCCAGCGGGTTCGTGTGATATGTTCCCATTTCACTGTTGTATTCTTTAATGAGCACGAACCAGTGTCCAGCATCAGAACCAACTGTCCAAAAAGCGAAATACTCTATGTCCTTTTTTAAAAACTTGTTGCCGGAGGCCACGTAGAGTTCGATTACCTCGACATTCCTCTCGCCATCCCTCATAGATACTCTTCCACCTTCAATCTTGAAGAAGGAGAGCTCATGGGCATAGTCAATGGGCGCAACTATGATAGTGCGTCCAATATTGCTGCCGAAGTTGGGAAACAGCCCCGCGCGCTTTATTGTTTTGCTGGGAACGATTTCTGTAGCAGCTGGCTTGACTACTGTGGGTTGATTAATCGTCTGTCCGCGGGCTTCGACGATTTTTTCGGTATGCAATACCAGGGCTCCACCCCCAAAAATAATGAGGGCAATAAAAGAACAAAATACCATGCTAAACGTGTTACTTTTCACTTCATCCTCCTTTCTGCCGGAGTTTTCCGGCAAATCCTGTATCACTATAGCAAACCCCCAAAAAAAGTCAAGTTTTTCCGTTCTGTCCCACTTCGCCGGAGTTTCAACTCGCCTCGCTGGAGCCTTTGGTGGAAGTGGGCGAGGCGAGCGGGTCAAATGGTGGAATTGACCCGCTGAAACTGCCAAAGCGAGCCAATGTGTTTTAAGGGCTGTTTAGGTTACCACTGTTTTAGCTGGGGAATATGTCTTTGAGCAGTACAGCGAGCCAGTTTTGCTTGGTCCGCCAACTGGCGGAAAACTGGCGAGGTATAAGTGAGGGCTTCGCTGGAAAGCCCGAGCATCTGTGAAAAGACATATTCCCGCAACCGGTTTTCAGTCCCGAAAAAAAGTTGGCGAGCAAGCGCCTATCTGCCCTTTTTGAATAAAATTGTGCTTAAGGTTTTGAGGATGATGCTGATATCCAGCGCGAGGGAGCGGTTTTTTATGTAAAAGAGGTCATATTGCAGTTTTTCGGTGGCGTCCTGCACGGAGGAGCCGTAGGGATAACGTATCTGCGCCCAGCCGGTCAGTCCGGGTTTTATCAGATATCTTTCGTTGTAAAAAGGTATCTGGCTTTTCAGTTGTCCGTGGAACTCCGGCCGTTCCGCGCGGGGACCGATAAACGACATATCGCCCCACAGAACGTTCCATAATTGGGGCAATTCATCAAGCCGGGTTTTTCTCAAGAATTTTCCGATGCGGGTTATACGCGGGTCGTTTTCTTTGGCCCACGTGGCTCCGGTGATTGCCTCCGCGCTGCCGTCAGGGGCATTGGCTATCATACTTCTGAATTTAATAAGAGTGAATATTTTGCCAGCCCATCCCAGCCGTTTTTGTTTGATAAAAATGGGTCCTTTGGAATCGTATTTTACGGCAAATATTATAAACGGATAAAAAATCAGCGATATAGCCCCGAAGACGAGTGAAAACAATACATCGAAAAATCTGCGCGTGAATATATCAAACCGTTTTTTCCCCGATGATAAATTATCCAGAAACCATTCCTGGTTAATGGCGCTTAGCGGTATCTTGCCGGTGGCAAGCTCGTAAAAATCCGGCAGATTATAGAAATCAATGTTGTAGCCCAAAAAACCGTAAAGAATATCAATCACGTCCGGCATCTCATAGGCATTAGGGCTTAGTATCAGCGTGCGGACCTGTTTTTTGGTAATTAAGCTTCTTAATATCGCCAGCGCTTCTTTATCTTCTATGTCAACTATGCCGATTGCTTTATAGCCGAGCTGGGGATTAGCCAGAAGGAAATCGTAAAGTTCGTTTGATTGTTTGGTCAGCCCAATAATCAGAGTATTGTTATCGGGGTCGCCCTGGGCGGTGATGGCGTTGAAATAAACTCTCCAGAGAAATACCAATATGCCCGCAAAAGCCATAAATATGAATAAATTGGTTTTGGGCGTGATGCCAAGGAAGGGAATAAGGTAGAAAAACAGGATTGATATCAGCGCGTTTATCACGAAGACGTAAATAAGAGAACGGAAATAATCCTGATTGTTCTTCGCGGCAATAATATCGTAAAGGTTGAAAATGAAGAAAATAATAATCCAGAAGATGAAAATTATGGAAAAAGGAACAAGATGCATATCCAGTTTGGAAACGTAATCCTTGCCGTATCTGACAGCCAAAGTAAGCGCTAAAGCGCCGTATAAACCGGCTATATCGCCCATTAATAAAACTAAGCGTTTCATTCAGTAAACTCCGAATCACGCCTCTGCGGGCATGGCTTCGGGATATTATACTTCACATCTTTTTAAGCATTAACCCTCATATTTACATATAGGGCTTTTTGCGTGGTACGGGGTAAATAATACCATAAAATATGATAATGTCTAATGCTGAATAGGCACCTTGTTTATAAAGTTAAAAAAGCTATAATTTATCCCATGAACCGCTATTTACGGATGTTGTTGGTGTCTACAGCTGTTTTTGTTTTTGGAACTGCCGTTGCCAATGCCGATTCAATCGGAGACAACAAAATGTTTTTCGTGAACAGCACTTTTGATTTCAGCGGGCGGCAAGCCATACCGGCGACTTTGCATTACGTTTCCAGCCGCGCCTTTGTTTATATTGAAGACGGCTATTGGAATATTTTGGATTACACGAACAGGGGAATTTTGATGGAACGGGTAAGCAGGGTGATGAGTGAATTTGACAATAATATTTATCCGAAGGAAACCGGTTTATTCGGCAGCGAGCCGATGCCCGGCGTTGATAACAATCCGAAGCTGACCATATTGATATCCATGTTGAACGGAAATATCGGCGGCTATTTTGATACAACCAACGAATACAGAAAAGAACAGGGCGCCGCCAGCTCCAACGAAAGAGAAATGCTCTATTTGAACTCCGCTTCTTTTGCCGATGAAACGCGCGTCAAAGCGTTTCTCGCCCACGAATTCCAACACCTGATTACTTTCAGCCAGAAAGATATTTTGAGAAACGTGTCGGAAGATAACTGGCTGAACGAACTGCGCTCCGAATACGCGGTTTCTCTTCTGGGCTACAACGACGTTCTGGGCGGTTCCAATCTGGAACGCCGCCTTGATGCCTATACAAATTATCCGGCGGATAGTTTGACCGAATGGAAAAACGAGTCTCCCGATTACGGCCAGATATCAATGTTTGCCGAATATATCGTTGAACACTACGGGGAAAAAGTTTTATCGGACACTTTAAAAACGGATAAAATTGGTATTCCGAGCTTGAATGATTCTCTTTTGAAAAACGGCTACACGGACACTTTCACCGACGTTTACGCCAATTGGATGGTGGCAGGTATGCTGAATGACACGTCCCAGAATAATAAATTCGGCTATACCAAAGCCGGGTTGGAAAAATTTAAAATAACGCCCTCCCTGAAACTGAACGACCTGCGCGATAATTCCGTTTTTTCATTTAATCTTAACCTCAAGGACTGGCAATCGGAGTGGATGGACATCAGTAATTTAAACCCGGGCGGCAATCCGATATTGAAAGCGGTTTTTTCATCGCCTTCTATCCCGAGTTTTTCGGTTTATTACATTATCGTAGATAAGCAGGGAATCCCGAAGTTGCAGGTATTGAATCTGGATAATAATCAAGACACGCTGTTCGTTCCGAATATAGGTTCCGAAATCAGCAGAGTGATTATCATGCCGATAAAACACGACCGCCTTGCCGGTTTTGGCTACGACGAATTAGCGGTTCCTCTTAACATAAAAATCTCCCGGACTGATTCGGTCAAACAGGCGATACAAACCAGTCAGATGACAGCTAACACGGTGATTGCTCCGGCTAAACCAGCAGATTACGGGCTTAATGAAGGTGATTTTATCAGAGCCGAAGGAGACGTGGACGTTTATATTATTAACGGTTACGGATACAAAAGAATTGTTTTAAACCCCGATATCTGCCGCATGTATACGCATCTCGGAAAGCGCGGCTGTTTCGACGCCGTCCACATAGTGTCTCCGCAGACTCGGGATGCTTTTGTTACGTCAAACTATATGACCAACGGGGAAACCAAAGACGGGGTTGTGTACTCTCTGAATCAGCTTGGCGGCGACAGCGGCATTCTGAAAAAAGAAGCGAATAATTTTGACGGTTTTTCCGCCGCCGGCAAGGACGCAAATTCGATTTTTCTCATTAATATTTTGGAGCAAAAGTACTATTCTCGCTGATGTCATTCAAATTCGGAACCGCAATTCCCCGCGCCAAATTACCTTTTCAGGGTTGTTTTTATGTGAAATCAATGATAATTTAATCCTATGAATCCCGTATGAAGTATCCTTACGGGATTGCAAATGGCGGGTAGTGCTTACTGAACGAATAATCAAGTAGACACAGCTATAACTTATGTGTGGCTGTTGCTACTTCATACGGGATGAACATAATAATCAGGGGCAATAATATTGAAGTTACCTCGTCAATAAAGGGGTATGTAGAGGAGAAAGTGGATTCCATCAATAAGTTTATCCCGGATTTTGATAAAACGGTTGCCGAAGCCAGAGTTGAAGTTGGTAAGCCGTCGAAACATCATCACACCGGCCCGGTTTTTTACGCTGAAATCAATTTGAATCTCGGCAAGAAAATGTACCGGGCGACCGTTGAGCACGAAGACCTGTATGCCGCTATTGATAAAGTGAGGGACGCGATTGAAGTACAGATAAGGAAGGACAAAACAAAAAAAGAAGCGTCTCACAGGTATCGAAGGTCACGCAAGATTTAATCTTTTCTTCTTGTATAATTATCTATGGGAATATTCGGTAAAATTTTTGGCGACCAAAATGAAAAGACAATCGAAAGATTGCGAGCTGTTGTCGGAAAAATTAACGGTCTTGAAGAAGGAATAAAAAAATATTCGGACAGCGATTTGAAAAGCGCGACTGCCACGCTGAAAAAAAGATTAGCCAAAGGGGAAACTCTGGATGACGTCCTACCTGAAGCTTTCGCTTTGGTTAGGGAAGCCGCGAAACGAACGCTGGGCCAGCGCCATTTTGACGTCCAGCTGATCGGAGGCATGGTTTTGAACGAAGGAAGAATCGCCGAAATGAGGACGGGTGAAGGTAAAACCTTGGTGGCTACCTTGCCCGCGTACCTGAACGCGCTTACCGGCAATGGCGTCCATATCGTGACAGTGAACGATTACCTCTCCCGCCGCGACGCTGTTTGGATGGGAAGAATCCATAATGCCCTAGGTCTTAGCGTCGGTTGCCTTAATCATGAGGCATCTTTCGTTTTTGACGAGAAACATATTTCGGAAAAAGGCGGTGAAACCACCGAAGAAAAATCACAGGCGTCATTCAAAGTTGAACACGAATTTTTGAGGCCGGTGACAAGACGGGGAGCCTACGAGGCGGACATTACCTACGGTACGAATAACGAATACGGCTTTGATTATCTGCGCGACAATATGGTTTACGAGCCGGGCCACATGGTCCAGGCGAAGGGGCACAACTACGCGATTGTCGACGAAATTGACTCCATTCTAATAGATGAAGCCCGCACGCCGCTTATTATTTCCGCCCCGGATATGGAATCAACCAAACTTTACGACACTTTTACCCGGGTGGCGGCGAATCTTACCGAAAACGAAGATTATAATGTTGATGAAAAACTGAAAGCCGTGAGCATCACCGAAAAGGGTATTGAAAAAGTGGAAAAAGCGCTCGGGCTAAAAAATATTTACGAGGAAGGCGGAGTGAGATATGTCCACCATCTCGAACAAGCCCTGAAGGCGGAAATTCTTTTTCACAGAGACAAAGATTACGTGGTGAAAGATGGCGAGGTTATCATCGTGGACGAATTTACCGGACGTTTGATGCCCGGCAGGCGCTGGTCTGACGGTTTGCATCAGGCGATTGAAGCCAAGGAAGGCGTTTACGTCCAGAAAGAATCACTCACTCTCGCGTCAATCACTTTTCAGAATTATTTCCGCCTTTATAAAAAATTATCCGGCATGACCGGCACCGCCCAGACCTCGGCGGAGGAGTTTTTTAAAGTTTACAAGCTTGATGTGGTTACGGTTCCGACAAACAAGCAGATGATAAGAGCAGACCTGCCGGACAGGATTTATAAAACCGAGAAAGGCAAGTTTCAGGCGATTGTCAAAGAAATAAAAGAACACAACGAGAAAGGCCAGCCGGTACTTATCGGCACGGTCTCAATTACAAAAAACGAAATGCTTGCATCCTTTTTGGAGCGCGAAGGCATAAAACACGAGCTTTTAAACGCCAAGAATCACGAGCGGGAGGCGGAAATTATCGCTCAAGCTGGCAAACCGGGCGCGGTAACGGTAGCCACAAACATGGCTGGGCGCGGCGTTGATATTATTCTCGGCGGTAATCCGCCCGATGCCGGAGAAGCCGAAAAAGTGAAACAAGCCGGAGGGTTGCACGTTATCGGCACCGAACGCCATGAGGCGAGGCGCATAGACAACCAGCTCCGCGGGCGTTCCGGGCGTCAGGGCGACCCGGGCTCGTCGCAATTTTTTGTTTCTACCGATGATGAAGTGGTCCGCATTTTCGGCGGCGACAGATTGCGCCGCGTCATGGACACGCTCGGCGTCGGCGAGGAGGACGTCATTGAAAACAGTTTTATTTCAAGGGCGATTGAGCAGGCACAGGCGAAGATTGAAGGCCATAATTTTGACGCCAGAAAATATGTTCTTGAATACGACGACGTAATGAACAAACACCGCACGGCTATTTACGGCCTGCGCTGGGAGGTTCTTACGTCCGATGATGTCAGTGAAAAAATCAAAGAATATATTTATGGAGAAATCGAACGTTTGGTAAATTTCCACACACGGGGCGAGGGGACTGACTGGAACGTTGAAGAGCTGGCGGAAATCGCGAAAGAAATGCTGCCGGTAAAAGGCGATGTCCACGGAAAATTAAAAGAAATCGCCATTGACAGAGACCCGGCAAAAATTATTGATTTATTGAAATCAATCGCCGACGAGGCGCGGGCGGAAAAAATCAAGGAAATCGGCCTGTCTGTGCAGGCAGGCGAAGAGTCAAAAAATCAATTTGAGAAAATGCTCATCCTGCGCGTCGTTGACGAACTTTGGGTTGACCACCTTGACCAGATGGAGGGTTTGCGCGATTCGGTGCGCCTGCGCGCTTACGGCCAACGCGATCCATTGATTGAATACAAAATAGAGGGGCAAAAATTATTTACCGCTCTTCAGGCGGCCATCGCTACCCAGATTGCCCATTTGTATTTCAAGGTTAGTTTAATGCGCCAGCCGAAAAAAGTAGCCATAGAAGAAAAAAGGGAAAATATATCAATACCAGCCGGCGAATCTTCCGCGAGCGAGCTGATGAAGCGGGAATCAACGCCCGGCGCGGTGAAACACGAAAGCCAAAAAATCGGCCGCAACGACCCCTGTCCCTGCGGAAGCGGCAAGAAATATAAGAAATGTCACGGCAAGTGACATTTCGCAATCCTGAACGAAATCGAAGATTAGATAAAAAAATAGCGATCTTGTGGGAGACCGCTATTGGGATACATAAACCTGTCTGATTTTTGTACTGTGGGAGGACCGAGACTGTGCCGGACGAGAAAAAATGTTGCTTACCTATTCATGGTTCAAAAACGACATTTCCCCGGCACAGTCCGACGGTCCAAAATCGTCATCTCAAATTTAGAAGCGGGAGCGCCGTTTCTAAAGGCAGTCGCCTGTGACCATTCCCATTAGCCATGAAAGGAGGTTTCAAGGAAAACGCGAGCGACGCTCCCACTTAAAGAACTATGTAGATTCGATGGGCCTTCCGGGGTCCCATTAACATTGCGAAAAAATCCATCCAACTCACCGCCAATGAACAAGTGGTTAAAACCGCAATGCCAACCGGAAGGCCCATTTTCCAAACAACTATTCGTTCATTCCCAAATGTATTAGGACACTCTTGTAAAATAAGAGTGTATGGAATTTAGAAATATTTCCGCGGCGGAACGGCTGGAAATCTCAATACTT
>VMGJ01000002.1 GCA_007376485.1 Parcubacteria group bacterium Licking1014_17 | reverse complement strand
TTGAAAGGGTTGCTCCGCGCGGCCGCGCGGCGGCCGCGCTCCGCAAAATGGTTTGCCGCTTCGCGGCAAACTGGCTGGCTGGGCAAAAATCAAAGACGGTGGATTTGTTTGTTTCGTATCTAAAAACAATATGAATATCAAACCAAAATATTTTCTCTACGCTCGTAAGTCAACGGAAGATGATGACCGCCAAGTTATGAGTATTGAGGCGCAACTTTTTGAATTAAGAGAATTGGCGCGTAGAGAAAATTTTGAAATTCTTGAGGAATTTCAAGAGGCGAAAAGCGCAAAGACACCGGGGCGAGAAGTGTTTGGCGAAATGATGGCGAAAGTTGAAAAATCCGATGGCGTTGGAATTTTGGCGTGGCACCCCGACCGTCTTGCTCGCAATTCCATTGATGGCGGACAAATTATTTACGCCGTTGATACTCACAAGATTATTTCTTTGCGCTTTTCGACATTTTGGTTTGAGCCAACCCCGCAGGGACTCTTTATGTTGCAAGTGGCGTTCGGACAAAGCAAATATTATTCAGATAATCTTGCCGAAAATATCAAGCGAGGAATCCGCCAAAAATTGCGACGGAAAGAATGGTTGGGACTTGCGCCTTTCGGTTATCAAAATAATCCGTTAAAGCGAAATATTGAACCGCACCCAACCGAAGCGCGGATTGTTAAATTGGCGTTTGAAGAATACGCGAAAGGCGGATATTCTTTCGTTTCTCTGGCGCAATTTTTGGCGGATCTCGGCGTTGTTTCCAAAAACCGAACGCCACTTGCCAAAGTTTCCATCAAACGACTTTTAACTAACAAAGCATATCTTGGCTTTTTGAAACACAAAGGAGAATGGTTTGATGGAAACTTTGAACCAATTATTTCTCCCGCATTGTTTGAAGCCGTGCAGAAAATTTTGAAAACGAAGGAGCGGCCGCGCCATCGCCGCGCAAAACACGATTTTCCGTTCACCGGATTATTTCGTTGCGCGGAGTGTGGCTCAATGATTAGCGCGCAATGGGCGGTCAATCGCTGGGGTACAAAATATCGTTATTATCGCTGTTCAAAAAAGCGCGGCCGCTGTTCGCAACCTTACATTCAAGAAATGGAGTTGGCGCGGCAAATTAAATCACGGCTTCAAACAATCTCGCTTTGCGACAATCTTACCGATTGGATGTTGGAGCAAGTGAAAAATTGGGAGCGTGAGGAAATTGGAGCGTCGCAAAGCGAGGTTAAAAATCTTTCCAAACAAATAAAAACGGCAGAAGCGAAAATTGAAAAATTAGTTTCTGCTTATCTTGATGGTGATATTCCAAAACAAACTTATCTAAAAAAGAAAGACGAGATTTTGTTCGCTTCTGCTGTTTTGGAACAAAAGAAAAAAGATTTTGAAAGCGGGAGAAAAAATTGGGTCGAACCCCTGCGGAATTGGATTTTAGACCGTCTTTGATTTTTGCCCAGCCAGCCAGTTTGCCGCGAAGCGGCAAACCATTTTGCGGAGCGCGGCCGCCGCGCGGCCGCGCGGAGCAACCCTTTCAAATCGCGAAGTTTCTATTGGCGGAGGGGGTGGGACTCGAACCCACAAATCCCTTGCGGGATTCCGGTTTTCAAGACCGGTGGAATAACCATTATCCGACCCCTCCATTTTTATTTAACCAGCTTTTTTCTAAATAATGTTCTTCGAAATGACAATTTGGGCAAATCAGCTCTAAATTATCTAAGCTATTATTAATTCTATTTCCATCTTTATGATGAACTTGTAGTATTTCATATTTATTATAATCGCATCGCTCACAACTTTTTCCTCTATCTTTCATTAGTCTAATTTTTAAGGCTCGTTGCGTTACTACTTTGTCTCTGGGCCTATTAATTTTGTATTTGATACCCGCTCTATGTTTATTTGCGCAACTTCTGCTACAGGTCTTTTTGTTCAATCTTGATAAAATTGGTTTTCCACAGATTATACAAGGGCTTTCTTTCCTGCAAGAAACACCATAACAAACCATACTACAAAAAACATGACCTTCGTTTCTTTGAATTTCTACTGGTCTTTTATAGATGGGTTTTCCGCAAACGAGGCAACTAGTATTCGGATTTCTTTTATATTGCTCAACCACTCAGCCAGTATACCACAAAAAAATCAATTAAACACCTCCACCCAAGGCGGATCCACCTCGAGTGGGGAGGCACGCCTCCAACACCTTTAGATTACATTAGACGCGCATTTTTGCCAAGAATTTTTATAAGTTTGCGATTGCCGTTTTAATTGTGCTACAATACTACCACCGTGAATCCCGTACGAAGTAGCCCTTACGGGTTCATGAGTAATGAGTTTTTTATATAAAGTATTAATAAGCAGACACAGCTTAAATATATATATGGCTGTTACTACTTCGTTCGGGATGAAAAACAAAGTGATTATTTATTCAACTCCCTGGTGCGGCTACTGCAAAATGGCGAAAGAATACTTTAAGAAGCATGACATTGAATATGTTGAATACGACATTTCCACCGACAAGGAAAAACAAAAAGAACTCGTGGACAAAACCCAACAGATAGGCGTACCCGTTTTTGATATAGGCGGTAAATTAGTTATTGGTTTTGACCGAGATAAAGTTGAAGAACTTTTAGGGCTGTGAAATCTCATTCATATAGCCGCAGTATTTTGCCTCGGGGCACTGTTTGGGCTTCAAATTACATGGTCCTGAGCTCGCCGAAGGAATTTGAAGTCCAACCTGAACGAATCCGCTCGCTGGGCGGATGAGGGGTGACACGAGGTAATATACTGCGGCTCGTTGACTCATTTACCGCCACGTTTTAAGCCAGACCCTGGCATTATATGCTTTGTCCGAAAGAAGCAAGCCGTATGTCAGGGGAGCGAAGAATATAAAACAAGCGAGGAAAACCATCATCAGCGCAAAAATGACGCGGTTTGATTTTATATAGCGCCCAACGATATATCCCATGGCAATTATGGCGAAAATCAGAGCCGTAAAGTAATGATACAAGAACATCGCGCGGGTTATGCCGATAAACGGCAGAAGATTAATCGCGAAAACCGCCGCCAGAAAAAACCTTAATTTGAATTTTTCTTCCGGAGGTTTGCGCCTAACAATGGCCAATAAATCCAGAACGACGGAGATTATCACGTACAAAATATAAATCGTTGAAAACCACCATAACAATGGATTGCCGATCTGATAAATTCTCGCCTGTGAATCGGCTTCGCCCTCGTTCCAGTAGTAAATCGGGCGAATCATAAGGGGCCATGTGTACCATTTGCTTGAGTAAGGGTGTCCGGCTGTCAGCCGGGCGTTTGAACGATACATCTCGGTATTCAGTTCCGTGAATTTTGAAAAAATACCAAGCGGCTTCAGGTCGGGATTTTTTGAATCTTCGCTTCCGATAAGCGTTTTTCTGAATTGAGGCGTCATAAAGGCGTCGCCCGGCCCGCTTTTATAAAGAAGTTTGAAATGGACGGCGAAAATTGAAAAATAAAGCGCGAAAGGCAGAATTATCAAGATAATAAATCTCGTCCAGAGCCATTTAAAACCAAAACTCTTCCGGCTAAGATAAATATCAGCTAAAACGATAACCAGCCAAAAGGTCGCGCCCGTCCATTTTATAGAAAAAGCGAGCGTTGCCAACACGGCGGATAATACAAATACCCATATTTTTCTCTCTCTGTAGTATTTGAAATAAAGCCAGAGCGACATGAAGCCGAATAGGAGAAGAAAGGCATCCATCAGAATATAGCGTGATTGGGCGAGAAAGGCGTTATTCAGTGCAACGGCAATTGCGGCAAAGAAAGCCCCGCGGCGCGGAAGCCCCAGCTTCAGGCACAGAAGCCAGATAATCAAAGGCAGTAGCGCGCCGCAAAGCGTCGGGAGGAGGCGCAGCCACATATACGATTTGTCGGGATACTCGTCGCCAATCTGCAAGTAACCGAATGTGGGGGAATAATCTGTGAGCGACGCTACGCCGGTGATAATAAGCTTGCCCAGCGGCGGGTGGATGTCAAAAAAGTATTCATGCGTCAGATAGCCGTTGATAAACTTGCCGAAATGGACTTCATCGAAAACCGTGCTACTGGGGTGGCCGTAATAGGCGAAATATACGGCAAAACCGACAACCAGAACTATTATTACCGGCAGGTATTTCTTTAATTTACCCATGCTTTTTAATAATACATCAACTTTGAGTTTTTTGAAGGCGGTAAATTAGATTTTGCCTTACTGCCTTAAATCACCATTCGCCCGCCCAGGACTTCGGCTGAGCTCAGTCGAAGACCGAGCGAATTCGTTCGGGTTGGACCTCAAATTCCTTCGGCGAGCTCAGGACCATGCAATTTGAGGTCTAAACAGTGCTTTGAGGCAGTAAGGCAAAATGCTTCAGCAAGATGTTTTGTTTATGCTATAATAAATCTCTATGGAATCCCGTATGAAGTGGCCCCCTACGGGATCATAAGTGACGAGTATTATTAATTAAAATCATTAATCGGTAGACACGGCTTAATCATAAGGATTGCTGTTGCTACTTCGTTCGGGATGGAAAAACACGATTTGGTTATTATCGGTGGTTCCGCAGCCGGCACGACAGCCGGCATATACGCCGCGCGCAGAAATCTTGATGTCCGCGTGGTGGCAAAAGACCTTGGCGGTGAAGTGGCAACCTCCGGCGAAGTGGAAAACTGGCCGGGCACGATGCATACGGACGGTTTTGCTCTTGCGAAAAACTTCAGCGACCATTTGGCTCGCTACGATGTGCCGGTAGACGAAGGCGTTGAAGTGAAAAGCATCAAAAAAATAAATGATTGCAGTTTTTGCATTAAAACAAAAAACGGCGGGGCGGATGAATGCGATTATGTCGCCAAAGCGGTGATTGTCGCTACCGGCGCCCATCCCAAAAAATTGAGAGCCACAGGGGAAGATGAGTTTAAAAACAAAGGCGTCAGCTACTGCACGGTTTGCGACGGGCCGCTGTTCAAAGGCAAGACTGTCGCGATTATAGGCGGCGGCAATTCCTCACTGGAGGCGTCTTTGATGATGTCCGATTTAAGCCCGAAGGTTTATGTCATCACAATTGACCCGCGATTTACCGGCGACCCGATGCTGGTTGATAAATTAAAGACAAAAACCAACGTTGAGGTGATTTTTAACGCCAACACGACCGAAGTTTTCGGCGATAAATTCGTGAAGGGATTAAAATACAAAGACAAAGACGGCACCGAGCGCAAACTGGAGGTTGACGGCATTTTTGTCCACATAGGGTTGACGCCGAATTCTTCTTTTGTGCCCCCCGAAGTTGAAAAAGACAAATTCGGGCAGATAAAAGTCAATGCTAATTGCGAAACGAACGTTCCTGGTTTTTACGCCGCCGGAGACGTAACCGATGTGCCTTTTAAACAAATAGTTATCGCCGCGGGACAGGGAACCATCGCGCTTTTGAGCGCAGCCGGCTACCTGAACCGTCTTGCTCAATAAAATGATTTATCTCGCGTCAGACCACAGGGGATTTGAGTTGAAGAAAAAAATAAGCGTATGGCTTAAGGAGTGGGGCTATCAAAGCGAAGACATGGGTCCTTTTGCGTACGACGCGGAAGACGATTACCCTGATTTTGTTTTGAAAGCCGCCGAGAAAATTTCGGCTGACCCGGAAAATTCAAAAGGCATAGTTTTGGGGCATTCCGGGCAGGGCGAGGCGTTAGTCGCCAATAAATATAAGGGTATTAGAGCCATCGTCTACTATGGGGGACCGGAAGAATTAATTACTCTTTCTCGCGAGCATAATAATGCCAATGTTTTATCTCTTGGTGCGTCATTTCTTGACGATGAAACCGCGAAAAAAGCCGTGAAAACCTGGCTTGAAACAAAATTTGCCGGCGAGGAACGGCACGTTCGACGCATTGCGAAAATTGCGAAAATAGAGGAAAATATAAGGTAGGAGCATGGGTGTACAAATTATTCCCTCGATACTGACGAGCGATGAAAACGAACTGAAAAAAATGGCGACGGCTTTTGAGTCGCTTGTTGATTTGATCCAGATTGACATCGCCGACGGAATTTTCGTGCCTAACACCACAATTGGTCCCGAGCAGGTAGAAGCATTGGATACAACCTTGGATTTTCAGATACATTTAATGGTTTCCAAACCGGAAAACCATGTTTGCCGGTGGCTCCAAACGCCAGCATCCAATTTTATCGTTCACGTTGAATCAACGGACAAAATGGATAATATTTTCAAGATGTTTGAGGATGTAGAAGCATCACTGGCGCTTACCTTGAATCCCAAAACACCGGTTGAAAAAATTGTGCCCTATTTGGATCTCGTTGATTATATCCAATTTATGGCTGTTGAACCCGGTTTTTACGGAAGCAAATTTGACGAATCGGTTTTGGAAAAAATAAAAGAATTTCATTTTTTGTATCCCGACGTGGTGATTCAGGTTGACGGGGGAGTAAATGATAAAACCATCACCCAACTCAAAGAAACCGGCGCCACACGCTTCGTGGTCGGGAGCTACATAATGAAAAGCGAAAACCCGAAAGAAGCGATTGAAAAACTTACAGGGTTAGCTCGGTAGTATAAATTTATCTCCCGATCTTTATATCCACCACATCACCTTCCTGGATAATATAATCTTTGCCTTCAGTGCGGAGTTTGCCAGCTTGGCGCGCAAGCGACCAAGCTGATCCTGAGCCCGCCGAAGGACCGAATTTTATCAATTCTTTCCAGTTAATTACATCGGCACAGATGAAGAGCCGTTCAAAGTCGGTGTGTATGGCTCGGGAGGCGCGGGGGATAGGGTCGCCGATATGCGCCGTCCAGGCACGGGATTCATCCTCGCCGGTAGTGAGAAAGGTCAAAAGTCCCAGCGTTGAATAACCCTTGCGAATAAGTTCATCCAGCCCGCTGTTTTTTAATCCTATTTCTTCAAGGTAGGTTTTTTGTTCTTCGGGCGTTGATTCGGAAAGTAATAGTTCAAATGTGCTTGAGAGAATAACATAATCACTGCCGGTAATTATCCTAAAAAGATTTTCATCCGGTTTCCAGCCGTCTTTCAGCTGTTTCTCGGAAACATTAAAAACATAAATGATTTTTTTATTAGTGAGCAAGCATAATTCGCGGACAACCGCTTTTTCTTTTTCATCCAAATTTATTTTTTCAGCCGGCATGCCTTTTTGAAGACCATCGGAAAGTTTTTTCAGAGCCGGATAAACAATTTTATAATCCGCGTCGTTGACTTTGGTTTTCTCCAGCCGTTTCGTCACAGTTTCCAAATCAGCCATTATCAGTTCTGTTTTTATAACATCAATATCATTTGCCGGGTCTATCTTTTTATGGACGTGGACAATATTTTCGTCTTCAAAGACTCGGACGACTTCAGCGATAGCGTCCACTTCGCGGATATTTGCCAAAAATTTATTGCCGAGACCTTCGCCCTGCGATGCGCCTTTTACAAGCCCGGCGATATCTATAAACTCCACTGCTGCCGGAATGACTTTCGCCGAATGCGACATTTTCGCCAGCAGCTCCAGCCGCTCGTCAGGCACGGCGACAACCCCGACATTCGGGTTTATGGTCGTAAATGGATAATTCGAAATATCCACCTGTTTTTTGGTCAGGGCTTTAAAAAGGGTTGATTTGCCAACGTTGGGTAGACCGACTATACCGATTGAAAGCATAAAATGAATCTAACAAAAATCCCTTCTCGCAGGAAGGGATATCGGTATCGAAGACGAGGAGCGGGGATTACCACCACACAGGGTGGAGTGGCTCTATGACAATGGGTGGCTCCTGGCATCTCCCCCCACTGCAGATTGATTCGGAGACGGCCTTGTAGTAGACGGGATAGCCAACGTTGTTCTTCTTTATTTCCTCCGCGACTTTCCTGTCTAATAGAAAGTAATTGTTTGTGGGATCAGGAACAAGTGCCCTCCACCGGCACAGTCTCGCTTCTTTGTAGAGCATTTGCAGCTGGAGATAGGTCTTGTGTGTTTTTTCCTCGAATGTCCTCTTGCTGTCTTCCGGCCTACCCTTTATTTCGTACTCCCTCATCTCCAAGCTGTTGAGCGACTCATACATCCTGATGTTTATCATTAGGCCAGAGTAGCGCTCCATCTCAACCAGGAGATTCAGAATGTAGGCGAGAAAAACGACCAGCCCCACAATGAAGCAGGTAATGCCAATTTTTCTCATGGTTCCTCCCTATTCCACCTCCAGGAGTCCCTGCTCGGCCAGGAAGTTCAAAACCCCCTGTGGCCGGAGGGCGCTGGGATCCCTCGTCCAAAGCAAGGTTATACTATGGACGAAGATACCGTCTTTAGCGGAGGTGAAATCCACTCCGACGTAGGTCATTTCTCCCGATGAGGTTGAGATACGGACCACTTCCGTTCCAGTTTCAAAAAATCTCCTTATCATCGAGTTGCCGTACTCGTCATAAGGCATGACGTCGCCCGAATCTACTGGCTCCACGTCTATGGATCCGAACGTCGGTACGGAGAGGGTAAATGAACCCCGACCCTTGGAGAAGCGGGTAAACCCCTGCTCTGCAAACCACTCCTTCGGCAAAAACAGCCCGGCACCCGGCGTGGGGGAGGGTGTTGGCGTCGATGCAACGGTTTCACAGAAACCAGTTGCACCGTGTGGACAGCAGTTGTTTGAAGGGCAGGTCTCGCCCTCCATACAGAGCTTGTAAGAATACCCATAATCCTGTTCGGGCAACCTCGACATATAGAGGCAGAAGGCCTCCAATGGGTTTCCTGCAGGGTTTGTTTCCCATGATTCCTTACAAACACAAACCTGGACTTTTTGGTTGTCACAGCGTGTGTTTACAGCCACACTGAATAAAACACACAGAGAGAGAAAGAGAAGCAGTTTTTTCATGATTTTCTCCTTTTGGGCTAAAAGCCCGGACAAAATTTAGATTGGGGAAGTTTTCAAAGACCAGGATTTATGCCGCAAACATAGTTCAGAAGTTAAAATTTGTCAAGTATTAAAAAAATAATCCCCCTTCCGCGAGGGGGGAGGAATAAGCCGTAGGGGTTATTCTATGGATTATTCCAACTCGCGAAGGGGGCTTCCTATTTCATCATTTTTTATTCTGGCTTTCTGTATCTATCAGTTTTCCGATAGCTCGTGCTTTTTTATTTAAAAAGCCGCCGACAAGAAGAACAACATTAGCCATCGTCAACAACACGAGGCTAATGAACTGGAGAACCCTAAATAATATTTCCATATTTCTCTCCCCGAAACCCTAAGGGGCAGCATTCATGTTATTTCGTCGGTTAGGGTTAGATAGCCGCCGAACACCCAGCAGCTATCAACAATATCTGCAAAAAAGCCGATTACCTTAATAATAGAATTTGACACGCAATTTACGGGGGCAGTTAAAATGACCAATGGTCCTAAAGCAACCATTATAATTCCGAAGAATAAAACGGAAAAAATGCAAATAATCTTTTTGGTAAAGAACATAGCGCCTATTCCTCTTGTAAACTATAAAAGGCCCATTTTTGCCTTAACACCAGCAAGAGTCGCTGATGCCATATCTATAGCTTTTTTTTCGGAATTAGTCAATATCTTTTCAACAGCATCCATGTCGCCGGAAAATTCCTTGCGTCTTTTCTGAATCGGCTCCAGATAGCCCACCACGATTTCCGCCAGATCGTTTTTGAACTGCGAATAATTCTTATTTTGGTATTGCTCGGTTAAATCTTCCAGCGATTTGCCGGAAAGCACGTGATAAATCATCAGGAGGTTTGAAATCGCCGGCTTGTTTTTAGAGTCATAAATTATTTCGCTGCCGGAATCGGTAACAGCTCTTTTAATCTTTTCCCTGATGGCATCGGGGTCGTCGGTCAGCGCTATCCCGTCATCACCGGTTTTGGACATTTTTTTTGACGGTTCCTGCAACGACATGATGCGCGCCGCCTCGGTGAAAATCGGTTTAACGGGCTCAAAAGTTTCCCCGAACATGGAATTGAATTTTTTCGCTATCTCATTTGTTATGTCTATATGCGGTTTTTGGTCTTCTCCAACCGGAACGGCATTTGATTTGTAAAGTAAAATATCCGCCGCCATTAAAACGGGATAATCCAGAAGCCCCATATGGTTGTATTTTGGGGAGCTCGCGAGTTTTTCTTTATAATTCGGCAGACGTTCCAGCCAGCTGACCGGGGTTATGGTGTTAAAAATCCAGGCAAGCTCGGTGTGCTGGGGCACATGCGATTGCCTTATCAGCAATGACTTTTCCGGGTTCACGCCGACAGATAAAAAGTCCAGCGCCGCTTCCATAATCTGCATCTTGTATTCTTTCGGATCAAAAGGCGTGGTAATGCCGTGGTAATCTACCACTGCGTAGATTATTGACTCGGTTTGTTTGTCGTCCTGAAGTTCAACCCATTTTTTGAGGGCGCCGAGATAATTGCCCAAATGTATTTTGCCTGACGGCCTGACACCGGAGAATATTCTATTCATAATTATATATTACAAGATTATAAAAATTTTCTCAAGTAAAAAAATGGCGTTTGCCGCTACAGCGGAAACGCCACCAAAAAGAGTTCACGAAATGGGGGTCCTACCCAAGAGCTATTTCAGCCTTCAGCTGCTCAATAAACTTCCTGATATTATCCTGGCTCTCAATCCGGAAACGTATCATAACTCTTTCGTCATAGTCCGGGCGAAAAGCCAAAAAAGATAAAGCGGGGAGAAAAATTACTCCCGCATTATACGGAGGGCGGCGGGTCGTGGTAGTATTGTTCACATCGAAACTCTCAAGCTCGGGCGTTGTAACGAATCTCAATTTGTGCCCGTGGTCACCGAGAACCTCGTCGATTCTTACATAAAGGCCAAAATCATCCGAAGAACCGAATGGGTTTTTAGAGATGAAAACCGCGTCCATCTCGTCACTCGGCGTTCTTTTTTTCAGAGTGGTTAAGAACGCCTTGGCTGCAAACCCGATCGGATCATTGAAATACTGTGGTAATGGCATAAGTCACCCTCCCTATGTGGAATGCGGATGCGTGGTTTATACTTGTGAAATAGCATCAATGACAACCCAGCAATGGTTATCAAAGAAAGTGAAAGGGCGCAAATTTATCCCACAGATGTGGCTAAAACTTAGCCTGGCCGTTGTTATTTCATGCGAGATAAAAAAGCCGCCCTCACTATGGACGGGAGTCCACTTGATAAGCTGGTTTAGGCGGCAAGCAATCCTAAGAGGAAATAGTTAGGATTACCTGCATCGTATCAGAGACATCCTTAAACCTCAATGACCACGGGCAAAATCATCGGGCGGCGTTCGGTCTTCTGGAAGAGAAACAAGCCGATATCATCACGGATTGCGTCTTTGAGATAAGTCCAGTTGATTGGTCTTGTGGTTTTCTTTTCAACGGTGTGTTTGATCCGCCTCCGGACCTGCATCAGAAGGTCTTTGTTGTCTTTGAGGTAAATGAAGCCGCGGGAAATAATGTCCGGACTGCCCTTGATATAGCCGGTCTTTGAATCGACCAGTGCGATGATTACGAACATCCCGTCTTCGGACAAAACCTGCCTGTCGCGCATAACCACGTTCCCGATATCGCCGACACCCAAGCCGTCAACCATAATGTTGTTGGCGGGCACGGTTTTCTTGTCGAACCACCACTCACTGTCGGTGACGTGGATTATTGAGCCGTTGTCGGCGATAATAATCTCGTTTTCCTCAAAGCCGACTTCTTTGGCGATGTATTTGTGGTTTATCAACATTGAATAATAGCCGTATATAGGCATAAAGAATTTTGGTCTTATCAGCGTAAGCATCCTTCTTAAATCCTCCTTGTTGGCATGACCGCTGGCGTGAATGTCCATCATCCCGTAGTGGTAAACGCGGGCGCCGAACCTGTAAAACAGGTCTTTGATTCTTTGGACCGTACGTTCGTTGCCCGGAACCACCGATGAAGAGAATACGACTGAATCCATTTTCTTAAGCTGGATGTATTTGTGTTCGCCGGAAGCGATGCGCATAAGCACGGCGCGGTCTTCGCCTTGGGCGCCGGTGCCGATAATGGTGATTTTTTCGTCCGGATATTCGTCAATCTGTTCAATCGGAATCTGGGTGTTATTCCTTATCTGAAGCTGTCCTGATTCTTTGGCATACTCCACGTTGCTTTTTAAACTGTATCCGTCAAAAGCCACCTTTCTGCCGTATTTTTCGGACAGAGTTATAAGTTGTTGGATGCGGTTGAGCAGGGAAGAGAACGTGGAAGTAATAATTCTGCCCCGCGCCTCTTTGAATATAACCTCAAGATTATCCTGAATCGTGCTTTCCGAAATTGAACCGCCCTCTTTCTCGGCGCCGGTGGAGTCGGACATCAGTAATGTAATGCCGCGGTCGCCAATTTTACTGATATAGTCAAAATCGGCCGGCTTTTCATTAAGCGGCTTTGGGTCGAATTTAAAATCGCCGGTGTGAACACAGCTTGCCGCCGGAGTGGTAATTACCAGACCGAATGAGTCGGGGATGTTATGATTCAGGTGGAAAAATTCCACGGTGAAATGCGAACCCAATGTAATCTTGTCCCCATGGTCAACCACGGTTATGTCGAGTTCAGGCAGTTCCGGAAATTCAAGATGGCGCTTCATAATTATTCCGCGGGCTATATTGCCGGCATAAAGCGGGGGATTGCCGATTCTCTGGATAATATAGGGCAAAGAACCGATATGGTCGTAATGCCCGTGGGTAATTACGATGGCTCTGATTCTGTTTTTATTCTCTTCAAGATAGGTTGTATTGGGCAGATTATAGTCAATGCCCGGCTGGTCTTCTTCGGGATAGCCAAAACCGGCATCAACAACAATGATGTCTTCTTTAAATTCAAATGCCGTCATATTGCGCCCGACTTCGCCCAAACCTCCGAGAGGAATGATTTTCAGCGTGTCATCGCGTGTTTCCTCCCTGTGAGGCCGTCCATCAATCGGAGCTAACCTTCTGCCCTTGGGGTAGTCGCGCCTTGATTTGAACCGGGGGGCTTTTTTACTCCGAGGTCCGGTCTGAAGGGCGGAATCACCCGAGGTATTGAGAATATCTTCAGAACCTGCGGGGTTATGCTGTTCCGACCCGTGCTTACGCCTTGTATATTCTGTTTTGTTCCTGTTTGTCGCATCTTCCATATGTGCTTTTTGAGTTTTTATTTCTTTTGAGTTGCCTTGAGAAATAAATTCTCTATTAAATTATATTGAGAGTTAAGAATCTAATTTTTTATGCCAAAAAATTTTGGTGATTTTTCTCACGGGTTGACCGTTCCTTTCCCCATATGTTAAGTGATGAATTTGGGGGCTTTTTTTAGCTTCACTATTGCTTATGGCCTTATTATTTCCTATGTAAAAACCAGCATGCTTGTGCACTTTCCCTGATTTGTTGTCGTATATTTCATCCCAGATTAGAATTGAACCGATTTTAGGATTTTTTATTTCCTGCCAACCAAAAGTTTCCAGGTCTTTAGCCAAGCTATTAACCGTAGCATGCATATCTTTAATTAGTTTGAAGACAAATAAAATAGAAGATGCAAAAAGGGCGCAGGAATAACTTCCGTTACCAGCAATATCTATTTTTTTTCCATTTATTTCCGCAAGCAAACTACGATAAGTTTTTGACCCTACCGAATTTTTTATTGCCGCCAGATATGATTCCAGTAGCAGGATTTTTACTTTCGCTTTATTTTTTTTACTCACTTGTTTTTAGCAATTTGGTTTGCTCATCCCTGTGCGGATGGAGAGATTTGGCTTCGCCTCTCGCTCGCTTCCGCTCACTCGGGCTAGCCACCGCCTCACTGTTTTGCTCGCCGACTACTCGCAAAACATCGCTCCGGCGGTTCAAATCCTCGCACAAAAACAATAAATTGTTTTTGTGCGGATGAGAGGATTTGAACCTCCACGGGATTGCTCCCACAGCGCTCTGAACGCTGCGTGTCTGCCGGTTCCACCACATCCGCAACAAACCCACTCCGCCCCGCACTGTATCTATTTATCTAAGAGATACCAACGCTGTTGGAACAATGATAGCATATAGCGCGATAAATTGCAATAGGCGGCTATTTTTCCGATTTTTTAAACACTCTTTGGGTATCTATGTACCACTTGCCCGTATTGTCAAATCTTTCCGGGGGAATTGATATCGGGGAGAGAACAATATTTTTTATCCGGCTGGAATGTATATAAAGATAATACGGGCTGTAAAGAAATAGCGCCGGAGCGTCCGCAAGGATAGTATTTTGGAGGGAGGCATACTTAGAAATTCTCGCATCATTATCCAGGGTTTCGCGGGCGTCCTCGAGAAGCTTATCGGCGTTTTTATTATCGTAAAGAGCAAGATTCAGACCGGGGTCTTTCTTTTGCGAAGAATGCCAGAAGCTGAAAGGATCCGGGTCAACGCTTAAAACTTCGCCGAACAAAAGCGCTTCGTAGGAGCGGTCCTTGATGGCCTGCTGGAGCTCCGCCAGCGACAGGGTCTTTATGCTGACGAAAACGCCCAATTTTTCCCATTGCTCTTTAAGCGCCGCGGCGACAGAAACCAGTTCCGGCCAGTTTGAGGTTGTGATTTCCACGGACAGATTCACCGTTTCAGTGGTCGTGGTTGTCTTTTTGCCCGACGTCTGCGTTACTTTGATTTCTTTTTGGCGCGCATTGCCTTCCGCCGGAAAAGTCCAATCCGCTTTTTCAAGTTCGGCTTTGGCTTTTTCCGCGTCGTAATCATACCTGACAGTCGGATTTGGTATTCCCGTTATGCCCGAGATAAGAGGGGAATCAACGATACTGCCCTTGCCGGATAAAACCCCATCGAGGATTGTTTTTTTATCAGTAGCGTAGTTAAGGGCGACCCGGACGCTTTTATCCGATAAAGCCTGGCTCTTGTTTTGATTGAAAAATACCGCGAAGTATCTTGGAATTTTTATTTCATCGGTAACAACTAAATTTTGCGGCTTAACCGAATCAACTATTTTTGGAGATGAAGGGCTGAAAGCATCTATTCTGTTTTCGTTGTAACTTTTTATAACCTCATTTTCCGAGCCGAAAAATTGGAATGTTACTTTCGAAATATACGGCTCGCCGTCGTAATACTCTTTGAAAGACAGCAACTCCACCGAAGCGACGTTGCCCGAAGAATCCCTGCGGAGCTTATTGAATTTATATGGGCCGGCGCCTATGGGCGCGAGATTTTTCGCGTATAAATTGAAATTGGAAGGGGAAACGCTTTCCCAAATATGCCGCGGCATTATTCCCAGGGTGCAATTATTCAGAAACTGGGCGTAGCGGTTTTTTAATTTAAAGACCACTGTTTTATCGTCAACTTTTGCGACATCAACACCCTGCCAGTTAATCCGCTGAAAACTTCCGTAATCAGGGTTCTGGGCGGTCAAAATCGTAAAAATAACGTCATCGGCGGTTACCGGTGTGCCGTCATGCCAAACGAGGTTATCTTTAAGCGTGAAGGTGTAGGTCAGTCCGTCGCCGCTGATGACATGGGATTTAGCCATGTCGTACGCAAGCGTCCCGTTTTCTCCGTATTTCATAAGTCCGGCGTAAATCAAATTGGCGATATCTTTATCCGCATCATTTGTTTGGGCGAGCAAAGGATTAATACTGATCGGCTGGCCGGCAACTCCTTCCACAAATGACCCGCCGTGAGCCGGAACCACTATCGTATAATGCCGGTAAATATTTAAGGGTATGTAAATAAAACTGATAACGGCGACAATCAAAAGAGCCACCACGAGATAGCGTTCTTTTTTTGAAAGCATTTTGGGAAAATGCAAAAATTGGTCAAGAGACGGCATATACTGCCGCCAGTTAAAGCTGGGCAACCTAAACCTGCGCGGGCCGTCCATCTTCGGCGCGGAGAAAAAATCGTCTATTTGATTATGGTCGTAAGGACTAATGGCGGTAAAAACACGGAAACAGCCCCAGCCGGTTCCGCATTATTTAGGTGAGTGTTTTCTCGATATAAACACGCGCGATTGACACGATAAAAAGAATTGCCGAAGCGATTATCGTCAGTATAAATATCACTTTTTCCGCTCCGCGGCGGGTGGAATAGGTAGCGCCGGAACCACCGAATGTCGCCGACAAGCCCGCGCCGCGCCGCTGGACCAATATTAAGCCAATTACCACGGCTGATAAAACTATTTGCGCGATTGTGACAATTTCTTTCATTTTTTATGACTTACGGGTGATTATTAAATTGAATATCGTAATTATAATTGAAGCGCCTATCAGGGTGAAAACGCCTTCTATGGAAATGTAGCCGGGGATTATTGCCGATGCAAGCCAGAGTATAAAACCGTTTATGACCAATGTAAATAAGCCGAGGGTTATCAGAATTATTGGTCCCGAAATTAGCTTCAGAATCGGCTTTAATAGCAAATTAAGAACAGCCAGCACGATGCCTGCTATCAGATAACCCGCCCATGAACCGCTGATGGAAAAACCGGAAAGAAGAAAACTCGAAACCAGAATAGCGAGTACATTGGCTATTAAAACTTTCACTAACCGCATATACGTTTAATATAGCAGGTTTGTGGAAGTTAGACAAATTTCTGCTCGCCAACTCTTTTTCGGGGCTAGGGCTGGCTGGGGAATATGTCTTTGAGCAGTACAGCGAGCCAGTTTTGCTTGGTCCGCTGATTAGCGGAAAACTGGTGAGCTATAAGTGAGGACTTCGCTGGAAAGCCCGAGTATCTGCGAAAGGCATATTCCCCAGCCGAGATAACAACGATCTCATTGGGGGCTAGGGTTCACAGATGTTTTCTATGTAGTTTCCTATAATACAAAATCGCGAATCTGTGGGCTTCGGAATCCAGATGCGATATTGTATCTGGGCTTATTTTTCTTGATTAAAAGTGACTCATTAATTAGGGCTTCGATTTCGGATTCAGTTTTTTGCCAGGTGACCCTTGCCGCCTCATTAACCATCGCCAGTGTCTTTGGCAGTAGATTTTTCAGGTTAAAATACGACCGCAGGCGGTTTTTAAGATTTGAGGACTTGCCAATGTAAATTATTTCTCCCTTGGAATCAAAAAAGAAATAAACACCGGGCTTGTCTGGCATATTTTTGGGCATCTTTTTTATCATAAATTGTAGCGGTGGAGGGGTTTATGTTATAGAGTGGGGTATGGAATTCCACCGCGACATTTTAGGGACTTTAGCATATTTTGACGTTTTTGATTACCCTCTGACGGCTGAAGAAATCGGGAAGTTTATGATGAAGGTAAGTCCCGTTGTCGCCCAAAAACCGGCGGACATCAAGGAAGCAGTTGATAGAGAAATGGAATATCTGCTTTCCGCCGGCTTAGTAGGGGAGAGAGAGGGCTGTTTTTTTCTCGGCGGCAAAGAGTATCTGGCGCCCTTGAGGGAAAAACGCCGCCTGATTTCGTTAAAAAAAAGAAAGATATTGAGCCGTGGGGTCAGATGGTTGAGGCACGTGCCATATATCAGAGCGGTGTTTGTTGCCGGCTCGGTCGCCATGAACAATTGCGAAGAAATCGGCGACATTGACATACTTATCGTTACCGCCAAAGACAGAATATGGCTGGCTCGTTTTTTTGAATCGGTCTTGCTGTCCTTGTTGAGAATTAGGCGTATTTATAAGCACGCCGTTTCGCCGAATAAAATTTGCCCAAACCATTATTTAGCCGAAGACGGCTTGAAAATTCCTTTTGAAGGCGTCTATAATGCTATGACTTACGCTACTATGGCGCCGGTAATATCCTCGCCTGGCATTGTGGAAAAATTCAGGGAGGAAAATATCTGGATAAAAAAATTTGTCCGTTGGCTGCCGGAGACCGGAAGGGGCAGAAGTCCGTCTTTTGTTTCAAAATTTTTTGAGATAGTATTGTCGCCCGTGAGCGGGTATCTGAATCAGGCGGCTAAAAATTATCAGATTGGAAGAATCGAAAAACACCGCCGTTGGGACAAGGGCGGGCATATAATTTACTCTGACAAACAGCTGGCATTCCATCCATATTCAGTTGAGAAGTCGGTTGAAGAAAAATTTCAAAAACAAATGGCGGACATGAACAAAAAGGGAAATGGCTTACCTTTTGGTGATAAAGTAAGCCATTTTTAATATACAATACAGTTGCTACCTTGCCTTAATCCATTTTCCGAAGGCAATCACCGGTTTCTTCGATGAGAGCCAGATTGCTAATTCCCCCAGTGACCGAAAGAACATTCCCAATAAACCACATACTAGACCGACGGCCGCCGTTGAAAAGAAACAGAATAGGGGTCCCAAGAGAAATCCATAGAAAAGGACACCAGAACCAATAACTGCCCACCCGAAAATCAAGTAGATAAGCAGGTAGATCAAAAAGAAGGTATATGCCACAGCTAAGCCAGAAGCCAGTATCCTTTTTGTGGCAGAAGTGCTTTCGCTGAGATCGGAGTAATACCCTACCTCTATTCTCTCGAATAGATTGGCCAGCGACAAAATAATGAAGGTCCATATGGATATGCCTGGTGCGTCCGTCCACCGGGGAACTCCGAACGGTAGCCTGATGCCAAAATATTCATTTATCTCTGGCATTGGGCCGAAGATTAAATACCTAATAAGACATAACAAACCCGCGACTAAACCTGCCACAAGAGGCCACCGCCATATAACTTTTTTCCAGTTCATACGTCATTTTCCTCCATCGGTTATAGTAACCGTAAAATTTTGAAAGGTGCCCACAAAACCAATCATGATATTAAACCCCTTAATTTCATATGTCAAGGTTCGAATAATCTGGATTTTTTGGGGCGGCTGGCGTACTCTTAGGGCGTGAAAGTTATCCCGATAAATCTTAAGAAAGAATGCCGGGGCTTACTGCCGGAAGTGGTTGAAGTGCTGAAAAAAGGGGGCAGTATTGTCTACCCGACGGATACGCTTTACGCGCTTGGCGCCAATGCCTGCAATCCGGTGGCGGTGGAATTTATATACAGGATAAAACGGAGTGTAATGAATATCGCCCTGCCGATAATCGCGAAAAATATGAATTGGGTCCGCGAGTTGGTTTTTATGCCGCCGAAACTTGAACCGAAGCTGGCAAAACTCTGGCCCGGTGCGGTGACGGTTATTCTCCCGAAGAAAAATATCATACCTTCCATCACCGTCGGCGGACGCCGGACAGTCGGCATAAGAATCCCTAATTTTGAATTCACCGACCGATTGCTCGGGAGGTTCGGCTATCCGTTGACTGGGACTTCGGCGAGCTTATCCGGTTTCGGCGATGCCAACGATATAACAAAAATAATAAGCCAGTTTGAAGGGGCGGTGTGGAAACCGGATTTAATTATTGATGCCGGAAGGCTGCCAGCGTCTCTGCCTTCGACGATTGTGGACCTTTCAAACATCAAACCGAGGATTTTAAGGCAGGGGACAGTGAGGGCGGAGAGGGTTATGGAAATTTTGGAGCCAAAGGAGGATAATAGAAATATAAACTAATCCAATGATAAAAGATTTAATTAAAAAAGAAGAAAAAAGGCAGAAGCGGGTGATTAATTTGATTGCTTCGGAAAATTACGCTTCGGCAGAAGTGCGGGAAGCCGCTGGCTCGGTTTTAATAAATAAATACGCCGAAGGAAAGTCACATGAGAGATATTATTTCGGAAATGAGATAGTTGACCTGATGGAAGACGAGGTAAAAAGTTTAGCGCTGATGGCTTTTAAACTTTTGCCTGAAGAATGGGATGTCAATGTTCAGCCGTATTCGGGAAGCATCGCCAATCTGGCGGCTTACGCGGGGACAGTCGGCATCGGCGGGAAAATACTGGCTATGTCCTTGAGCCACGGCGGCCATCTTTCGCACGGGCACAAAGTGAACCTGACGAGCAAGATTTTTGAATTCAGCCATTACGGGGTCGGCGGCGACGGTTTGATAAACTACGACGAAGTCAAAACGCTGGCGGAATCTTTCAAACCGGGACTGATTGTCTGCGGCGCCACTTCTTATCCCAGAATTATTGATTTTAAAAAGTTTAGGGAAATTGCCGACGGCGTAGATGCCCCTTCGGCAAGCTCAGGGCAGGCCCCTTCGGCAAGCTCAGGGCAGGCCCCTTCGGCAAGCTCAGGGCAGGCAAGCTTGGGGCAGGTGAAACTGATGGTTGATATGTCACATTTCGCCGGTTTGGTCGCGGGGGAAGCTTATCCGAGCCCGTTTCCGTTCGCGGATGTGGTCACGACCACGACGCAGAAAACTTTGCGCGGACCGAGGGGCGCCATGATTTTTTCAAAAGTTGGTTTATCTCCGGCGATAGATAAAGCCGTTTTTCCCGGATTGCAGGGCGGACCGCACATGAACACGATCGCGGCAATCGGCGTCGCGCTTGAAGAGGCAATGACATCCGATTTCAGGGAGTATGCCCGCCAAGTCGTTAAAAACGCGAAAAAACTTGCCGATGAGCTGGCAAAGGGAGGAATTAAAATTGTTACCGGCGGCACCGATTCCCATTTGGTACTGGCTGACCTGACGCCACTGGGTATTACCGGGCAGGAGGCGGGGGAGAGGTTGGAAGCGGCGGATATTATAGTAAATAAAAATATGGTGCCCGACGACCCCAATCCTCCGAGAAATCCTTCCGGCATAAGATTGGGCACCGCCGCGGTAACGACACAAGGAATGAAAGAAAAAGATATGGTGAAAATCGCGGCGGAGATTATTGAGATTTTGAAAAGGTAGAGAGATAGATGAGTTGACATATTTTTCGAGGCTGGGGTGGTTCTTATGGTTGAGGAATATGCTTTTTCGCAGATGCTCGGGCTTTCCAGCGAAGCCCTCGCTTATACCTCGCCAGTTTTCTCCTACCATTAGCAGGAGACCAAGCAAAACTGGCTCAGTGTACTGCTCAAAAGCATACTCCTCAACTATGGGCAGTCTCAACAGCCCTCAAAACACATCAACTCACTTAGCAATGATCAGCGGTGCTTCGAAACAACAGCCCGCATAATTTGTAACCCAGAGGCCGCTCAAAGGTTTGCCCGCTTAATTAAATTTAAAAGCCCCTTGGATTCTACAACTAGTGCTGGTTGAAGATCCGAGGGGCCAAAGGGCAGAGGGCCGAGCGTCAGAACGTCCGGGGGTACAGTTTACAGTTGCGGAGCAACTACCCGATAACGGCAGTCAGCGCTCCAGACATACGAATCGCCGAAACGGTGCACGTTTACCTCTAACTTGTGCCTCCTTACGCTAACAACGACGACGAGGTATTCTTCACCGACTTTGAATAGGAAGAAGGTGGAGTGACAGTTGGTGCGGAGTTTGTCGCGATGGTCGATGCAGAAGCAGATAATTTGGCCCTGCGTCAACACAAGCTTGCCAAGCTCACCCAGCGAGCCAAACGTCTCGGCGAACGTAGCGTCCTCGCACATCTCATAAACTTTGACTTCCTGCTCCTCGGTCGGATCGGAGGGTACATCCGTTCCCCAGTTCTTGAAGTCGGGGTCGAGATAGCCGGTGAAGACATTTTGGGCGTTGGCTATCGTCCCTAAACCGTCGGTCTCCGCGACCGTAATCTCTTCATCCGCGTAGAGAGGCATGAGAATGGGGGTGGCGGATCTGCCGATCTCGGAGACCATTAGATGCGTCCTATTAGTACCTATGAGGTTGATCCACCACTCAAACTAATCGAGGGTTAGCTGCCCTACACGGAGCTTCTGGAGAAAATCAATTTGCAGACCAGCCAGTCTGGCCGTTTCTGCGTCGATGAGTTTGCTCATCGTTTCCTTCCCTTCTGCCGCTTATATACGGCAATGTGCCGATCTGGCACGGTCAAATGGATTGATAAAAAAGGGCTTATAAAACACAAAACACACAGTAACACAAGTTATAGAAAAATGCAATTTTTATCTACTGCAGATTTTTGATAAGATAAGCCCAGTGAACGGGCTGTTGCTTTAAAGCACTGTTTGAACCGCTGATTGCACGGTCCCGAGCCTGCCGAGGGAATCGGCGGTTCAATCTGAATGAGCCCGCTCGGTCTTCGACTGAGCTCAGCCGAAGTCCTGGGCGGGCGAGTGGTGATTTAAAGCAATAGCCCGTTATGTTTTATGATTATCGACGGCAAAAAAATAGCGGCGAAAATATTGGAAGGGGCGAAATCAGCAATCACAAAAAGCTATCGTGAGCTGGCTTTGGTTTTGGTAGGAGGCGACGCCGGCTCGCTTAAATTTTTGGAATTAAAACAAAAAGCCGCCGGCAAGGTCGGCATAGACGCGAAATTGTATAAGTATTCGGAAGAGATTACGACGGAAAAATTGGTTGAAGAAATTACTTTTCTGGCGGAATCCGAGGATGTCGGCGGGATAATTGTTGAACTGCCTCTGCCGAGCCATATTATCTCGGAACGCGTGCTTGATGCCGTTCCCGTTTCAAAAGACCCCGACATGCTTTCAGGTGCCGCCCAAAATTTATTTTATTCCGGCAAATCGGAAATAATGCCGCCTTCCATCCGGGCGGTTCAAGAAATTATTGAAAATATCGGATTTAATGTCAGGGAAAAAAATTGCGCGGTTTTCGGGCAGGGACTGCTGGTCGGAAAACCCGTGGCTCACTGGCTTTCTTTTATCGGCGCGAAAGTTTCTGTGATTGACGAGTTCACTCCGGAGCCGCGGAAAGTTTCTTCAAAAGCGGACTTGATAGTCAGCGGGGTGGGGAAGCCCGGCTTAATTACCGCCGACATGGTCAAAGACGGCGCGGTGGTAATTGATTTCGGCTACGCGAAAGCCGGCGAAGAAATGAAAGGAGACGTTGATTATGATAATGTAAGTAAGAAGGCGTCGTTTATCACGCCGGTTCCCGGCGGGGTCGGCCCGATTGTAGTGGCGGCAGTAATTGAAAATACGGTAAAACTGATTAAGTAAAACTTTTATGCTTTTCGGGACTGGATTTCTCCTTGTGCTGTTTTAGAAATATACTTTTTCGCAGATGCTACGGTTTTTCCAGCGAAAACCTCCGCTTATAGCTCGCCAAGTTTTCTCCCTTCGGGAGACCAAGCAAAACTTGGCTCGCTGTACTGCTCAAAAGCATATTTCTAAAATTATATTATAATATCTATAAAAATGGATTTATATTTATTCAACAAAATTCATGGGCTCGCCGGTTTGTACCCGTGGTTTGACGGCATCGGCGTGTTTATTGCCGAGGCGATGATTTTTGTCCTTGTGATTCTGATTGCCTGCCTATGGTTTTTGAAACCAAGCGTCCGCTATCGGATGGCGGTCGTGATTGCTTTCGCGTCGGCAATAATCGCCCGGCTGGTTGTCGTTGAGATATTCCATTTGTTTTACCACCACCTGCGCCCGTTTTTGGTGTTGGGCTTCCAGCCGTTAATTTCAAATGATTCCTGGTCATTCCCTTCCGGCCACGCTTCAGCCGCTTTTGCTCTCGCCACCGGCGTTTATCTTTACGACAAAAAACTCGGAGTTATCTCCTATGTAATTGCTTTGTTTATCGGCTTGTCCCGAATTTACGCCGGTGTCCACTGGCCGTCGGACGTTTTGGCGGGAGCGGTCGTTGGGATACTCACGGCGATTGCTATAAAACGCGGCGCGGAAAAAATAATCAGGAGTTTTTGAGAGTTTTCACGAATTCCTCTACTTTCAAGGATACTTCATAGGGGTCGGCATTAGCCAATGGGGCGCCGCCGGGTAAACCCTTGTCTTTTTTTCGCGCATTTTCGAGCGCTATCTCTTTCGCTTTTTCCATAACTTTGCGCGCCAAATCAGTGTCTTTGATGTCGTCGGATATTTTTATTATCTCTTTAGCTGCCTCAATGACCGCCTTTCTTGCTATCTCTGCGCTCACGTCAAAATTGCCTCCCTGCCGATTTTTTATGGCTTTTTCAATGGATTCAAGCGCATATTTTTTCTCCGTGTCAATTTGAATAAATCTTATTTCATGTTGTTTTCTTCTTTCATTCCAACCGGCTCTTAAATCAACACCCTTAACTATCGCTTCTTCATAATGGGGTTCCTCAATACTTTCTTTTTTATCTTTATTCCCTTCGTCCCCCGAATTTAAATCTGGTTTTTCCATTGGCATATTATATTAGGTTTATTTTATTAAAAATATCTTAACACATTTAGGAAAATAAAAAAACGAAGTTACATTTGGTGCCTGGGGGGAGAGTCGAACTCCCATGCCTTGCGGCACACGATTTTGAGTCGTGCGCGTCTGCCAGTTCCGCCACCCAGGCATACAGATATTTTATACCAATTATTTGGAAAAATGAAAACGGCTGCGCGCGAAGCCGCAGCCGTAAACAGGGAGATTCAGAGGTGTTTAAATCATTGACCCGCCGAAAAAAGTACATCCCCCGACTCTATCTTCTACTTCACGGTCTGTCCATTTCCGTTCAAAAATTGTCTCACTTCCATGGAATTCCCAGATCGTATCGGGGTAGCTTTCGTTTTCGTAGCGGTAATGTTTCCCATCGATATTACCACTGTACATGAACCCACGACCCCCGTGAAATCTTCTGCTTTGGTAGGCGTTTTTTAGGGCGTTCCTAAGAAATGGGTTTATTTCTTTGGGGTATGAACCCATATAGGCCATTGCCTAGATCAAGACCCAATCCCCATTCCTTACCCATATCCGCGTTGAACCAAAGAACTTATCGCCCGGGGCGTGCCACTTATCTTTGAGTAGTAGAGTACCCTCCTGGTTGGTGTGGGATATCTCATAGAGGCCGAGGTAGTCAGGTTTGACTTCAAAACCATCAACCCACCCTTTGAGCATTGCCTCAAAGAAAAACGACTTGATAACCTTCCAGTCAACTTTCGTTTTTTCCACGATAAATCCTCCGTTTCTAAAAGAATTGTTGTTCGGGAACTAGGTGCAAAAACAGACATAACATACTAATAAAATTGGTATCTGTCAACATTCATGGGTTCTAGCCTACAAGATTGTTGTAAAAGAAAAATAATCCGTTACAATAAAATCATATGGCTCGGATTATTGGAGTAATCAACGCGAAAGGGGGAGTGGGAAAGACCACGACTGCCAGCAATTTGGGGGCGTATCTTTCGGCGATGGGCAAATACGTCCTGCTGGTGGATTTAGATCCGCAGGCGAACGCCACTTCTGCTTTGGATGTCCACTTGGCGGATGACCACCTGAATCTTTATCACGCCCTTGTTGACGGGCAGGAACCAGAGGCGATTATCAGAAAATCGCGGCTGATGGGTTTTGACATTCTGCCGGCGGCGTCAAGCCTGGCGGGAGCCGGAGTGGAGCTGGTTGGAGTTGACGAACGCGAGTCGCGCCTGAAAAAAGTTTTGGACAAAATTAGGACCAATTACGATTACATTATTATAGACAGCCCACCGTCGCTCGGGCTTTTGACGATAAACGGGCTTGTGGCTTCCGAAGGGCTGGTTATTCCGGTTCAGTGCGAATATTTCGCGCTGGAAGGGCTGGGGCAATTACTGCAGACAATCGAGCTTGTGAGGAAATCTCTCAATCCGCAATTGAAAATTTACGGAGTTCTGCTTACAATGTTTGATAGGCGTAATACCCTGTCGCGGCAGGTTGCCAATGAAGTGGAAAAAAATTTTCCGGGGCCGGTTTTTGAGACTATCATCCCGCGTTGCGTGTCTTTGGCGGAAGCGCCGAGTTACGGCAAGACGGTGTTTCAATTTGATCCCGGGTCGAAGGGAGCCAAAGCTTATCATCAATTAGCCAGAGAAATTTTAAATCTTATATAAAATGAAAAAAACAAACAGCGGTCTTGGTCGGGGGCTTGAATCGCTAATACCAACCATGGCAAGAAAGAGCGCAGCGGAGCCGCGGAGCAGTAATATTTTTTATGTTGAAACTGGAAAAATCAAGTCGAACCCGAGCCAGGTGAGGCGCGATTTCAATAAGAACGCCCTGGATGAACTGGCGTCGTCCATCAAAAAATACGGAGTTCTTCAGCCGCTTTTGGTTTCAAAAATTACGGAGGAAACCGAAAAGGGGATAAATGTGAATTACGAGCTGATTGCCGGCGAAAGGCGCTGGCGGGCGGCGAAACTTGCCGGGTTACCGACGGTGCCGGTTATAATAAAAGATAATATTGACGAGGATAGGATGAAACTGGAAGTGGCGCTTATTGAAAACGTCCAGCGCGAGGATTTAAATCCGATGGAAGAGGCGGAGGCTTACAACAGATTGGCGGAAGAATTCAAGCTGACCCAGAAAGAAATTTCCACAAAGGTTGGAAAGAGCAGGGAAGTAGTGGCAAACACGATACGCCTCTTGGGTTTGCCGGCGGAAATCAAGCAGGCGTTGAGAAGCAACAAGCTTTCCCGAACCCAGGCGAGAACACTCTTGGCTTTTAAGGACGAGGCGTCCCAGAAAAACATGTTCAGGCAGATGTTAAGCGGGCAGGCGGTCATTAAAGACGCCGAAGAAGAAGCGCGGAAAAACAGGAGCGGCAGAAAGCCGGTAATTACCGGCGGCAGGAAATTTATCGAATTGCAGGATAATTTATCCAAGAATCTGGGCGTGCCGGTGCTGATTAAAAACGGCGCCTCTGGAGGCAATATCGTCATCAGGTTCGCCACTTTGGAAGAATTGAACGGGATAGTAAAATTGCTATTGGACTAGTAGTTAATTTAATTTGCGACTTTAATAGTGCCAAAAAGCGTCAACTCGTCGGCTTGATGTTTAGTTTCTCGCAAAAGCGAATCCCGCGACATACCGTGCACCGGCGGACTTCAGCGCCCGCGCGCAGTCGTTCAAAGTGGCGCAAGTCGTCGCTACGTCGTCAACGAGAAGAATATTTTTATTTTTGACCAGTTCAGTGTCCAAACAGCCGAAAGCCCCGACAACATTTGCCAGCCGCGAATTTCTTTCGGCGACGTGTACCTGGGGCGTCAAGCCGCTTTTTTTGGCGAGAATGTTTTTAGCGTAGTTGCAGGGAATTTGTTTCGAAAGAAAATCGCAAATTATTTCCGATTGGTTGAAGCCCCTCCATGCGCGGCGCTTTTTGTCCAGCGGCACCGGAACCAAAAGAAAATTTTTGTCCAAGCCGCCTTTTATTTTTATTTTCAGCAGATATTTGTCCATTAGTTTGGCTATATCATCGGCAATGGTATAGGCGAATTGATATTTGACCAGCTTTATCATTTTCTGGACGAGCGGATTTTCATAATAAGCCGCCACCAAAAGCGCGTCCAAATCGTATTTTCTCGAGCAAACCCGGCAGGTCAACCCGTTTTTGCTGTCGGCGTGACAAAAAGCGCAGCGCGCGGGGGAGTCGTTTAATTTTATTTTTTGGGCGCAATTATCGCACAAGTAAACAAATTCTTCCCGCCATAGAATAACGCCGCAGGATAAACAATATCTGGGGAAAATAATGTCCAAAATTAGCGGGTAAATATTGTCAGGCAAGTTTTATATTTCTCAAATTGCCGCCGCGGGAAATCATTCGCGGAGTGTCTTGAGGCGGCAATTCGGGAGCTATTTTTCATATCATACCAAAATGTTGATATTTTTCAGAGAGCTTGTGTTATTATTAAGATATAAACCATGTCATTCTTCGGTTCCAACAAAATACTGGGTGTTGATATTGGCACGTCCTCAATCAAGGTGGTTGAAATGTCGAAATCATCCGGCCGCTACAAGCTGGAAAATTACGGAATTATAGAAGTAGGCAGGAGCGGCGAAGCAATGAATGAAGCCATCCAGACGGCCGGTGCCAAACAGCCCCGCTTGTCCGAGGACGAAGCCGCCGGAGGAATTATCGAGATTCTCAGACGGACGGGGATTACGACGAGAGACGCAGTACTGTCGATCCCGTCGTATCTGACGTTTTCCACCGTTATCAACATGCCCTATGTTTCCGAGGAGGAACTTGCGAACGCCGTTTCATTTGAAGCGAGAAAATATGTGCCCGTTCCGGTAAGCGAAGTCATGCTTGACTGGTCAATAATAAACGTAGTCGGGGAATCCAGGCAAATTGTTCCTGACGCCGAAACCGAGAAAAAGAAACCGGCCAATGTGGAAGTTTTTTTGGTGGCGGTGCCGAAAAGCGAAATTGAAAAATACCAGCGGATTATGAAAAAAGCGGGGCTGAACATGAAGGTGTTGGAAACGGAAAGTTTCGCACTGATACGTTCCCTGGTCGGCAATGACTTGTCGCCGGTTGCCATCGTGAACATCGGCAGCAAGGGGACGGCAATCATGCTGGTTGACAACGGCGTTGAGAGAATAAACCAGAATATAGATTTCGGCGGTTTTGAAATTACGAAAAATATCGCTCTGGCGATGAAAGCAAGTTTCGCGAAAGCCGACGATATCAAGAAAACAAACGGACTACTGCCTGATAATCCGGCCGTAGCGGGTGTCATTTCCGCCAGTGTTGATAAAATCATCACCGAAACTCTTAGAATCGCGCAGAATTACGAAAATTCCAGGGGCGTTAAGATGTCAAAAGTTATCGTTATCGGCGGGATATTAAGCATGCCGGGTTTCCTTGAATACTTTAGGTCCGGCGTTGGAGGAACAGTGGATATCGGAAACGCTTTGGCTCGGGTTGTTATCGCGCCGGAGCTGGAGACTTTGAGAAACGATTTAAGCTCCACGCTGGCTGTGGCCGTCGGCTTGGCGATGAGGGGAGTTTGAAACCGCACATGTGCATAACCAAGCCGTTTGAATTTGTTAAAATAACCTTATAGCGGGATTACGGGCAATAATAATTAAACAAAAAATTGGTGGATAATGGAGGATTACAAATTCTTCCGCAGACACGAAGGAAGATAGAGGTTGAAATTCCCGGTCAAACCAGGAATCTGGTTATCGGTTTTGTGGTTTTATTTATTGTTGCCGCCGGCTATTTTGTGCTTTTGAATTACCGCGCCAATCTTTTCGGCAGAGTTGACGAACTTAACGCGAAAATCGGCGATATCGATAAGAACCGCGATAAAAACAAGGAAGCCAGGCTTGTGGTGGTGGGCAAGCAGCTTTCTAACGTCAGCAAACTACTGGACGCCCATATAAGCTGGTCGCAGGGGCTTGAAAAATTCAGTAAGCTTTTGCTGCCGCAGGTAATTCTGGGGTCGGTTGATGTCAATTCCGACCAGAAATCCATAAATTTTTCCGCGAGCGCGGACAGTTTCGTGACGGTGGCAAGGCAAATGGCCGCTTTTTATGGGGACAGTTCGGTAAAAGATGTGGTTATTAACGGCGTGAGCGCGCAATCCGGGGGCAGGGTTGAATTCAGCGCTGTGATAAAAATAGATGCCGCCGGCTTTTTGTTAAAAAGCGCGAAATAAAAAATTATGAGCAAGGGTTTAATTTCATCAATAATATTCGGACTGGCTGTAGTGCTGTTGTTTATTTTGGTGGCGCCCAAATATGATGAAATTAAACTGGCGAAAGCAACCATCACCGAGCGGGAAAACCTTCTTGCCGATTACGAGTCGGCTAACCAGAAATTCAGCGAGCTGGACATGAAATACAACCAGAATAAAGCCAGCATAGACAAACTTTCCGTTTTGCTTCCGAAATCGGAGCAGACCGACCAGATTATTTTCAGCGTCCACGAAGCGGCGGCCCAATCGGGTACGCAGCTCACCAACATATCCATAAGCAGCCAGAATGACCAGTCGGAAGGGCCTTATGAACAAAGAACAGTCCTCGTTGACCTGTATTGCAATTACGGCAGCTTGATATCTTTTTTGGATAATATAGAAAAAAATCTAAGGCTGTCCGATGTGGCCCAAATAAGAGTTTCCAAGGGCTCGGGCGCGGGCGATGGGGCTCTTTCCATGAGCGCCAGTTTAACCATCGTTGTTTATAATCTGAAATAATATGGCTTCAAGAACAAATCCTTTCATAAGCTTGGCGATAATATTACTGGGAGCGGTATTCGGTCTGTTTTATTACTTGCAGTTTCTAAAACCGTTCATTACCCAGCCCAATCAGGTACCAGTGCAGAATAGCGGCGATTTTCTGAAGTTCAAAAGTTTTTCCCTGGACTACGACTTATTCAGCAAGGCGTCTTTTAAGAACTTAAGAATGTTTGGCGAAGCTCCAGTGAATCCAGGCACGCCGGGCAAAAATAATCCGTTTACCCCCTAAGGGGGAGTGCGCCATTAAATTGTAATGACTTCTTCATCCCCAAAATTGCTTGTTGAGGTTCTTGTCAGCCAAAACATCATAACTCCGGAGGCGGCGGCCGAAATTGAACAGGAATCCGTTGATACCGGCAAAAGTTTCGGGGAGCTTCTGGTTCATAAGAATTTAATTAGTGATAAAGCCCTGCTCCAATTGAAATCGGAACTTTATCAACTTCCGGCGGCCGATTTGTCGAGCGCGGAAATAGACAAGGAATCTTTTAAAAATTTCCCGGATAATTTGGTTTCTGTCTATAAAATAGTTCCTTTCGCGAAAACGGACCAGTTATTGAAAGTGGGCGTAATGGACCCGGAGAACGCGAGAGGCATGGAAGCCCTGAAATTTATTTCCGCCGACATGGACGTAACCGTGGAAAAATACGTCATCGGGCAGAAAGATTTCGATTCGCTGAGCAGGAATTTTAAAACTTTGACACAGGAAGTCGGCAGGGCTTTGGAAACATTTTCAAAAGACCAGCTTGATAAGGAACTATCAATTGATGAAAAAACGGGAAAACTGGAGGATATAACCGCCGAAGCGCCGGCGACGAGAGTGGTCGCGATTGTAGTCAAATACGCCGTTGAAAATAAGGCGTCCGATATCCATATCGAACCTTTTGGCAGTGAAATCAGGGTGCGGTTCAGAATTGACGGCGATTTGCAAACTTCCCTAACTTTGCCTTCGAGCCTGCTTTCATCGCTGATAAGCCGGATTAAAGTTTTATCCGACATGAAAATTGACGAAACAAGATTGGCTCAGGACGGAAGGTTTTCAACGACCATCGGAAGCAGAACGGTTGATTTCCGCGTTTCCACTTTCCCCACGAGAACCGGAGAAAAAGTGGTTTTGCGTATTCTGGATCCGTTCGTGGGTGACATAGAACTGACGGATTTGGGTCTTGAAGGGCGCAATTTGAATCTCATCCTTGAAAATATCGCCAAGCCCTTCGGCTCCATTCTAATTACCGGACCGACCGGTTCCGGCAAATCCACGACATTGGCGGCAATCCTGCGCAAAATGAACGATGAGGTTATCAACATCGTCACCCTGGAAGATCCGATAGAATATTACGTGACCGGCGTGAACCAGTCCCAGGTTCATGAAGAAATCGGATATACTTTCGCCAGCGGTCTAAGGCATATATTGCGCCAGGACCCGGACGTGATAATGGTCGGTGAAATCCGAGACAAAGAGACAGCTGGACTGGCGATACAGGCGGCATTGACGGGACATATAGTTTTGTCCACGATTCACACCAACAACACCATCGGCGTCATTCCCCGGCTTATTGATATGAGTGTTGAAAAATACTTAATCGCCCCGGCGCTGAATCTCGTAGTCGCCCAAAGGTTGCTGCGGAGGCTTTGCTCTTCGTGCAAGGTTCCGGATAAAGCGAATCTCGGCGAGGAAGCTTTGATTAAAAAAGTTCTCGCCAATTTGCCTAAGGATGTAAGCGCGAAATACCTGAAAGCCGACGGTTTTAAAATTTTTCGCGCGGGCGGGGGCTGTAAAGAATGCAACGGGAAGCAATATAAAGGCAGAATAGCGATTGTCGAGACATTGGCAATGACCGACGAACTGGAAAAAGTGATTCTTACTGATATTTCGGAAAAGAAATTACGCGATGAGGCCCGGCATCAGGGAATGATAACGATGTATGAAGACGGGGTAATGAAAGTGCTTAACGGCGTTTCAACTTTTGAGGAACTTTTGCAGGTCGCCAATGAAATTGAGAGCGGCGAAAACAAAAATGACGAAGTAATCGAATAAAAATGGAATTTAAATATAAAGCAAAAGATGAAGCGGGGAAGCTGATAGCGGGAAAAATAGAGGCCGCGACTGATACCGTCGCTATTAACACTCTCCAGCAGATAAAGCTGACGGTAGTTTCCCTTGAGCAGATAAAAGAAAATGCTTTCATAAGAGACGTTCTTGGTTGGTTTTCGGGTCCCAACAACCGCGATCTGGTGATATTTACGCGCCAACTGGCAACACTTATTGACGCCGGGATGCCGCTTTTGGAAGGACTGAAGATTTTAGGGGAACAGACTCAGAAAGCCTCGTTCGCCAAAATTATTTTGAACATAGCCGCGTCCGTTGAAGGCGGAACGTCGCTGTCCATGGCGCTGTCGGATTACGATTATGTTTTTAACGATCTTTACATAAGTTTGGTTAAAATCGGGGAAGTTTCCGGAAAACTTCAGGGGTCGCTTATGTATCTCGCGGATTATCTGGAACGCAGCGCCGGGTTGGCGTCCAAAATCAAAAGCGCGCTTTATTATCCGGCATTCGTGCTCGTGGTAATGTCCATTGTGGGCATTATTATGATGACAACGATAATTCCCAAATTGTTGGTGGTGATAGAGGAATCCGGCGTTACCGAAATACCTATGACCACCAGAGTTCTTATGTGGCTGTCGAATTTTATCAACGGAAACGCGTTTCTGCTGATTACACTGTTTCTTGCCGCTGTAATTTCCATTTACTTTTATTTACGGACGGAATCGGGCAAATACCGGCTTGATAATCTAAAAATTCATATGCCCCGCTTTGGCTCTATAGTGAGAAATCTTTATCTGGCGAGAATTTCCGAAACCCTTTCAACCCTGATTAGAGCGGGCGTGCCAATACTGAACGGGCTTACCATCGCCGCCGATTCGGTCGGGAACGCGGTTTATAAGGATATTCTTCTTAAGGCGAAAGAAAGCGTACAAGGCGGCGGAACCATCTCCGAGGTGTTCAGAAAATACAAGGAATTTCCGCCTCTGGCTTCGTCAATGATTGAAACCGGAGAAAAAACCGCCAAGACCGATTACATGTTTGAAAATATATTCAAGTTTTACAAGTCGGAAGCGGAAACCAGCATCCAAAATCTGTCCCAGCTTCTGGAGCCAATTATAATAGTTGTTCTTGGCGTCGGCGTGGCTTTTCTGGTGGCGGCCGTTCTGATGCCTATTTACAGCCTTGTCGGTGGAGGATAATATTTGAAAAGTTAGCGCCGGCACCTTATAATTTTAAAAGACAATAACTGAAAACATCCAGCTCGGCTGGCTTCAAGCAATGAGGCGTGAAGTTCCGCCGGCAGGTTGTTTTCCAAAAAATAGTGTCAATACTCACAAAATTTGCGAAGAGAAACAAGAATCAGGGTTTCACTTTGGTGGAACTTCTCGTGGTTATAGCCATTATTGCTATTTTAGCCACAATATTGCTTCTGCAATTAGGCACCGCCCGCGCGAAATCAAGGGATACCAAGAGAATTGCCGATATCACGCAGGTGAGAACAGCCATAGAACAGTATTTTGATGACAACAGCCACTATCCTGTCAATAACACACAAACCGAGATGGACAAGCTGGCGCCTTACCTGACAAAAGTTCCGCAGGATCCGTTGGCGAGCGCATGCACTGGCTATACCGGTACGAGTGCGACAAGCAGATGCTATGGCTACGCTTATGGTAGCGCTACTCAATATCAGGTTTGGGCTGAATTAGAAAAGAAAAGCACTGGGCTTAATTCAGATGCCGATATAAACAGCAGTCTTTGGAGTGGGGGAGGTGGGGCTAAAATTGATGGCGGCCCATTGAAAGAAACCTGCAATCCGGCCACAATCCCAAGTTGCATCTTTGACTTAGGTCAGAATCAGTAATTATTTCTCCAACTAAATGGTTTATGCCGTTTTGGGTGTTTTGGGTTTAATATTCGGCAGTTTTTCCAATTCGGTTATATATCGCTTGCCTCGGTCGCTAAGTTTCGTCCGGGGAAAATCAAAATGCCCAAAATGCGGGACGGAAATAAAATGGTATGACCTTGTTCCGATAGTTAGCATTGTGTTATTGCGATTCCGCTGCCGGCAGTGCCGGCAGCGGATTTCGCTTACGTATCCGGTCGTTGAGTTATTATCAGCCGTCGGCTGGCTGTTGTCGTATTTTATTTTGAGTGATTACGGATTTACGGTGTGGCTGTATTCTATTTTTCTTTTCCAGATTTTTTTGATTATCGCGGCGATTGATTTTTTCAATTATGTTATTCCGGATTCGCTGATAATCATTCTTTTCGCAATTTCGGCGGCTTTTGGAATACTGGCGCGACTGTCCCACACGGCAGGCCCTTTCGGGCAGTTGAGTTTGTATTCACTGCTGGCGGCGGCCGTCATGGCGGCTCCGCTTTTGGCGGCATGGCTTGTTACCAGGGGCAAGGGGATCGGTTTAGGCGACGTTAAACTTGCCGCGGTCGCCGGTTTTATTTTCGGCGTTCTGGGTGGATTGATTACGCTGTATCTTGCCTTTATTCTGGGCGCCGTCGCGAGCATAGTATTGCTGATTTTTCGCAAAGCCAATCTGAAAACCCGTCTTCCCTTCGGCAGTTTTTTGGGCGTTGCCGCCATCGCCTATATTTTTCTCGGTGTTGTGCTCCGCGATTTTGTTTCCCTTTTTTTCCGGTAGGTAAACCCCGAACCACGCCTTTACGGGCGTGGCTTTGGGGTATTACGCTTTGCGTATTTTTAGGGATTTATCCCTATTGTTAACACGTGAACCTTTTGCGTGGTACGAGGCAAAGAATTATAATAATAGTTAATGGATTATCCACTTAAAAGAACCAGCCAGTCGGGGTTTACCCTCGTGGAAATGATTACGACGATGGCTATTATGACTCTTCTGATGACTTTGATTTTTTTTAACTTCAGGGATGCCGGGAAAAATAAATCCGCCCGCCATCAAATCGCGAATAAGCTGATGGCTGACTTGAGGCAGGCACAATCTTTCGCGCTGGCAGGTAGCCCTTATCTGGGCGATTTTATGTGCGGCTACGGCATACACTTTTCCGATAAGACAGTCTATGTTATGTACGCCAAAAAGCCTATGAGCGGATCCTGCGCCGGCATAAACCGGAATTTCGACAACGGCGATCCCGTAGTTGATACGATAATTATCAGCAATAAAAATTTCGAGGTGATAGACCCAACCGGCAACAAGCCCGCCGACGTTTTTTATGAACCGCCGAACCCGACAATATTTATCGATAACGATCCAGCTATTGCCGAAGAACGCTACTTCATCAGTCCCGTTTTCAAAAGCGTAAATTGCGCCAGCGCCGCCGATGCGGGGGAGTGTTCCGCTTTGATTATATCCAACGGCGGCACGATGCAGCTTTTAAACTAACTATATGAATAGCCGGACGGCAAAAAAATACAGTCGGGGGTTCACGCTAATGGAAGTGCTGGTGGCGTCTTTCGTAATCAGCACGGTGCTTGCGGGAACGTTTTCGATTTTTTCCATGAACAGGAATATTGCCCTAAGGACCCGTCATTCGTTTATCGCCAGCGGTTTGGCGCAGGAGGGCATAGAAGTCGTGAGGAATCTTCGCGACAGCGACTGGATAGCCGGGCGTGATTTCGGCTCTTTCGGTTCGAGCCAGCGCGTTATTGACGGGAATTACACGGTTGCGTGGAGTTCGCAGGAATTAACGCCATTGGCGGCTTCCGAAGAATCGGCTTTGTATCTCAATAGATCTTTAAACGCTTACGTTCATAACTCCGGCAACAGTGATAAAACAATTTATAACAGGGAAGTCAGCATAACCACCGGCACATCAGGTTCCGAGAAAATCGTGATTGTGACCGTTTGGTGGCTGGAAAAAAGCGATAACAGGATGGAAATAAGAGCCGAGGAACATTTATATGACTGGTATTAATGTTAAATTAAAAAAGAACAATCGTGCGGGGTTCACCCTGGTTGAAATACTGGTCGCGTCCACCATTTTTGCCACGATTATTGTCGTGGTATCTGGCGTTTTTGTCAGCGCTCTCAAGGAACAGAGAAGATCCTTTGATACCCAGCAGGTTCAGGAGACAATGACCTATATGATTGAAAGAATGACAAAGGAAATCAGGGTCAGCGAAATTCTGGAACCCGCAACGATGGGCGATTGCGTGTCGTCAATTACTATTCAGCATCCTGACAACGGAATCGTGAAATATTATAAAACCGACGGAACTTTCGAAGCAAATCGCGATGTTTTGTCTTCGCTCGCTGGTCCTGTCACCGAATCGTCGATTCTTAATTTTAATTTGGTTGAGGTCGTGGATTTGAAATTCTGCATCTTCGGGCAGGACCCGGACGACAGCTATCAGCCGCGAGTAACTATAATCGGGGCGGTCAGGGCAACGGGCTCGGACAGTGTTGAAAATTTTCAGACAACGGTTTCATTAAGACAACTTCAGTCACAGTAATATGGGAATAAAATTAAAAAACAACAGAGGTTCGATTCTCCTGACAACACTGCTTTTCTGTTCTTTCTTGATGTTGATTACGATTGAACTCTCCGCGATATTCGTTCCGAAAATCAAAACCGCCCGCGACGTAAGGTATTCGTCGGCGGCTATTTACGCCGCCGACTCCGCCATGGAATATTGCCTTTATGTCAATAAAGCCGGCGACGCGGTAGAACCGCCAGTAATGTCTATTGAAGGAATCCAATATTTTCTTTTTGACCCGAACGTTCCGACCGAAACGTTTCCTCCGGGGGATGCCGTCACAATGTGCGCGAAAAACCCTCTCCGCGCGACAGGCAGATACATGGGCGTAACAAGGACGCTTGAAATAAGCACGCCAGAATAATAATTTATAGCCGAAGCCAAACTGCCTTTTCGCAGATGCTACGGTTTTTCCAGCGAAAACCTCCGCTTATAGCTCACCAGTTTTCCCCCACCAGCACGCTGGTGGGGGACCAAGCAAAACTGGCTCGCTGTACTGCTCAAAGGCAGTTTGGCTTCGGTTATGGAATCGTCTGAAAGAAAATAGTCTTGTATCTCGAATAAAGTATGATAGGAATAAAAAAAGTGCCCCCAATAAATGGGGGACTTTTGATGTTGGGATTGAAGCTTTTCATAGCTTGCTCAGCGCGGGGGCTATGAACGTTTCTGTCCCTTGGGGTAGTTCAATTTTAACATCACATTCCAGGAGAACTTTTTCGAGACGTACGGTTAACACAAGCATTTCGCCGTAGCTGCCGGGTTCTCTATCACCGTTTCTTGCTTTCTCCCGTTCCGCCACTGCTCTTTGATAAGCTTCAAAGACTGCGCTTACGGTCGCTTTCATAGTAACTCCTTTCAATTTTCCGACTGATTGTTTAATAACATATGGAATGATTGTTAGCAAATAGCGCTGTGCTGCCTAAAGGTAGTTTAGGCTCGGTGTCGCTCGCATTTACGCTATTTTATGTTATATTCTTAGAGTAAATGACCACAAAAGAAGCCGCTCAAAGGGCTGAAAAATTAAGGGTTTTAATCAATAAATACCGTTATCACCGGCTGGTTTTGGACGCGCCGATAATCGAAGAATCGGTTGAGGACTCGCTCAAAAAGGAACTATTTGATTTAGAGCAGCAATTCCCAAAAATCGTGACCCCCGATTCGCCGACCCAGCGCGTTGCCGGCAAGCCGTTGGATAAATTTGAAAAGTTTACCCATCCGGGAAGGATGCTTTCTTTCAATGATGTTTTTAATAAAGATGATTTAAACGACTGGATAGACCGCGTAAAAAGATTGGATAGCCGCGCTATTGATTCCGGATTTTTCTGCGAATTAAAAATAGACGGCTTAGCGATTGAGCTGATTTATAAAAACGGGAGCTTGGCTGTCGGCGCCACCCGCGGCGACGGTTTTATCGGTGAAAATGTTACTCAAAACCTGAAAACAGTTGAAGCCATACCGCTGAAGTTGAATAGCAGAGAAGAATTTTTGAAGGAAATGGGGGAAAAAGGGCTTGCCCTGAGCTTGTCGAAGGAGCCTGCCCTGAGCTTGTCGAAGGAGCCTGCCCTGAGCTTGTCGAAGGAGCCTGCCCTGAGCTTGTCGAAGGAGCCTGCCCTGAGCTTGTCGAAGGGGCTGCCGGAAGAAATTATTGTGAGAGGTGAGGTTTTTTTGAGCAAAAAAGAATTTGAGCGCATGAACGCCGAACAGAAAAAAGCCGGAGAGGCAACTTATAAAAACCCTCGCAATCTTGCCGCCGGTTCCATCAGACAGCTTGACCCCAAACTGACCGCTTCGCGCAAACTTGATTCGTACGCGTATTCGTTGCTCACAAATTTCGGGCAGGAAACCCATGAAGAGGAGCATCTGATTCTCAAGGCGCTTGGTTTTAAAACCAATCCAAACAATAAATATTGCCGCACGATTGACGAAGTCGGCGGTTTCCGCGACTACTGGGAAAAACACCGCGAAAAGCTGTCTTATGAAATTGACGGCACGGTTGTAATAATCAACGACAATAAAATGTCAAAAAAGCTGGGCATTATCGGCAAAGCACCGAGAGCAATTGTTGCTTACAAGTTTTCTCCACGCGAATCAACGACAAAATTGAATGACATCATTGTCAGCGTCGGGCGTACCGGAACGCTCACGCCGGTAGCGGTGCTTGAGCCGGTGGAAATCGGCGGGACAACGATATCGCGCGCCACCCTCCACAACGAAGATGAAATAAAACGGCTCGGAGTGAAAATAGGCGATACGGTGGTTGTCGGAAGGGCGGGCGATGTCATTCCGGACATAAAAAAAGTTTTGAAGGAATTGAGAACTGGCAAGGAAAAAGAATTTCATTTTCCCAAAAAATGTCCCGCCTGCGAGGGCGCGATTGTCAGGGAAGAGGGTTATGCCGCGCACAAATGCGTCAACGAGAACTGTCCAGCGAGAAAAAGGGAATATATGTATCATTTTGTTTCCAAAGGAGCGATGAATATAGACGGTGTCGGTCCGAAAATAATTGACCAGCTTGTTGATGCCGGCTTAATCAGGGATGTTACTGATTTGTATAAATTAAAAAAAGAAGACCTGATGAACCTGGAAAGATTTGCCGACAAATCCGCCGAAAATACAATTGGCGCCATTCAGTCGCACAAAACCGTGACGCTGGATAGATTTGTTTTCAGTTTGGGGATTCCGCACGTAGGCATTGAAACGGCTGTTGATTTGGCGCGCCAGTTCGGCACAATCGAAAAAATCGCCGGTGCCGAAGCCGGAGAATTGAATTCAATAAAAGACATCGGTGATGTTACGGCTGAAGAAATTTATAAGTGGTTCAAAAAACCATACAGCAAAAAACTTTTGGAAAAATTCAAAAAAGCCGGGGTGAAAGTGCTGGCGCAAAGCAAATCGCAAAAATCGCAGAAATTGAAAGGACTGTCGTTCATCTTCACTGGTTCGCTTGATACCATTACTCGCGAGGATGCCGAAAAACTCGTCCGCGAAAATGGCGGCGACGCCTTATCGTCGATATCCAAGGAAACCAGCTATGTCGTCGCCGGCCACGAACCGGGCTCAAAATTTGATAAAGCCAAAAAACTGGGAGTGAAAATAATCTCGGAAGGGGAGTTTTTGAGGATGGTAAAATAATGGCGCCAAAGTCAAACTGCCCTTTCGCAGATGCTCCGGTTTTTCCAGCGAAAACCTCCGCTTATACCTCGCCAGTTTTCCCCCACCGGCGTGCCGGTGGGGGACCAAGCAAAACTGGCTCGCTGTACTGCTCAAAAGCAGTTTGGCTTCGGCTATGAGCTGTATCAATAAAAAAATCGGCCGGGGATGGTGGCTTCTTATCAAAATACCGCAATCCCTAACCGATTTGTCGTTATCTCCTACTCTTTTTCGAGTTTTGGTGTGGGCCCGCAATTGCAGTCGCATATGCAAGCCTGTTTGGGTCTATGATCAACCCAGATACCAAATATATTCCTCATAGTCCCACTTGCACGCTGTTCCTTCTCAATGAACCACCCGGTGGTCTCCAACTCCGGGTGGGCATCCTCAAATGCTTTAAGAATATTGAGAATGTCCAGAACGTGGTTAATAGGGCGTGCCGGCTCCCCAAAGGGCTTGCCCTGCTCTAAATTAAGAGGCAGCCACGTGTGATTACCGATCGTGATTGCAGCATCTAGATTTACCTTTGTCTCCGTCTGTGATGTTGTAATCAGGACGGTCGGTGGGGTAGGACCACAGGAAACAGATAACAACAGGATGTAAACCCCCAAAACAGAAAAAAGAATGCGTGTCATGTTACACCTCGTTTCTTAAACCAAATTGTCAAGGAATCAACAATCTTTGTGGGCTGTGTTAATAATAACATTATTAATGAGTAACGTCAAATATCTTTAGGTTTTGTATTTTTTGTGCTATTTTTAACTTATGTCTCGTATTACCGAAAAAGAAGTTGAATATGTCGCTCATTTGGCGCGGATAAAATTGACCGCGAAAGAGCGGGAAAAACTGACCGGAGAGTTGGAGCCGATTTTGGATTACGTCAATAAAATAGGTGAACTTGATTTGGCGGGTGTGGAGCCGACGGCGCAGGTAACGGGCATGGAAAATGTTTTCCGCGATGATACGAATTCCATAGAGCCGTCATTAGAAAATACCGAAAAACTTGTCGGACAGGCGCCGCGCCGAAAAGAGAATTTCGTAAAAGTGAAGTCAATTTTAGAAGCAAAGTAGGGGTTCTTTAGCATTGAGAAATACATTTTTTCGCAGATGTTCGGGCTTTCCAGCGAAGCCCTCACTTATACCTCGCCAGTTTTCCCGCACCATACCGGTGCGGGACCAAGCAAAACTGGCTCGCTGTACTGCTCAAAAACGTATTTCTCAATTAATATTTTACTTAGTATTTATGAACAGCGACCTGACAATTAAAAAAGTCCTGCACATGATAGAGAACGGCGAGGCGAGTGCCGAGGAAATCAGGCAGGGATTTTTGCGCGAAATTGAACTTCACGATAAAAAATTAAACGCCTATCTGGAGGTTTATAAAGGTGATGAAAAAGCGGAAAAATCAGGCGGCGCGCTTGCCGGTATTCCCTGCGCTGTTAAAGATTCCATTCTTGTGGAAGGAAAGCATTGCACTGCCGGCTCTAAAATCCTTTCAAATTATACAGCGGCTTACGACGCTACGGCTGTGTCAAAGTTAAAAGCCGCGGGGGCCGTTATTCTTGGCAAAACAAATTTGGATGAATTTGCCATGGGTACGACCGGCGAAAATTCAGCTTTTGGTCCGACCCTGAATCCCTACGACGACAAGCGCATCGCCGGTGGTTCTTCATGCGGCTCTGTGGCGGCAGTAGCGGCGGACATGGCGGTTTTTGCTCTGGGCTCCGACACTGGGGGCTCAATCAGAATGCCGGCGTCATTGTGCGGCGTTGTCGGATTAAAGCCGACTTATGGCAGAGTGTCGCGCCACGGCTTAATTGCCATGGCTTCCGGTTTTGACCAAATCGGTCCGATAACAAAAACTGTCGAGGACGCGGCAATAGTATTGAATGTCATTTCCGGGCGCGATCCGATGGATTCTACAAGCTCGCCGGCGGAAGTTCCGGATTTTGTCAAAGAATTGGATAAGCCCGTTAAGGGTTTGCGAGCCGCGGTTCCGAAAGAGTATTTCGGCGAAGGCATCAGCCCGGATATTAAAATTTCCGTTGAAAAAGCGATAAGCGTGCTGGGTAAGCTCGGCATTTATGTTGATTATGTAAATATCCCAACGGCTGAATACGCTTTGGCGGCTTATTATATCCTTGTTCCGTCAGAAGTTTCTTCAAACTTGGCGCGCTACGACGGCATCAAATACGGCAAGGTTTCATCGGATGGCGATTCTTACATTGATTCCTATTTGCATACCCGCGCCGAATTTTTGGGTCCGGAAGTGCGGCGCCGGGTAATTATCGGCACCTATACGTTGTCCGCCGGCTACTACGACGCCTATTATTTAAAGGCGCAGAAAGTCAGGACTCTCTTACGGAAAGATTTTGAAAAAGTTTATAAAAATTTTGACGTTATTGTCGGTCCGGTCGCGCCGATGGTTGCGCCGAAAATAGGGGAGCTGACGGATCCGCTGTCGGCTTACATGGCTGATATGTTTACGGTTCAGGCGAATCTTGTCGGCATCCCGGCGATTTCCGTGCCCTGCGGGACTGTACTGATTGACGGCAAAGAATTGCCGGTCGGTTTTCAAATAATGGGCAGGCATTTTGACGAAGCAACCATTTTGCGCGTTGCCCATGCTTATGAATTATCACGTTAAATTATAAATATGCTTTTACCACAGCCAACAATTCCATCATGGGTATTCACGCTGGGACAATCCTCGGCTCCGCGGGGTCCGAATTTTAGCGGGTTGAGAACCGATATCAATCTCCCGAATATTTTTGAGCCGATAATAAATTTTTTCAGGAACATCGGCAATTTCTTCCACTTAGATTTAACTGACCCTGACCTCATCGCCACGGCGAAAAAAGTCGCGATTGCTTTTATTATTTTCTTCATATTCGTTCTGGTATATCTTTTCTTCAGAATCCGCGCCATTAATAAAGCCATGGGCGAAGCAACGAGAACTACTCAAACGCCGCCCGCGGGAAGCGATGGCGCGCCCGCCATCATGCAAACAACCCTGAAACAGGGCAGTTGGGAAGCGATAAAAGCAAAAGCCCAGTCATACAACGAAGCGGAATGGAAAATTGCCGTCATTGAGGCGGATAAATTTGTTGATGATGCGCTTAAAGCCGCCGGTTATCAGGGAGAAACTATGGGTGAACGGCTTATTTTAATCAAGCCGGGTAATTTGGTCAGTTTGCAGGAACTCTGGGACGCCCATAAACTTAGAAATTTAATCGTTCATGATGCCGGTTTCAGTTTGAAGCACAACCAGGCGGTCGTAGCCGTCAATGTTTTTGAAAAAGTTTTGAAGGAAATCAGTGCGGTAAGTTGATTATGCATCCGTCGCGTGTATTTATTGTTTTATCCTTATCATTTGTCTTAGGCGTTTTTATAGCGTCTTTTTTTTCGGTGCCGGCAAATGTTATGTTTGTCCTTTTTTCTCTGGGGGTTTTTCTGGTTGCTTTAAGTTGGCGCAAGATACCGCTGTTGAAAGATAAAAAATTGATTCCCTTAGTCGCCGGTTTCGCACTTGTCGTGGCGGTTATGGGAATTTGGCGTTTTCAATCAGTCAGCTACAGCATGCGCGGACTTTCCGAAATAGCGGCGTCGCTTGCGGAGGTTAAACAGACAAGCGGAAAACCGAAAGTTACGATAACAATTTTAGGTTATGTGGCTGAACCGACGCGTGTTCACAACGGCAAGCGGAATATAATTGTCGGCGCCAGACAACTGATAAGCGGTAACCACGCTATTTCATTGAACGAGAAAGTTCTCGTCATATCGGATACTTATCCGGAATATAAATTCGGGCAGACCATATCCGTGGATGGCGTGCCACTTCTGCCGGGTTTTATTGAGGGGTTTGATTACAAATCTTATCTGGCGAAGGACGGCATTTATACAACCATGAGTTTTCCCGAAATATCCGTGATAAACAACCAGGCGGGAATCCCTTTTCCCGACAAAGTGAAAATATCCGTTCTGAAGCCGATTTACGCCGTTCGCAATGTTTTTGAAAACTCAATTACCCGTTCGATCTCCGAGCCCAACGCCTCTTTTGTCGGCGGAACGCTTTTAGGCGGCAGAGTTTTTGAGAATGAAACGCTGACCAACGATTTCAAGCGCACCGGCACTTCCCATATTCTGGCTGTGTCCGGATACAACATCACTATTATCGCCGAATTTTTCCTTTTCATATTTTTGGCGGTGTTGGGGCGGAAGAGAGCGATGTTATTTTCCATAATCGGCATCGCAGTTTTTTCAATATTTGTCGGAGCCGCCGCCTCGGTAATCCGGGCGGCGATAATGGGCGTCCTCGTCCTCATAGCACGGCGGAACGGCAGACTAAGCAGTCCGGGCACGGCGATTATCGGCGCCGCGGCGGTTATGGTGCTTATCCAACCGCTGATTTTGCGCTATGACGTCGGCTTTCAGCTTTCGTTTCTCGCGACGCTCGGGCTGGTTTACATCAGTCCGCTGATTGAAAAATATTTTCTTTGGGCTCCCTCGGTTTACAATTTTCGCGAAACTTTAGCCATGACAATTTCGGCGCAAATGGCAGTGCTGCCTTTAATCATATTCAGTTTCGGAAGTTTTTCTCTGATTTCCGTGCCCGTCAACGCCATTATACTGCCATTGATACCCGTAATAATGATAATGGGTTTCGCCACCGGCGTTTTAGGCATAATAATTCCTTTTTTGGGAAAGATATTGGGCAGTTTATCTTGGGTGGTGTCGGAGTTTGTCATAAAAGTAATAAAAATCGGCGGTTCCATTCCGGGCGGCAATGTAACGGTCAAAATTCCGTGGCAGGCGGTTTTTGTTTTTTATCTGGCGGCTGTCGTTGTTTTATTTTTAAGCTGGCGCGGGAAACCACCGGTTCCTGAAAATGAATGAAGAAAACAAAAAAGCAGTCGGCATACCGAAAGCGCAATGGCTGGCGTTTCTGGTTTTAGTATTAATAGCCGCCGCCAGTTTTCTCGGCTATCGCGCGGTATCCGACCGCAAAGGGTTGCTGAAAGTTTATTTTCTTGACGTCGGACAGGGCGACGCCGTTTTGATTGAATCGCCGAACGGCAATCAGGTTTTGATTGACGGCGGACCTGATAATAAGGTGGTGGAAGAAATCGGGAAAGTTATGCCATTTTTTGACCGGTCAATTGACGCGCTGGTTTTAAGCCACACCGATAGCGACCATTTGACGGGATTGATAAGTGTTCTGGACAGATACAGCGTCGGGGAAATTCTGGAAACCGGTGTTCGTTGCGTAACCTCGCTGTGTGACGAATGGCACAAAGAAGAGAGTGTAAAGAAAGTTGAAGATGAAACTGTTGAGAGGGGAATGACGGTAGATATCGGCGGTGGCGCGAAACTGGTGGTTTTATACCCGTTTGAAAACCAAAAAGACGCGCCCGTCAGCTCCACGAACAATAGTTCGGCGGTGCTAAGATTGGAATACGGCAAGCAGTCGGTTTTATTTCCGGGTGATATTGGGTCGCAGGTCGAAGATAAATTAATCGCTTCCCACGCCAGTTTGAGCAGCGATTTTTTGAAAGTCGCCCATCACGGCTCCAAGACCTCGACATCGGAAAGATTTCTCAACGCGGTCAAACCAAAGGCGGCGTTTATTGAGGTGGGCGAGAATAATCGCTATAATTTGCCCAGCCAGATAATTCTGGACCGTCTTGCCCAAAATCACATTCCGTATTATCGTACTGATAAGAACGGCTTAATTGAATTAACGCTTGATGGGGAAAATTACTCCATCAAGAGCATAAAATAATTTTTATGAGCAATTTATTGAAAGAGCAGACACTTATTTTGGCGAAACCCGACGCGGTCCAAAGGGGTATTGTGGGGGAGATAATCCAGCGGTTTGAAAAAAGAGGGTTGAAGCTTGTTGGCTTAAAATTGGTCAAGCCCACGCCCGCGCATATTGCCAAACATTATTTGCCGACGAAGGAACAACTGGAAGGAATGGGCAATAAAACGCTTGAGAGTTTCAAAAAATATGGCAAGGACCCAGTAAAGGAAATGGGGAGCGATAATCCTTATAAAATCGGAGAAATTATCCATAAGTGGAATATTGAGTTTTTATCTTCTGGACCGGTTGTAGCTATGGTTTTTGAAGGGCTTCATGCCGTGGAAATGAGCAGAAAAATAGTGGGTTCAACTATTCCGGCGAACGCCGATTTGGGCACCATAAGGGGTGATTTTTCCGTTGATTCGCCAGCGCTTGCTAACAAAAATAAAAGGACAGTCAGGAATATAGTCCACGCATCCGGTTCTATTCCCGAAGCTAAAAGAGAAATCAGTCATTGGTTTTCAAAAAAAGAGATATTTTCTTACAAAAGGGCTGACGAAGACACAATATTTTAGAACTATTGACTTTACTTGACGATCTCATATACTAAATAATGCATGGTGGTTTACCGTTTCAGAGAAAGGGGTCGGGGTAAATTCTCTTGGGGAGCTTGCCCCGACCCACAGTTCTTTTTGGGACGCGAACAGTGAGGATGGATTGCGGGGCGAGTCAGCTCTGCTAAATCCTCCTCGCCAAAACCCCGTTTGCCTATGCATATGGGGTCGACGCGTTCCATCGCGGAATCTTGCGGGTAAAGGTCATCAGTACCTTGCTCGCGAGGTTTAATGCCCCCAACTTTCACCCCTCTTTTTTTAAGAGCCCGGGCGTGGAAGTACGGCATTGATATTAAACTGGGGAATGTTTGTCCGCGCAATCATTTCCCGCCTTATAGCAACAGCATCAGAATAAAGGATTTGAGAGCCGACAGCCCGGGTCGGCTCTTTTTATTTTTTATAAAAAGTATCATATGAATACCGGGATTTTTTTGGTATATTGAATTTATGGAACTGGTTGAAGATGACGGAAGCAAAGAAATAACGGGCCGCGCGCAATCGTCAATCGCAAAATTCGGTTACGCCCCGGAACACAATTTAGAATGGTTCCATATTTATTCAAGTCCCAAAGAAAAAAGATATTTTGCTTTTTGGCCTGGCGGTGAAATGCTTTTTTTGACCCGCAGAAAAAAAGAATGGTGCACATTTTCCGAACCTATCGCTCCGATTTTGGACGGTGGCAGGAAAATAATAGATTTTTGTGGGGAAGTGTTCAAAAGCCCGGAAACGGAAAAATTCTGGACCGAAGTCTCTGAAACAGTCAGGCGGCAGATTTTGCAGCTTATGCCCAAAAACCTGCGGGCACGTCCCATCGCTTACACTTTAGTCTGGCCGATTATGAATATGGACAAATTTGATCCGGCTCTGCCCGGCAGCCATTTTAAATCAATCCGCAACGCGAAAAGCAAATTCTACCGCGAGCATAAAGTCGAAATTTTGGATATTTCAAAAACGCCGAAAGAAGAACTGTATCGGATTGTTGATGAATGGAAAAAACACAGAAAATACGGGGATAGGGCTTATGCCCATGAATATCATTCAATTATTGACGCAAATTTCCGCTGTGCCAAAACTGCCCGAGCTATGATTGTTGGCGGAAGAGTTGTTGGTTTCAACGCCGGTTGGCCGATTCCGAATTCAACCGATTTTTATGCCGCTATCGGCATCCATGATTACTCCGTCCATGATTTGGGTTTGATGCTTTATCTGGAGGACCTTGAATGGCTGAAAAAAGCGGGATATAAAACCGTTGATATGGGCGGCGTCGAAAAAGGCAGTCCCTTGGACTTCAAAAAACAATTTCTCCCCGCGCGGTATTATAAAACGTTTGTTTTTTCGATAGGAAGAAAATGAGAAATTGAATTGGTCGGGCTGCCGGGAGTTGGACCCGGTCTACAACCTCCGGGGAATTTTCGTCGCCCTGGTCGGGCCGGCGGGAATCGAACCCGCTATCGCACCCACCCCAAGGGTGTATGTTACCGGTACACTACGGCCCGACCGCGACGACGAAAAATAAATTTTTCTAAAATTCCCGTTGAAGTAAAATCGTTTACTTCAACCCCCATGGACTCGTGCTGCCATTACACCACAGCCCGATAATATAAAAATACCGCCCTGGAGGGCGATTGTCCATAAGAAAACATCTCCGGATTAAGCGGATTTTGTTTTTGAGAGAGTCCGGATGCAAGACGTGCAGATTTTCATCCGCTTGCCGCCAACCAACGCCCACTGGAGATTTGGATATTTGCGGTACCTGTTTACGGGATTATAATGACCGCGCAAGAGTTTGCGCTTGTTCGCCGTCATTGGTTTTTTGCCGCATTTGGGACAACGGGTCATGAATGTCGTTAATATAATTGAATAACGCCTTTTATCACCACTCGCAAACCCCGGCGAGGTTTGCTCGTTCCGGTGAAATCATAAATTCTTTCGCCAAGAGCTCAAGACCGTGCAATTTATGATTCCAACGGTGCTATAAGGCATTATTCAATAAACTATTAATATTATGTTTACATATTAGCAAAAAACTGCTAATTTTACAATACAATGGGTTTTATGATTATTGTTTTCCAAATCATAGTGATTTTGTTTTCGGTTGTCCTCCATGAACTGTCCCACGGCGTCGTCGCCAACAGTTTAGGAGACCCGACGGCCAAAAACCAGGGCAGGCTGACGCTTAATCCGTTGAAGCACCTGGATTTGTTCGGTTCCGTTATTTTGCCGATATTGTTCATAATTGCCAGTAGCGGCTTGGGCATAGGCAGATTTGTTTTCGGCTACGCAAAGCCGGTGCCGTATAATCCCAACAATCTCCGCGACAAAAAGTGGGGGACTTTCAAAGTGGCGCTCGCGGGTCCGTTATCCAATATTATCCTTGCGGTAATATTCGGTGTTCTATGGAGAGTGCTGGCTCATACACCCCTGAACGGCAACAGCAACTTATTCCAGTTATTCGGCTATATCGTCTGGATGAATATTTTATTGGCGATATTTAACATAATACCGATTCCGCCTCTTGACGGCCACTGGCTGTTGTTTACTTTTCTTTCCAGTAAATATGACGCTTTCAAGTATTTTCTTCTGCGGTACAGTATGATAATTTTCGTGCTTTTCATATTCTTCATATTCCCGTTATTTTACCCCTTGATTAATTTTCTGTTTGGACTTATTATAGGGACAGGATAAATCCAATAAGTCCGCCACGCGGCGGCTTTTATAAAGTCAAAAAAGAGCGTTATGCCGACATTTAATCAATTATTAAAAGGCGCCAGAAAAGGGCAGAAAACAAAATCGCGTTCGCCCGCGCTGTCTTTTAATTTTAATACCATCAAAAACCGGCCCATAAGCAGATTTTCTCCTTTTAAAAGGGGTGTTCTGACCAAGGTAACGACTGTCACGCCGAAAAAACCGAATTCGGCTCTGCGGAAAATCGCTCGCGTCCGTCTTACGAACGGAATGGAAATTACGGCATACATACCGGGTGTCGGACATAATTTGCAGGAACACTCAATCGTCGTTGTCCGCGGCGGAAGGGTGAAAGATTTGCCGGGCGTCCAATATCACATTGTCCGCGGCATGCTTGACGCCGCGGGCGTTGAGAACCGCAAAAGAGGGAGGAGTAAGTACGGAGTGAAAAGACCTAAATAATAAACGGGATGAGGAAAAAGATTAAACATAAAATAATTACTAAGCCTGACCTGCGTTTTGCTTCGCCGATTGTCGCCAAGCTTATAAATATGGTGATGCAGGCGGGTAAGAAATCCATTGCCCAGAAAATTGTTTATGACGCGTTGGAAAAAGCCGAAAAAGCAGTCGGAAAACCGGTGCTGGAAGTTATGGCTTTGGCTATTGAAAACGCCGGTCCCCAGCTTGAATTAAAATCTCGCAGAATCGGCGGCGCCAATTACCAGGTGCCTTACGAGGTTCGGGCGGAAAGAAAAATTCTCCTGGCTTTGCGCTGGATTATCGAAAGCGCAAGAAACGGCAAAGGGAAGCCGATGGCGGAACTTTTGGCTAAAGAAATAATTGACGCGGTCAACAACACCGGCACGGCCGTAAAAAAGAAAATGGATATGCACAGGATGGCGGAAGCCAACAAAGCGTTCGCCCATTTTGCGTGGTAAATAAATATATTAAAGCGGATGAACGGAGCGAAATCCGGCGTAGTTTATAATGGAAACCGATTTCAGGAAAGATAAAATAAGAAATATAGGCATTATTGCTCACATTGACGCCGGTAAAACGACCGTTTCGGAGCGTATTCTTTTTTATACCGGATTGTCCCATAAAATCGGCGAGGTGCACGAAGGCGAAGCGACGATGGACTGGATGGAACAGGAACGCGAACGCGGCATTACCATCACCGCCGCCGCCGTTACCGTCTATTGGACGCCTTACGGTCTATCCAAGAACGATGAAACTTATCACCGCATAAATATTATAGATACTCCCGGGCACGTTGATTTCACGGTGGAAGTAGAGCGCTCGCTCCGTGTTCTCGACGGCGGCGTTGTCGTTTTTGACGGCGTAGCCGGCGTGGAGCCGCAGTCCGAAACCGTCTGGCGGCAGGCGGAGAAATATCACGTCCCGAGGATTTGTTTTATCAATAAACTGGACCGCCTCGGGGCGTCTTTTGAAAGGTCATATGAATCTATTCTTGACCGACTGACTCCTTACGCGGTCAGGATGCAGATTCCCGACGGCGAGGAAGATAAATTCAAAGGGGTCGTAGATTTGCTCACGATGAAATACTATACCTTTGAGGGTGAGCACGGTGAAAAAGTTACCGAGGCGCCGATTCCCTCCGATGATTTGAAAAAAAGAGCCGAAGGGTTTCGCGCCGAATTGGTTGAAAAAATCGTGGAGCACGACGATGCGGCGATGAAAAATTATCTGGAGGGCAAAGAAACTTCCATTGAAGATTTGAAGAAAATTATGCGCAAAGCGGTTATAGAAAATAAGCTGGTGCCGGTCTACGCCGGCTCGGCTTTGAGGAACAAAGGCGTCCAGTTTGTGCTTGACGCGGTTGCGTACTTTTTGCCGTCGCCCGCGGATATGCTTCCGGTAAAGGGAATAGATCCCAAAACCGGCGAAGAAATAATCCGCAAACCCCTGGATGAAGAGCCGTTTACGGCGTTGGCGTTCAAAGTGGCCACCGACCCTTATGTCGGACAGCTGACATTTTTCCGCGCCTACTCCGGCGTTCTTAAAGTCGGTTCTTATGTTTTAAACGCCACCTCGGGGCAGAAGGAACGCATCGGCAGAATAATCCGCATGCGCTCAAACCACCGCGAGGAAATTGATAGCGTGACCGCCGGCGGCATCGCCGCGACTGTCGGCCTTAAAGCCACAAGGACCGGCGATACCCTTTGCGACCCCGATAATCCGATTGTTCTTGAACAAATTAAATTCGCCGAGCCGGTTATTTTCATGAGGATTGAACCTAAGACCAAAGCCGACCAGGAAAAAATGGGCATTGCCTTGAAAAAACTTTCGGACGAAGACCCAACTTTCAGAATCAGCGGCGACCAGGAAACGGGTGAAACCATCATTGCTGGAATGGGCGAGTTGCATTTGGATATTATGGTTGAACGCATGAAGCGCGAATTCAAAGTTGAAGCCAATATCGGCAAACCGCAGGTGGCTTACAGGGAAACCATCAAAATGACGGCTGAAGCCGAAGGCAAATACATCAGGCAGTCCGGCGGACGCGGCCAGTACGGCCACGTGAATCTCCGTGTCGAACCGCTTGAACGCGGCAAGGGTTTTGAATTTGTTGATGCCATCAAAAGCGGCGCCATTCCGAACGAATTTATTCCGGCTGTTGAGAAGGGCGTCCGTGAAGCCTTGGACAAAGGCGTCGTCGCCGGTTTTCCGATGACGGACGTGGAGGTTACGCTTTACGACGGTTCTTACCACGAAGTTGACTCTTCAGAAATGGCTTTTAAAATTGCCGGCTCCACCGCTTTTTCGGAAGCGGCAAGGCGCGCCAAACCAGTGCTTTTGGAACCCATTATGAAAGTGGAAGTTATTGTGCCGGACAAATTTTTGGGTGAAACCACTGGCGATTTAAACTCCCGCCGTGGCAGAATAGAGCAAATGACCGACCGCGCGGTTTTGGGCTTAAAAGTTATTGACGCCAAGGTTCCCTTGTCGGAAATGTTCGGATATGCTACTACGATAAGGTCACTAACCGAAGGCCGCGGCACCTTTACAATGGAATTTCAATCTTACGAGGAAGTGCCGGGAAATATTACTCAACAGATTGTCGAAGGGCGGAAATAGGAGGGGTTGATGGATCAGGAAACAATGGATCGGAATCGCAAGATGCTTAAGTACCTAGGTGCCGCAGATATAGTCATTTGCGCAGTTCTTTTGCTCATGTGGTTTTACATGTGCAAAACCGAAATCTTAGTGGATTGGTATAAAGTTGATACCCAGCGGAGAATCGCCGAAATCATTTGTTGCATAATTCCACCTGCCATGTTAGTTGGGCTATTCGCCGTCTTGGTCCGTAGCCTTTTTACAGGCAAGGATCCCAAGGGATGGATTCTGGAGGTTATGAGAATATTGAATCCCAGGCTTAGGATATTCTACAAATAATAGAGTTCCAATCTTACGAAGAGGTACCACAGAACATAACCGCCCAAGTTGTTGAGGGCAGAAAATAGGGAGGCGAAGATGGGTCCCAAAAGAAAAGACTTGATTGTTGATTTGGTTTTGTTGATTATCTGCTATGCATTAGTGGTATTCTTTTTTCTGGAGGTATTGGACGGCGAAAATTTAACTATGGGGGGAAAGTGTTTTTTGTTCTCTGCGGGTTACTTTTTACGGCTTTCTCTGTGGATTACTTGGTGGATATTTTTTGGATTTTGACGGGATATAAATTCAAATTTTCCCGAAAGCAATCCGTAGATTATTCACTACCTAAATTGCCGAAGAGTAGAAAATAGGGGGGATTTATGTTGATCAGAAAGGGCATCGAGGTGATGCAAAAGAAAGAACAACAATTCCCAGCAAAAAAGAAAGAAAGGATTTTGAATCTTTTGAAAGAAATGCCGGGTTCTATTTTCACGCGGGAACTGATTGTGACAAGTGTGGAGATGTACATTGGCACAACTTCGGAATATAAATTAAACATGACTAACATGTTGACAGCCGACTGCGTCGTTGCGGACCCTACGGCGGAAGACTGGAAATCACAAGGTTCAGGGATTGGCGTTCTGAAAGATGTGGATATTGGGAGAATTCTCAATGCAATTCATTACGGGATAGATAAGTTTCCCAAGCTTATTCGAGCCGACGGTAAAACCATCGTTGTGCTTGCCGGAGCTGACTCCGTGGAACCGGTTCTTTTCCGGTTTCATCTCCCGAAATAAGTCTTTTGTGTGGAGTTTTTAAAGAGTTCCCCGATGCCTGGGAACTCTTTTCCTTTTTGCAATCCCTTGACAGCCTGTGTTATAATTCAGAAACTATCCCTCCAGCGTGGAAGACAATATTTCTAAAATCAAAGACAGGGTTGATATAGTTGAGCTTATTGGCGGCTATGTCAAACTTCAGAAAGCGGGGATTAATTACAAAGCCCGGTGCCCGTTTCATAACGAGAAAACTGGCTCATTTTTTGTTTCTCCCGAAAGACAGATTTGGCATTGCTTCGGTTGCGGGCTGGGCGGGGATATTTTTGGTTTTATAAGGCAGATTGAAGGCGTGGAATTTCCCGAAGCTCTGCGAATTCTGGCGGCGCGCGCCGGAGTGGAGCTTGAACCCGTCCGTCCGGAATTCCAGAATCTTAAATCGCGCCTTTACGAAATCTGCGAGCTTTCAGCAAAGTTTTTTGAAAAACAGCTTCATGAATCAGCCACAGGCAAGCGCGCGCTTGAATATCTTTACGGCAGGGGACTTACCGGTGAGTCCATAGAAAAATTCCGGCTCGGTTTCGCACCCGACAGCTGGCGTTCGCTTAAAGATTTTCTTGGCAGGAAATTCAACAGTAATGAAATCCGGGATGCCGGTTTGAGCGTAAGAAGGGAAAATAGCGGGGAAGACTACGACCGTTTCCGCTCGCGGATAATGTTTCCGATTTTCGACCTAAACAGCCAAGTAGTCGGTTTTGCCGGCAGAGTTTTTGAAACCGGTAGTAAAGACACAGCGGCGGGGGAAACCCCGGCGAAATATGTGAACAGCCCACAGACACCGATTTATGACAAAGGCAGAATTCTTTACGGATTAAACCACGCTAAAATGGCGATAAGGCAGAAAGGGCGCTGTGTGGTGGTTGAGGGTAATATGGATGTCATTATGTCCCATCAGGCGGGTGCGGATAACTCCGTCGCATCATCCGGAACCGCCTTTACCGATGGCCAGCTTCGTCTTATAAAGAGATACACCGACAATCTTGATTTGTGCTTTGATGCCGATAGCGCCGGAGCCATAGCTCTTGAACGCGGCGTTGACCTTGCCTTGTCACATGGGTTAAACGTGGGCGTTATACCAATAGACGAAGAAGGTATTAAGGACCCTGCCGACTACGTAAGAAAATACGGAGATAGATGGACGGAGATTGCTTCAAAATCGGTGCCGTTCATGGCGTACTTTTTTGATTTATCAAAAAAGGTTTTTGATACTTCAACTGCTCTGGGGAAAAAGTTGTTCGCCCAAAAAATATTGCCATTAGTGGCGTCAATCGCGAATAAAATCGAGCAGTCTCACTGGGTGGCTGAAGCCGCTTTGGCGCTTAAAGTAAAAGATGATTTTATTTACAGCGAGCTGGCAAATGTGAAGGCCCGAAGAAGCTATACGCCCGAGGAGGCGAAGGGGGAAGCCGTTACCGCCCATGAAGTTACCGGCGCTTTAAGCCCGGCTGAAGAGGATTTGATTTCTTTGCTGATAAAAGAGCCATGCTTAGCCGGCTCAATACCCGAGTCCGCGATTCCGTTTTTATCCTCTACGTTCAAAAGCATTGCCGAACATCTGAAAATTATGGCGGGCGACGAGTCCGTAAAAAAAGATAGGCCCGATTGGGCCGTAAAAACTTTGACCGGAAACCCGGTGTTCAGCCCGATTTCGATGAATATCGAAGTTGCTTATCTGAAATCCGACGAATTGTGGAAGGACAGGAACATAGAGCACCTTGAGGAGGAATTCAAAAATATCCTTTGCCACATAAAGAGAAAGGGGATTATGGCAAAACTCGGTTCTCTCGAGTATGATATTAAAGGAGCCGAGAAGGCATGCGACAAAACTTCACTGGCTAAATTACTGGCGGAATTTTCTTCTCTCACCAAAGAACTGGTCCAATAATATTTTTTAGAGTTTTTATTTTTTATTAATTACAAATTATGGCAAAAAAATCACGCCCCAAGAAAAAAAAGAAAGCGGGAACGGCAAGGAAAGCCCGGAAAACAAGGAAGCCGGCTCGGAAGAAAAAAATATCAAAAAAAACCGCTTCAAAGGCGGCGATGAAAAACGCGCCCGCAAAAAGGCACAAAAGGCAGGTTGTTGCCGAAGAAATGATTGAACGCCTGATAGACAAAGGCAGGCACCGCGGTTTTATCACGGAATACGAGATTTTGCACACTTTTCCCAATGTAGAAGACGATGTCAAGGGCATTGAATATCTTTATGAAAGGCTGAAAGCCGCCAACATCAACATCCTTGATACCGGGAAGATATTTTCCGAAGGAATGGGCAAGGAACACGAGGAAAAGAAAAAACTGGAAACCGAACAGCTGGAGGCGGGTTCGGATTCCGTGCAAATGTATCTTCGCGAAATCGGGAAATATCCGCTACTGACCGGCGATGAAGAAGCGGAACTTGCCAAGCGCATTGAAAAGAAAGACGAATCGGCAAGACAGAAACTGATGCTGTCGAACCTCCGCCTTGTGGTGTCTATCGCCAAAAAATACGTCGGGCGTTCCCCGAATCTAACCCTGCTTGATTTGATTCAGGAGGGAAATATCGGTCTTTCCCGCGCCGTCGAGAAATTCGATTACAAAAAGGGATTTAAATTTTCAACTTACGCCACTTGGTGGATCAGGCAGGGGATTACGCGCGCCCTCGCCGACCAGGCGCGGACTATCCGCATTCCGGTGCATATGATTGAAACCATAAACAAATACCAGCAAGTGGTGCGCCGGCTGATACAGGATTTGGGGCGCGAGCCGCTGCCGGAGGAAGTTGCCGCCGAGATGAATATAGATATTGATAAAATCCGGCACATCATGAAAATCTCGCAGGACACCGTATCGCTTGAGGCGCCGGTAGGGGATGACGGCGATGATTCGCTCTTGGCCGATTTTGTGGCGGACGAAGATTCGGTTTCGCCCGAAATGACCGCCGGCAGGAGAATCCTACGCGACCACTTAAAAGAAATCATCAGTGACCTCTCGCCGCGCGAACAAAAAATTCTTGAAATGCGTTTCGGGCTTGCCGACGGCGTGACTCATACTCTGGAAGAAGTGGGCAAAGTTTTCGGCGTCACCCGCGAAAGAATCCGCCAAATCGAAGCCAAAGCTCTCGAAAAAATCCGCCAGCATCATAAATCTGAAAAATTAAAAGGATATTAAAGATTATATGAGAGAAAAATTTGCAAGTTCTGATACTGTTATTACGCTGTTAGAAAAATCTCCGGAAGAGAGCGATGTTTCTTTAGAGGAAATGGCTTATAAAAAAGGCAAACATTTGCTTAGTGAATTGCAGGGGAAATTTTACGAAAAATATGTTCTTGGCCCCGGTGGTTTAGAAAATAATCGTCCCAAAATAGTCGTTAACCCCGAAGATTCGGGAGATTTAGAGCGGGAGAAACTACAGGATATTCAGCGGGTTGAAGCGCTTAAGGAAACCCTCGCCGAGAAATTTGGCGAAAAAGAAAAAGAGGAAGAGCTTAAAAATTATCTGTATTCCAAAATATCCGAGGCGTTATTTATAGGGCTGATGAATGAATGGTTTAAAGGCAACATTGAGGCATATCCGGCCTCGGAATATGATGATTTAGAGAATGGTGTTGATGTAATCTTAAAGATAAACGGCGAAAATCCGGTTGTGGTAGCCGTGGATTTTACTAACTCTAACAACGCCAATTGGATCGCCAGAAAATTTAATAATATAGCCGAAGAGATAGAAAAGGGTAAAATGGCAAATATTAAATACGGCAAATTCGCGGCCTTCAGTGGGGAGGTTTGCAGAATAATAATAGGGCTTGAGCAGAAAAATATGCTGGAACTGATGGGGTTGAAAATCCATGCCGATGATAATATCGGCTTGGACAAGAAAAATTTAGCCAGCCATTGGAGTAAGATGGCCTTCGTAATCATGGGAATAAAAATTCCAGACTTCTGGTCAAATTATGTGGAAGAAGAGATTAAGAAGGGGAATAAAATTTCCGAAGGCGTTTTGCGGCACATTGAAACTCAGTATCAAGGAGCGGCAGAGAATATTTTGGCATTATATAGGAATAAAATCTACCCTCAGCTGAAACTGGATTATGAAAAAACACCAGAATACAAAAAAACAAAAGCGCCTTTCCCTTCGGAGAAAGCGCTGATAGAAATGTGGACGGAAAAGATTTCTCACACGGACACCGTTTTTCGGTCTCTTTTGGCTATCCATTCCAACTAGTGGGAGGTAATTCTGGAAAAACGTCGTCTTATCCACTTCAGATTTAGATACCGACCAAGTCCAACTCCGCGGACGTGCTGGTTGGTAATCTGTAGGATGTATTCCTCGTCGGCCAATTTTTTTTTGAGCCGTGTGAGGCGTTGGCGCCACTTAAAACCAAAGCTTTCATGCCTCGGCCACAAGCCGGTGTGTCTGTAAATCCATTTGCATACCCGCTGGCAACTAAGCAAGAAGTTCAACGGCACCCCGTATTTCAAAAACCGGCCGGCCTTGGCACAGAAAATCCAAAGGTTGAGAGTTAGCGGTGCTTTATATTTTTCTCTGTCGAGAAAATCCCTTGTGCTCAATTCATGCTCCTTTCCGCTGAATTGTAAAACAGCTGACTCAATACTTGCTTATATCTACTTTTTTGTCAAGTCCGCACGATTTTGCCTTCTTGTGTCTCTGTTTTTAATCTGCTAAACTTTGAATGTAAAACTGAATATTCCGACGTAGCTTGCCCTGAACCTGTCGAAGGGCTTGCCCCGAGCTGGTCGAGGGGCGAAATGGGCAGCACCTTAAATAAAAAAGATTCCGGCGTAGCTCAATGGTAGAGCGGCTCCCTGTGAATTTATCGCAGCTTCCTAAGGAAACTTAGGTTGAAACTTTTCGGGATAACGGTGAAGCCCTAATTTGCCAATAGGCGAATGGGTAATACCGTGGGAACCCTTCGACTCGCTTCGTCCTTCGACGAGCTCAGGACAAGCTCGCCCAGGGCGAGCCCGAATCGAGGGGACACCGTAGAGACTAGATACCGAAAACCCTAAATCCGCTAACAACGGGACACGGGTAAGATATAGTCCACCCCACTACGAAAGTAATGGATTATGTGTAAGGAGATGGTTCCTGGTTCGAGTCCAGGCGCCGGAGCATTTAGGTCAGGTTCCAAGCGACCGATATGCGTCCTAAAAAGTGCCGATATTATTGGCACTTTTTAGTTTCGTGTTCTGGCGCAATCAGCTCTTGGTTCCAGTCCAATTCCTGTCAAAAATCGCTTTCCTTTATTTTATTCACCTTTTCTGGTTCGAGTCCTATTTCCAGAAAACTTTAAATTTCCCTTGATTTTTGATAGAATCCCAATAAATATGTCTGTAAAGATTACTTACTTTGTTCATGGTACAACCACCGATAATCAGAAAAACGTTTCATCCGGTTGGTATGATGTCGAGCTATCTGAACTAGGAATTCAACAATCAAAAGACCTCAAAAGTCAAACTAAAGACAAGAAATTTGATGTTGTTTTCTGTTCTGATCTAAAAAGAGCTTATAATTCAGCCAAGCTAACATGGGGAGGCATTATGCCAATTATTCCAGATGCAAGGCTTAGAGAATGTAACTACGGCGATTATAATGCCAAGCCGTCATCTATTGTAGAGCCGATGCAAGAGGACATGATCATGAAGAGGTTTCCTAATGGCGAAAGCTACGAAGACGTTAAAACTAGACTTTCCGATTTTTTAGAATTCTTGAAACAGAACTATAATGGTAAATCGGTTGCCATTGTAGCTCATAAAGCACCCCAACTTGCTCTCGATGTTTTGCTTAAGAATAAAACATGGCAACAGGCTTTTGCCGAAGATTGGCGTAAGACTCACTCTTGGCAGCCTGGCTGGGAATATAAATTAGAAGCAATACGACCATGATAGACGAAATACCAAATGAGTTACTCGAAGCACTCTACCATGACCAAGAGGAAGTTTATCTGGAATATAAGGGAGACATCCCCTGGACTGATATAGCGAAGAAGTTAGAAATCATAAAAACAATATTTGCCATGGCCAATGAGAGCGGTGGTGGCATTGTTATTATTGGAGTAGATAAAGACGGTAAGCGTGCGGGACTCTCAGATGCTAATTTTGGCACTTTTACCCATGATCAAATCAGTAGCTTTTTAAATAATAAAAGCAACCAAAAAATTCAGTGTAAAATTGAGAAGCACAAGCATATTGATAAAGAGGATAAAGTCGAAAAGAACTTTGTTTTTATCCAAATTTCTGAAAGTAAAGAATTCCCGGTTATATATACGAGTAGCCACGCTCTAATCAATCCTCAGGTGCAAGCATTCTCTCAAAATATTGGCCTACGCCACGGGGCTTTATATATAAGAAATAAATCGGAAGTAGGTAATAAAGAGATTGAATCCATGGAAGAATGGCGTTTGGTGGCGAGATCGCTGATGATATGAAATCTTTGACTAAACAACTGTCAGATTTTGCAGAAAAATATTGTAAAAATAATCAAGAGAATGATGAAGCCTAAACTAAAACCGGGACAAGCAGTGCCTCGATCTGGCCAGTATGAAATTATTGGGCCGAGAGGGGGTAAAACAGGTGAGGAAATTACAGGGGTTAAAGGTAAAACGTTGCCGCCTACACCGAAGGCAAAATCATCCTATAAATTAGTAGACGCAACAAAACACTAGGATTTATGGCCAATATACAGCATTACATTTTTATAGATGAGTCAGGCGATCCAGGAAAGCCATTTGAAACAGATCCGGACGGAAATAAAATCCCGACTGGAGCAAGTCTGTTTTATATCCTTACCGCGATTTGTTTGGATTCTGTGAAATTGTTCGCGGTAGAAAATGAGATTATGGAGATCAGGCAAAAATACGGATTTAGAAGCGAGATCAAGTCCACGATTATTCCTTTGACCATGTACAAAGACATGCTCGGTATCGTAAATAAGTTGCAAATTCCGATTTATTACCGCCTCGTAGACAAGCGAACCTACAAAGGCAAATTTGCAACCGCCGGACACGCAAAACTGCATAACATTTTTGACGATTACAATTTATCAAAACTCGTACTATTTGCCACAAATAAGCAAAATCTTACCGGAGTGGAAGTGGTGATTGATCGAGCCGACAGGAGAATGTACAACGGCGATTATTTCAAAAGTTTTGATGAATACTTGTTTGGGCGAGTAAACACCAAAACGATCGAACGAATCAAGCACATCACCCATGTAAATTCAGAATATGTGAATGCCATGCAATTATCTGATCTTGCAAGCGGAGCGATCAAAGATTATTTTACCGGCAAAAACAAGGATTTACGAAAGGTAATTGATAAGAAATATCTCTACAAAATCTGGTAAAAACCAAAAGAGCGGGCCCTAGACCTAGGACACGCTCTTTTGGTACAAAACCTTGTATTAAATACGGCGAGGTTTTATCAATTTTGTTACCTAATAAGACTAGCAAATTTTTGGTTTGAGGTCAACTAGCTGTGGATAATAACAAATTAGGGGAGCTTAGAGCCGCCAGCAGGCGGCTCTCTTGTGCGCGCACAGGGGGGCGGGGCAAGCACAGATAAAATGTGCAAAGACGCCTGACACGCGAGGCGACGAAGGAGAGTGGACGTGTAGCGCCACTACGCGGTAAAATGACCACATAACTCTCCGAGAATCGCCGAGCGGGTGCCGCCACGCCAAAGACCCGCCATATCCTTTTTGTTATTGGCCGGCGCGCTTCCACCTCCAACAGAACTCAATCATGATCATGAGCGAGGCGGAAGGGGGGTGTGGGGGGAATTCCGCCTCGCCCGAGCGTTAGAATTCAGCATCAAGATTTTCGCGGAAAAAAGTTCGTATTTTTTCAAACAGAGGGAGCCAAGTTGTATGTTGTGAGTTTGTTGCCTCGGCGCTTCGCGCCTCGGCAGGCAGATTGTATAGAATTTGCCTGCCGACCCCACCGTGGCGGGGAGTGAGTAGCCCATGGGCTGGATTCATGCTTTCTTATGTGATACATTAACAATATGGATAGAGTTAATGTTCAAAAAATAGAGCCTATTCTGGACAAATATGGCGTTGTTTATGCCGGACTTTTCGGTTCACACTCCAGAGGAGAAGCAAATGAAGATAGTGACATTGATATACTTGTTAAACTCAAAGAACCTTTGGGTTTATTTGATTTTGCAGGGTTTAAGAATGAATTATCAGAGAAACTGGGGATTGAGGTGGACCTATTAACAGAAGGATTTTTAAGCCCGTATATTAAGGATAATGTAATGCATGATTTAAAGATATTCTATGGAAAAAAGTGATTCTGTTTTTGTACAACACATCAAAGATGCGATAAAAACAATAGTTGAACACATAGGTGATGTGAATCGTGATGAATTTCTGAAGAACAAATTACTTCAGGACGCTGTAATACGCGAAATTGAAATTGTAGGTGAGGCATCAAATCGTCTTTCTTCTGGATTTCACGAGAGCAATAAGCATGTACCTTGGGATAAAATAATAGGGATGAGAAATATGCTTATTCATGGATATTTTGAAGTTGACCTTGAAGAAGTTTGGAAGACTATACAAAAAGATATTCCTGAACTCGGGAAGGCTCTATCGGAAAAATAGTGGTTGTGAAAGGGTAGGACAAAATCAAAAAGCTATGTTTGGTATGTGAATATACCCCGTGGATTTCTGTGTTCTGGTTCTAACGTCGTCCACAGTGTGGAGCACTTCGACAAGCTCAGTGCACATGCCAAATTGTATGTTGCGAGTTTATCGCCTCGGCGCGGAGTTTATCCCGACAAAGGAGGGGCGCCTGTTATTCTCTGTTTTCTCTTTTAACGCGGACTCTGTCGTTTTTTGTGAGATGTTTTTTTCTTAAACGCAAAGATTGCGGGGTTACTTCAAGAAGCTCGTCGTCTTCAATAAAATCTATTGCCTGCTCTAAAGTAAATACAAGAGGCGGGGCAAGGACAATCGCTTCGTCGGAAGATTTTGACCTCATATTCGTAAGTTCTTTGCCTTTGCATACGTTAATTTCTATATCTTCTTTCCGGCTATTTAAACCTATTATCATTCCTTCGTAGACAGGAATAGTTGGCGGAATAAAAACAATGCCCCTGCCCTGCGCTACTTGAAGACCGAAAGCCACCGCCTTTCCCGTTTCAGAAACTATGAGGGCGCCGTTTCTTATTCTGGGCACGCTGCCGGCAAGATCCTTGTAGCCAAGCAATACGCTGTTGATAATTGCCGTTCCTTTTGTATCCACGACCAGAATATTCCGCAAGCCCAGAAATGCCTGGGTGCTAATGTGATAAACAAGCCTCGAATATCCATTATTGTGATTGGCCAAATCAATTAAGTTTGCTTTTCTTTTTCCGAATTCCGCCGTAATGACCCCCACATATTCTTCCGGCACGTCAATTGTCACTTCTTCGAATGGTTCCATTTTCTCGCCGTCGATTTCTTTTATAATGACTTCCGGCTTTGAAATTTCCATTTCAAATCCCTCGCGCCTTAAGGTTTCAATTAAAATTGACAGGTGCAGTTCTCCGCGGCCCGAAACCAAAAAATCAGTTCCGCCAAGCTCCTGCAATCTCATGCCCACGTTCGTCTCTACTTCCCGATGAAGCCGCTCAGCAATTTGCCGCGACGTAAAAATCGTGCCTTCCTTGCCCTTGAAAGGGGACGTGTTCGGTCCGATTCTTATTCTTAATGTCGGTTCCTCTATTGTTATGGTTGGCAGCGCTTCAGGCGAATCGAAATCGGCGACCGTCATGCCTATGTGGGAATTTGGGATTCCGGTGACCGCGACTATATCTCCGGCAGAGGCTTCGAAAACTTCCGTCCTGACCAATCCCTGAAACGTGAAAATTTTATCTACTCTCCCGTTTTCTTTATTGCCAGTCAGGTCGATGAGCGTCACCGCCTGGCCGATTTTGATTTTTCCGCGGGCAATCCGGCCGATGGTGTATTTACCCTGATAATTATCCCTATCCAAGTTTGAAACGAGCATTTGCAGGGGCGCGTCTGCGTCAACTTCCGGCGCCGGGATGCATTCTATTATTTTCTTGAAAAGCGGTTCAAGATTTCCTTCGGCTGATTTTTCTTCAGCCGTCGGCTCATGATCCCATGCCTTTCCCTCGCGGCCGATGGCATAAATAATTGGAAAATCCAGATGGCTTTCATGCGTAGAAAGATTCAGAAAAAGGTTGGACACTTCACCGATGGTCCGCTTGGGGTCGGCGCCCGGTTTATCGATTTTATTTATAACGACAATAATCTTCAGATTCAAATCAATCGCTTTTTTAAGAACAAACTTTGTTTGAGGCATCGGGCCTTCCTGGGCATCCACCAACAATAGAGCCCCGTCAGCCATATTTAGAGTCCGTTCTACCTCTCCTCCGAAATCGGCGTGGCCCGGCGTATCAATGATATTAATTTTAGTGCCGTTATAATTGACCGAGGTATTCTTTGCCAGGATCGTTATACCCCTTTCTTTCTCCAAATCATTGGAATCCATAATTAAATCCTTGCCTAATTCTTCCGCTTTGGCATGAAAAGTGTTCGATTGTTTCAATAAAAAATCAACCAGCGTTGTTTTGCCGTGGTCAACATGGGCGATGATGGCTATATTTCTTAAATTTGATAATTTCTCTTTCATCGGATTATAAGCAAGCGATATATGATACCATAATTTTTATAATAAGGAAAGAGCTTGTCATGGTTCCAAGGTATTGAACCATGACAAGCTCTTGATTGTTTTTTAATCTTGTGTTAATATAAAACAGTTAGGTTGTTTTTTGAAAATTGGGTTTAAATTATCCATAAACGACATAAACGAAAGGAGTCGGAAATGGTAAGTCGCACGGCAGCGATCTCGTTGGCAAAAATTCTCATCACACACATGCATGTGTGTGAAATATGGCTTTTTGGCAGCCTTGTTCGAGACGATTGGGGTAAGGATGTTGATCTGATTATCATCACTGATGATGAAAGGGCGAGTGAGTTTGTCACTCTTGTAAAAGAAAGGACGGAATGCTCTAATCGCGAAGGAGATGTTTGGAATCGGAGATCCCTAGTCCTTGGTGGGATGTATTTCAATAAATACATTCGCATTGAGACGGCTTGGGATATTCTCGGTGAGAATTTTAACGATTTGTGTATAGAGGCGCAAATTATCACGGGGGTTAATGACCTTGATGTCTTCGTGTTCCCGCCGGACTAGAGGGAACACCTTCAATATCTGCAGAAAGCACTGCCGCACTCCGACCCGGAATTCATGAATAACATCGCCCGTGAGGCGGTCAGAATCGTGTAGTAGTTTATCCACGAACAAAAGGAGTGGAAAATGAAAAAGTTCTTGTTTTTCTCTGTTATGTTTTTGGTATTTGTAGCGAGCGGATTGCCGGTGCTGGGGCAGGGAGCTCCATCGAGCCAGTCTACTACCGCCGGGTGTGAAGAACAGTTGGCCAAGGTCAGACAAGCCAACAGGACCCTGTGGGAGAAAAATCAGCAGCTCCAGCGTCAGGTAGCCGATCTTCAAAAACGGGTAGCTGATCTTCTAAAACAGAACGACAAAAGTATTCTCGTCCCGGCGAGTCCGCAGCAGGCTGAAGTAGCTAGAAAAAACTATCAAAAAGCATTAGATATTGCCCGGGAGGTTGTACGTCCACTTCGAGGGGATACCAACCTTGAGGAGGAAATCAGGGCTACCGTCAAGATCGCGGGGGACATCTTCTACGCCCTGATGCAAATGCCTCCGGCAATCTTGAGCAATACTCTTCCGGCGGAAAAGCCGCCCGAAGAGTAAATGTAACCTAATAGTCACTATCCCATTTCCCCCGGTCAGCCAACCGGGGATTCTTTTATTGCCTAAAGATAGCCGTTGACGGCGGGGGATTAATAGTTGTGTAAACCATAAAATATGATATAATCAAAACATTCCGTTCCTTTCCATTCCTTTTCTTTCACTTCCATGGAAAAAGATTCCACTAATTACATTATGGGATTATGGAAATTCAACGACAAAATTTCCATAGAACAGCTTGAAGAAGTCGCGAAAAAGTGGGCGGCTGAAGACCCAAAATATCTTCAGCTGTATATCAGAAGAGTGTCAAAGAATCAGTTTGGCATAGGATTCACCTATGACATATCAGATCGGGAATCAAAGGAAAACCAACTTGCCGAGTATATGGATCCCGTGTCGGATTCTTTGAAAAGGCAGTTTGGCAATGACTTGGTCGGATGGGATATAGCTTCACCAGTTTGGATTGTTAAAAAATAGAAATAAACTTTAAATTAAGGAGTTAAGGATACGGAAACGGAAACCCGCCGGAAGGCGGGCTTTCTGTTTATTTCCGTGTTAAAATGCAAATAGGTCAGTTTTGTAAATTAGGCATTGATTTTTTAATGTGAACGACAAAAAAATATTTCAACATCTTTTCGCAACGGCAAAAAAGTCAAAAGATCCGAGAGGGATTGTTTCCGCTTGCCTAATAACCGACAGCAAAATTGTGGTATCTTTTCCAAGCGGCGATGACGGGAAGATTCACGCGGAAGACAGGGTAATAAGCGAAGTGGAAAATAAAAATCTGATAGATGGGTCCTCCATATTATACTGTACCGTGGAACCATGCAGTAAACGTGCCACAGAGGGAATGGCGGATTGCGTAAGTCGAATAATTAGAAGCGGGATAAAACATGTTGTTTATGGGGCAAGAGATCCTATGCATAGCCAAATAACGAAGCAAAGATTAAAAGAGGCCGGTATTACCATAAAACAAGTGAGCGACAAAAATCTGATCAAAAAAAGTGCTAAAATTTTTAACGAATCAGCGGAAGAACCCAATGTTATTAAAAAGCCGCTGGGGTAATAATACCAAACCGGCAACGTCGGCTTTTCTTTGGGATAGCTTAGGAAATTTGCTTTTTTATCTGAATTATGATGTAATGTCTTCTTGCAGCTCTTTTACTGATGGTTTTAACGAAGATAAATAGTTTTTAACCCTAGCACAGAGAAAGGAGATTCGCGTGAAAACATTAGGGAGGGTAAATCTGGTAGTAAGGGTTATAAGGAGAGAAGAGATTTGGAGAGACATGATAACCGTGTTTCTTTTTCTTTTGATTCTTTTTTCTCTTGGTGGGTTGGTGTTTAACAAGCCCCAACTAACAAATGAAGAGATAGTTCCCACCAGGGAAGTTATTAAGGTGGTGTCTATGTGGGTTCTTTCTCGTGCCACCCTGCCGTCTATCGCCGTGTCAGTTTTGTTCGGAATATTTCTGGCGTGGCGGAGCATCAGGCGGAAGAGTCCCAGCCAAAATCTCCATTCATAACTTCCAAACATTACGCCTGCCCCACGCGCGTTTCACATGGGGTGGGCTTTCTTTTTATTTGAAATAAAAAAGCCGCGATTAAGCGGCTTTTTAAAGAATAAAAATGGCGGATGCGAACCTGGGCAGGTTATGGTTTTATCAGTTCTGTGTCCAGAGAAATGGCTCGTGAAAAACTTCCCGGTGGTTTGTCAAATTTCTCCATCTTTTCTTCAAAATCTTCTTCTGAAAAACTCGATCCCTGGTAAATAATCCTGCATTTCTTTTTTCCTTTGATGATCTCAACGGCTATTATTCTTTTAGTTTCCGCATTGAGAAGTATTGACTCTGGGTCCGTGCCGGAAAGCGTGCTGTCATCGCTATCTTGTAGAACTAACAATTCCAACTTTCTCACCTCCTTTACGTAAAATAACAATGTGCTGTGGGTATCAGTAAATAATGGTTAACTTCTTTTATAAGTCACAGCCAATACTAAAACACGGAAAGTAAAATGGCAAGCGGTTTCGGTAAATCTTCCGCCGTAATGTTATAATTGTTATATGAAAACAAAACTACTTTTTATTGTGCCGGCGGTTATTATTCTTGTTGGTTTAGGTGTGTGGATTTATAAAATACCTAAGGGCGGGGAAAAAGAAAGTCCGACGCGAACCATGCTGTTGTACTATTATAACGCGAAAAAGGACCAAGACGCCTCGGGTAATATTCAGTGTAGCCGCCAAGGGCTTGTTTCTATAGAAAGAAGTATTCCGGTAACGCAGACGCCGATTCAGGACACTGTCCGTTTGCTTATTTCCGGCGCGCTGACTCCGGAGGAAAAAGCCCAAGGCATCAGCACGGAATATCCATTGCCGGGATTTGCGCTGAAAGCCGCGTCATTATCGGGTGGGACACTCATACTGACGTTTGACGACCCGGTGAACCGTACCAGCGGGGGATCATGCCGCGCGGGCATACTTTGGTTTCAAATCGAAGCCACCGCAAAACAATTTCCCGAAGTAAAACAGGTTCGCTTTTCTCCGGAGGAGCTTTTCCAACCGTAATATGATTACTTCAATTACATTGGCGGTTGCTATCATAATTTTGCTCATCGCGGCTTTCGTAGTGACCGTAATTCCGGTTTTCCCCGGAGCCCTACTGACTCTGGGTGCCGTTGGCATTTACATAGCTCAATGGGGGATGAATTCTCTCGGAAAAATTAATTTCTGGCTGATTGTTGTTTTCTGCGTGCTTTACATGCTGGCCGACCTGATAGCCGGAGTTTACAGCGTGAAAAAATTCGGCGGCGGCAAATACGGAATTATCGGTTCAATTTTGGGCGGGATTGTAGGCGCTCTCCTTTTTAGTTTGCCTGGTCTCATACTTGGTTCAATATTCGGCGGCGCGATTTTGGAGTTCGCGGCCAGCAAGAATGTAAAGCAGTCTCTTAAAGTAGCAGCCGGCGCTTTATTCGGTTTTTTCCTCGGAACGTTCGGAAAACTGCTGATACTGGCTGTCGCGACGGTAATTTTTGTCTGGGGAGTATTGTTTTAGGGGGCCGAAAAAAAGAAAAAAAGATATCGTAGAGACGATATCTTTTTTGGGGAAGAGAGTAAAAATACTCTCAGAGTTGGCGCCAAAGCCAAGCCCATGGGTCTTCGAGTAATCGTTTAGGTGGTATGGGTGGCGGAGGAGGCAACGCGATCGGTTTTGGTTTTAGCTTCCTATTGGGTAGTGGATTTTGCGGGATGGGCAATTTGTGCTCCGTTAGCCACTTGTCGGCTTGGACACGCGAACGGTTGCCCTTTCCTTCGACAGAAAGCCGCTCGTTCTTCTTTTTATTTCTGTAGTATTTCCTGGCCCCCTTAGAGAGTTTTCGTGTTCTTTCAACCCAACTCATATTTTTCACCTCCAATTTTAAAAAGTGCATAATTACACACTGCGATTTTAATATGTGCCGTATTCTATTGTCAATCCCTTGTTTATTTTAGACTCTAAGTATCCATATTACCCGTGCTATTGCAAAATATTGTCATTTAGTATAACTCATAGTAATAAGCAATAATTTAAATACTATGTGTAAAAACATATTACGGGTTTTTGTTGTAAGCACGGTTATTATCGGCGGTTTTTGGGCTATTTCGGCGAGCGTTCATGCCATGAGTCCTGTGTTGTCGGTTTCCGCCACCGGCAGCGGGGATAATGTTCAAATGACAGTCAACGGCGACTCGAATTCGAGCGTTACGCTGTATTACCAGAAAAATTATTACGGCCAGCAATCGCAGTATATCGGAATGACGGATTATAACGGATATTTCTCAATTGTGTTTAGTACATCTTTTTACGGCGTAATTCCCGGCAGTCAGGCATATGTCATGGTTAACAGCCAGCAGTCGTCAAGTGTCACCTGGCCCGGCACGGGCGGAAGCGGCAGTTTATCATTGAGCCAGACGAATCTCACGCTGACGATCGGGCAGTCGTCTACGATTACGGCTTATAACAGCGGTGCCTCGATTTATATTTCCGGAAATACCAATCCTTCAGTCGCCACATCCAGCATCAGCGGCAGTCAGATTTCCGTTTATGGCAGTAATTACGGTTCAGCGACTATAACCATCTGCTTAAGTTCATACTCGTCCAATTGCGCCAGCATTTATGTGACTGTTCAATACCAATCCGGCGGCAATATGGGCGGCGGTCAAATCTCATTCAGCCAGAATAACGTCAGCATCAACATCGGCGGGACGGCGAGCATCACTATTTCCGGCGGTGCCACGCCTTACAACATGTTTCCTGACACTCTTAATATCTTCGACTCTGTAATCGGCAACAACACTATTACGATTATCGGCAAAAATACCGGCTCGGGCTCGCTCCGCGTTTGCTCTTACAACCAGTCATATTGTGGCACGCTTTATATTACCGTTGGGTCGGGCTCATCTTACAACAACTACAACTATAATTATAATAATCAGCTTTCATTCAGCCAGAATAATCCCAGCTTAACCATAGGCCAGAGCATGAACATCTCGATTTATGGCGGTTCTGGCGGCAGTTATTACGCGGCTTATAATTCCAATCCGGGCTCGATGCAGGTAAACCTTAGCGGCAGTAATATGACGCTTACGGGCATGACTAACAGCGCCACGGTGGTTGTAATCTGCGCCTCAACCAACAGCTGTGGAGCTTTGAATGTAAATATCGGCGGCAGCGGTTCATATCAGAGCGGTTGGACATTCTGCGCCGGTGAAAACCAAATGTGCTACTTCAACGGCACACACCAGGTGCGTTATGGCGCCAACAATATATTCTACTACGGCACGTACACCAATAGTGTTTCCTGTTCAAATTATGTTTTTAGAGATCCGGCGTTTGGCTACGTTAAACAATGCAGTTACGGTAACTAACATCGGCAGGAAAAAAATTCTGATTATTTTCACGGAATCCGCGTTGCAGTCACGAACTCTGAAGATTAGCCGTTGTATGAGTAAGATTAAAACAGGTCGAAGGTTGAAAAATAATTTATTCCAGAGCCTTTTCGTAGTATAAATTCATCACAATCTGTGGTTTAAAATATTTTTGCCGATATTGTTGTTATTTTTAAGTTATCAACATCTATTCTTGTCAATATCTTGCACAAAAAAAGGTTGTCGTGTTATAAGGGTTAAATCTGGGAAATTTATTTCCAGAGTAAAGTGCGCGCTAGTTTACCTGGAGGTAACTAGTTTAATAGGAAGGAGGTGTATATGAGAAAATTATTAGTGGTATCCTTAGTTATATTCGTTTTCGCGATTGCAGGCTCGGTTTCGGCTTCGACCATAACCGGCATCAATGGAGGTTCGACAGGAAAGATATTCAACTCTTTCTTTGTCGGAGTTTTCCTGGACAACAACAACAAAGCCACCATCACGAACACGGTCACTTCTTCCTCGGGTTCGGGCAATAACACCGTAACCTCTGCCGGAGAACAAAGAGCAACCAGTGTTACAACCGGCGATACGACAGCGGCGACGATGGTAACAAACGAAGCGAATGAAACAACAGCAGCCGTGGCAGTAGAATCGGCTTCGACAACGGATGATGCAATCAGCAATGTCAGCGACGGTTCCGATGCCAAAATTAAGAACGAAGATGAAGTTAAAATAGATCTGGATAATAAAAACGACATTAAGAACACCAATGCTATCGCTGCCATTGCCACAACAGGCAGCAATGCGGTGATTTCCGGCGATAAACTTAGGGATACGGTGATGAAGACCGGCATAGCTCAAACAGCGACAGGTTTAGCCAATCTGTTCAATATTTCGGCTTTCACCATCACGCGTACGATTAAATAAGACCCACAAGGGTTATTTTTTGTGTTTAAAAAATGTCATCTTGGCGCGGGATAGTGTCTATTTCAGAATAGCCATTATCCTCCCCGTGATGACATGTAAAAAATGAAAAAAGTAGCAGTATTATTGACGGTCTTGGGAGTGATCGCTTTTACAGCGGGCATCACCCATGCCGCGACAATCACTGGCATTACCGAAGGTTCGTTTGCCAAGATTAGGAATCGCGTGTTCTTCGGCGCGTTCATGGATACGGCGAACACGGCAAACATTACCCACACCAGTGTTTCGGCATCGTCAAATTCAGGCAGTAACGTCGTGTCATCAACCGATGACCAGAGCGCGACATCAATGTCTACCGGCAATACGCAAGCCGCGACTTCAACCGAGGATGCCGCCAACAGCACGTCCGTTGACGTATCAGTCGAGTCGAGCAACACCAGCGCCGACAAGATTGAGACCGTAGACGCGGGTTCGGAAGCCATAATCAAGAACAAAGACAAAGCAATAACCGACACAGACTCCACTCAGGGAGTCACATTCAAGACCTTGGTCGGCGCTTTTGGCAATACCGGAACGAATACCGTTTTTGCCGATGGTACTCTGAAAGCGACCAGCATGTGGACTGGCACCAGCGATTCTGCCACCCAGACAAGCACGGTTTTCAATCTCTTCAATAAGATAGTTAAGAAGACGATTAAATAACTCGTACGGATTGTTCCCGGGGGGCTGAACGCTCCCCGGGAACGTTCGGGTAGGACATGAAAACAGCCGGTCGACAATTACTTTTTAATAAAAATCTCGTTCGCTTGGGGCGGCGTTTTGTGGCGTCCATTTTCATACTTAATCTGATTATCTTTCCTTTCATAATTTCCGCCGGAAAAGTTTATGCCATGGAGACGATACCGCCTGCCGATCAACTGGTTGATGTAAATGTTGTCGTGGAGCCAATTCCTTCGCTCACGCCGGAACCGTCAGTAAGCCAATTTCCGGCAGTGAGCCCTGAAACCCAACCCGATACTGGAAATGTATCCGAAACCGTGGTGACACCGACACCCTCGCCGATTTCAAGCACTCCGGATTTCACAATTACAATAAATGACGCATCGGCGGCTGGCGGCAATGCCGTTCTCCAACAGAATGTAAATGCCGGCGGTGTCGGCGATACTCCGGTTGTGAGCACAGCCAGTTCATCAGCGGAAGGACAGGAAGCAATGCCATGCGTTATTATTCATACCCCGACACCGACTCCTTCGCCTGATAATTCAGAAGTTTTAGCTTCACCGAGTTTTGATTCGCTGGCTCTAGTAAGTTCGCTAAGCGCGGAAATGACGCCGTCTCCGTCTCCAAGCCCGTCGGATGTGCCTCAAAACACCTGCGTTCCCGCTTCCGAGCTGAAAATAACCCAGCCTGATGGTTTGGTGGTTGATGAGGGGCAGAATCTTCAGACAGTCGTTGAAATTATCAACACGAACGACGTCAAAGTCACAAACAACGCGGACGTGCAGGGCATCAGCGGCCGGAACGCGATTAATTCGGAGCCGGGAAGCAGATATAGCGAGATAAACAGCGGCGAAGTGAATCTCTATGCAAACGTCGTGAACGTCGTCAACACAAATCTCGTAAATTCGGACATCACTCAGATATTTGAGAATTTCAATAATCTTTCGACTGACCTGTTGCTCAATAATCCCGACGCCGGTTCATCCGAAATCACAAAAACTCTCGCCGAGGGTTTGTGCGGAGACGCGCAGTGCCAGAACATCAATTCATTCAAGCTTACCAATAAAAACAGCGCCAATATCACGAACAACGTGAGTGCATTAGGTGTTTCGGGCGAGAATCAAATCAATAATACCGAACGCGCCGCCGATATTCACACGGGCGACGTTAACGCGGTTATCAATATTCTTAATATCGTTAACACGAATCTTATTAATTCCCATTGGACTATTTCGTCAATAAATATTTTCGGCGACTGGAAGGGAGATTTGGTGCTTCCGTCCGAAATGTATTTTGCCGACCATTACGGCATTGGACCGTCGGTAACCGGCACAAATGTCAATGCCGACACCGTGGGAACGGTCAATGTGGAAATAGCGAACACGAACACATCAACGATTAACAATAACGTGTTAGTTGACGCATCGAGCGGCGGCAACGAAATCGCGGCTACGGGAAGCACAAGCCAGGATCTCGGTGAAATCCGCGACGGAAATATCCAGACCGGCGACTCGCTGACGGTCTCCAACGTAAACACTTTCACCGACAGCACGATTTACAACGGCAAATGGTATTTGGGCATGGTCAACACTTTGGGTGCATGGTCGGGCAGTATTTACTCTATCCCGGACCAGGTGGCTTTGGCCCAGACGCCCAACGGCCTGGCGTTTTTCTCGGCAAGCGCTAAGGATACCGGCCCCAATTACGGACTGATGGAAGCTACCCTTGTGCAGGCGTCGGAAACTTCGTCAACTTCGTTTTCAATCGATAATGAAAATACGGCAAATATTAATAATAATGTTGACCTACGAACCGACTCGGGCAATAACTCGGTTGAAGCCGAGAGCATCAGGCACGCCGAAATATTCTCCGGCAACACTAAGGCGCTCGCCAATATTCTCAATTTTGCCAACACGAATCTGATTAACGCGGACCTATTTATTGGAATGATTAATATTTTTGGCACTTGGGACGGCAATGTCATTTTTGGTTATCCCGATTTGTCCGTCATCCAGAGTCGCGTACAGCCGGTTCCGGACTTGCCGACTGCCAAGAATCAGCCGGTAACATACCGCATTGGTTATGGAAATGAGGGGGAATCTTCCATGGCTGACGCCAGCCTTGAATGGCGCTACAATCCTTCATTTTTCACGCTTGATAGCGTGGCGGGCATTCAGGATTTCACCGCCAGTCAGAGCTTGGGTATGATAACATTTTCACTCGGGAAATTAGCGCCCAAGAGCCAGAGCAGTTTTGACGTTACTTTGGATTCCAACGCTGATTTTGCCGGCGGCGAGACGGTGCAAACCTACGCACGCATAGGTGGAATGGGACCCGAGCAAAATTTATCAAACAACGAATCAGTATTGACCGAGACAGTGTTGACGCCGGCTCCGGCAACATCGCCAGCGTTGACTCCGGACTCTGGGAGCTCCGGAAATCAACAGGACAGCCAACAGCAGAATAATGATTCGTCAACGCCGAGTGGCAACCAGAATCAGGATAATTCAAATCAGAACGGTCCAAATAACGAATCAACGCAAAATTCTCAAAATCAAAATGTAATGCCGGTCGTGAATCCCACCGTAACTTATACGGAAGCCGCCCAATATTCCTCGGAACCGGTTCAAACCGCGGCGCTTGTGGTCAGCAAGACAAACGATGCCGCGAGCTCCGGCGTTCGTCCCCATGACGTGATTCAGTTTACTGTCGTCGCCCATAACGTCGGCGGTATTGACATGTACAGCGTCATAGTTTACGACACGCTGCGCGGTCCTGACGGGCAGATTATGGCTCAAAGCACCTATCCGCTGGATACGCTTGCCGTCAGGGAACAGGCTGAAATCAGTTATTCGCTTGAGATTCCGGAAAATGTGAAATCCGGGGTTTACACGAATTCCGCTTATGTTGAGGCAATTAATTCTTACACGTTCAGGAAGGTAATTTCCGAAGTGGCGGCTATAAGTTCATTCAGTATAATCGGCAACAGCGATAACGGAGTAATACGGCAAAAGAACCAGCTGTTGAATCTGGACGAGCCCAAAAAAGACGAGCCGGTTCTTGAAAAAGTGAAGGAGCAGGCAAAAAAGGTAGTTGTTCAAGCCGTGGTCAATACGATTGGGGCAAATGCGGCAAACGCAGATAGTGTTGCTTCGCGCGGCGAAGTCAAAGGCGCCTCGACTTTTAGCCCGGAAAATCAGTCGGCTGAACTTACACAAACAGATCTAGTCGGGCAAAACGTTCCGGTAACAAAAACCCCTGGCGGCAAGAGCCAGAGTTTCCCCTTATTGATAATTATTTCAGCCTTGGCATTGCTCTTTGCAATAGGCAACGAAATGGTATATATTCGGGGCAAGTCAAGAAAGCCGAGGGGCAAACCCAAATTAAAAAGAAAATTAATTAACCGTTCTGGAAGGAAAACGACACGGCGTGTCAGAAAACCTTCCACCCGGAAACGCGTATGAGCACAAAAACAATTAAGAGGACCGGCGTCAGTTTTCTTTCAATAATTGCCATAGTCGTAGGCATTGTTTTGATTGCCCAATCCCAAAACAGCCGGGCGGATTCAAGCTGTAAGCAGGGGACGACAATATCTTTTCCTTATGCGGTACAGTCAGATAGTAAAGATGTCAGCTTAGGCGCTAATGCTTTGGTGAATGGCAATGTCCGTTCAGATGCTAATGTTGGTGCTACGGGAGCATGGTCAAAAATAAACGGGAACGCCACTGCCGCGGGAACTATTAATAATATCCCGCCGTTTGGTATCAAAGTTACGGGCACAGTCACCGAAGGCGCGGCTCCGGAGCCGCTTCCTCCAATCAGCGAATCCGATTGGGAAAATGCCGCCGCCGAAGGGGGAACTATTACTGGAGATGTTCTTATTTCCATGTTAAACAACCCCACTTTTATAGGTCCGGTTAAAATTGATGGGAATTTAATTTTGGGTCCTGGCGCAGCTGCCATAATTGAAGGACCGATTTATGTGACCGGAAATATTATTTTAGGAATGAATTCAAGCTTCTTTATTGACGCCTCGTTCGGTGCTGCCGGCACGGTTGTAATGGCAAAAGGCACAATCCTATTGGAAGGAAATGCCAAAGCCGGCGCCAACGGTTCCGGATTTCTTCTTTTGGTTTCATCGCAAAATACCGGCGATAATTCTATTGATGTCCAGTCAAACCCGGGCAATTCTGTTGTCTTTTATTCCTTAAATGGCGGCGTACTTCTGGAGCCATCTTCAAATGGTGATATCACGGCTGTCTACGGCCAGAAAGTTAATATCGGGAACAATGCCACAATCAATTATGTTCCGGGTTTGTCGTTAGCCACATTTATCTGCCCTTCGCCAACGCCCACGCCTACCCCCACGCCGACTGAAACCTCCAGCCCCACGCCTACCCCTTCCGGCAGCGTTACACCGACACCTACGCCTTCGGGATCGGTTTCTCCCACGCCTACCCCTTCCGGCAGTGTTACGCCCACTCCCACACCATCAGGGTCAGTGTCTCCAGCTCCAACTCCGACCCCGACCCCAACTCCGCCGGGTGACACTACTCTCTTTGTCATCACTGTAGTTAATAACACTCATGGCGGCGGAATCGTGCCTTCGGATATCGTTGTTCATGTGAGAAGTCTTCTCCAACCCACGCTCCTTCAGCCGAATTGGATTTTAGGAATGTTAATCAAAACCACACTGGCTGATGTGAACAATTCCGGTACGGATGTTTCCGGAAGTCCAGCTGCCGGCTCGGGCGCAGGTACCTATTATTCCTTGGCGCCGGGGACCTACAATGTAGGCGAAAATGGTCCGCCCAGCGGCTATGAATTTAAAGGGTTTGAAAACGATTGTGCTCCTGGCGGGCAGGTAGTTCTGAATTTCGGCGACCATAAGATATGCACTTTGGTAAACGGCGATATTAACGGGGCGTTCAATAATCCCAGTCATGGCAGCAGCGGCGGCAGTGGCGGATCAGTCGCCGGTGCCAGCATAGAAATTCCCGAGCCGACGCCCACGGAAACTCCTGCTATAGTAATTGCGGCGGCATATCCCACTCCCACGCCAGCGGGTGAAGTGCTGGGCGCCGCCACGACCCTGCCGAATACCGGTTTTTCTCTCGATCTCGAATTGCTTTACGCTATGTTCGCTTCAATGATAACAGCCGGACTTGCGATGATTGCTTTCGGAATCGGATTTTCGCCAAGAAAGTTTCTCAAGAAAATCGGCAAATAGCTTATAATATTAGAAGGGTTGCTTATACGCACAAAAGGAGGGGTTTGGCTTCTTTTGCGCGCGGTTAAAAATAAAGGTGAATTTTTTAAAGCCCAAAAAGAATAAGATTAAAAAAAGAAAAGTATACCTGATTATCGGTATCGTGTTTGTTGTATCAGGGACGGCTTTAGCTTTATTGCCTTTTATGCCCGATCTGTTTCACGGAGGCGGGTATATGGGCGATACGTCTCAAAAGATTACCGAACTGCAGCGCCAGACGGATGTTGTCGAGGCATTCCAAAATACTGCAATTGGCAACAGTGATAAGGCGCCAAACGGCACAGCCGGCCAAGCGCCGCAGGCAAACAGAGTCATAATTGAGAAAGCGAATATTGATATGCCAATTTATACCGGCAAGGATGCGGGCACTCTTTCAAAAGGCGGTTGGATTTACCCGAGCACTTCAACACCGGACAAAAACGGCAATACGGTTATTTTCGGACACCGCTTCCTTTACCGCCCGCCGATCAAGAAAACATTTTATAATCTGGATTCGGTTGCGATAGGCGACAGAATAATAGTACTCTGGCTGGGCGGGCGATATACCTATGAGGTTGATGAGGTGAAAACCGTCATGCCTACCGAAGTTTCCGTTTTAAATCCCACGCCCACTCCTCATTTAACGCTTATAACCTGCACGCCGTTATTTTCAACAAAACAGCGCCTCGTGGTATCGGCGCGTCTTGTGCAGTAGGGGATATTGTGCAATAGGTAAGCTATGGCGGATAAAATACGGCATACCGCCGAGAGTTATTAATCGTCATAGTTTATATGAGTGCAAAGCTAAAAACAGTAGGCATTATAGTAGCGATATTCTTTTCTTTTATTCCATTAGTTTCAGAAGCTAACGCGCCGGCCTCCGTGCCTAATGAACTGTTACCGAAGAAAAAAATTGATATTAATTTAACCGAACAAAGGCTCCGTTATTATCTCGGCGATGCGGAAGTCGGCAACATCCTGATTTCTTCCGGAGTAAAGTGGTATCCAACCCCGCCGGGGGAATTCACCGTCCGCCAAAAAATCCCGTTTGTGAATTATTTCGGACGCAACAGCAACGGGACGTATTATAACTTTCCTCACACAAAGTGGAATCTCCTTTTCCTTCCTCGTTATTATATTCACGGCGCTTATTGGCATAACGCCTTTGGCACACCGCGAAGCCATGGCTGCGTTAATGTTTCGTATCGCGACATGGAACAGCTTTACAATTTCGCCGATGTCGGAACGCCGGTGTATGTGCATTACTAAAACTTTTCTAATTAACCGAGCGCGGGAGACTTGTTGTCTCAACTGCTGTTTCTTGATCGGATATGTTATAATTTTGTTTTAATCATGAATCAGTTCACAGATGAACAATTAATCGCGCGTTATTTAAAAGATAGCGATGAGTCGGCTCTCGAGAGTCTTGTCGCGCGGTATCTTCCTCTCGTGTACGGATTTGTCCGCAGATATACGGGCAGCACGGGCAACGCCTCTGATATAACCCAAGAAGTTTTCATTAAGGTATGGCGAAACCTAAAGCGTTTCGATGAGTTTAAAAGCTTTAGGGCGTGGATTTTTACTATAGCCAAACATACCGCCATTGACTGGCTCAAGAAAAAAACCGCGGTGCCGTTTTCGAAAATTAAAGATGACCAGAGCGAGCATAGTTTTGTTGACAACATACCGGACATGGCTCCGTCGGTTGTTGATTTCTTATCATCAAAGGAAACCGCAAGGGGATTATCTTTGGCGTTGGCGAGACTGCCGGCCCAGTATAACTCGGTCATAAATATGCATATTAATGACGGCTTGAAATTTCGGGAGATCGCGGAATTGCTTGAAAAGCCGATAAATACCGTCAAAACTCAATATTTTAGGGGTATTTTGTTGTTGAAAAAGATACTGACCTCAAAATAGCGAATCCCGTACAAAGTAGCCCTTGCGGGTTCATAAATGGCTGATCATAGTCATTAAATGAATAGCCAGTAGACACACGCTAACTTATGTCTGGCTGTTGCTGCTTCGTTCGGGATGAACCAAAAGGCATAAGCCGGTCGTATTGATATCGTAGGGGCTTATGCGGGAAAATGAGAAAACAAATTACGACTATATTGTTCCGATGGAACCACCCCATGGTCTTTTTTCGCGGATAATCAGGCGTCTGGGGCTTGAAAAACGAATCCGCTTGGTTAAGAGGCATTTGGGGGTTTTTATCGCAGCCGCGGCGGTTTTCCTTTTTCTGTCAATTTTCGCGTTTATCGGTTTAAAGGAAGTGTTGTCAGAATCCAGTTTCGGCCCTTATTTGTCTTTAATATATTCCGACCCGGGCATAGTGATTAAATACTGGCAAAGTTTTATTTTGTCTCTCTTGGAATCGATGCCCGGAAGCTCCATAGTTATTTTCTTAATCCCTCTGACTTTTGTGCTGCTGTTTGTGAAATTTGTAGGCTCAAATTACGAAAAGTTTGTTTCGTTAATAAAATCTACCCGTAATAAAAAATAATAATTAATAATAATATGGACAATTTTATACAATTTTTAAAATCAAAAATGTTCATGGTCATTATTCTTGTGTTGTTTGGCATTGCTGTGCTGGTAGGAACGTTTAGTATCGGCATGATGATTGGATATCGCAAGGCGGGATTTTCATACACATGGGCTGAAAACTATCACCGGAACTTCGGCGGTCCCAGAGGCGGCTTATTCGGTGGTTTAGGCGGAGGAGATCTATCCGATGGCCACGGCGTGGCTGGTTTGATTATTAAAATTGACCCCCCGGCAAGTCTGGAGAAATCAGGGCCGACGTTAATTATTAAGGGGCAGGATAACGTCGAAAAGATTGTCATCGTTGAAAACGACACGGTAACCAGATATTTACGGGATACTGTCAGTCCCAATGATTTGAAGGTGGGCAATAACATCGTAATAATCGGCAATCCAGACAATTCCGGCCAGATAATGGCGAAATTCATCAGAGTGTTGCCGTCAATGCCAATGTCGCCAATGCCTTTAGCGCCGCGTTAATATTAATATTTTATAAATGATACAAAAAATTAAAAAAATTATCAGCAAACACAAAGTAATTTCCGCGGTTTCGGCGCTGGTGGTAATCGTTATAATTTATTTGCTGGTCAGAGGCAGTGGCGGCACGGCAGCATCTCAATATGTACTCGCCAGCGTCCAAAAAGGAACAATAATATCTTCCATTTCGGGAAGCGGGCAGATTTCGGCATCAAATCAGGTGGATGTAAAACCAAAGGTCTCCGGCGACGTGGTCTACGTGGGTGTAAAAAACGGACAAGCCGTCCGGGCCGGAACTTTACTGGTTCAACTTAATACCCAAGATGCTTTGAAAGCCATCCGGGACGCAGAAATTAGTTTGGAAAATGCTCAAATAAGCTTACAAAAAACCAAACTGAGCCAAAGTTCCAGTATCCCCCAATTGCAAGATACGATTACCAACGCCCAGAGCAATTTGGGGCAGGCCTATCAAAACGGATTCAACGGCGTAGCCAACGCTTTTCTCGACCTGCCCGACATTTCAACCGGTATTCGCGGCATTCTTTACGATGCCAAGGTTGGCAGCTCAACTCAGGCTAACACCGGCGCTTATCGGGACTTAATGGATCAATACAGTGTTTTTCAGATGGACGTTATGATTTATCAGTCCGCGGGCAACTATCAAACGGCGGCGGCAAAATTCAGCGCTAATTTTGATAACTACAAAAACACCAGCCGCTATTCTTCACCGGAGCAAATCATCGTCCTCATTAATGAAACGCTTGAAACTGTCAAATTGATGGCCCAAACGGTTAAAGACGAACAGAACATTCTTGATACCGTGGTTTTAAGCATGAAACAATATCAAACTTCGCGACCAATCCCTTCGGCCATCACCCAATATCAATCCGATATCGCCGGCTATGTAAGCAAACTGAACAGCCATATAAATACACTGGCGAATATCCAGAATTCAATCACCTCAAATCAACAGAATTTGGCCAGCGCCCAGAGAAATTTTAGTAATGCTCAGCAAAGCAACCCCCTCGACTTAGCCAGCCAGCAAATAGCAGTGCAGCAGCGGCAAGCAGTGCTGCAGGACGCCAAGGATAATCTGGCTAATTATTACGTTCGGGCGCCTTTTGCCGGCACGGTAGCAGCGGTAAATATTAAGCGCGGGGACTCCGCTTCCGGAGGCACTGCCGCAGTCACGGTAATTTCTAATCAAAGGATTGCCGAGATTTCCCTCAATGAAGTTGATGTGGCTAAGATTAAAATTGACCAAAAAGTTACTTTAACGTTTGATGCCGTGGAAAATCTAACCATCACCGGCAAAGTAGCTGATGTGGATATTATCGGGGCGGTGAGCCAGGGAGTTGTCAGCTACAATATCAAAATCGGCCTTGACGCTGAAGATAGCCGGATTAAACCGGGAATGAGCGTTTCGGCATCCATTATCACGGATTCAAAACAAAACGTTCTCATGGTGCCGCTCTCAGCGATTAAAACTTCGAGTGATTTCAGCTACGTGGAAATGCCGAGCGAGGCTTCCAGTTCCGCCAATGAACTTTTAGCCCAGAGCGCAAGCAGCGCCGGCATTGTTCTTGATTCCCAACCGAAGCGGCAAACAATAACAGTCGGGCTAATCAGCGATTCTTATGCTGAAATCACCGACGGACTAAAAGAAGGCGATGTGATTGTTACCCGCACTATTACTTCTTCAACAGCCAGTACTCAAAGTTCAACTCAAAACAGAAGTATTCTTAATGCGGGCGGGGGAACAAGAGGACTTAACGGTTCCCGTTAAAAATATGATTGATTGTAAAAATATTACTAAAATTTACAAAAGCGGCAACGGCAACGTGGAAACGACCGTCTTGAAAGGATTAACCTTTAGTATTAAAGACGGTGAATTCGTGGCTATTATGGGACCGTCTGGTTCGGGCAAATCAACGCTTATGAATATTATCGGGGCACTGGATACGCCTACCAGCGGCCAGTACATTCTCGATGGCCATGATGTTTCCAAATTGTCCGATGATGAACTGGCTGACATCCGCAAAGATAAGCTTGGTTTTGTTTTCCAGTCGTTCAACTTACTGCCCAGGGCCACAGTTTTGCGTAATGCCATGCTACCTCTGATGTATACGAATACGCCCGAGGAAAAAAGAGAAACCCGCGCCAAGGAAGCGCTTAAAAATACTGGCTTAGATGAAAGCCATTACCAACACCGTTCCAATCAGCTCTCCGGCGGCCAGATGCAGCGCGTGGCTATCGCCCGGGCGCTGGTGAACAACCCTTCTATAATTTTAGCCGACGAGCCGACCGGTAATTTAGACACTAAGACCGGCGAAGTCGTGCTTTACACTTTTCAAATACTGAACGAGAAACAAAAACGCACGGTTATTTTAATTACCCACGAGCGTTATGTGGCTGAACACGCCGATCGTATCATTGAAATCCGCGATGGCCTGATTGTCGGCGATAAAAAAAATCAAAATAAATTGAGAACTAAAGTCCCGTTCAAGTAAATTAATGAAATATCCCGACTTGTTCAAAGAAACATCTATGGCGCTTCTGGTGAACAAGGCCCGTTCCGGCCTAACGGTTTTGGGCATTATCATCGGCATCGGTTCGGTTATCGCCATGATTTCCATAGGCCAGGGCGCCAAAAGCACTATTGAAAATAATATCCAATCCCTTGGCTCAAATCTGATAATTGTTATGCCCGGCACTCAACGCGGGCTGGGCTTCCAGGTGAGTTCTGGTCGGGGCAGCGCCCAGAGTTTAACCCTGGATGACGCCGAAGCCATTCGGCAGGAAATCCCGACAGTGGCAGCGGTGGCGCCGGAATTAAGCGGCCGCTACCAGATAGCAGCTAAAGGCACAAACACTAACACGCAGGTCTTGGGTACGACTGCCGACTACCCACAAATCAGGAACATAGAGATTGATTCCGGCTCTTTTATCACCGGCCAGCACATAAGAAGTTTATCTAAGGTGGTTGTGATAGGGCCGACAGTTAGAGATGATCTTTTCGGCGAAGGCGTAGATCCGGTTGGGCAGGCAATCCGCATTAAAAAAATCGAATTCAAGATTATCGGCGTTACAAAAAGCAAGGGCGGGAGCGGTTTCAGTAACCAGGATGATATGATTTTCGTGCCAATTTCTTCGGCACAGCGTTTTCTGTCGGGCGGCAATTATGTGAGCACGATAAGTGTGCAGGCCTCCAGCCAAAAGGTAATGACTGAAACCCAAAGCCAGATAACCAGTCTGCTTTTGGGGCGGCATAATATTTCCGACCCGACATTGGCCGATTTTAGCATTATGAACCAGACCGATATTGTCGCCGCCGCATCGTCTATCGCCGATACATTTACAATTCTTCTTGGTTCAGTCGCCGGCATATCGCTCATAGTCGGCGGAATCGGCATTATGAATATGATGCTGACCACGGTTACCGAAAGAACCCGAGAAATCGGCCTTCGCAAGGCGGTCGGCGCCAAACGTAAAGATATCAGCCAGCAATTTTTAGCCGAGGCGGTGATGCTTACCTTCATCGGCGGTGCGGCGGGCGTGATTGTTGGTTGGATTACCAGCCTATTGGTTTCAAAGTTCGGCGGTATTACCACTTCTATTTCTTTATCTTCGATAATATTAGCGTTCGGCGTATCGACGGCTATTGGGATTATTTTCGGTTACTACCCCGCGAGGCGCGCGGCAGGGCTTAATCCCATAGAGGCGTTACGTTATGAATAATAAAAAATGAATAAGACAGTATTGGCGGCAGTTGTCGCCGCGGTTGTTTTCGGAGGCGCCGGATTTTTCGGCGGGATGCAATATGCCAAGGGTAGTTTGCCTCAAGGAATCCGGCGTAGCCGGCGTGGCAAACTTCAGCGGACTTCGCGGCGCGAGGGGCGGCACGGCCGGCGGTAATTTTACCGCTGGGGATATAATCGCCAAGGACAATCAAAGCATCACTGTTAAATTAAGAGACGGCGGATCCAAAATCGTTTTTTATTCGGGTACTACCGAGATAAGCAAGTTTGCCGGCGGAACGCCAAGCGATTTGGAAATCGGCAAATCCGTGACTATCACCGGCACGGCTAATTCGGACGGCAGTATTACCGCCCAATCAATTCAAATCAGGCCAATTCCAACCGGCACACCGAATCCGACGCCAACCCCCAGCCAGTAAGTTAAAAGAAAACACCTGCATCTGGGAATCCATAAAGGCGCGAGTATTGACACCCGCGGGTATGTGTCAAATCCGTCGGAACTCGCCAATTGGATTAATATAGCCGATTATTTGAGGTAATTTTTGTGTATAGAGGTATTTGCATTTGTAGCGCGCAAGTGCTATTTTGGTTTTGGTTCCTTGTCAACTTAAATAAATCAGAAATCGGAAATAGGAGATACGGCTATGTTAACTTGTGTAAAGTTAAAAGAAACTTTCATTTGCGATTCTCGTGGATGGATGAATAAAATAGTCCATATCGAGGATGAAATATGCTTTTTGGACCCGAAAGTATTTGACCAGGGTTGCATCAAAGCAGATATAGAATTATTAATTCGGGGACACGGCAGGGGTCCATTCACAATTTCAGAAATTCTGAAACACGGGGGCGATGTGTTCATTGGCTTCATTGATGATACGGGTGAACTGGCGGAGGTGCTCAATTATTATTTCACATTGGTTGAATCGGTAGGACATTAAGAAGCACTGTCCTTTTTAAGACCGGGTGGTTTCGCACGCCCGGTCTTTATTAATAAATTGCGGTTTTGTGCTAAAATATAATCGTAGATGTCGGAGATAAAGAAGAAAATCAAAAAGTTTTTCAAATTTCTCGGACCCGGGTTTATAACCGGCGCTTCGGATAATGACCCTTCGGGAATCGCCACCTATTCTCAATCCGGGTCGCAATTTGGCTATCATCAATTATGGGCGGCGCTCTACTCTTTTCCGTTTATGGTTGTGGTTCAGGAAATTTGTGGCAGAATCGGGCTGGTGACAGGCAAAGGGCTGTCCGGTGTAATCAGAAACCATTACTCAAAAAAGATTCTCTATGCCGCAATCGCCATTCTATTGTTCGCCAACACCGTAAATATCGGGGCGGATTTGGGCGCCATGGCTTCTTCCCTAAAATTAATTATCGGACTGCCCTTCGCCGTACTGCTGCTCGGAACAACCGCGCTGATTTTGATTCTTGAGATTTTCATCACCTATAAAACGTACGTAAAATTTTTGAAATATCTGGCGCTGACTCTTTTGGCATATGTGATAACCGCGTTCGCGGTCAAGCAAAATTGGGGCGAAGTATTTATTTCTACAATTAAACCGACAATCGTTTGGAGTAAAAGTTATCTGTTGAACATCGTTGCTTTTCTGGGAACCACCATTTCTCCCTATCTCTTTTTCTGGCAGTCAAACGAAGAAGTCGAGGAAGAAATTGTTGAGCATAAGCTGAAAGAGATGGACGTGGGAAAACCGCGGATAACAGAGCGTGATGTAAAAAAAATGAAAACCGACACGGTATTCGGGATGTTTTTTTCAAACTTCATTACTTTTTTCATAATCTTGACCGCTGCCGCTACGTTGGGGCGATTAGGAATAATGAACGTTGATACCGCCGGCAAAGCCGCCGAAGCATTGCGCCCAATCGCCGGTAATTTCGCTTATATTTTATTCGCAATCGGAATAATCGGAGCCGGACTTTTAGTAGTACCGGTTTTGGCCGCTTCGGCGTCTTATGCCTGCTCGGAAGCGTTCCAATGGAAAGAGGGATTATACAAAAAGCTGTCCCAAGCCCACGGATTTTACGGGGTAATCACCATCGCGACCGTCGTGGGCTTGATTATCAATTTCTTGCCTATTCCGCCGTTCAAAATACTTTATTATGCCGCGGCTCTTAACGGCGTTCTTGCTCCGCCGCTTTTAATTCTGATAATGTTGATTTCAAACAACAAAAAAATCATGGGCGAACGCGTGAATTCCCGGTTTTCGAATATCCTGGGCTGGCTCATAACCGTAATTATGGCGGCGGCGGCAATCGCCTTGATTTGGAGCTTGGTTTGATATGTCATGTCACTTTTCGGCGTGATTGTCGTATGAACTATGGAAGCGGAAGAATCACAAATTGTCAGACGGTGCAAAGAAGGGCAGTCGGAGGAATTCGGGAAGCTTTACGACGCCTATTTCGGGAAAATTTACAGGTTTATTTACTACCGGGTGGGGCAGAAAGAAACAGCCGAAGACCTGACAAGCCGGACGTTTATGAAAGCGCTTGAAAAATTAATGTCGTTTGATGAAAGCAGAGGTTCTTTTTCTTCATGGATTTACAGAATTGCCCGAAATACGGTGATTGATTACTACCGGACCAAAAAGGACGACGTTGAAATATATGATTTCTGGGACTTGGCATCGGGAGAGGATATGAACCGCGATCTGGATGTCAGAATGAAATTGGATGAGGTGAAAAAATATCTGAAGGAACTGAACGAGGAGCAGAAGGAAATCATAATATTGAGAATCTGGGACGGATTACTGTACAAGGAAATTACGGAAATAGTCGGCAAGAGCGAAACCAATTGTAAAATGATTTTTTCGCGAGCCATCAATAAATTGCGCGGAAAAATTGTGATGAGCCTGCTGTTATTTTTGTTAAATATTTAAAAAATTATGAACCAGGAAGAAAAGAACAATTTTATAAGAGAAATTTTGGAAAATCTGTATAAATCAGAGCCGTCTTTGAGAAGCGAAGAGCAAATTTGGATGAAAGTAATTACGGCTTTTATGGAAGTTAAACCGAATGTCGAGCTGAACCAAGATTTCAAAAACGAACTAAAAATCAAGCTTTTGGACAAGATTGCCGATTTGAGAAATGCTCAAAAAAGTGGCGAAAAACCTGCCATTTTACCCGTATCGCGCCGGTATTATTTTGCCTTCGGCACGATTGCCGTTTTACTGGCAATTATAATCCCATCAATTTATTTTTTGAATAAAAATAAACCGGCGTTTGAATCTAACGCACCCGGCACAAATATGAACGGAAAGAGCGGCGGCGAAGCGCCCCAGCTTGCCAATCCGGCTTCGGTTTACTGCGAACGGCAGAGCGGCAAGCTGGATATTAGAAATACGCAGGACGGGCAAGCAGGTTACTGCGTGTTTAAAGACGGTTCTGAATGCGAAGAGTGGAAATATTTCAGGAATGAATGCAAGCCCGGAGAAATTTTTTTAAAGTAATCAACAGAAAAATAACTTTTGGTTATTGACTGTATTTTTTATTGCGCTATATTTTAATTATAAGTGAAAGCAATCTCGGTACTGAAAATAGATAATCTTTTTAGAAAATTTCTATCAGGTTGCTAATCTGATTTTGCTTGTTATGTCCAACGGTTCAAACAACAATCACGAACAAACCAACGGCGCCAATTCTTTTCCGGCAAAGAAGTTTTTATTTGTTTCGTTTGAAAGTTTAAGCGGTGATTTGGCTTGGCAGGTAAAAAAAGAAGGCCATGAAGTAAAAGCCTACATTGAACGCGAAGGGGATAAGGACGTTTACGACGGGATACTCGATAAAGTCGATGATTGGGGAAAATATAAGGATTGGGCGGATGTTATTGTATTTGATGACGTTGACTTCGGGAAAATTGCCGATTCCTTGAGGGCCGCCGGGAAGTTGGTTGTCGGGGGCAGCGAATACACGGACAAACTGGAAAAAGACAGGGAATTCGGGCAGGACGAGATGAAAAGGGCAGGAATGCTCACGCTTCCTCACTGGGATTTCACAAGTTTTGATTCAGCCATAGATTTCATTAAAACGAACCCGGGCAGATACGTATTTAAGCCGTCGGGCAATATTTCTTCAGACCAGAAGGGAATATTGTTTTTAGCGCAGGAAGATGACGGCAAAGATCTGATTGAAATTCTTGAGCAGAATAAAATAGTCTGGGCAAAAAAGATAAAAAAATTCCAGCTCCAAAAAATGGCTGTCGGCGTGGAGGTTGCCGTGGGGGCTTTTTTCAACGGTAATGATTTTATTTATCCCCTGAATGTCAATTTTGAACATAAAAAACTGTTCCCCGGCGATATCGGTCCTTATACCGGCGAAATGGGCACGCTGATGTTCTGGTCTCCCGGAAACGAAATTTTTAAAAACACGCTGCTGAAACTAAAACCGGAACTGGTGAAATCAAAATACACGGGATATATTGACATAAATTGCATAGCCAACGCCAAAGGTATATATCCGCTGGAGGTTACCTCAAGATTTGGCTATCCGACAATCAGCATTCAAATGGAGGGAGTAATATCTCCATGGGGTGAATTTCTTTATAGAATGGCCGGCGGAGAATCGATAGAATTGAAGACAAAAAAGGGATTTCAAATCGGCGTAGTCGTCGCCATACCGCCATTTCCTTTTGACGATAAAAAGGAAGCCTTCATTTACAAAGACCTTTCAATAATATTCAAGAAAGGCAATTTGGATGGCATTCATTTGGGCGACGTAAAAATAATTAACGGCACATGGAGCATTGCCGGTGAATCGGGTTATGTCTTGGTGGTTACGGGCGCCGGTATTACCGTTGACGATGCCAGAAGGCAGGTCTATTGGAGATTAAACAATATACTGCTCCAGAATATGTTTTATCGGACGGATATAGGGCTGAAATGGTACCAGGATTCCGACAAACTGCAGACCTGGGGTTATCTTTATTAGATTTTCATGATACTATTGTTAAAAGCATCGGTGTCATGCTCCCGGAATCGTGGCAATGAGCATTCTTTTCACGGCTTTGTTTTCGGGCATTGAAATAATCTGGGACAGGCAATTCGGTTTTTTGAAAGAAACTCTGGTCGCGCCGGTTTCGCGCCTGGAAATTATGGTGGGCAGAACTTTGGGCGGGGCGACGGTCGCCACCCTGCAGGGCTTTCAGCTGATTATGAATTTTCTGGTGATGCCGATTTTCTTTCTTTCTGGCGCGCTATTTCCGCTGAACGGTTTGCCGAAAGCGCTCGGCATGATTGTTAAAGTAAATCCGCTTGCTTACGGTGTCGACGGATTGCGCGGTACCCTCGCGCATCTAGCTCAATTCGGATTATTCACGGATTTTCTCGTTTTGACCGTTATAACCTTGGCCCTTTTGTCGCTGGGCGCGTATCTGTTCTCAAAAATTCAAGTGTAATTATTTTCTATATAATAATAGCCTGTGTTGACGCATCGGTATTTTTTTTTGTTAACTTAATTTCACGGTCAATTCCGGCCGCAGTTTTTGTGGGAGGTGCACTTTGCGAAAGACATTTTTGCCAGACAGGGAGGGAGTTGTAGAAATGGATGCCACCCTCAATAAGTTGGGTTTCCGGGGACTGGATGGGCATGAGATCAAAAGGATGATTCAAACGCACAGCCTCAAAGAGCCCAAAAGGATGAGACCTTTTGAACCGGGTCTCTCCCATATCCTCTCGAGTGCCGACGGGGTATACCACGTTGTGGTTCATACATCCGTTGTTTTGAGAACGCTGAAGTGGCGGAAGAAGGGATCCGGGTGGGTCATCATCAACCAGATTGTTGACGGGAAACCCGTAAGAGTGTACATATCACACCCCATCTATCGTACGAAGTTTTTTGTCCAAAGGTTGTGCGCCCTGGCAGAGGCGGCGAGAGCGCGTGTCCGGAATATTCCATCATGTCCGCGATGCGGCAAGCCAATGACCATCGAGGAGGGAAAGAACAAATCCTACACGTTCATATGTAGAGGTGAAAATCACAGAACCCGTCCCGAATTTGGCGACTGGGACGCGGACGTTCCAGCCAAAGCGCTTTGCATCGTCAAATTGATGAGGCGGAAACGTGCAAGCTATCGGAGAAACCTGAAGAAGACCGGTAGGACAGAAGTCCTCGGAAGGGCGCGTGAGAAGCGCGAACCCTGGACCTCCAACCCTGAATAGATGTTTCCGGCGAAAGTTAAATTATCAGCCCACCTGCTTCTGGTGGGCTGTATTTTTTAACGCGAGCATCTGCTAAAATTAAATAGGTCGGAAAAACAATTTATAAATTACAATTTATTTTTATGAGAGGATATGTAAAAAATTTGGAACAGGAAACGGGAAATAATGGCAATTTCCGCAAAGTGCTCTACACCGCCCAAAATTGCCAGCTGGTGGTTATGAGTCTGAAGCCGGCGGAGGATATCGGCGAAGAAACGCACACTCTGGATCAATTTATTCGGATTGACCAAGGGCGGGGGAAAGCCGTGTTGGACGGGATTGAGCATGAAATATCGGACGGCTTCGCGGTTTTGATACCGGCCGGGACGAAACACAATATCATCAACGCCTCTACCGGCGAGCCGATGAAAATATATTCCGTTTACGCTCCGCCGAATCACAAAGACGGAGTTATCCACGCGACAAAAGCCGACGCGGAAGCCGATGAGGGCGAGCATTTTGACGGGAAAACGACTGAATAATGTCTTCAGACGCTCGTAATTTAACGCCGGAGGCTGGCTGTTTTTTCGGGGTTCTGGTTTAATTAAATCGTGAAGCTTTTGGAACTAAGAAACAACAGATATTTTCTGGGCGCTTTACTTTTGCTGGGTTTTATCGGGCTTAGTTTTTTGTTGTACGGCAACTCAATAAAGGGCGACTGGGTGCATGACGATATTTTTTTCAGCGCTCGCGGTGAATTGCGTTCGGTCGATTATCTTCCGAAAATTTGGCTGGAACCTTATTTGCCCGATAATATTTCGGCGGGCGCTTACCGCCCGTTTACTATTTTTACCATAGCGCTGAACTTTATTTTGTTTGGCGAATCGCCGATATCTTTTCACATAACCAGCATCCTGCTCAACGGCATCGCGGCATTTTTGGTTTTCTTGGCGGTGTACAGACTTTTTCGTAAAAAAATTCTCGCGGCTTTTACCGCGGCATTTTTTTCCTTATTGCCCATTCACACCCAAGCGGTGGATTTAATCAAGGCGAGGGAAGAAATATTAGCCGCGATTTTCATTCTGCTTTCATGGCTCGTTTTTATTAGGGCGACAAAGGGCGAAAAATTTAGCCCGTGGCTGATATTTTTAAGTTCTTTTTTGTGCTTTCTCGGTTTTTTATCCAAAGAATACGCCGTTATGGCGCCGTTCGTAATTCTGATTGTTTATAAAATCAAAGAAAACCCCGCTTGGCAAAAATTCATTTCCGCCGGTCTGCTGTTTCTGCCGGCTTACATGGTGTATTTTCTGCTTCGCCACGCCGTGCTTGGGGGGTATGCTTTCGGCAATGATCCCGTTAACTTTGCCTTAAATCCTCTCGCGCACGCCAATGCCATTACTGCGTTTTTTACGGCTTTCAAGATTCTGTTTATTTACGTCGGCAAAACATTCGTTCCGGTAAATTTGTCGGCTACATACGGCTATAATCATCTGACTTTGGTGACTAATCTATTCCAGTCGCCGGAAGCGGTATTCGGAATTTTAATAGCCGCCGCGTTTTTGTTTCTAATATTCAACAAGAAATTCAGGTCATCGCCGGTTGGCGTCGGAGCGATGATATTTTTAGTTTCATACTTTATTTTTTCCAAATTTGTTTTTAAAAACGGCGGAGAAATAATGGCTGAACATTGGATGTACACCCCTTCTATTGGGTTGGGTTTGGTTGCCGGCGAGGGATTTGACTGGCTGTACAGAAGGAAAAAAATTATCGGCATCGCGGTTTTTTGCGCCGTAATCGCTGTTTATTCTCTCATCCTGATAAAAAGAAACGAAGTTTGGCTGTCCAAGAAATCACTGGCGCAGAGCATGCTTAAGGGCGCTCCTGACAGCTTTATGGGCTATATAGACATGGCGGAGGTATTACTTAGGGAGGGAGATATCCCAAAAGCCCGGGAAATCGCCGAGAAGGGCATGAGTATTGACGACAAGTATGTGCCGCTGATTTCGGTTATGGGCGACATCGCATTTGCCGAAAAAAAATACAGCGAAGCCGAAAATTACTATAAAGAAGCGTTGGAAAAGGGTCCGACCACGCCAGTCAACTACAGTAGTTTTGGTAAGTTCTATTATAATACCGGACAATACGGAAAAGCCGCTGATATTTTCCGGCCTTATATTTACAATGCTGCCCATCCAGGACTTGATGAAGTAGGAATGTTCCTAACCTCGCTGGTTAAAGTAAAACAATACCAGGAAAGCATTGATGTTATTGAAAAATTTTTTGGCAGAAGCACAAAAGATCCCCGGATTAGGTTTTTACTTGCGGCGAGTTATTACAAGCGGGGCGAGATTAGCGAGGCACAAAAATATTTTGACTGGAGTAATAGCCTGAGTTCTAAAGAAAAACTGAAACTTATCAACGAGTTCTGATGCAGGCGACATTAAAAACCCCCACATGGGCGTGGGGGAAAAGAAGGCTTATGACTCGTTGTCAATGCTACTGTATCATATGGAGGGGTTACAATGCAAGTGCCATAATTTGAATTCAAAAAAACGCCTCTCGGGGTGAGAGACGAAACATCCACAATCTAAGAGGTAAAAGATGATGTGAAGTATTGGCAGTATAGCAGGTCTAAATATAAATGCAAGTGTCAGGATATTGACAGAAATTAATATCTTTTCTATATTTGGATTGGTACCTTAATAAAATATAACAATAAAATCCGGGTGCCAGGAGGATGATCAAAATGACCGTAGTCATTAAACAAGAGCCCGGAATCGGGTTGCTGAAAGCTATTGAGATTGCCACATTTGAGCCCGGAGAGGATAATAAAGTTATGGTTTTTGAAACATTAGATAGAAGGCGTATTATTGGCACACTTTGTGATGATGATTGCGTTGACCTAACGGTGAATAAAGAAACCATAAGCGCATCAAGCCAATTCGGCAAGCTTGCCCTGGAGCTGCTTACCAGAGGCGCACCCTTCGTCGTTAAAATGGGCTCGCTTAAAATCAGATGGACAATCTTGGATGGCGGCGGGACAAATTAAGGGGCGGTAAATCTATACAGAGATATACCGCCCTGTTTTTATCGCCGATCTGACAATAAAAAATCCCGCCTCGAGGGGCGGGATTTTTGTATTTCAAGCTATTTGTCCTCGCCTTCTTTTTCAACAGGCGGGCATTCACATACTTCCTTTCCGCATTTTGGGCACTTTTCTTTTTCTTCAGCCATAGTTCTTAAGTTCCGGTTATGTCGTAACCGGGACCGGTTAATTATTCACGCCAAGCCTTATAAAAGAGATTAAACCACGGACGACCCGTGCCAAAACCGTGATTAGCTTGGCATAAGAATACATTCTACTGTTGATGGAAGTTAAGTCAATAGTTGACTATGAGTCAAGATTATTTCAATATTGCTGTGATTTTTTAAAAAATGTGCTATAATTTCTAAATGGCACTAATTTCACGCAGAGGGTTGTTATATATAGCCTGGGTCATAACGGCGATCGGCACTTTAGGCAGTTTGTATTTCGGCGAAGTCAGGGGACTGGCGCCGTGCATACTTTGCTGGTATCAGAGGATTTGTATGTTTCCGCTGGTTTTTATTTTAACGACCGGAGTTTGGTTTAATGACAGAAAGGTTCACCTATATGTTTTGCCGTTGTCAATTTTAGGCGCCATTGCTGCTTTATACCAGTATTTACTTCAGATGCGGGTGTTTTCCGAAAGTTACGCGCCGTGCAGAATCGGTCCATCCTGCTCGGCCATAGATTTTTCATGGTTTGGATTTGTCACCATTCCCTTATTGTCATTTATTGCGTTTGTATTAATAACCGTTCTTGCCGTCGCCTCGCGCGATAAGACGGAAAAATAAACATTATGAGCGGAGAAAGAAAAATATTTGTCGGCATTGTTGTTTTTATTGTCGTGATATTCGCCGGAGTGGTTTGGCTGACCGGCAGAGGCGACAGCTACGACCCGCGATATATTCTAAGCAATGATACCCATCTGACCGGTAACGCGGATGCCAAAGTCCTGATTGTTGAATTTGGAGATTATGAATGCCCCGCCTGCGGACAGATGAATACCGTGTTTGAGGATATGCTGAAGAATTACAGCGACCCGGCTAAAGTTTCCGTGGGTTTCAGGCACTTTCTTATCCCTTCGCATAAAAACGCGCCAATGGCCGCCGAAGCCGCCGAAGCCGCCGACGCGCAGAGCAAATTTTGGGAAATGCACAAAAAGCTTTATGAAAGCCAATCGGATTGGGCTAATCTTGGCAACCCCTACAGTGTTTTCGAGGGTTATGCCAGAAATATGGGTTTGAATATCGTGAAATTCAAAGCCGACATCCATGGCGAAGTTTATAAAGATGTAATTAACGGCGATGTCACGGACGGGGGCAGACTGGGTATTAACGCGACGCCAACCGTATTCATCAATGGCAAAAAATATGTTGGCGTAATTCAACCCGACCAGCTGAAACAAATCATAGACGCCGAGCTGGCTAAATAATTTTGAGGAGAAACTAAAATCATCCCTCACCGGTGAGGGATGATTTATCCTCTTGATTTTGCCGGTCGCAGTCCTTATTTTTCGCCAAATGCGGTTTTTAATTGTTGGCGGGCTTGTTCCACGGCAGTTTTGAACGCATCTGCGGCCGCCTGTACGGCTTGGTTGCGAACTTTCGCCAGATTGGATATTTCATCTCCGATTTTATCCAGCGATTGCTTGCCGTTTTGGAACGCATCCCGCGCGGCTTTCATGTCGTTCAAGTACGTTTGCCTGACTGTTTTGGAATCGGTTCCGGCTGCGCAGCTGTTTTTTGCTTTCTGAAGCGCGGCTTCAGCCGATGCTTTAAAATTAGCGACCAGCGCTTCAACGGAATTTTTTCTGGATTCTACCGCCTGTTTAACTCCGTCTTGAAAAACTTTCATAGCGGCATTAATTGCCGTCCTGCGCGCGGCAATAGCATTATTGAGAGCCGTTTTGAAGACCGTGACAGCGACCTTTTGGGCGTCTGTGGAAGCCTTGGATTCCAACAAAGCTATTTTTTCGGCGCGCTTCGCGTCAGTTTCAGCTCGATTTTTGGCAACTCGGGTGAGGCGGTCGGCAAATCTTTCGGCAAGCTTTGCCTCGCGGTCATTCTCCGATTTAGTTATTCTGGCTTGCCTATCGACAATCCGCTGTTCGACACGCGTACTGACTGTGTTTATTCTTGAGCAGAAGGTATTATTGGCGCCCGCGTTCGGGGACGGAGAAACCGCCGCCAGCACGGATAACGGCAGAAACATCGCCGCCATTGCCAATACACCCGCTGTTTTTGTTGTTAATTTAGTATTCATTTTCGTTGAATATATCGCCAAACAAATTAATGTTATTTTTATCCGCTGTTATCAGATTAAGTTCAGCCGCCGAATCTTCGGTTGCGATGGCGTTTTCACCCGCGTAGTCGTTAATAAGCGACGCGGTTATATCGCTGACGGTTCCGGTCTGAACTTGATTTGACTGGAGGGGCTGATTTGATAAAGGCGAAACACCTGGGGAGTTGTTTGATTTTGTCAAAACAAAAACCCCGACAATCAGAGCCAAGACAGCGGCCGGCACTAATATTTTTAATGTATTTTTCATATTGCTGTATGTGTTTGTTAATATACCGAGAGGGAATCGACCGTAATCTTTGCCTCTCTGATATTCAAAACGATTATCCGCCGCGTTTGTGGCAGGCAGTTTTTTCAGGATTTCGGCGAGCAGGGATTCTTCCGGTTTGATATCTTTCTGGGCGGTTTTCAGGTCGGAAATAATCTTGATGAAATCCAAAACTTCTTCTCTGTTTTCGGGAAATTTTCTTATGATATCTTCCGGTAACGCCCCTTTATCCAACAACTCCAGCGCCGTCCCGAATATGCCATCATTCTCTTTTTCTTCTTCGCTACTTATCTCCATGTTTAATTATATAACGTAGTTTTTTAAGTGTTCGTGACAATGCTTGGCGAAGAGCCTGTTCCGACCTGCCTGTCAATTCATTCAGTTCTTTATACGACAAATCCGCGATAAAGCGCAAAATGACCAACTCCTGCTGTTCTATGGGCAAGTATACCAGGGCTTTCTTGAGCGTTCTAATAGAATCATTCCTTTCCGACAGCCGCTCGGTGGCATTTTCGGTATCCGGAATATCTTTGGATTCGTCTATAGATTCCGGCTTTTTCTTCCTGTACTCGTCTATTATGGCGTTTCGGGCAATGGTAAAAAGGTAGGCAAGAGGGCTTGTGCCTCTGTTTTCATAATCCCTGATTGATTTCAGCGCTTTGATGAACACAATTTGGGTTAAATCTTCAGCCGCGTCTTTATTTCCGACGCGCAGGAAAACATAGCGGTAAACCGGCATCAGAAACAAATTATATAATTCACCAAACGCCTTTTTATCGCCCTTTTTGGCTAAATTAATTTTTTCTGTGATCGATTTTTCGTCATTGGTATCCATCAAAATAAAACTAATTATACTAAAATCGGAGAATTTTGCCATTATTTCAGACGGTAAGTCTGAAGCGGTTTATCTAAAAACTTTTTTATTGTTGATAATCGAATTGCCGTTTGACTGATTTGGGGGTTATACTTAACGCATGGATGAACCTGACAAACCAGAGGTTTCGGCCCCCGTTGAACCACAAAAACAATACTCACTGAATTCGGTGGTGTCGCATAGATACTCATTTATTTTGAGGATATTGTCGGTTCTATTTGTATTGGCGCTTGCCGTGATTGTTGGCTATTACGCAGGCTTTAATAAAGAGGAAAACACAACAAGTCCCGAGGGGTCGGCGGTTTTAGGTGCAAGTACCACGGTTGGGGAGCAGGTTTCCTACGATGAATCTTTGGCGATGGTTAATTACATTGACGACGCGGAATTTAGCCCCAAAAAGGAGGAAAAAAGTAATGTTGAAAGCCCGCTTTCTTTAACTGCTCAACTCGGAGGGCTTCTCGGTTTGGGAAAAGAAAAATTATCATCAGCGCTTCCAAGCGATATTACAGTCGCTCTTAACGTGAACGACCGGCAGAATGAAGACGGAATGCTGGTTGTGAGCGCGACAGTGACCAGTTCAGGAAAGCCGGATTATATTCCTTTCAGATTAAGGGTTGATTATGATGACGGCGGCAAAGAAGTCAGGGCAGGCAAGCTGACTCCCGACCATCCGGCGATCAGTTTTCAATTGAGGCACAAATATGAAAAGCCGAGAATGTATTTAGTTTCGGCGTATGTTGAAGCAGTCGGGGACATAGTGGCGGAAAATAATAAAGACAGCGTCGCCGTCAGTGTGGCTCAAATAGGCAATTACATAACGGGCGAAGAAGTTGAAACCGCAACGGCAACACCGATTCCGACTCAATACAATTTGACGGAGATTATAATACCCAAAATTCAGGAACTTTTCATTTATCGCGGATACAATGAATGGAAAGCCACGGATAAATACAGCCAGGTTCGCTATTCCGTCTGGCCCGATGAAAAACACTTCGTTGTTCACACAACTTACGGTTCGGATAATTCAAAAAACGCCACATGGTGTCCGAGAGTCGACGATGTCTATTCGTGGGAAGGCGGACAGCTGATGCAGGTTGACAACGTTGACCATTTTACCGGGCTGATTTCGCGTTTCTCGGGCGATAAATTGGTGGTTCCGGAATTCATGAATCCCGGCGATTCCAAAGACAGCACCTTTACGGCGGCTAATTACGAATTCAGCAGAGGGGATTCCGAATGCCAAATTGGCAAGTTATCGAAAGCCAAAAACATATCATACCGGTCCAAAGTCAACTTTATGGAGGATAGTGACTGGGCGCCGATTACCGGCAACGGCGAAAGATTGAAAGGCGTCAGAATTATTGAGACTTTTTCGCCGATTGGATATAGGAACGACACAAGAACCGAAGAATATTTTTATTACAAACATCCGACCTTGGGCTATCTTCTTCTGCACGCGAGGATTCTCGCGGGCGATTCGTCCGCCGGAAATGTTCAGGTTGTTTCGGATTACAGGTTGTCTTCAATTGTAAAGAATTAGCGTTAAATAAGACGAATTAAAGGGCTGTGTAGCAAGCCCTTGTTTTTTTATTTGATAGGTGCTATAATAGCCTTAATTGTAGGTTGCTCCATTGGTGATGGGAATGTGCAAGACCTCGCAGGTCTTCTAGGCCCGGGTCCAAGCGAGCGGGTCGCCCTACGAGGTTAGTTAATTGCAACGAATAATAATGGAAAAAAGATTATACGTGGGCAATTTGCCGTTTAGTATTACGGATGACGGCTTGAGAGATTTATTCTCTAAAGCCGGTACTGTGGTTACAGCATCAGTCATCACCGACAGAATGTCGGGACGGTCTAAGGGTTTTGGTTTCGTCGAAATGGAGACGGACGAAGGAGCCCAAAAGGCTATTGAAATACTTAATGGCAAAGAGTTTGAAGGACGTGCGATAGTTGTTAATGAGGCACGACCAAAGACTGAACGCCCACCCAGCAGAGACCGCAGGTCCCAATAACCATCGGTTATTGAAATATTAAGAAACCCCATGCCGGGGTTTCTTAATTATATTGAATGTATTTCTTATTTATGTTACTCTGTTTTTATCCTAATTTTGGGTTATATTATGCAAAAACTGGAATTACAAGTTCAGCCCAGAACCGTTACGGGCAGAAAAGTGAAGACATTGCGCAAGGAACATCTGTTGCCGGGTGTTATTTATGGTTTGAATTCGGAGCCAAAAAATATCCAGATACAGATGAAAGATTTTAAAAAGATTTACGGCGAGGCGGGTGAATCAACCATGATTTACGTCCTTTTGGACGGCGAGGAATACCCGGCGATGATTCAGGATGTGACGAGAAATGCCGTCAGCGATGATTTCATTCATGTGGATTTGTATAAAGTCAGGCTGGACAAGGAAATTACCGCCAAAGTGCCTTTGAATTTTGTAGGTCAGCCGGCGGCGGTCAAAGATCTCGGCGGCATATTGGTAAAAAATATCAATGAAATTGAGGTTCAGGGGTTCCCGCAGGATATTCCGCGCTCAATTGAAGTTGATATCTCGGGTTTGAACGCCTTTGGAAGCCATATTCTGCTTAAAGATGTAAAAATATCCGACAAGGTTAAGATAAAAGACAATCCCGACGAAATTGTCGTCCTGATTCAGGAGCCGATCTCCGAAGAAGCCCTGAAGAAAGAACTCGAAACCACAACGGCGGCGCCGGAAGAAGTGGAAGTTATCAAGAAAGTTAAAGAGGAAGGCGAAGAAGGAGCAGAGGCGGAAGCGGATGCCAAACCGCAAGAGGACAAAAAAGAAGCCAAAAAGGAAACTAAAAAGGAAGCCAAGTAAAAAACCATCGGACCGATTAGAATTTTATGTTTCTGCCGTAAACTTCCCAGCTGGAAAGCTGGGCTGGAGTCAGCGCCTGGGCTGACTGAACCAGAGCCGCCAAATCGGAATACTGAATAGTTACCTTGTTGCCGACCGTAAAAGGTCCTTTTATTTTTGGCGCCAATTTGGTCTCCATGTAAATGCGCTGGCCGTTGGTCAAGGAAACAAGCAGCGGGTCGACGTTTATACAAATCGTAATTGCCCGTCTGGCAACAAGAGTGGGATTGTCTTTGAGAACAAACGTAACCTCAATACCTTGGTTTTGTTGGGAGGGAGAAGGAGACGTGCCCGCTAACTTATTATTTGTACCGCCCTTGCCGAAATACATAACCAAGCCGATTATTAAAACCACAATCGCGGCTGCAGGTAAAATCCATGACATGCCTCCGCCACCGAACCAGCCGGCTAATTTACCGCCCCAACCCGGCTCGGTTTCAAATACCGGACCGTCTTTTTGATTTGTGTCTTCCATAGAGATAAAACCGCGGAACACGGCGTATTACCGCGTTTCGGGGAGATTAATATTCGAAATTAATGCCTCAATAATGGGCTCAAGATTACCCTCCAATATTTTGCTTATATTGCCCCAGCTTTTTTTGATTCTATGGTCGGTAATGCGGTCCTGGGGGAAATTGTATGTCCGGATTTTTTCGGAACGTTCGGCGCCGCCTATCTGGCTTCTCCGTTTTTCGGTAATGTCTTTTTCCCGCTTTTGCTTTTCAATGTCAAACAGCTTGGTTCTTAAAATGCCGAGTGCCTTTTCTTTGTTTGCCGCCTGCGACCTTTCTTCCTGCGAGCTTACCACCAATCCGCTCGGCTTGTGCGTTAATCGGACGGCGGTGGAAACTTTATTGACATTCTGGCCGCCGGGTCCGCCGGAACGGTAAAAGGATATTTCAATATCGTCCGGTTTTATTTCCAAATCAGTTTCTTTGGCTTTCGGCAGAACGGCGACGGTGGCGGTTGAAGTGTGGACCCGCCCGCTTTTTTCGGTTTCGGGAACCCTCTGGACCCTGTGAACCCCCGATTCGTACTGTATTTTTTTTAAAATATCTTTTCCGTATAACTCGAAAGTAAGGTGTTTATAGCCGCCCAGAGGGGTCAGATTAGAGTCAATCAGGTGGTACTGCCAGCCTTGGTTCGCGGCGTAGTGTTTGTACATCTCAAGCAGGGTGGCGGAAAAAAGCGCGGCTTCCTCACCGCCCGTGCCGGCACGTATTTCGACTATAACCTCGTCATATTTGCTTCCGGTATCGTCTTTCCGTTCCAGCATCCTTTGTATTTCGGCATAACGCCTGGAGGCTTCCGCGACGCGCTTATAATCAGAAACAAATTTGGGGTCGCCGAGTTTATTTTCTATTTCTTTGAGTTCTTCTTCGAGTTTATTCATCCCGTACGAAGTAGCAACGGCAACTCATAGGTTTAAGCCGTGTCTACTGGTTAATACTTTTTAATTAATAACATCCATGATTTTCAATCCCATAAGGGCTGCTTCGTACGGGATTCATTTAGTATCTTTTTCGGATGTTTTGCGGGGTTTTTTCGGAACGCGCGTTTTTTCAAGTTCCGCGTGCTTTTTCCGGCGCAAGGTAATTTTTTCAATGCGTCCGCGCTTGTCAACGAATTTTTCCCTGCCGGTGTAAAACGGATGACATTTGTCGCAAATTTCAAGGCTAATCTTCGGAACGGTGGATCCGGTAGTCCATTTATTCCCGCAGGCGCATTTAACGCTGGTCTCGTAATAGGTCGGGTGGATATCTTTTTTCATAAGTGTCACTATAACATAGCTTTTTGAGTCCCGCAAATAAACGCGCTCGCGGGGCGTTTGCTTTTTCCAGCAGTTTTGTTATTATATTGTGACTTATGGAAAATCAAGTTTTGCAATACATTCCTTCATACGAGGAAATGGTTAGGACCGGCATGCACTTCGGGCGGAGAAGGGCGGTTTTTCATCCCGGAATGAAACAGTATGTTTATTCGAGCAGGGAGAATATCTGCATTATTGACCTTACAAAAACACTTGAAGCGCTGAACGAAGCGGTAGCCGAGATGAAAAAAGTTATAGCCGCCGGCGGAGTGATTTTGTTCGTGGGCGTCAATAAATATTCGTCTGATGCCGTTAAAAAAGCGGCTGTGGCGCTGAATATGCCGTATGTGGTTGAAAGATGGCTTGGGGGCACTATGACAAATTTCAAAGTGATTACCTCGCGGGTAAAGTACCTTGAGAATCTTGAAATGGAGAAACTGGAAAACGGTTTCGCGAAATACACCAAAAAAGAGCGCATATTGAAAGATAGGGAGATTTTAAAGATGAAAGAAAAATACGACGGTATCAGGAATTTCCAGAAAATCCCGGAAATTATTTTCGTTTCGTCATTGAGAGACAGCGAAACGGCCATCAGGGAAGCCAAAAGGATGAAAGTTAAAGCTATCGGCATCGTGAATACCGACAGCGACCCCAAATCCCTCAATTTTGCCATTCCCGCCAATGATAATTCCGCCAGATCCATTGAAATGATTCTGGATATTATTGTAAAAAATCTGTCCTTGAAGTAACTTAACGGGCTTTTTCCGAGTAATTCCGGATCTGGCTTTCGGCACAAAATTGGACTCGACAAAGATAAAAAAGTTGAGAAACGCGACTGAACAGTCTTTTAACGACATTAAGAAGGCGCTTGAAGAAGCCGGAGGGGACGAGGCAAGAGCGCTTGAAATTCTTAAAGAAAGGGGAGCGGTAATCGCCGAAAAAAAGTCCGCCCGCTCAACAAATGAAGGCATTGTCGCTTCGTATATTCACAGCACCGGAAAAGTCGGAGTCCTGGTTGAGCTTTTGTGCGAGACTGATTTCGTCGCGTGCAACGAGCTTTTCCCGGAATTGGCGCACGAATTGGCTATGCACATCGCCGCCATGGATCCGCAAAGCATGGACGAACTGCTTTCCCAGCCGTACATAAAAGACCAGGATATGAAAGTTGAGGACTTGGTTACGCAATATGTTTCAAAACTGGGCGAAAATATAAAAATAAACAGATTTGTCAGGTTCGCTATCTGATATTATTAAATTATGTTTATAATTCTGCCTTTGGGAATCTTTATCCTGTCCCTTCTGCTGATAGGGGCGGTAATTGTCCGCAAGCTCGCGTTCTTGCGGAAACTTTCGCCCGAAGTGCTTGAGAATTCGGCGGTCAATTACCGGGGATTTTGGGAAGAACTTCTGCCGGAAGCCGGCGGAATTATTAAGTTTATAAAGTCGCACGAGTGGCGGTTGAAATTATTGGAACAGTTTGAAAAGCTGTTTAGTTTACTTAAATCAATTTCGTCTTTAATTGACAGTTTGTTTCACAAAATTCTTCTTTTAGTAAAGAGGAAAGCAAAACAAAGTGAGCAGATAGTTATCAAGGAAGAAATTAAGGAGCAGAAAGAAAAAGCCGAAATAGAAGAGGCGATTGAAGCCATCAGTGAACATAACGGCAGCGATATCAGGGAAGAAGAGCAGCTTTTAATTATCAATATTGCCAAAAATCCGCGGGACCCGGAATTATACAGGCGGCTTGGCGATATTTACATCAAGACGGAAGAGTATGACGATGCCCGCCAGTGCTTTGAAAAAGCGATTGAACTTAATCCCAGAGATATCGCGAGCAGGGGAAAATTGAAAAAAGTCTTGGCAAAATTGCCGCCAGCGTAGCTCAGCGGCAGAGCAACTGTTTTGTAAACAGTAGGTCGTCGGTCCGAATCCGACCGCTGGCTCCAGTTTTGTAGAAAAAGATACAGAAGCACCCAGAGCGTGGGACGCGCGAAGCGCGTCCCACTGATTTCCCCCCAATTTTCCTAACGAATTTGGAGTCCCGCCTTCGGCGGGACGGACTGTTTTTTCGCCAAG
>VMGJ01000011.1 GCA_007376485.1 Parcubacteria group bacterium Licking1014_17 | reverse complement strand
AAATCCTCGGCTATCGTTCCGCCTTTGAAGTCGCTTTGGCGGCTGGTATCATTAAAAGTATTAAAAGTGAGAGTATCCTAATTCAGGGTGGAATTTAGGTATTAATCCAATTAGCAATATTAATATATTTCGTGTTATTTTTCAAGTGCAGATGTTCAAAACCCCTAAAAACGACTCAAAATACCAGTGGACCAGCCATGTTACAGGTAAGATGGCTTATTATGGCATTTCCGAGAGCTTGATAAAAAGAATAGTCAGATTCCCAAAAAGGAAAGAGGAAGGAATCGCGCCAGGGACAGTTGCCGTAATGCAACCCGGGTCAAACAAGAAAAAACCGTCGGAGATTTGGGTGATGTATCAGGAAATAAAATCCAGACAGAATCCGGAGGAAAAAAATAAAATCCAGCTGACGATGCCCAAAAAGCGCATTATTTCCGCGTGGCGTTATCCGGGTATAAGCCCCGAAGGCAAAGAAATCCCGATTCCGGATGAAATTAGGCAGGAACTGGAAGATTTAGTATAATCAAATAATGACAAAAAAAATTATTTTTCTTATTGTTTTGGTAATTATTGTGGCTGTTGGTATTTATTTAATGGTCAGAGAGAGGAAAAATGACAATATTTCCGAAACCGGTAAAGCTATCACCGCTGTTTTATCCACCTCAAAGGGGGACATAACACTTGAACTTTATCCGAATGTCGCGCCGAAGACGGTTGGTAATTTCGTGAAACTGGCAAAAGAGGGGTTTTACGACGGCACTAAATTCCACAGGGTAATCAGCGACTTTATGATACAGGGTGGCGATTCTTTATCCAAAACCCTGCCTCAAGGCGACCCGAGAATCGGCACCGGCGGGCCGGGTTATGTTTTTGAGGATGAAATAAATCCCAAAGCACTTGGGTTGACCGACCAGGAAATCGCGGAAAAAAAACAGCTCGGCTACAAATACAGCGACGATTTGCCTTCAATGAAAGTGGATGTAGGGGTAATCGCCATGGCTAATTCAGGACCCAACACTAACGGTTCGCAGTTTTTCATTGTGACAACCCAGCCCCAGCCGCATCTGAACGGCCTGCACACGGTTTTCGGGAAAGTTATCGGCGGGATGAACGTGGTAACGAGCATAGCGCAGTGGGACGTGCTGGAATCGGTAACGATAAAGTAAAGCTTAATTATACTTTATGTCACTTATTATCAAAACACTACCTTTTTGCAGATGCTCCGGTTTTTCCAGCGAAAACCTATGCTTATAGCTCGCCAGGTTTTCTCCCTTTGGGAGACCAAGCAAAACCTGACTCGCTGTACTGCTCAAAGGCAGTGTTTTGGTCGATTTGTAAAATGAAAATTTTTGTAAAGACAAAATCTAACTCCCGAACACCGAAAATAATTGAAACAAGCAAAGACAGCTTGGAAGTTTGGGTGAACGCGCCCGCCATCGAAGGCCTAGCCAACGAACGCCTGATTGAAATCCTAGCCGAGCATTTCAAAAAGCCTGGCAGTTGCATTAAAATAATCAAAGGTGCATCATCACGCCGCAAAGTGGTTGAAATTATTTAATATGGCGAGTGCGAAACAAAAACTCACCGGCGAACCCCGTAAGACAATCCAGTTGACTTCAGTTCGCACGGATTCATTGCGAGATAAGCAAAGCAAGATTATCTTACGGGGCGAACACTTTTACAAATTTTTTCAATGCCCGCATTGGATTTGGTACGACCTTTACGGCGACCAGTGCCAAAAAAAGGAGACACCTAAGCTTTTGGAAATGATTCACCGCGGGGGATTGCGGCACGACCATGAAAAGCTGTTGATTCAGCCGAGAACTTTTGAAGAAGTAAAACCGGAGCTTTTTAATGATTTGGATGAAGCCTTTCTGGCGACGGTTGAACTGATGAAGCAGGAAAAAAATATTTATCACGGAGTGCTTATGGACGAGCACTGGGTGGGTATGCCAGATTTGCTTGAAGCCAGACCCGTGGAAAAGGGGATGAAATCTAAATTCGGCAGTTATTATTACGTCGCCTATGACATAAGGAGCGGCGGGTATATCCCCGACGAAATAAAATTCCAACTGGTTTTTTACAGCTTGATTCTTGAAAGACTTCAGGGCGTTATGCCCCAGAAGTCGTATATCATTGACGGCGAGGGCAAGGAGCATTCGTTTACGAACGAGGATTTTCTTGAACAATTCCATTTAGCCAGAGAATCCATCGAAAAAATCCTTGAAGGCGAGAAACCGCCGCCGTTTTTGAAAAGCGGTTGCAAACAGTCGCCATGGTACGCGCTTTGCACCGAGGAAGCCGTCGGTTGCCAGGATGTATCCCTTATTTATGGACTAAGCCAGTCGGACCAGAGAAAATTATACGATGCGGGCATTCACACGGTTTCGCAATTAGCGGGTTACGACATGAATAAGCTCCAGGAAAAAATGGAGGGCTGGACTTTTGATAAGGTTTTAAGATTCTACAATCAGGCGAATTCGCTTATCAGCCGGAAACCGATAATTTTAAAGAAAAACAAATTTCCGGAAGTCGGCACCGAGGTTTATTTTGACATTGAATCCGACCCGACCCGTTCTATAGATTATCTACTCGGTATTCTGGTCAAAAAGGGGAGCAAAAAACCGGAGTATATGCATTTTCTGTCGGACAGCAAAGAAGACGAGCCGAAGGTCTGGAATCAATTTCTGGATTTTATTGAATCGCTGGAAGATTTCGTCATTTACCACTATTCGTTTTATGAAAGGGAAGTGTTTAAGCGGCTTTCAAATAAATACGGCATTTCGTCAGCTTTGGCGGGAAAATTCAGCGATAACACCATAGACCTGCACAGGTCAGTCGTGGAATCGGCTGTCCTGCCGTTGTATTTTTACAGTTTGAAAGACGTCGCGAAATATCTCGGTTTTAATTGGCGGGCGGAAGACGCCGGCGGGGCGGAATCGGTTGTCTGGTATGACGAGTGGCTCAGAACCGGCAATAAAAAAATTCTCCAGAAAATTTTGGATTATAACGAAGATGACCTCTTGGCCACCAAGTTTCTCAAGGAATGGTTGGAACGGCAAAAGCCGACGCTGGGGGCGAAGGAAAGATTAGATTGACTGTACTATTTGCCCAGCCAAACGCCTTTTCCGGAACATTCGGAATTTTCCAGCGAAAATTCCTCTTTCGTGTGAGGCTGTGGATTCGGCAATAGTGGGCTTACGCCATTATACTATTGCCGACCGAGCAATCCACAGCCTTACAACGTCCGTCAAAGGCATTCGGCTGGACAAATCCCCCTTGGTTGCGGGATCGCTCAAAAAAAGGCAACCCCGCTCCGAGGGGGGAGGGGATAACAGATTCGTTTATTGGTATTATTTCCGAAATTTCCATGAAGTCTCAAAATCAACCCCCCGAAGGGGGTGTAGTACTAAATACCGCTATTTTAGGCAGTTTTTGGCTATTTTTGCAGGATATTGACAGAAGTATTGATAAATGATACAATGAATGACATAATGTAAGCCTAAATTCCACCCTGAATTAGGATACTCTCACTTTTAATACTTTTAATGATACCAGCCGCCAAAGCGACTTCAAAGGCGGAACGATAGCCGAGGATT
>VMGJ01000009.1 GCA_007376485.1 Parcubacteria group bacterium Licking1014_17 | reverse complement strand
GCAGGCGGGTCACCGCGCCGAACGGCGCGGTTCGCCAGAAATTGTTGGGCGAAATTAAATGGCGGAACAAAATCCCAAGAAACAATTTTTTCGGAAATGCGGCGGTTCGTCATAACGAAGTTATGTATAAAAATAAATTTTTATTCCATTTTTTTGCGCAAAATATCCCGCTTCGCGGGATTAAGGCGATTTTTCATTCCACGCCGAACATAAGCCACGCCAAAATATAAAATTATGAATACATTACCACAACCGACAAAATACTTTCTCTACATCAGAAAAAGCACCGATGAGGAAGACCGCCAAGTTTTGAGTTTGGAGGCGCAACTTGCGGAATTGAAAGAATTTGCCGAAAAGGAAAGTTTGGAAATTATAGAAACTTTTGTGGAAAAGAAAACCGCCAAAGTTCCGGGTAGAGAAATTTTCAATTCCATGCTCAACAAAATTGATGGCGGTCTTCCTCATCTCATCGGAATTTTGGCGTGGCATCCGGACAGATTGTCCAGAAACTCCGTTGACGGCGGGCGTTTGATATACCTTTTGGATACTGGAAAACTTGGCGGTTTGAAATTCCCGACATTTGCTTTTGAAAATAATCCGTCAGGAAAATTCTTTTTAGCTATCGGATTATCAAACGCCAAATACTATGTGGACAATCTGGCCGAAAATGTTCGGCGAGGGAACCGCGCCAAGCTGCGGCGAGGCGAATGGCCCGGACAAAAACCTTTCGGCTATGTCTATGACCACCGCTTGCGAAATATCGTGCCGGAGCCGAAAGAAGCGAAAATCGTCAAGAAAATCTACGAGGAGTTTGCCACCGGCAGACACACGCTCAAATCAATTTCGGCTCGCCTCGCCGAGATTGGCGGCGGAAAAGCGCGCTCCAATTACTCTATTGAAAATCTTTTGACCAATGATCGCTATATCGGCGTTATGCGCTGGAACGGCGAAGCGCACGAAGGAAAATACCGCCCGCTCATAACAAAGCAATTGTTTGCGAAAGTGCAGGAAGTTTTAGCGAATAGGCGCAAGCCCCGCAAGAGCAAGAAGCGACACGATTTTCCGTTTGTCGGACTTTTCAATTGCTCGTGCGGTTCAATGTTCACGGCGCAATTCGCCAAAGGCAACGGCGGACTTTACCGCTATTATCGTTGCACGCGCAAACACGGGGCTTGCGCCGAAAAGTATATCCAAGAAAACGAATTGCAAAAACAAATCATTGAAAAGTCGCAAACAATTGCTTTGCCTGCCAATTGGTCAAAAGAAATGTTGGAAAAGTTGGAGCGCGAAGAAAAATCACAAGCCCAATCGGCAGACGCTTTCGCAAAAGCGACGAGAAAAAAGATTTTCGCCCTTCAAGAAAAACTGGATAAATTACTTGAAGGATATTTAGACAATCTCATTGACGAGGAAACTTACAAACGAAAAAAGGAAAGTTTGGTGCAACAAAAAATCGCCTTGAAGGGCGAACAGGATACGCTTCTGCGAAAGCGAATGAGCGGGTGGAACGAACCAATGCGGGATTCATTTCCGAAAAAATTGTTTCTTGGGATTTTGTTCCGCCATTTAATTTCGCCCAACAATTTCTGGCGAACCGCGCCGTTCGGCGCGGTGACCCGCCTGCCGGCGAGGCAGGGCAACCAATGGCTTTGGCTTCCAAAAAATCGGGAAGTCCAGTTTGGTGCCCCCATGAGGATTCGAACCCCAATTACAAGCTCCGGAAGCTTGCGTCCTATCCGTTGAACGATGGGGGCGGATGTTTCCTATTTTCATACTTGCTTGCGTCCCCAGGAGGGCTCGAACCTCCAACCTTCAGCTCCGCAAGCTGACGCTCTTCCAATTGAGCTATGAGGACATAAAGGGGGGTTACAACCCGAAAACTCTCAAAATATTATCGCCAAAATTTTCTTCATGTTTCTCCTCCGCGATGTAGGGGAGCAGCATCTGGCGCAGATTGACGGGGTCCTGATCCTCCAAGGGTATCACCGTATATGGCCGGAAACGCTTGTTCAGATATAAACTCAATTCCTTGATGTTGTAAAGCGGCTGGTATCCTATCCAAAAAGATTTGATTTCCGAATGGGGATGGATTGTGTCACCTAGGGTAATGCCGACAGGATCTATTTTATAAGTCACAATTGGCGGCTCCCTTCGGGCATGATAAACCGCGGTTACGGAAATAAGAAAAAACAGCAATGCCGTCACCCAATCTCTTGCCCATAAAAGATAAACCAGCCCGATTGCCGCTACTATGCCGGCAAATATTAAAACCCTCTTGAAATGCGGCTTGCGGTATTTCGGACCCTGCCAAGAATAAATTCTCGGCGTGAACCCGCCCCTTTTAAATCTATCATCCCCTTTTTGCTGTTCTTCTCCGTCCAAATCTATTATTTCAGGCATATGGAAATGGTAACACTTTTAGATAGAAATAATAAATAGATAATTTTAGTTGATTTTCTTTCTTGAAATATAACCTTTATTTGATACTATTAGGCAATAATGCGATTGGAGACGTGGCTGAGCCTGGTTGAAAGCACCTCACTGCTAACGAGGTAAGGGAGAAATCCCTTCGGAGGTTCAAATCCTCCCGTCTCCGCCAGAATCTAACCCTATGGATTATAAACTTAAATTAAAGAGAGTAAACATCCCTACTAGTGAGTTACTGGATGATTTAAGAATGGTCTCAAAGAAAATCAATAAAGATTCATTCCCCATGGACCTTTACGAAAAATATGGAAATTTTCAACGGGGTGTTTTTAAGAGAAGATTTGGGAGTTGGAATAATGCTTTAAATGAAGCTGGACTAAAAATTTTAAAAAGAAACAATATCCCCGAAACAGAACTTATCGATGATCTAAAAAGGGTCGCTCAAAAAATAGGTCGTAAAACTTTTTCGATGGACCTTTATGAGAATAATGGCCAATTCAGTAGAGGTATTTATAAAAGAAGGTTTGGAAGCTGGAATAATGCTTTATCAAAAGCCGGATTTCAAATTTATAAGAAAATGGGGACATATAATAGAATGGACGCAAACGATGAAGAACTTTTTAGTAATATAGCAATGGTTTGGGAAAAACTCGGTAAGCAACCAACACAAGCAAATTTAGATAGTAACATATCTAAATTCCACTCAAGCAAATATAAGAGAAGGTTCGGTACATATAACAACGCTCTAATTGCTTTTGTTAAGTGGGCAGAAAGCGGTGGAAAGGAAAATATAGAAATTCCCAACCTAAAAACGGAAATATTTATTAATGAAAGTGACAAGGGTCATAAAACCAGGCGTGATATAAATTGGCGACTTCGATTCCTAACAATGAGACGAGATAATTTTAAATGCAAATACTGCGGAAGATCACCCGCAACTGACCCTTTGATAATTCTTCACGTCGATCACATAAAAGCGTGGACAAACGGCGGGGAAACCATTTTGGAAAATCTGCAAACACTATGTTCAAAATGCAATACTGGCAAAAGTAATTTATGACTGAACTGATAAAGTGTTGAGTAGCATGGCTTGCTCGCCAATGTGCTTTTGAGGGCTGTTTAGGTTGTCGCTGGCATGGTTTTGTCAATGATTGACCCAGCACCTTTTTAAGGAATCTTAAAAAGGTGCTGGGGAATATCTTGACAAACAGCGGCAACCTAACCAGATGAAATTTACTCGCTGGGTAAATTTCAGTCCCGAAAAAGCATATTGGCGAGTTACAGTTCTGAATTGTTTAAAATTGAGGGTTGGGCGGCAATAGAGGACATTACTCGCCGGGGTTCTCTTCAGGGCTCTCTTTTATTTTTTTAGTTCTGGGTTTTTTCGGTGCTTTTGGTTCTTCTTTCCAACCCTCGAGCAAATTGACCAATTCCTCTCCGGTTTCGGATTTTTTGCTCATTAAGAAATTACAGTCGGGATAGCGGGAACAGCCGTAAAACGGTTTGCCCCTGCCGCGGGATTTGCGTTCAACAACATCGCCCTCCTTGCACTTGGGGCATTTGAATCCGGTTTTATTTAAAATCTTCATAATGCCTTTGCAGGTAGGATAATTGGCACAGCCGAGAAAATATCCCCACGGACCGCGCTTCACATTCATCGGACCGCCGCAGATGGGGCATTTTTCGTCCATTGTTTTTTCTTCAAGCTCTTTTATTTTTGCCGCCTCTTCTTCGGTTGGCATTGTAGTGCCACACTCTTTGTCCGGACAAACCAGATATTTGCCCATTCGTCCGAAACGCAGAAGCATTTTTTTGCCGCATTTGGGGCAGGGCGTGTCGGTTTCCTGCGCAATTTTTTCAACGCTTTTTGTTTTTTTATCCAAATCGCGCTTGAACGGCTCGTAAAACTCCCTGACCACCGGCACCCATTTAAGTTTCCCTTCCGCTATTTCATCAAGTTCTTCCTCAACATGGGACGTAAAATTAATGTCAACAATTTTGGGAAAATTCTCAACGAGCAAACTGTTCACGACCGTTCCGATTTCGGTCGGATGATATTTCTTTTCAATTTTCTCAACATAGCCCCGTTCCTGAATAGTCGTAAGCGTTGGCGCGTAAGTTGACGGCCTGCCGATGCCATGCGCCTCAAGCGCCTTAATCAAAGTGGCATCGGTGTATCTTGGCGGCGGCTCGGTAAAATGCTGTAAGGGCAAAAGTTCCTTCAAATCCACCGGCTCATCTTTTTTCAGGTCCGGCAGTTGGCCCTCAATTTCGCCGTTTTCCTCATCTTTGCCCTCGGTATAAACCCTGATAAAGCCGTCGAATTTCACGGTCTGCCCGTTCGCCCGGAAAACATACAGGCCTTTTTTATTATTGGTGGCGACATCCACCGCCGTCTGATTGAAAATTGCCTGTTGCATCTGGCACGCAACGGTTCTTTTCCAAATAAGTTCGTAAAGCAATCTCTGACCGCGCTCAAGTTCTTTTGTGTCTTCGGGAGCCAAAGCAAGATTGGTCGGCCTAACGGCTTCGTGAGCTTCCTGGGCGCCCTTGGATTTTGTCGCGTAAAAGCGGGGAGCATCCAGGGCGTATTCTTTGCCGAATCTGTCTTCAATGACTTTTTTCGCCTGCGCCACGGCGGAAGCCGCGAGATTCACGCTATCGGTACGCATGTAAGTGATGTGCCCGTTTTCGTAAAGGCGCTGGGCGGCCATCATTGTTTGCTTTGCCGAGAAACCAAGTTTGCGCGAAGCTTCCTGCTGAAGGGTGGAGGTCGTGAACGGGGAAGCGGGATTTCTGACGACCCCCTTTTCGGTTATATCTTTAATGAAATATTCGGCGCCGGTGAGATTTTTGATTATTGAATCGGCTTGCTTGTCGTTTTTTATCTCTAATTTTTCGAGAGGCTTATCGTTGACACTTGCCAGTTTGGCTCTAAACTTTTTTTCCTCGCCTTTTTTCGCGAAATCGGCTTCCACCGTCCAATATTCTTCTTTGACAAACTTCTGAATCTCGTTTTCGCGCTCGACTACCAGGCGCACTGTCACGCTCTGAACCCTGCCCGCCGACAAACCCGGACGGACTTTTTTCCACAGAAACGGCGAAAGCTCGTAACCGACAAGCCTGTCCAGAATGCGCCTTGCCTGCTGGGCGTCAACTAGATTAATGTCTATGACGCGCGGGTTAGCCAGCGCCTCTTCAATGGCGGTTTTGGTAATTTCATGAAAAACTATCCTTTTTGCTTTCGTGGCATCCAAATCCAAAGCATAAGCCAGATGCCAGGCGATGGCTTCGCCTTCGCGGTCTTCGTCGGTAGCCAGGATGACGCCATCCGATGACGGCAGAAATCCTTTGAGCTCGGCAATTACTTTTTTCGCTTTAGCCGGAATTACGTACTGCGGTTTGAAATTTTTCTTAACGTCAACGCCGAGTTTTTTTACCGGCAAGTCGCGCACGTGCCCGAAAGAAGAACGGACCGTATAGCCGTCACCCAAAAATTTTGATATTGTCTTCGCCTTGGTCGGCGATTCAACGATTACTAATTGCATATGCGGTATATTTTATGTTGCCTTGCTGCCTTAAAGCACTGTTTAGACCTCAAATTGCATGGTCCTGAGCTCGCCGAAGGAATTTGAGGTCTAACCTGAATGAGCCCGCTCGCTGGGCGGGCGAATGGTGATTTGAGGCAGTAAGGCAACAAATTGCATTTACTAATTCCGCAAGGTGTATTTGCCGTTTCCGAGATTACGGACTTTATTGGACAGCTCCATCACTACCAGCGCCGCACCGGCTTCACTCGGATTCAAACCCGTGGCACGGACGATTTCATCGAGCGGCAGGGGCTCGGCTCCCAAGACTGAAAGAAGCAACGACTCGGTTTCGTTTTCCGCCCGAATGGTATTGGCTGTCTTAGTCTTTATATCATAAACGTCAAGAATGTCTTGTGCATGAGTCACCAAAGCCGCTCCTTTTTTAATAATCGCATTCGTGCCTTCGGAAGTTCTGGAAAAAATATTTCCCGGCACGGCAAAGACATCGCGATTCTGGTCCAAAGCGCAGTTCGCGGTGATTATGGAGCCGCTCTTGATACCGGCCTCAATCACGAGCGTGCCCTTGCTCAACCCGCTGATAATCCTGTTTCTTTGGGGAAAAGTATATTTGGTCCCGTTTGTGCCCGGCGCGTATTCGCTGATGAGCGCGCCGCCGGAAGCAATGATTGATTTCGCCAGTTTCAGGTTGCGCTGAGGGAATATGCTCCTGTCGTCAATGCCGGTTCCTAGAACAGCGATTGTTCCGCCGCCGGCTTCAAGCGCCGTTTTGTGGGCTAGTGTGTCTATGCCGTCAGCCAAACCGCTGATTATGGTACAGCCGGCGGAAGCAAGCAAACCGACGATATGCGGCGCCGTTCTTTTGCCGTAATCGGAAAGTGTTCTCGTCCCGACAACCGCTATACATAGCTTGGCACAATAATCCAGTGAGCCCCTTATGTATAGGATGAAAGGCGGGTCGGGAATATGTTTCAGCAATTTTGGATATTTCTTGTCATTTATAGTTATGATTTCTATCTTATCGGCCTTGAGTTTTTTCCATTCTTTTTCGGGATCCACCAGTTTTTGCCGCGCCCTGAAAATGGCGGCGTCAACAACCGCGGATTTTTTCACCAGATATCTTGAAAACCTGGAATCCCAGGCGCGCTTCCAGTCGCCGTGATAAAGATCGTGTATTTTATGGAGGGCTCCGGGATTTTTATCGAGAACTGCGTTGGCGGCGTTCAAATACAAAAGGTCCGTCATTTGTTATTTTTATTCGCGAGAATTTCCTCAAGCCGGCTTTTCGCTTCTTTTAAAACTTTCTTGATTTCGTCTTTTTCGGCGGGGGAGAAGCCGGACAAGACAAAACCGCCGACGGCTTCTTTCTTTTTCGCCAAAGTTTTCTGATTGCGGGCGGCTTGCAGTTTCCTGCCGGCTGTTCCAATTCTCACGCGGTAAAACTTGTTTGTTTTGAGGGCGTCAATTATTGACTGCACCCCACGGTGCCCGCCCGAATTTTTTCCGAATGAAATTTTAAATTCACCCAGCGGGATATCCAAATCGTCGTGGGCGACAATAATGTCTCCCAGTTTTACCCTATAAAAAAGTTTGATTTTTTTAACCGCCAAGCCGGAGTTATTCACGAAAGTGAATGGTTTGGCAATTATCATTTTTTTGCCGGAAAACGACACACTGGCGATTTCGGCGTTGAATTTCTTGTTAAACGAAAAGGTTCCTCCTTCCTTGGAGACCACTCCGCTGACGAAATCGAAACCGATACTGTGTTTTGTCCCTTCATATTCGGAACCGGGATTGCCCAAGCCGACCAGTATTTTCATAAGCCCAGTATAACTTATAAAAAGCAAAAGAAAAGTTGATATTGCTTAGAACCTGCTTTCTGGTATAATATTTTCTCATGACGCCCTACGAAAACAGATTGTCCTCGGCTAAAAATGAAATCCTTTCTTTTATATGGGAAATCGCCAAGGTTATCATTATTTCGCTTGCCATTATCATACCTATCCGGTATTTTCTGGTGCAGCCGTTTTTTGTCAGGGGAGCTTCCATGGAGACCACTTTTGACGACGGGGATTATATTTTAATTGACGAGATAAGCTACCGCTTTTCGGACCCCGCCCGCGGGGATATCGTGGTGTTCCGGTTCCCCCAAGATAAAACCCAGTTTTTTATAAAAAGAATAATGGGATTGCCGCAGGAAACCGTCGAGATAAAAGATAATAAGGTTATTGTCTATAATAAAGAGCATCCGGAAGGATTGGCGCTGAAAGAACCATATCTGGATTCCTGGCAAAGAACGACAAGCTCGGTCAAGCTTACACTCGGCAAAAACGAGTATTTCGTTCTGGGCGATAACCGCCTTCAAAGCTCCGATTCAAGATATTGGGGAGCTTTGCCGCGAAATTACGTAACCGGCAGGGTGTTTTCAAGGGCGTGGCCGTTGAAGGACGCGAAGTTTTTCCATACGCCGGTATACCAAGGAATAATATAATTAATTTCCAAAATGAAAAAGCAAAGTTATCAAGCGCCAAGGGGGATGCACGACATAATACCGACGGACCAGCCGTATTGGCAGTTTGTATATGAAAAGGGAAAATCGCTTCTCGAGGAGTATGGTTTTGAAAGAATTGATACGCCGATACTTGAATCAACCGGTTTGTTTGTCCGAGGCATCGGAGAGACAACGGAGATAGTCGAGAAGGAAATGTACAATTTGAAAACCAAAGGCGGTGACGAATTTTCGCTGCGCCCCGAAGGCACCGCCGGCATGGTCCGCGCCTATATTGAACACGGGATGAATGTCCTGCCGCACCCTATACAGCTCTGGACCTACGGCCAGATGTTCAGGCATGAAAACCCTCAGTCGGGGAGATTGCGCCAGCTGCACCAGCTGGACGCGGAGATGTTTGGCGATGAGAGTTACGCCGCCGATGCCCAGCTGATTTTAATGGCTTACCGGCTTCTTGAGAACATCGGACTAAAAGGCTCGGTGATACGAATCAATTCAATCGGCGATTCCGCCTGCCGGCCGCAATATATCAAGGCGCTTAAAGATTATTTCCATAATAGAATAAAAAAAATGTGTTCCGCCTGCCAGGCGAGATTTAAAACTAACGTCCTGCGCATGCTGGATTGCAAAGGAAAAGAATGCAAGGAGGTTGCCAAGGACGCGCCCCAGATTTTCGATTATTTAGACCCCGAATGCAAAAAACATTTTAAGGGTGTGCTGGAAGTTCTTGAAGAAGCGAATTTGCCTTACGTTCTTGATAACAATCTGGTCCGGGGCTTGGATTACTACACCCGGACCGTATTTGAAATCTGGCCCGAAGAAAAAGAAGGCGGGCGCGAAGAAGACCTGCAATTCTCAATTTGCGCCGGAGGCAGATATGATAAGCTCGTGGAACTTTTGGGAGGTCCAAAGACCCCGGCTGTCGGATGGGCTTTGGGTATGGAGAGAGTAATTTTACTTCTGAAGAAACGGGGGATTAAAGTTCCCGAAATCGGGCCCATGCCGAAAGTGTTTATTGTCCAGCTCGGAGACATGGCTAAAAGAAAAAGTCTGGTTTTGTTCGAAGAATTGAGAAAGGCGGGAATTACCGCCAAAATATCTCTCGGGCGTGACAGCATAAAATCCCAATTGAGAATCGCCAACAGATTTGGCATAAATTACGCCATCATTATCGGACAGAAAGAAGCGCTGGAAAATTCGGTTATTCTACGCGAGATGGATTCAGGCGTCCAGGAAAATATTCCAAGAGAAAAGATAGTCGAGATTTTCAAGCAAAAAATCAAAAAACGGTAGCCATGGAAAAGGATATTTTCTGTAAAATAGCCGCCAAAGAAATCCCGGCGCAAATAGTAGCCGAAGACAGTGATTGGATCGCCATTAACGATATTCACCCCCAGGCACCGGTGCATATATTGATTATCCCCAGAAAACATATAGCGGGAATCGGCGTCACTTCGGGCGACGACGAAAAATTGCTTGGCGTTTTACTGGGCGCCGCGAGAAACATCGCCAGGAAGGTAGGCATTGACGAAAAAGGGTATCGTATTATCATAAATCACGGAAAAGACGGCGGCCAGCTTATACCCCATCTTCATCTGCACGTCCTGGGCGGCAGGGAGTTGGGAGCAAAGATAGTAAGGGGCTGACTGTACCGCCGCATAACAAATAATAATAAAGGAAAGGAGGTTTTTAATGGAAGTAAAAAGAAAACCAAATGAAAGTGTCGGCTCTCTTATTCGGAGATTCAGCCGCTTAGCTCAACAGTCTAGGATACTGGCTACGGCAAAAAAGAAAAAGTATCGCGAAAGAGGAACGACCGAAAGAATGGAGAAAAACAGGGCGATTATGCGCGAGCAGCTGCGCGCGCTCAGAAAACGCCTCGAAAAATTGGGTATTCACGACGAAGAAATTTTTGAAGAAGAAAAGAGAAAAATAAAGCAGAAGTTAAACTTATAAGAAAATGCTTAAATCTCAAATACAAACGGATATCAATAATGCTCTTAAGGAGAATAACCAGCTTAAGCGCTCCGTGCTGGGCATGGTTTTGACCGCAGTCAAAAACAAAGAAATTGTAAAAAGGACCCAATTGAGCAAGACCATTAAGGATACCGCCGAGCTTGAAAAGCAAAGCGGACTGACCGACGAAGAAATTATAGACGCGATTATGGGCGAAATTAAGAAACGGAAGGAAGCAGTAATTTTGTATACCACCGGCAACCGTCCCGAGTTAGCCAAGAAAGAGCAGGCCGAATCGGATATACTTGCATCATACCTTCCGAAACAAATGAGCCGCGAAGAAATCATACCCTTGGCAAAAAAGATTATCGAAAAAACGGGGGCTTCCTCTCTCAAGGATATGGGCAAAGTTATCGGACAGATTATGCCCGAGGTTAAGGGCAAGATCGACGGAGAAACCGTAAGTTCAGTCGTAAAAGAATTGCTCACAAAATAATTTTCCGTGATTGAAATAGTATTTACCAATAAAACCAGAGGTAGGCGTTTCGGGAAAACTTTTTTTGAAAAAATAATCAAACACGCCGCGGCGGTTTTGGGAAAAAAGTCTTTCGGCATCTCGGTAAATCTCGTAAACAGAAGAGAAATCAGGGCTTTGAACGCAAAATACAGGGGGCATGATACGCCCACGGACGTTTTGTCTTTTCCCCTGGATGGAAAAAACAGAAATAATGCTATAATAGATCTGGGCGATTTGTTTGTTTGTCCGGTCGTGGCTGCCAAAGATGCCGGTAAAACCGGCGAAAAAGTCGATAAAATAATGGTGTTGCTCGCGATCCACGGATTTTTGCACTTGTCAGGATATGATCATAACAAGCCGGGGGATGAAAAACTGATGTTTACCCTGCAGGAGAAAATTTTAAAAGGGCTTATTTTTTAACATAACCACAAGTAAGTTGCCCCGCAATGGCAAAATCAAATATTATTTGCGGCATAGACATCGGAAATTCCAACGTAAAGACGGTTATTGCCGATTTGAATTCGGAAACATACGCGCCGAGAATCATCGGTGTCGGCAATGCGCCTTCCCAGGGATTAAGAAGGGGGGATATTGTCGATATTGAAGAAACAATCAACGATATCGGCAACTCGGTAAGACAAGCCCAGAATATGGCCGGTGTTAATGTCAGCCGCGCCTACGTGGCGTTGAACGGTCTTCATATAAAATCCCAGCTGTCCCATGGCGTAGTTGCCGTCGCCAGACCCGACAGTGAAATTACCCCAAGCGATATATCGCGGGTGACGGACGCCGCTTCAACGATCAGTTTGCCGCCGAATTATGAAATAGTTCATATAATTCCCCGCGGATTTACCATAGATTCCAACGAACATATTAAAAACGCCGTCGGTATGAAGGGGGTACGCCTCGAAGCCGACGTATTAATTATAGAAGCGCTTACCCAGCATATGCGCAATTTAGCCAAGTGCGTTAACGCAAATAATATCGAGATTGAAGAATTCGTATACGCTCCAATGGCGGCGGCTCAATCTGTTTTAAATAAACATCAGCGCGAGTACGGAACGCTTCTGGTGGATTTCGGAGGGGGCGTGACTTCCACGACTTTATTTTTTGAAGGAGAACTGCTTCATACATCCGTTCTGCCCATCGGCTCGAAATATCTGACTCATGACATAACTATCGCTTTGAGGACGGAAATGGATAAAGCGGAACTTATAAAATTGAATTACGGGCAAATCGGCGAAGTCGTGCTGGTTTCCAAGAGAAACGATATCGTTGACGTTTCGGAATTAATCGGCGAGGAAGAAACAAGTATTTCCAGAAAACAGATTTCAAAAATTATCGATGCCCGGGTCTCCGACCTTTTTGATTTCATAAATGGCGAACTTAAAAAAGTCACGGCGCCTTACATGCTCCCGGCGGGCATTGTTCTTGTCGGCGGCGGATCAAAACTTCCCGGAATAATCGATACCGCGAAAAATCAGCTCAGGTTGTCGGTCCATAGAGGTAAAAACAGAAATTTTGACGGGCTTTCCGTTCAGATTGACGATCCGGGGTTTGCCGTAGCTGCCGGATTGATAGCTTGGGGAGCGGATGGCATGATACCTAATAAAAAGAAGTTGGGTGGAATAGCGATGCCCGGATTTGTGAAGAAAATCAAAGGATGGTTTAGAAATTTTTTACCCTAGGCGGGAATTAGATATCCGGAGGGTTTACACTTATCAATAGCTTATCCACAGCCAAACAACATCTGTGGCCGTTGCGGTTCGTTATTATTTATGATACACCAATAGCAACATAAATATAACTGCTATTGTGTAAATATTAATGCCCCAGGTAAAACCACAATTCGAAGCTTTTGCGCGAATCAAAGTGGTAGGCATCGGCGGAGGCGGGAATAAAGCCATACAAAGAATGATGGTCCATAAAATTCATGGGGTTGAATTTGTTGCCGTCAATCTCGATGCTCAAGATTTGAATATCGCCAATGCTCCGACAAAAATACTGATCGGCAAAAACCTGACAAGAGGTTTGGGAGCCGGCATGAATCCGGAACTGGGTAGGCAAGCCGCCCAGGAAAGTATAGATGAAATCGGGGACGTGCTTAAAGGATCGGATATGGTTTTTATCACCGCCGGCTTAGGCGGCGGCACGGGCACCGGTGCCGCTCCGATTATTGCCGAAGTGGCTCGGGACGTCGGCGCGCTAACGGTAGGTGTTGTTACCAAGCCTTTTTCATTTGAAGGAGTCGCCCGGGCGCGCATTGCCGATGAGGGCTGGGTTTTACTGAGAGATAAGGTTGACGCCTTGATTACTATTTCAAATGACAGGCTTCTCTCAATAATTGACCGGAAAACGCCGCTGCTCGAAGCGTTTCAAAAAGTGGACGACGTTCTGAGACAGGGAGTCCAGGGTATTTCCGACCTGATTACCATTCCGGGCATAATTAATGTTGATTTTGCGGATGTAAAAACAATCATGGCTAATTCGGGATCGGCTCTCATGGGCATCGGTTTTGCCAGCGGCGAGGACAGAGCTATTGAAGCGGCGAAGGCCGCAATCAGTTCACCCCTGCTCGATATATCCATCGACGGGGCAAGGGGAGTGCTGTTCAACGTTTCCGGCGGCGCCGATCTGGCAATGTCCGAGATAAACGAAGCGGCAAGAGTCATTACTTCCAATATTGATTCCGAGGCTAAAGTAATATTCGGCGCGGTGCAAGACGATACTCTAAATAAGGGAGAGATAAAGGTCACTGTTATTGCCGCCGGATTCAATTCACTTGAGGCTAAGGCGCATAAAACTCACTTAACGGAAGTGTTGTTCGGCGGGATGCTCCCTGTCAACGGAAAAAGAATTGGTGAAATTGATGAAAGACAACCGATGATGCAAAAGAAAGTTAAGGAAAAAACGGTTGAGGGCGAGGTCGTTGATACCTCGGTGGACGAAGGGGAATTTGATATTCCCGCTTTTATACGAAGAAAAATAAAATAACACCGGTAAAAACCGAACGTTTCCAGTTTTTAGACAATCCGCGTTTTTAAAGCGGGGAAGGGAGTTGTCCACATTTGAACTTTCCCGTCGCACTGGAGTAATATTGTTTTATAACTTAAAATCTTAGCACACTGGTTTTAATGTCTCTACGATTGATAATAGCGGCAGTAATATCATTTTGCGCCAATAAGCAAAGATGCCTCAAGAATTATTTAAGATTCAGGAACAAGAATTAGCTCATCTGTTAAATGGGATTGGAGAATCGGTAAACGGCAAAATCGCGGACAAGCACACGGGTGAAGGAATTACATGGGCCAGATTTTTTGGCACTAAACATCCCTACGAAGAAATCAAATGGGTAATTCGCGAGGCAAAAATAACTAGGGGCAATGGAGAGGTTGTTTTCCAGCAATCAAATGTTGAAGCGCCCGAAGATTGGTCCCAAACGGCAGTTGACATAGTCGCTTCAAAATATTTCCGGGGTAAACTGGACTCGCCAAACCGTGAACGCAGCGTCAGACAGATGACAGATAGGGTCGCCGACACCGTTTGCCAGTGGGGCTTCAGAGATGGCTATTTTAAAACCCAGCAGGATTACGAAAATTTTAAAAATGATTTAAAGTATCTGATAGTCAATCAGTACGCGACATTTAACAGCCCTGTTTGGTTCAACGTCGGCTCCGACCCGGTGCCCCAATGTTCAGCTTGTTTTATTCTTTCCGTTGAAGACACAATGGAATCCATACTGGAATGGTACAACAGCGAAGGCTGGATATTTAAGCGCGGCTCCGGTTCGGGCGTAAATCTTTCCAAATTAAGGTCTTCAAAAGAACCGCTGTCGCGCGGCGGTTATTCTTCGGGTCCGGTTTCTTTCATGAAGGGTGCCGACGGGGTTGCCAACAGCATCCGTTCCGGGGGCACGACCAGAAGAGCGGCAAAGATGGTAGTTTTGGACGCCGACCACCCCGACATCAACGATTTCATTTACTGCAAAAAAAATATCGAGGAAATGACCAAGATTCTTGAGGCAAGCGGCATCAGGAATTCTGTCGCCGCGGAATTGTTTGATCCCTACACGCTACTTCCTTACCAGAATGCCAATAATTCCGTCAGGGTGACTGATGAATTCATGAGTAAAGTTGAGAACGATGAAATGTGGGACTTGAAGGCGCGCGCCAGTGACAGAATAATCGAAACCATAAAAGCTCGGGACTTAATGAATTGGGTTTCTGACGCCGCCTGGCATTCTGCCGACCCCGGCATCCAGTTTGATACGACAATAAATGTCTGGAATACCTGCCCGAATTTCGGGCGCATTAACGCTTCAAATCCTTGTAGTGAATATATGCATATAGATAATAGCGCCTGCAATCTCGCATCATTGAATTTGCTGAAGTTTTTAAACCCTGACGGTACATTTGAGGTGCAAAAGTTCAAAAAAGCCGTTGATATTATGATAACTTGCCAAGAAATAATCGTCGGCAATTCATTTTACCCGACTGAAAAAATTACCGCTAACGCCAAAAGTTTCCGGCAACTGGGTTTGGGCTATGCCAATCTCGGCGCCCTGTTGATGAATTTGGGCTATCCCTACGACTCGCAGGAGGGCCGTTCAATTGCTGCCGCCGTTACTTCGGTCATGACGGGTGAGGCGTATTTAACGTCTGCCATATTATCAAAAAATAAAGGGCCCTTTCTTTATTTTGAGTCTAATCGGGAACCTATGCTCGGAGTAATCAGAAAACACGGCTTGGCCGCGGAAAATATGGCGGCGAATTTCACCGTCAGAGGATTCAATGAGCTCCTTGATGAAGCCACTAATATCTGGAAACAAGTATATGAAGAAGGCGGTAAATACGGATTTAGGAACTCCCAGACGACGCTTCTTGCCCCGACCGGCACTACTGGTTTCATGATGGATTGTCAAACGCTGGGTATAGAACCGGAACTGGCAATTATCAAATACAAGAAACTTGTCGGCGGCGGCGTACTGAAGCTGGTGAACAACCAAGTCCCGGTCGCTTTACAACGTCTAGGCTATGACGACCAGCAGATAAAAGACATTACCTCTTATATTTTGGAAAAGGAAATGATTGAAGGAGCCCCTCATATAAAACAGGAACACCTGGCGATTTTTGACTGCTCATTCAAGGCAAATACCGGGAAGAGAAGCATCGGTTATCTCGGTCATATTAAAATGATGGGTGCGGCACAGCCGTTTTTATCGGGTGCCATATCGAAAACCGTCAATCTGCCCGCCGAAGCGACGGTTGATGACATCCGTGAGGTATTCATGCAGTCCTGGAAACTCGGGCTAAAAGCCGTAGCGGTGTACCGCGACGGCTGTAAAAGCATCCAGCCGCTTAACACGACCAAGGAAGATTCGAAGTTTGTCGAGCGGACATCAACCGGATATATGAGAATCAAAATGCCCGATGAACGTCCGGCTTTGACTCATAAATTTTATATCGGCGGTCATAAGGGATATCTAAATATAGGCATGTACCCGAACACAAAACGGCCGGGAGAAATTTTTATCACCATCGCTAAAGAGGGAAGCACAATGTCGGGGTTGCTGGATACCATCGCCACATTAACGTCAATCTGTCTGCAATCCGGCGTCCCGTTGAAAACTCTCGTCAGGAAATTTATGGACCGCCGGTTTGAACCATCCGGCTTGACGGCCAACGAACAGATACCATTCGCCAAATCGTTTATTGATTACATTTTCAGATATCTCGGACACAAATTCCTGACTGAAAAAGAAAAAGAAGTGATATTCGGACCGCCTCATGACCACGCGAAAGGGTCAGCCATACCGGAAGATATGAACGGTGATATTAAACAAGTACCAACTGAAACGGAGAAAGCAACTGCCGCTGAAACAAAAGAAGAAAACCCCGCAAGAACCCGTTTAATGATGGAAATTTCGGCGCCGACCGCGGCTGTGAACGGAACGATTGTTTCCCGCTCTTCAGACCCCGACTCCCTGTGGGAAGACGGAGATAGAGACGCTCACACCGACGCTCCTCTGTGCGATTGCGGCACAATAATGATCCGAGCCGGTTCCTGCTACACCTGTCCAAATTGTTTTGCCACAACCGGGGTTTGCAATTAAATCCGCGGATTTACTTGTCATAATTCCGATGCGGAGCGTCGCAAAGCGACGCGACGGGGGTTTCCGCCAGAATTCGCCAAGGGTTTTTGAAATCCAAAAGAAGCGAGCGGGACGCGAGGCGGGGGTTCGAGCCAATCTTTTTGAGAAAATCTCTTTTGGCTTCGAGATTTTCTTCGGAAGCGATAATTATGGCTTGGTTACTGTCTAAAATGAATTGACGAGAAAGTTCGAGCCAGCGATTACCTTTTCGTTCAAAATCTTTCAATTTCTCTGAAAAATCAATTTTTTGGTTGAGGAGCTTTTGCTTCTTGGCGACATACTCCTCGCTCGTGATTGTGCTATCCAAATGAGCGTCAAGAAGCCTGTCTAGCGTCTCCTCAACACTTTTGATTTGATTTTTCAGATTTTGAACGAAAAGGGCGTCAGAGTGGAAACTGCTCGCTTGTTCCTTATCCAGTTCAGCGAGCATGAATTCTTTCCACTCGGACGGCAAAGAAACTTTTTTGATAATGCCACTCACTTGTTCGGCGAGGAATTCTTCGCGGATATATTTTTGTGTGCAGGCACCTTTCTTTTTAGTACAACGATAATAGGTATGACCTTTTTGCACTTCGCTCGTAATACCACAACCGCATTCTTCGCACAAAAATATTCCGCGAAAAACATGTTTGTTAATTCCTCGCTTCATCAGGTGAGCATTCCTCGCCGAAACTTCCGCGCACTTATCAAAAAGTTTCTTTGAAATCGCTGGCTCGTGCTTTCCTTGGTAAAGTTCTTTGTTAAATAAAAACATTCCGTAGTAGAAAGGATTTTTCAATATCATTTGCGTGTTTGAAACAGTGAGAACTTTACCATTTTTAGACACCAAGCCCTTTTGGGCGAGCAAATTCCTTGTATCTTTCAGAGAATAATTTCCAGTAGCGTAGACTTCGAACATTTTCCTGACGAGGCGAAATCTTTCCACATCGGGAACAATTTTCTTATTCAATTTATCATTTACATATCCCGTCGGAGCTTGACCACTTTGTTCGCCTCGTCTTACTTTTTGTCGAAGTCCGCGCTTCACATTCTCTGAAAGATTATCCACATAGTATTTGCTCTGCCCAAAAGCAATATTTAACATAAACTTACCTTGTGGCGTAGCGTCGAACCAAAACGTCGGGAATTTTAGCTCTTTAATTTTGCCAAGGTCACACAGATAGATTATCTTTCCACCATCAATACTATTTCTCGCTAATCTATCGGGGTGCCAAGCTAAAATTCCTGACGCTTTACCTTTTTCTATGAGCGAGAGCATATTGTTGAAAATAGGTCTGCCTGGCTCTTTAGCAGTCTGTGATTCAACAAAAGTTTCAACAATTTCTAACTGCTCTCGCTCTGCAAATTCTTTCAACTCGTCAATCTGCGATTCAATACTCAAAATCTGACGATCTGGTTCATCAGTAGATTTACGAGCATATAGAAAGAATTTGTTCATAGAAAAAGGTTTATGTTAAATATTGATAATTATTCGCTTCCTGATTGGCTCGCAAAACGAAGAAAACCAAAAATTTTCCTTCCTTTCTTTTAGATTTTCGGCGGGGGGTGTGGGGGGAGCCGACAAAAAATGGAAAGGAAATTTTTGGTTTTGCTTCGCCGTTTCCATATTGGATTATACTCCAATATTGTTATCAAGTGCAAGATTGGCTATGCTGTGGATATGAAAAAGGGCATTTCAAAAAAGCTTGGAGAGAACATCAAGCGAATACGCACTGAAAAGGGAATGACCCAAGGTGACATTTTTCGTGCCCTTAAACTAGACCGCGGATATGTGAGCAGTTTGGAAAGTGGCAAGAGAAACCCGACTTTAGCCATGATTGAAAAAATTGCGAAAGCTCTTGGCGTTTCGGTCGATGAGTTATTGAAATGAATAACGATAGATTAAAAATTGAAGAAGTAGCAACACAAATTCGTAATTTTTTTAATGACTCAACAATCAAAAAGACGAATGTCTTTTTGAAAAAAAAGAATGGTGACTGGAATCAGTTTTGCGCGGCGTTGGATACTATCGGGGATACCTGTTTGGCTATCCAAAATTTTCAACAAGACCCGAATGATTTGTTTATAAAAAATCCATACCTAGCAACTTACGGAATTTTGCAAGCCCTTTTTATTCAACAAGATGCAGTTAATTATTTGAAGATATCTTTGTTTGGTAGTGATAAGAAAATTGATTGGGGTAATGCAAAATATGCTGAATTGGCAAAAATCAGACAGGTAAGAAATGAGACTATTGGGCATCCCGTTAAGACAGAGCGGAAAGGCAGAAAATCCACTTATGTCAATGACGAGATTACTTCTTGCATGATTGATCACTCATCTTTAACAAAAGACGGCTTTCGCTATATGCTATACATGCACTCAAAAACGGAAACTAAAACAATCAAGTTTTCAGAAATTATTGAGTTGCAGGATAAATACCTTGGTGTTGAACTTGAAGCTGTTATGAAAGAATTACAAAAAGAAGAAAAACAACATAAGGCGAAATTTAAGGGTGAGAAGCTCGGCGAGCTTCTAAATAAACCGTCTCTATTTCAAGTAAATCTCATTTACGGTTTTCAGTGGAACGACCATTTGGCGTGGCCGAGCTTTGATCATTACCACGAACTATACAAAAAAATTAGAAAAGGATTGGAAGATCGTTTTGGCAAATTTGGCGAAGCCATAAGAATTCCAGGAACTCACGAGGTGATTAAAAAATTAGATTTTGTGTTTTCTAAAATTGAAACATTTAAAAATACCAGAAAATTTGAAAACTATGAGTTGGAAGTTTACATTGACGCTTTAGACGCTGGGCTTAATGAACTGAAAACACATCTTACAGAAACCGATAAGGAATTTGAAGTTTAATACCACAATTTCGTCCAAAAACCATACCTTGACAGAAGCGACTTGATATGCTAGGATAATCACAGATTCCGAGCTATTTTGGCTCAAAATCAGCACATTTCACAACAGAAAGGACACGCAGATGAGAGTGTACACCTACCCCGGTTACGTAAGTCTCGGATCGGCTCAGGGCGGCTCGCCCAAACTCTTCCGCTACCTCGAAAAGGAGCGGGGGCTGAAGTTCGAAGGTCACGCATGGCATGGGACGCTCGATTCTCTTCCCAAGAAACCGGCCATGGTGCGCGCCTCGTCGATGATGAAGTGCGACTCCTACGATCTCGCGAAGCGGTGCGCCGAACTCGGGCACTTCTGCTTCTACGACGATCGAGTCATTCTGCCGAACGGCGAATACGTCGGCGGTGACCAGTTGATCGAGGAAGCCAAGAAATTCTTCGACAACTACAAGGACGAACCCGACGTGACGCGCGAGCAGACGATCAGCTATCTTCTCTCACATGCCGCAGACCGGTCAACCGACGGCGAGACGACGCACACGATGAAGCAAGCCAAGATGCTCCTGGATCTTTTCAGGGCGCATGTGCTTCGCGAAGACGTGACGCCGTCTCCGGCGATCAGTGGCGAGTATCGTGCGGTTCGTGTATCGAGCCTCGAACACCCCAGTACGTGGGGTAGCGAGGAAGATGACACCGCCGGCCTCGACGTGAAGGGCATGGAGGAAATCGGACGACAACTCGGCGAAGACAACGAAAAGGCATCTGGACTGCCGTACGATTGGCCGATTTCCCAGGCGTACTTCCGGAAGCTCGCGGCAGGTCTCGAAAGGAACCTGATGCAGCTCGATCTGGCGCACACGACAACCGAAATCGGTTACGTGATGTCGGAACATCAACCGAACCTCGGCGTCTTGCTCGCGACCTTCCGTGGTCGGCACAGCCAGTGGGGCGGCGTCGCATTCCTTCGCAGGTTGATGGACGCGATGCTTCCCCCTCTCATCGAACGTCTCGTCGCTCTCGGCTACCCCGAAAGTAGCGAGGTCATCGAGTGGGAGTACGAAGCGCAGAACAGCTAGCGATGTCCTCTCTCGTTCTCATGGGCGCACAACTCTTCGGAGGTGTGCGCCCTTTTTCATACCACGACCAGTGAACGAAGCCACGAAGCCTAGAGCTACCACCAGACGCCGAGAGGAAGCGCCTCGTCTCGCCGCAAGGACGGAGAAATGAACAACGCTAATAAACCACAAGTGATATAATGGAAATGTTCATTTCGTAGTCTGAAGCGGCGAAGCAAAACCAAAAATTTCCTTTCCATTTTTTGTCGGCTCCCCCCACACCCCCCGCCGAAAATCTAAAAGAAAGGAAGGAAAATTTTTGGTTTT
>VMGJ01000010.1 GCA_007376485.1 Parcubacteria group bacterium Licking1014_17 | reverse complement strand
TCCTTTGACTTTAACTGGCCTGGCGCAGTGCTACTTTTTAGCCCTGCCATTTTTTAAGAATAGTTTACTGGCTGATATTTTTTATACCACTATTTTAGTCGGTTCGTATGAATTATGCCAAAAATATTTAGTTAAAGAGTGGGTTAAAGTCTATTTTAAGTAAATTTTGAAAATCAACTTTTACGGTGGCTATAGTTCAACGGTGGAACAGCGGTTTGTGGTTTGAATCGGTAATTTTACATTTTACTTTAATGGTTATGTAGAAACTGCCATTATTTAGTACATAATCATAAAGAGAAAATTTAAATATATGGTGAGATTGGTGAAATGGTATCACACGAGTTTGTGGTACTCGCGTCACGGGTTCAATTCCCGTATCTCACCCCCACGATGAAACATTTTGATTTTTTGGAAGCCATTTCGCGAGCGGCGCAAAGCGCCGCCCAGTGTTTTTTGAACGGGAAATCAGTTCCGCTCGGCGCGCTAACGCGCGCCTCGCGGTTTTGCAAAATGAGGTTCGAGCCGAAAATGTTTCGGCAAGCAACCTTTTTGGTAAAAAGGTTGTTCTCGTTTGCGATTTTAGGCAGGTTTTCCGCTTCTTTTATCCAATCTCTCATCGGTTTGCGGAAAATAAAAAGTATACCATACATGTACAATAAGCAATGTACACATACGGCATATCGACAAATGCGGTAATGTCATATATTATTAAAGTTAGTCCGTTGTTGTAAAAATTATTAAAAACATGAATATGATTTCCAAGCGTTTTATTTATTACATTATCTACGGAGTCGTATTATTGACTATTTTTATAGTGCCTAGTCTTTTTCGACTGCTGACTGACTGGCACTGGTTTCAGGAAATCGGCTTCAGCAATATTTTTACCACTATTCTCGGCGCGAAAATTTTTTTGGGATTGGCAGTGGGTATTTTGAGCTTTGTTATTATTTACGGCAATATTTGGTTGGCGAAACGGCTTGTTGCGCCAAGGCCGTTGGTTATTCGACCGCGAGAAGGCGCCGGGACGGAGGCTGATAAAGCAGGAGTTTCAGATTTAGAGGGACGTATTAATGCATTCGCTCTGCCCGTCTCGCTTATACTCGGATTTTTTACGGGCCTGGTCGGAGCGGGTAGCTGGGAGACGGTGTTGAAATATTTTAACGCAGTGCCGTTTGGCGTACAAGATCCAATATTTAACCGCGACATTGCTTTTTACTTCTTTGATTTGCCATTTGTTCAGTTTTTAGTCGGGTTGGGGTTTTGGCTTATCATTATATCTCTGATCGTCGCGGCCGCAAGTTATGCTTTGCGAGGCGCCATTGTTTTAAAATCAAGCAGTAGTTCGTCAGTCGGCGGATTATTGCCCGGCATACAGCAGGTTTTGGGCACGGAGTCTCTGAAATCTTTATTTTTGGAAAAGCCGGCGAAGATTCATCTGTCAATTCTTATTGCCCTTTTGTTTATTTTAACGAGTTTCAACATTTATGCTGTCAGAATTCCTTCTTTGCTTTACGGTTCCACCGGGCCGTTTACGGGCGCCAGCTTTACTGACATCCATGCTGTTTTGCCGTTTTTAAAAATATTTATTTTTGCCACGGCCGTTGTGGCGGTACTAGTGATAGTAAACATTTTTAAATCCAGTAATCGTCTTTTGGTTTTAGCTCTCGGTTCTTATATTCTTATTTCCATCTCGGGTGGGTGGGTATATCCTGCTATTTTACAAAAATTTGTGGTTGCTCCCAATGAGCTCGTCAAAGAAACCCCTTACATAGAGTATAATATTAAAGCAACACAAAAAGCTTTTGCCCTGGACAAGGTGATAGAGCGCGACCTTGCCGGCGAGACAACGCTTACAATGGCTGATATCAATAAAAATCGCTCCACCATTAAAAATGTGCGGCTTTGGGATCGCGAACCCTTGCTTGACACATTTGGTCAACTGCAGGAAATCCGCACCTACTATGATTTTATTTCCATTGACAATGACCGCTACCATTTAAACGGCGACTACCGCCAGGTTTTGCTTTCTCCCAGAGAGCTCAATTCCGTCAGTTTGCCTCAGCGCACCTTTATCAATGAACGTTTAACTTTTACGCACGGTTTTGGACTCACCTTAAGTCCGGTCAATGAGGTAACGCCGGAGGGTTTACCGGTGCTGTTCTTAAAAGATCTGCCGCCCTCTTCCAGCGTGAAATCGCTTTCGGTGAGCCGGCCGGAAATATACTATGGAGAGCTTGCCAGCGACTGGGTAGTGGTTAATACCAAGGCAAAAGAGTTTAATTATCCTTCAAGGGAGGAAAATGTCTTTGCTAACTATGAAGGAAACGGCGGTGTGCGCATTGAGTCACTGTTACGCAAAGCGCTGTTTGCTTTGAGATTCGGGTCCTTGAAAATTCTTTTGTCTAATGATATCACGCCGGACTCAAGAATAATGTATTATCGCAATATTAAGGAAAGGGTTAAACGGGCATTGCCTTTCTTGCGCCTGGATTACGATCCGTATCTCGTGGTCACCAAAAAAGGGGAACTGAAATGGATTCAGGACGCCTACACCATCTCCGACCGCTATCCTTATGCCGAACTGGTCAAAGACGCATTTGGTTCTTTGCCGGGCAAGAACCTCAATTATATAAGAAATTCGGTCAAGGTGGTGGTTGACGCCTATGACGGTAAAATGACTTTTTATATCGCTGACAATGAAGATCCGGCTATTCAAACCTATGCCAAAATTTTTAAGGATTCGTTTGTGCCGCTTGATGAAATGGATGAGGACATGAAAGCTCATATACGATATCCTGAAGATTTATTTGCTTACCAAACAAGGCTTTATATGGTGTATCATATGGATGAGGCGCAGATTTTCTACAATAAAGAAGATCAGTGGCAGATTCCGGTTATCGCCAGCGGAGAGCAGACTGATCCAGTGGTGCGGCATATGATTATGAAACTGCCGGGTGAAAAACAGGAAGAATACATTTTAATGATTCCGTTTACGCCTCACGGCAAAGACAATCTTTCGGCTTGGATGGTGGCGCGCAATGACGAAAAGTTTTACGGGCAACTGGTGGCATATCGTTTTCCCAAACAAAAGTTGGTTTTTGGGCCCAAGCAGATTGCCAACCGCATTAATCAGGACGCGGACATTTCTCGTCAAATTTCTCTCTGGGATCAAAGGGGTTCTGAAGTTATCAGGGGCAACCTTTTGGTAATTCCGATTGAAGAATCGCTCATTTATGTCCAGCCGATTTATTTGCGGGCTGAAGGGGGTAAGATTCCGGAACTGAAAAGGGTTATAGTGGCTTACGAGAACCACATTGCCATGGAGGAAACTTTAGATTTGGCTTTGGCGGCCGTATTTGGCGGTCGGGTTGTTCCGGATAAAGAGGCGGGTAAGATTGCGCCGGCGCAGCCGGCGATCGGTCAAAATTTGATCCAGCAGGCGAGAGATTATTTGAACCATGCCCTTGAAGCTCAGCGCCGCGGCGATTGGGCTCTTTACGGCGAAGAAATGAGAAAGTTGGGGGATTTATTAAAAAGCGAGAAGTAATTAACAGAATTGGTTTGCGGTTTCGAAACCACTGCATTTAAAGAAAAATTATGACATTTGAATTACCGCGCGAAGAACTCATTGTTGTGTTATTGGGGATGGCGCCAATTTCTGAAGTGAGGGGCGCAATTCCGATAGGGGTGTTTGTCCTTTGACATTTCTCCAGTCCTCGTTTACATATTGGGAATGTTTGGCAATATGCTTCCCGTGGCGCCGCTGTTTTTTGCGCTTGAACGGCTTTCAAATTTCCTAATGCACCGCCAAAACAGAAAAGCGGTGAAATAAGCTTTTAGCGCATGGTGGCAGTTGACGGCGTTATCCAAGCTTACAAAATATAATCGTATCATAAATCTAATCAAAAAGGGACAGTTTTCCCAAAGAAGAAAGTTCGCCGGGCGCGTTAAAAAATAAAAAATTTGAATTTTTTTTGAGCGGGATTTTTATTCGAAAAAGCTCAACCCCCATTCAATAATTGTAGTCCAATCATCGTAGCCAGCCAACCAAAAATCCGAGGCAACGCCTCGGATTTTTGGTTGGCTGGTCGCAATTGCTGAACGAAGCTCGAACCTATTTTGAACGAAACTCCGACTGATTGCCGCGCTTCGCGCGGCAGAAACTGAATGCTCGGGCGGGCACTGGTGTTTATCACAAATTTTTGATAAAATAAGTTCGAGCGTGGTTGTAAATATACCCCACTAAGCATGGGTAAAAGTACGCTTAAATATAGAGTCTAAGTTTCTACGGTTTGCCGTAGCGATTTAGACTCTTTTGTCTCAACAAACCATTTAGAGTTGACATTTTAGCCAATATGATGTAATCTATATTATAGCAAGTTTAATGTTTTCTGTTTCCTTACACAAATTAATTTATTAAGAGTGTAAGTTAGAAGAGAAAAACAAAGGTCGGCTTGCGATAATAATTTATTTGTGTTTAAGGAAAAGTATGGCAAAAAAATTATATGTCGGTGGATTATCTTATAATACCACCCAAGACACTTTAAAGGATTTATTCTCCCAAGCCGGGACAGTAGAGTCAGCCACAATTATTACTGATAAGATGTCTGGCCATTCCAAAGGTTTCGGCTTTGTGGAAATGTCTAGCGAAGAAGAAGCTAAAACCGCTATAGAAACGTTTAACGGTAAAGATCTTGATGGTCGCAATATTGTTGTCAACGAAGCTCGCCCGATGGAAGATCGTCCTAGATCAGGCGGATTTAATCGCGGTGGCCGTGGTTTTGGTAGCCGT
>VMGJ01000008.1 GCA_007376485.1 Parcubacteria group bacterium Licking1014_17 | reverse complement strand
CGAAGTATTGAGATTTCCAGCCGTTCCGCCGCGGAAATATTTCTAAATTCCATACACTCTTATTTTACAAGAGTGTCCTAATACATTTGGGAATGAACGGTGACGAGCGGGACATGAGAAAAGAGCTCGAGGAACTTCTGAAGGGTATAATTAGGAAGCATCCTCTTGGTGTTCTGGGATACCTGGCCGTTCTGTCACAAGAGTTCCATAAGGCATGTGATGAGGAGGCCAAACTCCTAAAAGTGTCTGTAGATTCCAGTAAGTTGGACGACGATGGCCGGGTGCTTGCGATAGGCGCGAGAATTGTTAGTCTTAGCACTCTGCAGGAAATTGTAGGAAAAAACAAGAAAACCTACTGGGACACAGTGCGTGTACTTCATGATCTTGGCCATAGAGGTATCCCTGATTCCTCCAAATACTTTTTGACAAGTGAATGGGGGAAGGGTTTTTTAGTCACGAAGTTAGATCTTGAGCAGAAAGTATTTGAAGAAATCAAAACCGTGGGTCTCTACAGGAAGGTGAGTAGCATATAATACAAAAGACCGAAGCAAGGGCTGGCAGAGTTCGCCAGCCCTTTTTTTATTACGCGTTTACTAAAGCATAAAACTCCGCCTGTTCAAGAGTTTCTTTTTGGAGAAGTTCTTCGGCGATTTTTTTGAGGAGGTCAATTTTTTTGGAAATTATTTCTCCGGCGCGCTTGAGGGCGGCGTCAATCATATTTTTTACTTCCTGGTCTATCTGGTAAGCAATTTCGTTTGAATAATTTTGGTGGTTAGCGATGTCTTTGCCGAGAAAAACCAGCTGTTCCTTGTCGCCAAACGTAATTGGCCCGAGTTTGCCCGACATTCCGTATTCGGTAATCATTCTTCTTGCCAGCTCGGAAGCGATTTTCAGGTCGCTTGAGGCACCAGTGGTGGTATCCTTAAACGTTTCCTGTTCAGCCGAAAATCCGCCCAAAAGAACGGCGAGTTCGGACTCAAATTCCGACTTGGTTCGGAGATGTTTGTCTTCGCTGGGCAGTTTTAAGGTGTAGCCCCCGACGTGCCCCCGCGAAACAATGGAGACCTTGTGAATCGGGTCGGTGTTGGGAAGCGACGCCGCGACCAGCGCGTGGCCGGCTTCATGATAAGCGGTGATTTTTTTTTCTTTTTCGGTAAAAATGTGATTCTTTCTTTCGGGACCGAGCATAACCTTCTCTATCGCGATTAAAAGATTATTTTGGGTGATTTCGAATTGGTTTGTTCTTGCCGCGAGAATTGCCGCCTCGTTTACGATGTTGGCGAGGTCGGCGCCGGAAAAGCCGACGGTGCGCTCGGCGACCACGCGCAAATTCACGTCATCCGCGAGGGGTTTTTCGGCAGAGTGGATTTTCAGGATTGCTTCGCGGTCATTGATTGACGGCTCATCAAGCACTATCCGGCGGTCAAACCTGCCCGGGCGCAGAAGCGCCGGGTCCAAAATATCAGGACGATTGGTTGCCGCGATGACGACAACCGCATCGTTGGTGTCAAATCCGTCCATTTCAACGAGAATCTGGTTCAAGGTTTGCTCTCTTTCATCGTGCCCGCCGCCAAGACCGGCTCCGCGGTGCCTGCCGACGGCATCAATTTCATCTATGAAAATTATCGCGGGCGCGGTTTTTTTGGCGTTTTCAAAAGTGTCGCGGACCCTCGTTGCTCCCACGCCGACAAACATTTCCACGAACTCGGAACCGGAAACGAAGTGAAAGGGGACACTGGCTTCATTCGCCACGGCTTTGGCAAGCAGAGTTTTTCCCGTGCCGGGCGAGCCGACCAACAGCACGCCGCGGGGCATTCGAGCGCCGAGCCGGCGGAATTTCGTCGGGTCTCTTAAAAATTCCACAACTTCCGAAACTTCTTCTTTGGCTTCGGCAAGGCCGGCGACATCTTTGAAAGTGATTCTTTTCTTGCCGAATAATTCAGTCGCCAGGCGGGCTTTAGTTTTGCCGAAACTCATGGCGTTCATCGTGCCTCTTTGAGCTTGGCGGAACATATACCAAAAAATAAGCATTACAAAAATAAAGGGCAGGACGATCGGCAGAAGATTCCCCATGTATTGGAGGACGCTGTTATTCTGGCCGATATCTATATTAACTTTGGCGAGTTGATTTTTATCCACGCCGAGATCGGCGAGCGTTTGGCTAAGCGAGCTCTCGGTTTCTTTCTGAGCAGTTTCCTTTTTGTCGCCCTCAATGAGGGTAATATCCAGATTGCTGTCCCTTACGGTGATGTCTTTGACTTGCCCGGCGTTGATTTGAGTGACCAGTTTGCTTAGAGATACGGTTTCAGGGGCGGTGCCGGACGGCGAACCGAAAACGACCACCAAGGCGGAGGTGACCAAGAGTATGAGTATTATTACCGAAATGTATTTCGCCAGTGACCGCATAATAAAAGAGATTAGCACAAAAAGTTTATTTTCGCAAAGATTTGATTGGATTGCTCTCTTTTTATTGCAAAAGTATGAGAATAGGTATATATTATTGGCGGCTGTTCTTTAGCTGTTTGAAAAATGGGATTTTTTGTCCGCGCACAGCGGGGAAGGAGAATGTGTTATGGGAAAGAAAGGTAACTGGCAACATGCCGCTCATTATATTACCGACATTTTCCAACTGGGAGGATTTGGATGTTGCCAAGTAATCAAAGATGATAAAAGCAGGGAAAAGGTGAAGTTTGTTTTAAATTCCAAAACAACCCCGTTGTATGAAATAGAAATTACATTTCATCCCGGCGATACTCGCAACAGCTATATAATCTCCTTGAGAGCGAGTGCAAACAGGAAAATCTTCAGAAAACCGCCAGGGAAACTATTTGCTTTTTATCTTTTTGATTCGAAAGACAAGGCGGGGCTAGGTATTTTGGGGAACCCCGGCAGCGATGCGTTTGCTGCATATGATCTGCTTTGGGTGCTTGCGGAGAAAGGATCTTCGCAAGCTCGGGAGGTGCTTGAAAGGCAAGAGTATAATTTGTCAATTTGGCGCCCAAATGACTCGCTGGATGGCACTCTACGTTCGCTTCATTTCAGTTTTGATGAGATTCTCGGCGTAAATTACAAAAATTACAAGGATTATCCGACCGGGGGGTTCAAAATATCCGCATCCTAATAATAAACAGCCGTATTTCTAAAACACAACACGTCTCCATCCGAGACGTGTTTTTATTATTTGATTATATCCTATTTATTTTTCTTCTTTTTCCTCTTCTCTCATGGCCTCGTCGATGTCGGCGATCTGTTCTTTAAGAGCCGAATCCACGTCCTTCTCGGCTTGTTTTTCAATATCGTCAACCCGTTTTGTTATTTTCTCCGCTTCTTTGACGGTTGTTTCGGTTTCATCAAGCAGTTTTTTTCTTTCTTCCATGCTAACCGAAACTTCTTCAAGCCGTTTAACCAAATCATTCATTTGGTTTTCAATATCAATTTCCTCATCTGACGGCGCGAGAGTTATATCTTCATCCTGACCCTGTTGATTATTTTTTTTATCGTCTTCGTCGGTCATATTTGTTTACATTAAGCGACTTTTTGTTTTTTCATTTCTTTAATGAATTTATTGATTCTGACATCGGCTATATTCTCCTCGCCAATCCTCTTCAGAAAAACTTTCATCATTCGGGTAAATTTAGATATTGGCATTTCTTCCTCGGGGTTATAAGAATTACCCATAAGCGCTTTAAGTTTATTGGGATTGATTTCTGGGTTCCCTAATATTTTATTCCAATTTTCCAGAAATTTCTCACCTTTCATTTTAATTTCTTCCTGTCCCGCCTCGGTTGTTGATTCAAATGTAACCCCGCCCGCGGATTCTTCTTTTTTTACTCCGGCCTCTCTCTGAAAATCGGTAAACTTATAAGATTTTATTTCCTCATAGGGGGTTTCCTCTTCTTTATTAACCATGGCTTCATCCATTAGTGCTTTCATCTCTCCGATTCTTCCGTCAAGGTAGTTATCTTTTCTCTTGAGGCGGGAAAATCTTGCCGACAAATTTGTGTCCCTTTTATCTTCCACTTTCTTTGTTCTTAAAAGATTATTTATTTTGATATCAATCTTCTTCATTTGCCTTTTAAGACCATACTTCTCAGACCTTCTCAGTCCTTTGGCATTATGAAGCTGTTTAACAATATCCTGTTTTAAGGCATCACAGCCAGCCAGCTCTTCATTAATCAGGTTGATGTTCACATTTACTTCTTCTCTTTTCTTACCTATTTCATTCAACTTGGTTTTTAATGGACTGGATAAAATAAGCAGACCGCCCATTGTTCTTTCCGCGGTGTTTCTAATACGCGTGGCATAACGCTCGGTGTTGCTTTTCCACACGTTGAATTTTCCCATGTAGCGTTCCTTCTTGGTCCCCGTTTTGATTAGTTCTATTTCAATCTTCCTTTTTTCCTGCATCAATTCCAGTTTTTCCAGTTTATCTCCGGTCTGCGCGATATTTTGATTTATTTCATTCAGCTGATCACGCCATCCTTTCTCTTCCTCTTCCCATCTGATTTTTTTGGTTTTTGCCTCGTACTCCCAGTGTTTTGAACATTTTATTTCAAGACTTGGCCAGAGAGCCAGCATTCTGGTAACGTAAGTTTTACCATGACGGGTGTATAATTCGCCAGCAAACTGCTTCGTTTTTTCACATGCCTTTCCAAACCAGCCCTTGGTCATGCGCTTAAGATATTCAAGGTCCTCCTGCCTTTTCAGATTTATTTCTGGTGTTTGCTTTGGTTTTTCTAGTTTTTCTTCGGTCTTTTTCTCGATGGGCGGTATCTCAGGCGGCTCAGCGGATTTTTCAAGTGGTGGTTCGGAAGATTCTTTTTGTGCTTTTGGTAATTCGCTTGGTCTTTTTTCACTCTTGACAGAGACGGCGGGCTCTTTTTCTTGGACCGTTGATTCCCTTTTGGGTTCTTCTTTTTTCAGTTGATTTGGTTTATCTGTAATCTTTTCAGTAAATACAACCCCTTCTTTATTCGCTAATTCTCGAGGAAATTCCAGATTCGGACCCAGCGGATTATCTTTATCAAATTCGGGTTTTTCTGCTTCAGCCTCTTTCGTCGGCTTTTTTTTGAGCGGACCCACTGCTCCACCAGCAACGTAAAACATCTTATTACTGTTTTTCTGAGGCGAATCATTTACTTCGGCTTCTTCGGCTAATCTTTTCGTTTCATCGGTCACTTCATTGACTGTAGTCCCTTCCGTCAATGCTTTTTTAAGTTCTGCTGCTTCTTCTATTTTTTTCAAATCTTCTATGTTTCCTGCTGGAATCTCCGGATTTTTTGTAAGAACATCTACCACTTCCCGAGATAGCCCTATTTCTTTTTTGTAAGCATCTGTAGCATTAAATCTTTCTTTATTTATTTCAATTCCAAGCTGTTGTTCTGGCGTAATATCAAATCCTTTTTCCTCCACTTCCTTTATTCCCGCCTCTTTTACTGGTTCCTCAACCACTTCAGAACCTGGGGCTATTGATGGCGCGGATTCCATACTGATACCCGTGACTTTTATTCTGTGCGCCAAATTAACCGCATCTTCGCCGGCTGTATAATCGGCAGTTTTTATTTTGATATCAGACATATTTGTCTTCTTTCATTTTAAATCAACCCCACTTCCCCGACAATCGGATATGTTGATAATTAAAACAAAAAAATCGCGGTCTTTGGCGCGATATTTGAGAATCCGATTGGGCTTGCCGGTTACGACAAGAGAGTCAGAAGCATTTTATGGTCAGCGGGGTCTATTGAAATAATAGCGACCGGAACTTTCTGGCCTAATTTCGGCGTCTCTTCCGGCTTTCTCTGGTTTAGTTCAGCGGCCGGTATCAGCCCCAAAATATTATTGGGCAGGGATACCAGTAATCCGTAATTGGTGACTTTTACGACTTCGCCTTCGGTCTTGGTGCCAACCGGCGTGGTGTTTTCCGCGTTTGCCCATGGGTCGGCTTTTAGCGCCTTCAGTGACAGCGAAACTTTCGTTCCTTCGATATTCGTGATTTTTGCCTGTACCTCCTGTCCCGCCGCCAGAAAGTCGCGCGGGTTCTCGACTATTTTCCAGTCTATTTCGGAAATATGGATAAGTCCTTCAAGCCTGTCGGTCGCCGGCGTTTCGGGGTTGGCTTCAGTCGCCGGCTCGCCCGGAATATTTATGGCGACAAAAGCTCCGAAATCGGTGACGTCCGTAATGGTGCCGCTGACCGTGTCGCCGACTTTAAGTTTGGCGATTTTTTCTTTCAGTTTGTCGTCAAAAGCCGCTTTTTCGGAAACGATTAATTTATTATCTGTTTCGGAGTAATCGATTATCCTGATTTGAAAATCCTGCCCTCTGAATTTCTGAAGCGCCTGAACGATCAGCGAAGTGTTGCCGCTGCCAACTTTTGGATAGTGGTTCGGGGCAAGCTGGGACAAAGGCAAAAATCCCTGGATGCCGCTGATCTCAACAATCAATCCGCCCTTGTTGATGTTTATCACCTTGGTCGTTATTATTTCGCCGCTTTCCTTTTTGCCTCTTATGTATTCCCACGCGGTCATAACCTGAGCCCGTTTGAGCGAGAGCTCGCGGTAGCCGTCGGCGTTTTCCACTTCCAAAAGAATGGCGGAAACATTTTGTCCTTTCTTGATGGATTTTTGGAGGTCAGGGTTATCATAAAATTCGCCGGGGTAGACGACTCCGATTCCGAACATTCCGAGGTCCACGAGAACCATATTTTTATTACTTGAAATAACGGCGCCCTCAAGAATCTGCCCCGGCTTTGGTAAACCGTATTCCGCCCTCGCCAGAAGTTCTTTTATCACGATATTATTAGCGGCGTTGTTGTAGATTGAATCCATTCAGGGAGAATAACACGATATTATTAGCATCGCAAGCCGACGGATCGTTTTATCTATTGCTCGCCAACCCTTTTTCGGGACTGGATTTTCGCCAGCGACGAAAATCCATCTGTGAGATTGCCGCCATTTGTCAAGGCATTCCAGCCGTTGACAAAACCATGCTGGCAACAATCTCAATAGCCCGAAAAAGAGTCGGCTCACGTTCAACTTTTCGCCATTGAACTTACCCTAAAATCAGGGTAGGATGGAAATATAATATTATGAAATGGCCTAATGATTTTATAAACAAAATAATCTGTGGCGATGTCGTTGAGGTGATGAAAAAAATACCAGACGGAGCCACGGATTTGGTTATCACTTCGCCGCCTTACAATATCAAAAATTCCACCGGAAACGGACTCAAAGATGGTCGGGGCGGCAAATGGGCAAATGCGGCACTTCAAAAAGGATATGCTAATTATAATGATTGCATGCCACACGAAGAGTATGTAAATTGGCAGAGAAAATGTCTTACTGAAATGATGCGCGTTATTCCTGGCACGGGTGCGATTTTTTACAATCATAAGTGGCGGGTCCAAGATGGTTTGCTTCAAGACAGGCAGGATATTGTAAATGGATTTCCGGTGCGGCAAATTATTATTTGGAAGAGAAAAGGTGGTCTCAATTTTAATCCCGGTTATTTTCTGCCAACATACGAAGTCATTTATGTGATCGCAAAGCCGAAATTCAAACTATCTCCGAAAGCAAATGCACACGGAGACGTTTGGGAATTTACTCAAGAAATGAAAAACGAACACCCGGCTGCCTTTCCAGTAAATCTTATAAACAGGATTGTTTCTTCCACAAATGCAAAAATTATTTTGGACCCATTTATGGGTTCGGGTACCACTGCTATTTCTGCGATCAATTTCAAGCGAGATTATATCGGGATTGATATTTCGCCAGAATACTGCGGTATGGCATTAAAGAGAATAAAACACCATAAGCCCCAGATTAAGCTATTATAGCCATGACGAAAGGGCCTAAAATTTACACAAAACAGGGATTGATAAATAAGCTCAAGAAGATTTCAGCAATGGGCTGGATCCCAAACGCAAGACGGGGTAATGCCGGTGGTATTGGCAATACTCTTGAGGATTTACTCGGCATTGAAGAAAATAATTTACCCATACCGAATGCAACCGAGTGGGAATTAAAAACTCAGCGTAGAAACACTTCGTCATTAACAACACTTTTCCATATTGAACCTTCGCCGCGTGCCATCAAATTTGTACCACAGGTTCTCTTATTAAAATATGGTTGGCCGCACGAGGAAGCCGGAAAACTTTACCCCAGAAATGAGATGAGCTTTCGGCAAACAATTCACGGCCGATCGCGAAGCGATCGCGGATTTAAGGTTGTGATTAATCGCAAGGCTAAGAAAATTTTAATTTCGTTTAATTCTGGCAGTGTTGATAGCAGACACAAAAAATGGCTCGAATCAGTCAAAAAACGTATTGGACTTAACGAACTTAGCCCGCAACCGTACTGGGGCTTTGATGATTTGAAACATAAAGCAGGGACAAAATTACTCAATGCTTTTTACGTTCAAGCTGACGTGAAGAAGGAACGCGGAAAAGAATATTACAAATACAACAAAGTAATGATGTTGCGTAGATTCAGCTTCGAGGGATTTTTGAAAGCATTGGGGCAAGGCAAAATTCTGGTGGATTTTGACGCACGTACAGGGCACAATCACGGCACTAAATTCCGAATGAGACAAGATTATCTGCCCATGTTATACGAAAACAAAAAAACAATATTGTAAGTGAGGGTGAATGGTGATATGAGGCATCATCTCGTCGCTGGGCTTTACTGAAAATCACTCACCGGCCCCAAATTGATATTGAATTTCGGGGTTGTTTATAGTAAACTTAATGTATGATTATTACTTGGTTCGGGCAGTCGTGTTTTCGTTTAGCGGGCAAAGACGCGAACGTTTTAATAGACCCCTTTTCCAAAGAAATCGGCTTGAAACCGCCCAGAATAAACGACCAAATCGTGCTTAAAACGCACGACCATATTGACCACAACAACCTTGAAGGCGCCGGTCCCGAGACATTTGTCATCGGCGGGCCGGGTGAATACGAAAAGCTGGGAGTTTCGGTAACGGGGATTGAATCGTACCATGACAATGAAAAAGGAGCCAAAAGGGGATCGAATACCATTTACATGATTCATATGGATGAAATGATGTTATGCCATTTGGGCGACATCGGGCAGAAACAATTTACGCAAGAGCAACTGGACGCGATTAACTGGGCGGACATAGATATTTTGTTCGTGCCGGTCGGCGGGACCTATACCGTGAATGCCGCCGAAGCGGTGGAGCTCGTCAAAGAAATTGAGCCGAAGATAATAATTCCGATGCATTATAAAATACCCGGATTAAGTATTGAGCTGGATGACGTCAAAAAATTTACCAAGGAAATCGGCATTAAGCCGGAAGAGGTCGATGTTTTAAAAATAAATGTAAAACAACTGCCGCAGGAGGAAACTAAATTAATAGTTTTCAAACGATAGGCGGTTAGATTATGAAAGAATTATTAAACGAAATCAAAAATCAGCCGGAGCACATAAGAAAAATTTTTATGTGGGTTTGCGTGATTATTGTTTTTTCGATTATCGGTTTCGGCTGGTTCAGGACGACACAGAAACAGTTTGCGAACTTACTCAATCCTTCCGGAAACTTGGACGCGGTTAAGAGCAGCGCAAACAAAGTTGCCGGCGAGAGCGAGCCGTTCTTCGGAGGCCTATTCAGCTCACTGAAAAATTTCAGCGCGAATATAGGGGAATTGTTCAGCTCAAGCAGCAATATCACGGCTGGCGGGAATACCGGCGCCGCAAGACCGACTTTTTCGCCGTTGCCGCCAAAGACCCCGCCATTAGATTGAGCCCCTGCCTATTTATATGAGCGAATTAAAAGGTTTAATAAAACCAAGGGAGATTGTTCAGGAAATGCAGGAGTCATATCTGGATTACGCGATGAGCGTAATCGTTTCGCGCGCCCTGCCCGATGTCCGCGACGGGTTGAAGCCGGTACACAGGAGGATTCTTTACGCCATGTATAAAATGGGGCTTTCTCCGCAGGCGAAATTCAGAAAATCGGCGGCGGTAGTCGGAGAAGTGCTGGCGCTTTACCATCCGCACGGCGACATCGCGGTTTATGACGCTATGGTTCGTTTGGCGCAGGATTTCTCCTTGAGATACCCGCTCGTCAAAGGGCAGGGGAACTTTGGTTCTATTGACGGTGATTCGGCGGCGGCTTACCGGTACACGGAGGCAAAACTGGCGCCGATTGCGGAATCGCTGCTGGCTGATATTGAAAAAGAAACCGTAAATTTTAAGGATAATTTTGACGGCAGAGTGCAGGAGCCGGTGGTTTTGCCGACGATAATCCCCAACCTTTTGATTAATGGTATTATGGGTATTGCTGTGGGTATGGCAACCAGCATTCCGCCCCACAATCTTGCCGAGGTCATAGACGGAGCGGTTTATCTTGCCGACAATCCCGACGCGGGCGTTGATGACCTTATGCAGTTTATTAAGGGCCCGGATTTTCCGACTGGCGGTATTATTTACAACGAAAACGACATCCGGAACGCCTATTCCACGGGCAGGGGACCCATAATCATGAGGGCGAAAGCCGACATCGTGGAATCCGAAAAGCGGGGCTTCCAGATAATCATTACCGAAATTCCGTTTCAGGTTAACAAGGCGGAACTGATAATGAAAATCGCCGATCTGGTGAAGGACAAAAAAATCGAAGGCATCAGGGATGTCCGAGACGAATCGGACAGGGATGGAATGCGCATAGCGATAGATTTAAAGCAGGACGCCTTTCCCCGCAAAGTCCTCAACCAACTATTTTCATACACCGAACTGCAAAAATCTTTTCATGTTAACACGCTGGCGCTCGTGGACGGGATTCAGCCCCAGATTTTGAATCTCAAAGAGCTGCTCCACAAATTCATCGAACACCGGCAGGAAGTCGTCCGCCGCCGGAGCGAGTTTGACCTCCGCAAAGCCAAAGAAAGAGCGCACATTCTGGAGGGCATCAAAAAAGCGCTCGATCACATTGACGAAATTATCAAGCTGATAAAAAGTTCCGCTTCAAAGGAAGACGCTTTTGTCAATCTAAAGAAAAAATTCTCTTTCAGCGATGCCCAGACGACGGCTATTCTGGAAATGCGCCTGCAGACCCTCGCCGGGCTTGAGCGCAAGAAAATCGAAGACGAACTGAAAGAAAAAAAGGGGCTCATTGCGTATCTTGAAGACCTTCTGGCAAGCAAGAAGAAAATGCTCATCGTCATCAAAAAAGAGTTCGCGGAAGTCAAGGAAAAATTCGCCGATGAGAGAAAAACCAGGATTGTGAAGTCGGCGCTAAGAGAAATCGGAGAAGAAGAATTGATTCCGGAAGCGGATTCGCTCTTCATGATGACCCAAGGAGGCTACCTCAAGCGGATGCCGCCGAATTCCCTGAAAGCCCAGAAACGGGGCGGCAAAGGGCTGATGGGCATTGCTACAAAAGACGAAGACATCGTCAGCCACTTTTTTGTCGCCAACACCCACGACGACATAATGTTTTTCACCAACTCCGGCAAAGTTTTTCAGACAAAGGGCTATGAGATACCGGAATCCACGAGGCAGTCAAAAGGGAGGTCAATCGTCAATTTCCTGCAGGTCGGCGCCGAAGACAAAATTACGGCGATTATTCCGATTTCGAAAAATGACAAGGAAAAGAAATATTTACTAATGGTGACCGCCAAAGGCGTAATTAAAAAAGTCGCGACGGATGAATTCGGGCAGATAAGAAAAAGCGGCATGATTGCCATCAAGCTGAAATCCGGCGACCAGCTGAAGTGGGTGGGTGCCACAAGCGGCTCCGACGAAATTATTTTGGTTACATCCGACGGTATGGCTGTCCGCTTCAAGGAAAGAGACGTTAGAGCCATGGGTAGGAACGCCGCCGGCGTCATCGGCATACGGCTGGACAAGGACGCGCTGGTTATCGGCGCCGACGTCATTAGATCCGGAAGCGACGTTAAAGACCTGAAGTTGCTTGTGGTTATGGAGAAGGGCTATGGCAAGCGCACCCAAATCGGCTCATACAAAGTCCAGAAGCGCGGCGGCAAGGGCGTTCTGACCGCGAAAATTACCGCCAAAACCGGCAATATCGTTTCGGCTCATGTTACCAGCCCGGAAAACGAAGAAATAATAGCCGTTTCAAGGAAAGGACAGGTTATCAGGACGGAACTCAAAACCATCTCGATACTTCAAAGAGCCACGCAGGGCGTCAGAATCATGAAAATGGATACTGCCGACGCGCTGGCATCCGTGGTTTTGTTCTAAACTCAAAAATAACAATCCGGCTTCGCTAAACATTAAGCGGGTTCCGCTAATGTTATAAACATTTTCGTTTTTTGCCGCGCTTGCGCGTGTTATAATAATCAAAGGTTAGGTATATCTTATATTTATGAGCGCTTTGAATCCCAGCGGTTTTGTTAGCCCCGAAAATATTGTCAGCCAGGTCAGTGTCGCGGAGGGCATGAAAATTGCCGATTTCGGTTCGGGCACCGGCCATCTTGTGGTTTTTTTGGCTAAAGCCGTGGGCGAATCCGGCACAGTCACGGCGATAGACGTGCTTGACGCCGCCTTGGAATCGGTTGCCTCAAGAGCCAAAGCCGAAGGGCTGAAGAACGTAAAAACCCACAGGGGGAATTTGGAAGTTAAAGGCGGTTCGGGAGCAACCGATAATTCCCAGGATATGGTAACCATCGTCAATACTCTTTTTATGACTCCCAATAAAGAAGACATGCTGAAGGAGGCGTACCGGATATTAAAACCCGGCGGGTCATTGGTTATTGTTGACTGGCGCAAGGGAACGGCGGGACCGGGATCATCCAGCGAGCTGTATGCCGAAGACGAAGAGACAATAAAAAATATCGCCGAGGGCATCAGCTTTATGTTTGACAGAGCGTTTGACACGGGAAGCCATCATTTTGGTTTAATTTTTAAGAAGCCGTAAATGGAGAACAAGAAAATGATAATAATCGGGGTGCCGGCGGGGTTGGTGGTTTTGGTTCTCGCGCTTTTCTTGGTGTTGAGGGGTATAGGCAGCGGCGGGAAAATCCCCCAGAGCATCAGCTTGTCCTTTTGGGGAACATACGATTCGTCGGTCGCTTTCAGGGACGCCATAAGCGCGTATGAAAAAACTTATCCGAACATCCACATAGAATACAGGCAGCTTCTCCCGAACGAATACGAGGACTCTTTAATCCAGGCTTTCGCGGCAAACAGCGGACCGGATATTTGGATGATGCACAACACCTGGCTTTTGAAACACTGGGATAAAATATTGCAGTTGCCTCAAACCGCGGCGAAAGGCGAGAAAAAACCGCTATTTACTTATAAGCAATTTCAGGAGCAGTTCGTGGATGTTACCGATAAAGACCTGACATTTAATCAGGAAATTTACGGGCTGCCGCTCTACACCGACAATCTGGCTCTTTTTTATAATAAAGATATGTTTAACACCGCCGGCATAGCCAACCCGCCGAGAACGTGGGATGATTTTAATACTGATGTTGAAAGATTGACCCTGAAAGACGAACGCGGAAATATTATCCGTTCGGGAGCGGCTATTGGCACGGCTCAAAATATCAACCGCTCCACCGACATTCTTTCAATGATAATGATTCAGCATGGAACGATTATGACCGATGATGAAGCCAAGACGGCGACTTTCGCCGACCAGGTTGAAGGCGTTAGCGTCGGCGAAAAAAGTTTGCAATACTACACGGATTTTGCCCAGCCGATAAAAGGCGAGCGGTACACCTGGAATGAGTCGCAGCATTATTCAATTGACGCTTTTGCCGAGGGCAACGCGGCGATGATGTTCAACTACTCCCACAACATAAGCATATTAAGAGGCAAATCCGGGCGGCTTAATTTTGGGGTGGCGCCGGCTCCCCAGCCAGCAGGGGCTTCCATAAACGTGAGCTATGCCAATTACTGGGCGGCAACGGTTTCCAAACAGTCGCAGTATTCTTACGAAGCCTGGCGCTTCCTCACTTATCTGACTTCGAATCAAGGAGCCAAATTTTATTTGAAAGCAACCGGACGTCCCTCCGCCCGCCGCGATTTGTTAGAATTACAGCAGAGCGACCCCGACTTGGGAGTTTTCGCCAACCAGTCGCTGACCGCGAGGTCTTGGTACCAGCCGGACAGCAAAGCCGTGGAGACGATATTCGCCCAGGCAATTAATGACGTCAATTACGGCAAAGCCACGCCCAGAGAGGCAATTCAAACCGCCCAAAGCAAGGTTAACGTATTATTTGCTAAAATAAGATGATGAGCAGAGCGAGATTTAAAAATATAATTCTGCCGGCAGTGATAGTCATTTTTTCGTTTGTTCTGACGATTCCTTCGGTCAATGCCGCTGGACTCGTGCCCTGCGGCGGAAGCGGCGAGCCGCTCTGCGGCATGTGCAATCTTTTGCAGATGGGTTCGGACATAATAGATTATGTCGTCAGCATAATTGTTCCGTCTGTGGCGGGACTCCTGTTTCTTGCCGCCGGCTTTTTCTATTTATTGAGCGGTGCCAACCCCGGCTATCTAAACAGGGCTAAAAGTCTTTTCTGGGATACCATCTATGGCGTCATTATTATCTACTGCTCGTTCATGATAACCAATTTTATTTTGCAAACTTTGACGGTGGACAGCAATGTTTCAGGCAGCTGGTTTAAAATTGAATGCAGTTATTCGGCGGGGACATCAGCCGCCAGCGGCGGATCTTCAAGCGGGGTTATGCCTATAGCGCCGCCCACGGATAGAAACATCGGCGGAGTGTCCGGAGTGAATGCCAGAAATAATCTGGCACAAGCCGGAGTGGGAATTAATCATCCGAACGAATGCGCCGAGGGGCAAACTACCGGTTGCACCAGCTTAACCGGAATAAAAGATCAAACCCTGGCGGAGGTGATTGATGTTAAAGAAGGATGTCCGAGTTGCACCGTTACCGTTACCGGTGGGACCGAGGCGGGGCACAGCGATGGCCATCATTACGGATATAAAGTGGATGTGAGTTCAAACACGGGAGTGGATAATTACATTGAAACGTCCGGGAATTACACCTACATCGGCGAAAGAGGCGGGGCTCACGGCGGTCCAAAATACAAAAATAATACCACCGGCGCGGTTTGGGTGCTTGAAAGCGCTCCTCCTCACTGGGACGTGGATATTAGGGGTGGATAACGCTGGGTAGCAATAATATTTTGTTAAAAAATTTTTATGAATAATAAAATAATCAAAAAAATTGGAAGATACGTACCCGCGCTCTTTGTTTTAAGGACTTTATTATTTAGGATTGCTCCAACCGCTTACGCGGATATAAATGATCCTCTTAAGGGAGCCACCATTCAGAGTTTAATAGACAAAATCGGTGCCGCCATTTACGACATCGCCATCCCGATCGCAGTGATAATAATCATTTACGCCGGCATCTTGTTTCTGACTTCGAGCGGCGACCCGACAAAAGTCGGGAAAGCGAAGAAAGCCCTGTGGTACGCTATCATCGGTCTCGCGATTGTTTTTATCGGTAAGGGGTTCGTGAGCTTGATTAAAAGCATCCTTGGAGCCCAGCAATAAAATGGTTGCCTTTATCAAAAAAAATAGAAAAGCCATCATTGGATTCGCGGGCGCGCTTGTTTTGCTGTTTATTTTGCTTTCGCCCTTGATTGTAAAAGCGGCGGGCGAGTTTGATAATTTGAGCTATCAACAGGTCAGGGATGCTATCTACCGGCTCGCAGGCTGGCTGTTGGGGATTATCGGCACGGTTTTGGTTATCGCCATAATATATCAGGGAGTCCGGATTATGTGGTCAGGGTCTGCCAGCGACCCAAACCAGTACGCCAAGGAAAAAACGAGATTCAAATACTTGTTGATAGGCGCGGTTGTTATCTTCGGCGTCCTTGCTATAATTGAAACGGTAAAGCTGATGGTCCAACCGCCCGGGAGTTGAAGTTTTTGGAACTAAAGTTTTTTTAAAAGCAAGCCGCGGCCGATATGTCGATAATCGGCCAGACCTGCCTTCATTAATAAATTATTTAATTATCATTTAATGTCCTTCCTGACGCGCTAAGCGTTCAGAAAGGAACAACGAAAATTATATGGGAAAAAAATTAAGAAAAGTGATTCCCCTTGTTGCGGCTTTTGCCGTGTGTGCCATTCCGGCAGTCGTGTTGGCGTTAACAGCACCAACTAGCCCTGTTGAAGGTTCCGGCGGATGGACTCTAGATATGTTAGGAACTGATATCAGTAGGGTAGGGCAATTTGCAATTATATTCGGCGTGATTGTGGCCGTTATTTTCATTGTCTGGGGTGGTGTTACTTATATGATGGCTGGCGGGAATCCTGAATCCGAGAAAAAAGCCAAGACGAGAATTTGGAACGGTCTTATCGGCGCGGCGATTGTGCTTGGCGTCGGTATCATACTTTCAACCATCAGCGCGCTTGTTTCGGGTTCGTTCTTCGAAGGTGGCGGAGGTGGCGCATAGGTCCCGGGGATATAATAATTGTTTCTTTAGTTACTAATCAAAAACCCGTCCTAAGTTTATTGAAGGAACGGGTTTTTGATGCGCTTGCCCGCCTGGGGCGGGCAAGCGCTTTAAGTTGTTTTTCCTGCGGAAAGTGAGTAAGATTTTAATTAAGCCCGGGTGGCGAAACTGGCAGACGCGCGAAGCTTAGGACTTCGTGCCGTAAGGCGTGTCGGTTCGAATCCGACCCCGGGCACCAGAAAGGAAAAGTCAAGGAGTTTTGGTTCGCCTCGCTTCGCTCGGCGACTAATTTGTATTCAATTTTGGGGGCAAAAACGAATTGGCGGTTTCGCAAAATATGGTTCGAGCCGATGTTTTTCAGAAATGTTGTCATTTCCGATTTGTTTTGAGAGGAAAGCAGATTAGCGGCTTGATTTAAGGATTTTACGAATTCACGAGCCGGTTCGAGCCAAGACAACCCTTTTGTTTCAAAATCGTTAATTTTCTCAGATAACGAAACTTTTTGAGACAATAAACTCTGTTTTTTGGCGGCGTATTCTTCTGTGGATAAAGCGTCGGCGAGATAGATGTCCAACAGCTTTTGAAGTTTTGCCTGATCCTGTGCTAACCGCTCTTTCAGAATAATAACCTCCCCTTGTGCGTCCTGTCGCGCTTTATCCTGCTCGCTGTCCAACACCGCCAAAACTTTTTCGGTGTCTTGACTCGATAAAGAAACTTTTTTCAGAAATGTTCTGATTTGCTCGGTTAGTGCTTCTTCTCTCAAATAATGCTTTTCTTGGCAAAGTCCTTTTTTGCGAGTGCATCGGTAATAGTGATGACCTTTCTGTTTCTCGGCGGTAATTGAACAACCGCACGAAGCGCATTTCAAGAGGCCAAGAAAAGCAAAATTGTTTTTTCTCACATGATGGAATTTTCCACGCTTTTCCATCACTTCTTGGCATTTATCAAAAAGTTTCTTTGAAATTAACGGCTCGTGCTGTCCCTCATGAATTTCCCCACCATATTTCATGAATCCGATGTAGAAAATATTTTGTAGAATACTTTGCACATTACTCAACGCTATCTCTTTGCCGAGGTTACCGCATAAGTCGTGTTCCTTGCACCAATTTGCGAGAGAATGGAGGGTGTATGCTCCGGTGGCATACATTTCAAACAATTTGCGGACTTTTGGTGCTTTATCACCATCAACATCAATACCGCGTGTCTTGGGGTTATTAAGATAGCCCACCGGAGCCCAACCGGGCCACACACCATTTCGTATTTTCTGCCTCAAACCGCGCTTCACATTCTCTCGCAAATTGTCCACAAAATATTTTGATTGGCCAAAAGCGATATTCAACATAAACAAACCTTGCGGCGTAGGTTCAAACCAAAAAGTGGGAAATTTGAGGGACTTAATCAGGCCGCGATCTACAAAATAGATAATCTTTCCGCCGTCTACCGAGTTGCGAGCGAGACGATCCGGATGCCAAGAAATTATCCCGTCCGCCTTTCCTCTTTCAATTAGCGACAACATTTCTGCGAATTTAATTCGTCCAGGTTCTTTGGCAGTTTTTGCTTCCTGAAAGGAAGCGACAATTTCAAGTTTTTCTTTGGCGGCAAATTCTTTTAACTCAACAAACTGGGCTTCAATCGAAAGCACTTGTCTGTCGTCCTCCTCGGTAGATTTTCTTGCGTAAAGTATGTATTTCATAGTGTTTGAATTAAAAATTTTCTTTCCCCCAAAATGCGAAACCGCCAATTCGTTTTTGCCCCCAAAATTGAATACAAATTAGTCGCCGAGCGAAGCGAGGCGAACCTTACAAACTTGCAATTTCCTACGTGGTGCAGTATTCTTGAATTAGTCCGAACCGCTTTCGCCGCCTGCGGCGAAATGCGTTCGGACTAATTCAAGAATACAGACACAAAACTACTCCAACGGATTTCTCACCACCGGATATTCCGCCGGCGAGCGGTAAAATGACCGGAAAACATTGATAATGTCCGGTTCACCTTCTTTTTTCACTATTCTTTTCAAAATCATTTTCATTGAGCCTTCGGGCGTGGTTTCCAGAATGTCCGGCCCGACCAATTCAACCTTTCTGCCGTCGCTGTGCCCGAAAAAATCTATGAAAAGTTTTGTTCCGACGGCGCGGGCTTGGATTAAAATCTGGTTGCCGGTATCGTTCAAAAATTTCAAATCAACCGTCGGGGGATAGATGGTCGCGTCAAAACCCTGCGGGTTGTAATAGCGGACGGGAATAGAATGCGCCTGGCGTTCCGTTATCGGCAGGCCGGAATAAATCGCCGACCTGAACATTGTCGTCGCCACCTGGCATAAACCGCCGCCGTATTCGGGAATAATCTGTTTATTTTTTATCACCATCTCCGGAACGTAACCAGTAGATGCCGTTACTTCGCCCAGAAGATTATTGAACGAAAATTCAGAGCCCGGGTCCAAAAACATGTTGTTGAATTTTGCCGCCCCCATTTTTATATTATGTATTCTTGAAACGGAAGAGCCCTTGAAATCCGATTCGCCGTGCCCGAGAAGATTAATTATCCCCAACTTAGACAACGAGTCCGCCGAGATTGGCGGCGTCATCTCGGTTACAACTAGATCCGCTTCATGCCTGCCGTTTATCAGCACAATCCTGATCGCGTTTTCGCTGGCGTTAGCGTCAAAAATTACTCCCGCTTTCGCCGGAACCGATTCTTTAATTTTGCCGTTTTCGTCAGCCGTCAGTATGGCATTCACCGGCGAAGAATCAATTTTTTTTGAATAATCGGCGATTGTATCTTTTATTTTACCGCTAATAAATCTAAGTTCTTCGGCGTTGGTATACGACCTGAAATATGTTTCTACCCAAGACGACATTATCGCGGGGTCTATAGTCGTACTGAAATCGGGCCCGTTGACGGTAAACGGAACAGATACGGCCTGCCTTAAATTTTTACTCGCCTTTCCTTCGCCGGCCGGTCTTGTGTTTTCAAAAGACCGCCGCGCCAGATAGTTGTAATATGATTCTATGACGATGCCGGATCCTATACCTGCGACTAGCGCGATCAGGCAGACAAAAATAAGGTTTTTATAACCCGGATACCGGCTTTTCAATTCGAATTTTTTATTTATCATCTCGGCCATTGATCAGCTTGCAATTTAAAAGCCCCTAAACCCGTATTTGGTTCGGAGCTTAATTTCATAAGTTTCAAATTTCGGAAAGTGTTATAAGTTACGGACCTCGCGTTATGTATTTTTTCCGGCTTTAGGAAGAATTATCGTGAATATTCCGTTTTTCATCGTGGCATTGACTCCCCTGGGGTCTATTTTTTCGGGCAATATTATAGTGCGGGAGAACGGTCCCCAATGGATTTCTTTATGATGATATGTTGAAACCGCGGTCGCCGCCGGCTGGGAGCGATTGCCGGCTATCGTAACTCTGTCCGGCGCCACGGTTATTTCAATGTCGTTTTCGGTCACGCCGGCGAGAGCGGATCGGATGATTATCTCTTTCGGATTGCTGGAAACATCAACAGTGGCGCGCCCGGGTAGTTTATTTAATTTTGTCTCGTTGGCGTTCATCATGGTATATAGCTGTATTGTATCACAAAGATTTATCAACCGTTAAACTTTCTGGTTTTATTGGAAAGGTTTTTGAATAGCAGAGAGATAATAAGGGCGGAAAACACGAGCAGAATAGTCGAGTAAAAGAAACCTTGAGTCCCGCTCACCGTAACAAGGATGATGTTGAACGCGAAGTGGAAAATGGAAGCAAGCGCGATGCCCAGAAAAATTATTTTCCTCGAATGGCGGTGGTAAAACCACGCCAGACCCAAAAAATATCCCACCAACCCCGAAGACAGCGCGTGGAGCAAGGTCGCGCCCACAAACCTGAAGAAAAGTATCTTTGACGCGACCAGCGCTCCCATTTCCACGGCCCTGAACAAAACCAGCGTGTTCTCAATGGCGGCGAAACCCAAACCGGCGACTATCATGTAAATCATCGCGTCGGCGGGCTCGTCAAACTCGGGATTATGAAGAATGAGAAATCTGACCGCCGAGTATTTTATTACTTCTTCAATAAAAGCGGAAATAAGGACAAAGGTCGTCTGGGACATTTCCCATTGCTGGCTGAAAAAAAGCTGCAACACCGCCGCGATCGGCGCCAGAATTATTCCCATGAAAAAAGTCCGGGAAACCAGATATTTCGGCTCGGGATTTTTGTCCTTATGGAGATAAAAAATAAGCCACGTCAGGCTTGGCACCATTCCCAAGGACACGGCAAAACCGTTGTTGAACAACATGGGCATGGCTATATTTTAACATATCCGAGAAATGTTTGGTAAGGGCGTGTCCGGGAAAACTGCATCTTATCGTTTTATTTTTCCGGCCAGTGCTCAACGAGGAGCATTGATTTATCAGGAATCGGCAGATGGGAGTAAATTTCTTCGGTTACAAAAGGCATAAAAGGGTGCAAAAGCCTTAAAATAGTTTGTAAAATATAGGTCAACATATCTTTTGTAACCTCATCGTCTTTACTCTTGGTTTCTTCTATCAATTTGTCCGCCAATTCATGCCATGCGTATCGGTAAAGTTCGTGGAGGGTTTCGCCGAATTTATATTCGCCCAGCCCTTTTGACACGGCCATGGATAGCTCATTGATTCGAGCTAATTCTTTGGCGTATTTCTCCGCCAGTCCGGGATTTTGATTCCGCAAATCTTCAAATGATTCGTATTTCCTGAATACATAATCCGGACCTATTTTCATCATAATAAATCTGGCGATATTCCAAAGTTTATTGGCGAATCTGCCGCCCGTAACAATAAACTCCTCGCCAAACTTGATGTCCTGGCATCCCAGTGACTGGTAAATTAAACCGAAACGCACCGCATCGGCGCCGTATTTTTCTATAAAATCCATCGGGTCCAGACCGGTGCCCAGGGATTTGCTCATTCTCTTGCCGTCCTTGGCCAGGATTGTTTCGTGGATTAGCACGTCCTTAAAAGGAACCTTGCCGGTAAATTCCAAACCGGAATAAATCATTCTTGAAATCCAAAGATGTAAAATATCTCTGGCGCTGGTAATGACGTTTGTCGGGTAATATTTTTCAAAATCATCCGTTGGGTTGGGCCAGCCGAGCGAAGCAAACGGCCACAAAGCGGAGGAGAACCAGGTGTCCAGAACATCGGTGCTACCACCTGCCCCGTTGGAAATTTTATTTCCTTCGGGGTCAACGGGTACCGGATGCCCCCACCATATCTGACGCGATATATTCCAGTCTTTGATATTTTTCAGCCAGGTTAATGCCATATCCTTCCATTTTTCGGGGTGGTATTTTACTTCTCCGGATTCTACGGCGTCGATTGCCATCTTCGCCAGTTCTTTCATATTCAGGAACCACTGATTGCTCAACATTGGTTCAATAATGGTGTGGCATCTTTCACCGTAGGCGACGTTGTGTGTATACTCTTCCTCTTTTTCAATAAGACCCAGCTCTTTAAGTTTTTCCACGATTTTCTTTCTGGCGTCGGTAACTTTAAGCCCTTTGAATTCCGGGAAAGCTTCATTGACTTTCCCCAGAGTATTGATTACCTCCACAGCTTGAAGATTATGGCGCTGTCCGATTTCAAAATCGGCGATATCGTGTGCCGGCGTGACTTTTACCGCTCCGGTGCCGAATTTAAGGTCAACCGCGGCGTCGGATATAATCGGTACCTCGCGATTAACAAGCGGCACAACTGCTTTCTGTCCGGCGAATTTTTTATAACGTTCATCATCGGGATTAACCGCGACCGCGGTGTCGCCAAGCATGGTTTCGGGGCGGGTGGTGGCGACAGTTATGAATTCATCTGGCCTGCCGGCGATGGGGTATTTTATATACCACAGAGAATCTTTATGTTCTTTATAATAAATCTCCAAATCGGACAGCGAGGTTTGGTCTTTGACCGACCAATTGATAACTCGCTTGCCTTTGTAAATCCAGCCCTTCTTTAAATAATATTCAAATACGTATTTCACTGCTTCCTTGTATCCGGCGTCCATTGTAAACGCGGTTCGCGACCAATCCAGAGAACAGCCGAGCCTTTTCAGCTGGTTTAAAATTAAAGAGCCGTACTTTTCGCGCCACTCCCATATTTTTTTTATGAATTCTTCCCGCCCCAGATCGTGCTTACTGATGCCTTTTTTCGCAAGGTCTTTCTCAACAACGCTTTGAGTGGAAATCCCCGCGTGGTCGGTGCCTGGCACCCATAAAGTCTTGAAACCGCTCATTCGGTGATAACGGACCAGAATATCCGAAATGGTATTTTCGAGGGCGTGGCCCATGTGCAGAGAACCAGTGATGTTCGGCGGAGCTATCATAACGACATAATTTCCCTTTTTCGCGTCGATATTGGGCTGTTTGTCGGGGTTGAAACAACCGCTGGATTCCCAGAGTTCGTAAATGCGGCTCTCGGTTGTCTTATAATTATATGATTTTTCCAGCTCCATATTGAAATATTAACACGAAATTTTAGATTTTCATTGGAAATTAATTTAGTTCTAAATCAGCCTCCGCTTTAACTTTCTCCCACGAAAACTTTCCGCAGCGAGAGTTTATATACCGATGGTATCCGGCCATCGCGATCATCGCGGCGTTATCCGTACTGAATTCGGGCGCCGGCATAAGGACAAGCGGCGGGGGATTGATTTTGGCGGCACGGGATATAATTTCCTCCCGCAATCTTTCGTTTGCCGAAACGCCGCCGGCGACAATGACTGATTTTACTTTTGTTTCCTTGGCAAGCCGGATTGTTTTTGAAGTTAGCACGTCAACAATCGCTTCCTGAGCTTCAAGCGCGATATCTGCCATCGTTTGTTTTTTTAAATCAGAATAATTTCCGCTCGGGCTTATTTTTTTAACTAAATAAAGAACAGACGTTTTTAATCCGGAAAAACTGAAGTTGTAATTTTTTGTTTTTGACATCGGTCTAGGAAGAGAAAATATTCCGTGTTCGCCGGATAACGCCGCTTTGGATATTGCCGGACCGCCGGGATAGCCAAGCCCGAGTATGCGCGATATTTTACCCGGTTTGGGGATTCTATACAAAGCAGTGTGCCCGCCCGAAACAATTAAGCAGACTTGCGGATAGATATTTTTTTCGGCGACGTTGATATCCGGGCGGTTGATAAAAACGGAATGCACGTGGCCTTCAAGATGGTTAACGCCGATTATCGGTATTTTGTATTTCCATGAGAGAGTTTTCGCGAATGTAACCCCGGCCAACAAAGAGGAAATTAAACCCGGTCCGCAGGTGACGGAAATCAAATTGATATCATTGATGCCGATATCCCTGATGGATTTATTAAAAACAATCGGCAGATTAATCGCGTGCTCGCGCGCGGCAATTGACGGGACAACGCCGCCGAATGGCTCGTGATATTTTATCTGCGACGATATGATATTGGTCAGTATTTTTTGTGATTCCGGATTGCTGTCAAGTACCGAGCAAGAAGTTTCATCGCAGGAAGTTTCAACGCCTAGGGTGATCATAGAATGCGGATTTTATTGCAGAAGACTATATAATACTGTATAATTTATGAATTAATTGCAAGTAAATATATATGGCCTCGTCGTCTAGCCTGGTCTAGGACATCGCCCTTTCACGGCGGTAACACGGGTTCGAATCCCGTCGAGGCTGCTTAATTAACCCCAAAATCGGGTTTTTTGTTTTGGTATTCGTTAAACAGCTATATATGTATATGTAAGATATATAATGTTAAATACGATTTTTATAAGAATAATTTATTTTTTGTTTGGGGAGAATAGTTTAATTCTAATGACAAGTTAAATTACTAATATTGTGTTTGTAGTTAAGAAATCAGCTTTTTGGGGTAAAAATTGGGAATATAAGCCCCAAAATTCATCAACACTTTTTCTATCGACTTGTTGATTAAAGATGGAATGTTATTTATCCACATTTTTCAACGAAAATAAGGCGGATACTGCTCGTTTGATGTTATAATTTTATCGTTGGTGGATAGAAAAATTAATAAAAAATATTTGATATGGGCTTGAGTAAAAAGAAAGTCATAGTTTTTGTTGTCGCGCTATTTGCGACGGTTTTGATCGTCAAATATGTCAGCGCGGGAAACATCAATAATTCCGGCGGGAGTTTTGGAGCAAGCATGTCCACCAGCGAACAAATTTATAAAGCGATTCTCGGGACTTTTGATTCTTCTTCGTACTCCGGCGACGCGAACAAATCGGCGATTGAAATCGGCAAGTGCATTATAAAAAAAATGAACGGAAATTCATGCTGATAAAATGAATAAATATTTTTTGGTGTTGTTAATAATGGCATTACTTATAAAAACAAATAACGTGAACGCCGCGACAGGGACGATTGACAGTAGTGACAAATACGCGTGGTCCGAAAATTTGGGCTGGGTTAATTTCGGCGCATTGCAGGGAAGCGTGATTATCAGTGATAGTGATATGAGCGGTTATGCTTGGAGCGAAAATGGGGGCTGGGTTAGTTTGAATTGCTCGAACACGGATTCGTGCGCAACCGTAAATTATGGAGTTAAAAATACCGTGGTTGGATCGTTAAGCGGTTACGCCTGGGGGGAAAATATCGGCTGGATTAATTTTCAACCAACTGCCGGCGGTGTAACGATAAATAAAGACGGCTATTTCGAGGGTTATGCCTGGGGAGAAAATATCGGCTGGGTTAATTTTAACTGCAGCAATCAAAATTCATGCGGAGCAGTTGATTTTAAAGTTAAAACAAGCTGGCGGCCCGGAGTATTAGGTGGTCAGGGTCCGACACCAACTCCGATACCAACGACAAACGGCCCGGGCGGCCCGGTTGTTACAGCCAATCCGACAATTTCTTCGAGCCCGACGACAACACCCGCAGTATCTTTCGGCCCAACGGTATTGCCGGTTGTAACACCAACGCCTTCAGCGTCAGTTTTGCAACCGCCGATGAACAGCGGACTGCCGACAACACCGCCTTCAACAAGCGTCGGTCCAAGCAGCCCGCCGTCAGGTTCGATTCCTCCAGGCGCGCCGCCGGGAATAGATATCAATACGGTCATGCCCGAAAAGGTTGTCAGCGTTTCGGAAAAAGTTTCGACTACGACCACGCTGTTATTTTCCGCCTCAACAGCCGCCAGCGCACTATCGCTTTTATCTCCCGGTTCAAGTATCACCGGCTTTCTGGCTTATTTATTAGATAATTTTCTAATACTGTTCGGGATCAGAAAACGCCGGGGTCATTGGGGTATAGTTTATAATTCGGTGACGAAAGAACCACTTCCGTTCATCAGAGTTCAGGTAATCAGCAAGGATATGCGCGTGCTTGAATCGAGAGTCACCGACCGCCAGGGAAGATACGGATTTTTGGTCAGCCCTGAAACTATTATGGGCAGTTTTCTTGAATGCAAACTGAATGTCGAAGGTAAGGATTTTGTTTTTCCGAGCGCCAAAACGCCGGACAACAGCGACCAAATTTTATACCAGAATATTTATCATGGGGAAATGGTTAAAATTGAACCCGGTAAGCCCGTAATGTTCGACATCCCGATCGACCCCGTCGGCGAAGCCAAGAAAAAAATATGGTCCGTATCAAATATGAAATTAAGCAGGGGAATGATTATCCTGGCTGACGTGGCATTCTGGGTTTCGCTCGTTATCCTGCCCTTGATATTTATTATTCACCCGACCTGGCCTAATTTTCTGGTGCTTGCCGTTTTTGCTTTGGTGAATTTATTCCGCTTCGTCGGTGAAATCAGAGAAAGGTCTTTCGGCGTCATCAAGGACAGAGAATCGAAACGTCCCCTGCCTTACGCCTTGGTGATGCTCGATGACATGATGGGCCTAAGGAAGAACTTTGCCATATCTGATTCCATGGGCAGATACTTCCTGCTTTCGGATAAAGGGGAGTACACAATTTCAGCAGTAACGCCGGCTGATGTAATGCCCCAGCGTTCAGTTAACGTTCCGATAACAGCCAAACGCGGCTGGATAGCACGGATATTCGATTTATGAAGAATTATTCGTTCAAAAAAGTTTTAATAATTATTCTTGACGGCTTCGGCTTGGCTAATGCCGGGCCGGGCAACGCGGTCACGCTTTCGGGCACGCCTTTTATAAATTCGCTCGTGGCAAATTATCCCTCGTTCAGCACCGTCGCCGCCGGGCTGGCGGTGGGCCTGCCTTGGGGAAAATTCGGCAATTCCGAAGTCGGCCATTCAGCCATCGGCTCGGGAAGAATTATCGTCCAGGACTGGTCGCGCATAAACAGGGACATAACCAGCGGCGATTTTTTCCAGAATCAGGCGTTTCTGAAAACCATTGAGCACTGTCGGCAGAACAAATCAAACATTCACATTATCGGCTGTTTCAGCCCGGGCGGGATTCACGCCCACGAAGACCATCTCTTCGCGCTTCTTAAACTCATGATTATGAGCCGTTTCAGCAGGGTTTATCTGCATTTAATTACCGACGGCGAGGACTGCGGACCAACGGAATCGCTGGCAAGTTTAGACCGTCTTGCTCCGTTTTTGATTGAATCAGGCGCAAAAATCGCCTCTATCGGCGGCAGAACTTTTGCCATGGACCGCGTTCTTAACTGGGACCTCATAGAAAAAGCATGGAAAGTTATGGTGGACGGCGAAGGTGAAAAAACCGAAAACGTCAAAGAATACCTGAAAGCACACCATGTGAAAGGCGAAATAGACGATTCTATTCCGCCGGCGGCGGTAACGCAGCCCGACTCGGGCGGGCAGCCGGTGGCTACCATCAAGGACAATGACGCGGTTTTATTCTTCAATTATCGCAATGACCGCATGAAGCAGATCGTCAGCGCTTTCGCCTTGCCCTCCGAATCCTTGGCGAAGGAGGGGTTCGTTCCCAAAGGCAATCGTCCCCAGAATCTTTTCCTCTGCACAATGTCGTTTTATTCAGATAAAATTCCCGTTCAGGAAGTCGCCTACAGACCGGTAAATATTGTTAATTCTTTGGGCGATTTTATAAGCAAGAATAATCTTAAGCAGCTTAGGATTTCTGAAAAAGAAAAAGAAGCCCACGTTACGAGCTTTTTCGGCGGCGGCAAACAGGATCCATATCCGGGGGAAGAGAGGATTATCATATCGTCGCGGAAATTGAAGGGCAAGGGCTATATTGAGCATCCAGAAATGTCAGCCGACGAAGTGACGCAAAAAATTCTTGAACGACTTGGGGATGACACGTCGCTGTACGTGATTAATTACGCCAATCCCGATATGACAGGACACACAGGCAACGTTGAAGCCGGTACCCAAGGTGTTACTGTCGTTGACCAATGCGTCCAGAAAGTCGTGACCGAAGCGGTGAAAAATCCGGAAACGGCGGTCATCATCACCTGCGACCATGGGAACGTTGAAGAAATGATTGACCCGCTTACCGGCGGTCCAGACACCCAGCATTCGTCAAACAACGTGGTGACAATTTTTGTAGGCAAGGGCTTGGAAGTTGGCGCTACCGGAAAAAGTTTAATTTCTCTGGCTTCGGAAAATTATACCGCCAGTGTTATTGATGTAGCCCCGAGCGTTTTGGCTTTGCTTGGGTTTGAAAAACCGCAAGAAATGACGGGGAGCAGATTAATATGACCAATAATCGCCACAATCTAATTGCCGACCTTGCCAAGTTTGGTTTCATTGTTGTTGCGGCGACCTTATTTGTCGTTGTTGCCGTTCGTGCCGGTTCTCTCACGCCCTCATCAAGCCCCGCCTCAACGATGTATACTCTTGAACAGATTTATGAATCCATCGCCAGTACTTCCTACGATTCATCCGCTATTTCCGCCAGTCAGAACGGGAGCCTGCTCCAGATTTTGAAATACATAAACAGCAATCTTGGCTGGGCTTCTTCAAGTAGCGACATCTATAATACCAACAGCGGAAAAGTCGGAATCGGGACAAGTATGCCTCTCACCAAGCTTGAGGTTGAAGGCACCGCCAGCGCTTCAAATCTTTTCACTTCAGGCGGACTACAGGTCGGCGGTACAACGAGCGCCAGCCGCTCGTATTCCCGTTTTGGCACCGACCTCACCGGCCATAGTCTTTCTGCCGTCAGCGACGTCTTGATCTCCGGCTTGCTTGAAACCAACGGTCAGGCGTATTTCGACAGCAACGCTTCGGTTGCCGGCAATTTCGAAACTCTCGGCTGGGCTTCGGCTTCGCAAACTTTTGGTTCGGGACTGGTGGACTGCGATAACACGACATCTTCAAAATTACTTTGGGATTATTCCACCGGCAAGTTTAGCTGCGGAACCGATGCGGGCGGCATTAAAACCGAAGAAGGCGGAGTTCAAAATCTTGCCGCCGCAACCATTTTGAATTTTGACCCGGGCAAATTCACTTTGACTGCTTCCGGTTCAACCGAAAGCATTGTCAATATGGATTGGGGCACCGGCGGCCCAGCTTCGCTCTCGCAGGACTCAACCGTTTCGGGTAATTGGAATTTCTCTAACACTGCTTCCCACACCGCCGCCGGCGAGTGGAATTTTGACTCAAACACTTTCGTGATAGATTCGGGAGTAAATAGAGTGGGAATTGGGACAAGTACTCCCGAACAATCACTGGAAATACTTGGTGCCGCCTCCATGTCCGGAAATTTTTGGGTAGGCGGGTATGCTTCCATTTCGGGCAATTTGGACGTCGGCCGCGCTTCAGTCTCCCAGTTATTTGGGGCTAATCTGGTGGACTGCGATACGGCGGATACCAGCAAGCTTTTGTGGGATGTGAGCACCGGAAAATTCAGTTGCGGAACTGACCAGACGACAGCCGCTTCCAGCTCCGCTAATTTTGACCCGGGGAGCGACAATGCTTATTATCTTGGCGATCCAAATTACCGGTGGAAGAGCGGCTACTTCAGCACCGGATTGGGCGTCAATAGCGGCAATAATTTGGACACGGCTCTTGAGGTCGGCGGCACGGCTTCAATTTCGGGCGACGTGTATTTAAGGGGAAGGATAATCAACACCAAATACAAGTTTTTTGACGAAAGCTGGTTGGGCGCCTGCGGCATTGCCTTTAGTGGTACCAGTCAAATCCCTGTTCCGACAACGAGCGATACCAACTTTACAGCCTGCAGAATCGCTTTTGATTCAACCAACAGTGTTAATGCCGGAAACGGACAGTTCAGTATTCCTGATGATACAATTCCTTACGCGCGGATTGCTGTAGATGCCAGCAACGATGGAACGGGGGGGTCTGGGTATATCTATTTCGGAACCGTGGATGACGTGTCCTACGCCATTCAGGCTTCAAACAGCCCCTCGTTTGATATTTCCGTTAAACCATCCGTTACGAACAAAGGTTTTGGCGTGGAGTTCGGTTTTACGAATAGGGGAAATGACGCTGATTTGTCGGCCGCCCCCACCAATGGCGTTTATTTCAGAAAAGACCAGGATTCGAGCTGGGAGGCGGTGACTATAAATGGCGGAGTTACTACTACTTCCTCAACAAGTGTTTCAGTTGATACCACCGCCTTTCACCGCATGAGAGCCGATATTGACGGAACGACGAATCCAAATCAAGTGAAGTTTTATATTGACGATAGACTGGTTGTTACCCATAACGGGGCAAACAACGTGCCTTCAGCGAATCTTACTTTAAGCGTCGCGGCGCATGAAATAAGCACTTTGCCGGCAAATTCTAATCTTGATATCGGCTATATGAGAGTCTGGGTTGATGACCCGGATTTAAGTCCTCAACTGGCGCTTAATGTCGTCAAAAGTAAAGTTGTAGGTGTAGTTAAAGGTGATACCACCGAAAAAGATATTATCAGTACTGCCAATATTTCAGAACAATATTATGTTGATAATAAATCACTATTTACCGTTGGCGATGTCGTCAGTCTGGATACGGCTTCAAACCTCGCGGCTTATGTAAGATTGAGCAGCGGTTCATATGACAGGGACGTATTGGGTGTCATCAGTGACACCGGGGCGCTTTCACTTGGAACTCGGGACAGCAACACGGTCAATGTGGCGGTGAATGGCAGAACGGCAATTAATGTTTCTCTGGATGGAGGTTCTGTGAAGAAGGGAGACTATCTCACGTCTTCATCAGTTCCAGGCGTAGCGATGAAAGCGGCGTCTTCCGGTAAAATCATCGGCACGGCGCTGGAAGATTTTGACGGCACCGACCCGAAAACTTTAGCCGAATCGAATCTGGACGCAACCCGTGATATTCCCGATCTTACGGGCAAGCAACGCCGGATTGTCGCCCGCATTAATTCTATCTGGTATGATGCCAGTTTAGACAACAGTTCGGGCGGTTCTTCTTCATCGGCGCTTGACCAACTGTTCGGCGAGTTTGCTTCTTCCAGTTTTAACAATGGAAACGGTAACGGCTCTCAAGCGAAAAATATTAAATCTTTATTGGCAATTCTTCTGAATATGATGAAAACCAGCCGGTTGACGGTTGACACGTTGGAGACTGGCAGGGGCAAAGCCAGCAGTATGGAAATCACCAAAGGCATAACGATGTTCGACACTGCGACCAGCCAGCCATACTGTCTGGCCGTGGAAAACGGTGTAACCAAGACCGCGCCGGGGTATTGCGAACCGCCGATAATTCCTTCGGATTTACTATCTTCGTCATCGCCTGTGTCATCGCCGACATCCAGCCCGACGCCTTCCGAATCTTATTCACCATCGCCAAACGCAAGTTCAACTCCTGTTGAATCCGTATCTATCATACCGTCGCCGACTATTTTGGAGTCGCCAACTGTTTCTCCTTCAGCGACCCCGACTCCCACTGAATCAGTAATTCCATCAAACACGCCTATTGCTACCGCTTCCGCTACTCCGACCCCGACCCCGACTGAAACTCTAACCCCAACTCCGTCGCCCACATCTACTCCTACCCCTGAAGAAAAAGACAAAGGCAAAGGTAAAGTTAAGGGCGAAAGCGCGGTAACACTCGGCTACTACATAAGCTTAGTCGGCGATAGCATCCAGAACTATTTGGGCTTGCCGGTGGACTTTATTTACAGAATCACCCAGCAGTTGCAGGGCTTCATTTCCGGCGCGCGGGAACAATCGGAACCCCCCGTAATATTGCGGGACAAAACAATTTTGGAAACAGTAACTCCAACACCCGCCGAACACACAAATTTTAATGGATATATAGATTTGTTGCGGCTGGATTATTATTTTGATTCCGTTAGCAATCGTCTTAAAAATATACTGGATTCCATGGCGGATTCCACCACGGTGGCAAGCAGTAATTTACAGGGCTTTATCTTCTGGCTGTTCTCCGTACCACGCCTTTACTGATGTGACACGAAATTTGCTACCAACAAAAAACCACCCTAGGCTTGCCGAAGGGGCGGTTTTTTTTATGTTGCCGTTACTTTGAAGACTGCGCTACCTCGATGATTTTTTTGAAAATTTCCGGGTGTTTTTGTGCCAGCAACGACAGTATTTTTCTGTCGATTTCTATTTTTGCTTTCTTCAGTCCGTTTATAAACTTGCTGTATGAAATGCCGTGCTCTTTCGCGGCCGCCCCGATTTGAATCTGCCACAGTCTTCTGAAATTCCTTTTTTTTACCCGGCGGTCTTTAAACTGAAAAGACCAGGCGTGAAGCAAGGCTTCTTTCGCCTGGCGGTATTTGCTTTTGCGCGTCCACTTAAAGCCCTTGGTGTGCTTAAGCAGATTCTTTCTTCTTTTGTTGGCTGTTTTGCCCCTTTTAACCCTTGGCATTTTTTATTTATGATTAAAAATTAGCGGTCAAGAACATTTTCATACGGCATTAAATTCTTTATGTCTTTTTTCTGGCTGACGGTTATGTTCTTGGTTTTTCGCCTATTTCTGCGGGTGCTTCCGGTGTCCTTGGCGTTAAAATGATTCAGTCTGGTTTTACGCCTCGAAACCTTCCCGGTAGCCGTGAATCTGAACCGTTTTAGGGCGGATTTTGATGTTTTCAGTTTCATTTTTGGCATGATTACTTCCCCGGCTTGATTAATATCGAGACGCCACCCGGGAATGCCTTAATAGGCGTTTCAACAGTATAAATTAAACTTATGAGTTTTGTAAAGCCCTCAAGCTTCTGTTTGCCGATATTTACCATGGTTTTTTCCCTGCCTCTCAACCTTAGGACAATTTTAATCCGGTAACCCTTCGCCAGGAATTTATCCGCCTGTTTGGCTTTTATTCCCAGATCATGGGTATCGGTTTTGTAACCTACCTGTATTTCTTTCATCTCGCCGGCATGGCCTTTGGATTGCTTGGCTTTTGACTCGCGTTCGCGCTTTTCCTTCATGTAAAGATACTTGTTGTAGTCCACAATTTTGGCCAGCGGCGGCTTGACGGTGGCGTTTATTTCAACCAAATCAAGCCCCCTGTCCTCGGCGGCGCGCAAAGCGGTCTGGATATCCAAGACGCCCAGATTCTCGCCCTCGGGGCCAATGACTCTAACTTCCGGTGCCTTGATCTGGTGGTTCAATCTCGGCCTCTGCTCAAAGCGCTGGGTATATTGTTTCTGCATCTGGGATAAATTTAACACAAATCAACTCAAAAACAATATATGGGTTTTGGGGCTTGCGCTTGTTGATAGTTCTGGTATAATGCAGTCGCCATACAAAATTCCAAGTATGGTGCGGGGTATTGGCATAAACCTATAGATAATGTCACGAGAAAGGGAGGTCTAATTATGCCGCCTTTCCAGAAAGTATGATGCTCATTTTTCTCTTGGTGTGAGAGTCTGGAGTAAAGCCCGCTGATACTTATGCTTACAGTGTCAGCGGGCTTTTTCAATTCCTACTTAAACTTGAATTTTCTCCGGAGAGATAAAACCGCCAGCCCATATTTATTAATTTTTTTCTTGGTCCAAAACTTTTCGGCGGTCTTTGTGTTAATCGTAAAAAGTATCTCACATTCTATCTTCCTGCCGCTTAATTCTTTTTTACCCTGTTTTTGCTCCATTAATACCAGCGTGTCGCCGGGTTTATATTTGAAATCCGCCAGGCGAATTTCAAATTGCTTCCTGCCTTCTGACACTGCTTCAAAATATTCGTGTTGTACTTTCTTAAATATTTTCATAAATGCTTGGAGACAGTCGATACAAGACTTGAAAATATAGTGCGGTCTATCTCAAGTAGAATGTGAAAACCACTAAACTATCAACGAGTAACCCGGTGATCCCTATTAAAAATAATATGATAAATACCCATTTTGGTAGAATTTTACCGCGCAACGTCAACAAAGACAAAATAACAATATAAATAAAACCAATAACTCCAAAAATATCAAAGAATTGTGGTTCTAATTGAAACATATTTGGTGGACCTACCGGGAATTGGCTTCGGCTCAAATTTTCTTCCGAAAATTTGGCCTAGCCACCGACTCGCGCCCCTCGCACCAACTGCGCTCGGGACATGCTACGCCGTTCGAATCCCCATGCAAACCGCGCAGGTGGTTTGCTTCAGTGGTGTTTGTTTGAAAAAGTCAGAACCCATTTTGCAGAGAACCCCGAAAACTAATGCGGGCTCGGTAGGGCGAAACAATTGACTGGGGATATGGATTC